>JBPCKD010000023.1:0-44561 GCA_051004635.1 Pyrinomonadaceae bacterium
GTTGTTCTGCGAGACGACTGTCCCCAGGTTGCCTGCGAGCGGCTTTGCCCCCACGCCGCCGCCCCCCACCCCGCCGCCGTCCCTCCCCACTCCAAAAAGTTGCCGCGATCCAAATATGAAACGCAACCTAATTATCGCCATCGATGGTCCATCCGGCGCGGGCAAGTCAACTCTTGGCCGGATGCTGGCGCGCGCTCTCAACCTGCTTTACATCGACACCGGATCAATGTATCGGGCCGTGGCTCTGGCGGTGATGGAATCGAGCGTTAGCGCCAGCGACGATATCGCCGTGGGCTCTCTCGCGTCACGTGTAGATATAGACCTGGAGGGCGACCCTGATTCGTTGAAAATAACTCTGGAAGGTCGTGACGTTACCGAAGAGATTCGCAGCGAGGAAGTCACTGACATGTCGTCAATTATCTCAACTATTCCCGCGGTGCGACGTGCAATGGTTAAGCGCCAGCGCGAAATGGGAAGGCGCGGCGCCGTGCTCAATGGCCGGGACATCGGCACCGTAGTTTTTCCAGACGCAGAGGTGAAGTTTTTTCTGACTGCCGCACCGGATGAACGTGCACAACGACGCTTCACTGAAGAACGAGAGCAGGACACAGACGTTTCTTTCGAAGCCACCTTCGCTGACATGATCGAGCGCGACCGCCGCGATTCGACGCGCGCCGATTCGCCGCTCAAAATCGCTGAGGATGCCATCGTTGTTGACTCGACTGGATTATCTATTGATGAGGTGTTTGAAAAGATGATGGCAGCCATTGGCAGGAAGAGCGGGGGCATGCCCCCTTCCTGACCACGAGCTTCCCGACTTGGTCTCAACGACTCTGTTGAAGGGCTTTCAAGCGGCGTTGGCAGGTGACAACTCAAATAATCTCTAGGTCAGGAAGGCGGGCTCGCCTGCTCAGTTCGCGAGGAGAATCAGGGATGAAAACCAACAAGTTCTATCAATTCTCCTCAAGTCCGAGGCGGGCTGGATGATGATGTCGTCGTTTATTGCGGCAGGTTTGGGTCTTCTGATCTTTTTGATCCTTCTCATTAGACTTTGGTCTTTAATTCTTAATTTTTGGTATTAGCGATCATGAAGCGCTCTTTTTACGAGCTACCGAGTATGGATTTCAGAGGGCGGATGCGAGCACTCTGGATGGCGAGTCGTTACAGAACCGGGAGCGGACCGGGGTCCCCGGCGCGGCAGCCGCGTTGGGGTGGTGCTAGCGACCGGATCCGAGCACTCAATTGGGCCGTACAAACTTGCACCACGAAATTGTAGAAGGATGAATCAGGATCCGGTCACTACGGCTCCCGTGTCTGTATAGTGCTCGAAAATCCGAAACCCCGTTTATGTTTACAGGGATAATCGAAGAACTAGGTCGAGTAAGAAGTGTAGAAACGCTGGGTGAGAATGCGCGCATCGTCATCGAAGCGCGTACGGTAACAGAAGATACGAAGCACGGCGATTCGATTGCTGTGAACGGAGTTTGTTTGACAGCGCTCGATGTGCTGCCGGATTCCTTTGCCGCAGACGTTTCGCGGGAGACGCTGGATCGATCCACTCTGGGTAGATTAAAGCCCGGGACGCCTGTAAATCTCGAACGCGCCGTAACTCCCGTTACTCGACTCGGCGGTCACATTGTTCAGGGTCACGTCGATGCCCGCGGAACCTTTGTCAGCGCCACGGACCATGGCGGCTCGTGGACCGTGCGCATCGACTATCCGCCCGAGATCGCTAGATATCTTGTTTTCAAGGGTTCGGTCGCGGTGGAAGGAATTAGCCTTACCATAGCCGAGCTGACTGACGGTCATTTCGAAATCGCAATAATTCCCAAGACCTGGGCAGTGACCAACTTTTCTCACCTCAACCCGGGAGATGACGTCAACCTCGAGGTCGACGTAATTGCGAAGTATGTCGAACGCATATTGGGCGTCTCCGACAGAGTTGGAGGATCTGATCCTCCCCACGAAAGGAACTCTTAATGCCAACCAAACTGTTGATGCCAGCGCTTGTTCTTGCCGGGACTCTGTTTGTCCACCTCCCCTGCACTTTTGCTCAGGAACAGTCAACCGTGGCTGCCAAACAAGCTATCAATCCCGAAATCCGCGCGCTGATCGCCGAACTATTGTTGCAGACCAGGATCAGCAAACAGCCGGTGAAACCGAAGCCCACCCAACGCAGTCGCAAGCGCACATAATTGGCCTTCTCAAGGCGGTCGGCATAAAACGCATCGCACCCAGCCAGGCACCAATAAAACCCAGGATTGTCCCCCTCATTAAGGCTCCTTTGAGTTCCCTTGTTCGAAAAATCGAAAGTTTTCGGTTAACATCACTTGCAGGTTTTCCCGATTCTAGATTACAGATCTCAAAGCCCAATGCCTTTTGCCACCATTGAAGACGCCGTCTCCGAAATACGCGAAGGGCGCATGATCATTATCGTTGACGACGAAGACCGCGAGAACGAAGGCGACGTCGTATGTGCGGCGGAAAAGGCGACGCCTGAGATTATCAATTTCATGGCCCGCCACGCGCGCGGCTTGATTTGCTTGCCGTTGACTGAAGAACGGTGTGATGAGTTACACCTCACCACGCAAGTAGCAGACAACACATCTTTTCTTGGTACAGCGTTCACTATTTCCATTGACGCTCGCAAGGGCGTGACGACGGGAATCTCGGCAGCGGATCGCGCCACCACGATCCAGGTTGCTGTCGATCCAAAAACCAGACCGCAGGATATTGCGCGGCCTGGCCACGTGTTTCCTTTGCGCGCGAAGAAAGGCGGCGTGCTGGTGCGCCCAGGCCAGACCGAAGCAAGCGTTGACATAGCGCGCATCGCTGGACTTTATCCCGCCGGGGTCATTTGCGAGATCATGAACGAAGACGGAACCATGGCCCGGCTTTCCGAGCTGAAGGAGTTTGCCAGCAATCACAATCTGAAAATGATTACGGTCGCTGACCTCGTGAGATACCGCATCAGCAAAGAGACACTGGTCCGACGTGCGGTGGAAACGGACTTGCCGACAATCTATGGACGCTTCCGAGCCGTGGCCTATGAAAACATCATTAATGGTGACGTGCACCTGGCAATGGTTATGGGCGATGTTCGGACTGAAGAGCCCGTTCTGGTTCGCGTGCACACCGCAAATGTCACCTGTGACATGTTTGGCTCCCTAATCGATGACACGGGATTTCAACTCCATGCAGCGCTGGAAAAAATCGCGGCGGCAGGGCAGGGCGTAGTTCTTTACCTGCGACAGCGCGATCACAGTCTTGATCTCGTTAATCAGTTGCGCACTTACGCCGTGATGCAGGAACAAAATGTTAGCAAACGGGAAGCGAGCCTGGAAACAGGTTATGGAGTGGATCGCGACTACGGCGTGGGCGCGCAAATCCTTCATGACCTGGGACTGCGTCGTATACAATTGCTGACGAACCATCCCCCCAAAGTAACTGCTCTTGAAGGTTTCGCTCTTGAGGTCGTTGGCAATGTTCCCCTGGGCCAGCCGGCGCATCTCAAAGATTCATCCGAGCGAAACCGAAAATTGCCAGAGGAGAGCGAGCAAACCGCCTGAGTGGCTTTGCCATCTTAACCCCGTGGGCCGCGGGCTTCCGGTCGGCAGAAACTCTCTCTCTCATGTTTTCCTTAAGCTTTTTAGGGTTCCCTCTCCCATTTTGAAGTTCAGTCGGGACAGACATCAGGTCTGTCGCTTCAGTAGGACAGACATTCCTGTCTGTCGCTTTTTTCGAGTTCGTAGGCAGGCAGGAATGCCTGTCCTACGAAGGCCATAACGGCGGCTGCGTGATATGAGTATAGATGATCGCGATAACGGGCCCGGGAAAGATTCGTCACCCTCGACGAACGATAAACAGATTGCGGATGCTCTCCAGTCCAGGACTGATGAGCCGCTGCCTCCTGCCGCCGAAGCAATCGCTGAGCGCGATGCCGCAAGTGAGCATCCGGTAACTCCTCAGGGCCGTCGCAGACGCTTCCTTAATCAACGTAATATCCTGATCGCGACTATCGCCGCCGCAGTTGGCGTGGTAGCGCTGATTCTGCTGATCTTGATTGCCTACAGACTCGGTTATGTTGATCGCTATGTGGCGAGTCAAATCAGAGATACGTTTGCGAAGTATGGCATACGCGCTGAAATCAAAGAGTTTCACACGACCTTCCCGCCCCAAACTGTGGAGATGCTGGGTCTCGAACTTTACGACGCTCAAAGCGGAGAAAAGCTTGGGAAGATTGATCGTCTGCTGGCCACAGTGCGGATTGAAGATTTGTATGCGCTGAATCTACAGCGAAACATCAATCTCAAGGATCTGAAGGTTGAAGGTCTTGAAGCCTGGGTAACGTTTGACGAGCAAGGCCAGTCAAATTTTCGCAACATCCGGATTCCACCTCCTGAGCCCAACCGCAGAATTCTCTTTGCCTATTCCACGGCCCACATTGAAATAAAAAATGGTGTAGTTCACTACGGAGATGCGCGTCACGAGATCTCCGGCGAAGCGCGTAACCTCAATGCGACCGTTCAGCCAGATGACCCATCGGCCCCGGCAGAAAGTTGGATGAATACGGTGACGCTGGCAGCGTCAAACTCAACCTTCACTTACGACGGCCGGCCCATTAACAACATCGGCATCGAAGCGCGCGGACGCGTAAATCAGACCCGAGCCGAGATTCATGAACTTGTCCTGCGCTCGCCCGTGGCGGAAGCGCGGCTGCAAGGCACCATGGACGACTGGCGCGCCCTTCGCTACCAGATGAACATCACGTCGTCAGTTGACCTGACGCAGCTTTCCGATGTGCTTCAGGCCGGGACCACTCTGCGTGGGAGCGGGAATTTTGCGGGCGTGGTTACGGGCGAAGGTGATCGCTACAAAGTTGAAGGCAGCATTAAGTCAGACGCCCTCGCCGCTGACGGTGTGCGCCTGCAAGGCTTGAGCATGACGGCCAACGGAACGGGTCAGGGAAAAGCCTACGATATTAACGGTAAAGCGGTCGCCGCGCTTTTAACCGCTGGCGAATTTCAACTCAATAACGTGCGGCTTGTTGGTGGGGTAATGGGGACTGGATCGGATTTCCGCTGGGTAGGTGAATTGCGCGCGGCAGCGGAGAGAAGCTACGGAACAACGATTACTGGTTTGATCCTTCAAGATGCCCGCGCAGAGATGAACGATGGGGTGCTGACGGCTTCGTCAAGGCAGTTTAGCGCCGCCAGCCTGACGTCGTCGGGCACGCGGGCCAATGGCGTTACCGCGTCGGACCTGCGAATGCGCAGTGACAATAACGTTACGACGGCAAGCGTCTCAAAAGTGAAAGCGGGAACGATCGTTAGCTCCGGTGCCAAAGTCAACGGGGTTACTGCGAACAACGTTGATATTGTCAGCCGGGATGGCGTCACCAGTGTTGTTGTTAAAGATGTGCAGGTTGGCGCCACCACCGCCTCCGGAGCAGAGATCGGCAGCCTCAGCATCGCGGGAGTCCGACTATCCGTTCGCCAGGGTCGCATAGAAGGTTCCACTGCGGACATCAACGCGGGCACGGTAAAGCTCGCCGATGGCCAGGTGGAAAATGTGAAGCTCGGCAAGCCTGTCTTTGTGGTTGAGCCGTCCGGCCGTTACCGGGCCAGCGCCGATTTGAGTATCGGTGGCGGCATGATGGGCCAATTAGCGATGGGCCAGGCTAGCGCCAGGCTCGTCGCCACCAGCAGCGAAATACAACTCAACAACTTCGAAGCAGACATCTTCAAGGGCAAGGCCCACGGAAACGCGCGCATAGCCATCTCGAGAGGGGGTACATCGCACATCACCGGAGCGTTTAACGACCTCGAAGTCTCTGGTCCGCTGACGGCCTTTGCCGGTGCTGCTGTGCCATTGGCCGGCAAGGCGAATGGCACAATCGACCTCACATTTCCGGGCACCGATTTCAAACAAGCCTCGGGAACGCTCTCAACCACCCTGGCCGCGGACGTTTCAGAAGCGGGAAGTGGTCGCGTGCCACTTTCCGGCGTGGTGGCCTTGCGGGCGAATCGGGGGCTGTTCGTTATTGACCGGGTTGACTTGCAAACGACGCAGACGAAACTTAAAGCGACGGGACAATTTTCGTTCGCCGGCGATTCCAATCTTCAGGTTGACCTTAATTCATCAGACGCGGCTGAGCTGCAGGCTGTTCTGATTTCGTCGGGCCTGCTTCCTGACGTTGAGGAACAGATGCGGAGTTATGGCATTGATCTTGGTGGGCAGCTGGCATTTAACGGAACGCTCAAGGGAAAACTCAGTACCCCCGACATCGATGGCAGAGTTTCGCTTGGGTCCCTGCTGATTAACGGAAACGATATGGGGTCGGTGTCGGCAACGCTCCGGATGACGGCCGACGAACTGCGTATTGCCGACGGGAGATTGACGGAGAAGGACGGCGGGGGAATGCAGTTTACGCTGGCAGCCCCACGCACCGGCGAAAACAACATCACTGTCGAGGCGACGCTTGATCGCGTCAACGCCGGGAATTTGATCGCTGCGCTGCCGCTTAGCAAATCAACGCGTGCTCAGCTCGGTGATACTCAAGCCGATGCCTCCGGCCAGATAAAAATAACGGGCATACCAAACGCAATGACGGGCACCGCCGATTTGCGTTTCGGTCCGGGCCGTTTGGGTGGCGAGCCGCTTGAGGGCCTGGTGGCGCGCGCGTCGTTCAGTGGTTCCAGAGTTACCATTGAGACCGTCGATGCTCGACTGGCTGCCGGTCATATTGTAGCCAGTGGCACATACGATACGACGACTAAGGCGTTTGACCTGCAGGGTCGGGCCGAAGGAGTGCAAGTAAGCCGTCTGATCGCACTCACGAACCGTTCCGGACTTTCAAACATCACGGGCATTGCCGACTTTAATGCGCGTGTGTCGGGGAACCTTTCGGAAGGAGATTTCTCTGGCTACCAGATCACTTTTGACGGAGTGGGTAAGGACGTCACCATCAATGGACGTCCGGCGGGAACGCTTGCACTGGTGGGCAAAACTGAAAACAAGCAGCTCAACATAACGCTTACGACGGAGGTTCTTGGTTCGCCCCAAGTGGTTGCTGCGCAAATCAACCTTGGCAGCGAACGATTGGCTGCCAATGTCGAAACCACTCTGAACAAAGCCGACTTGACCACCATATTGAGAATGATTTTGCCGGACGCTGGTGTGAAACTTTCTGGAACCGCAACCGGCACTATCAAGGCGAGCGGCAATCTTCTGGATGAAGATGGATACCCTTTCGCGGGCGGTTTGCAGGGAACGGCCGACCTTTCGGAACTCAGTTTCCGAGTCGAGGATGTTCAACTCAACGCCAAGTCACCTCTTCTGGTGCGCTTCTCGCCCACCGAAGTGACTTTCGACCAAACTCAGTTTACCGGCCCGGGGACAAACATCGTACTGGGTGGGACGCTTGCCATTGGTCCCGGCGGACGCCAAAGCATGACCGCCGATGGCCAGCTTAACCTTAGAGTCTTGAATGGACTCAGTCCGGATGCGTTTACGTCCGGCACGGCCGAAGTCGCGGTCCGAATCACCGGCACGTACGAGCAGCCTCGACTTAACGGAACTGCTTCGGTAGCCGGCGGCTCGATTTCTTTGCTGCTCGGGAACGAACGTTGGACCATCGCTAATCTGAAGGCACTGGTGAGGTTCACTTCCAACCAGGCCCAGATTGATTCCGTGACAGGCACGCTGGGAGGTGGCCGCCTCTCTGCGACAGGTGGTGCCTTGATCGAGGGCTTCACGATCACCCGGTTTCTTTTCAATATCCACGGTGTGGATGTAAGTGCGCCGTTTCCCGAAGGCTTTCGCACGACCGCTAATGTTGATCTTGAGATCAAGGGCACCTCGCGCGAACAGCTGGTCAGTGGTGTGGTAAATATTCGTCGCGCCGAATATACGCAGGACATCGAGCTTGCCGACTTGATCAATTTTAGGCGCGAGGAGTCGATAGAAGAAGGAAGCGAGATCGAATTAACCCGGGGGACTTTGTGGAGTGGACTAAGAATCGAGGGCCGCAACGCGTTGGTAGTCAGAAACAATCTCGCGGATTTGGTGGGTTCGGTATCGTTGGAGGTGAATGGCCCAGTCAAGGATGCGATTGTTTCCGGCAGAATCACCGCGACCAGCGGCACGTTGAATTTCCGCAACGATCGTTATGAGATAACTCGCGCATTGGTGGATCTGCCGCCTCACCGAAATGCCGATCCGATAATAAACATTCAGGGTGAGTCGCAGATTCGTGGATACCGCGTGACCGTCGGTCTTTCGGGACCATTATCACAACCTCAAGCTATTGTCAGTGCCGAGCCGTCGTTACCGCAGGCTGATGTTGTGTCGCTGATCACAACGGGCCAGCTCTCGACCGGAGATACGAGCACGTCGGTCCTGTCTCAATCCGGCCTGGGGACCGCGACCAGTCTTTTGACTGACGCTCTTATCAACGCGCCCGCCCAACGCGCGACCAGCAGGCTTTTCGGGTTGAGCCGTTTTGAGATTAACCCGGTAATCAGCGGCCGAAGCGGATCGACGCCGGCGGCGCGATTGACGCTGGGGAAGAGAATCAACAAAGACCTTTCGGTTACCTATTCGACCAACGTCGGGTCCGATCCTAACCAAATACTGGCCCTCGAGTATCGAGTTTCCGACCGGCTATTTTTCATCGCGCAGTATGAACAGGCATCGACGCGGAAATTAACTGCGCGCAACAACAGTTTCAATTTCGAGATTAGGTTTAGAAAACGGTTTTGAGGCGAGGTTTCCGCGCGGGTGTCCGCGCGGGTGCAGGATATGAGGCAGGTAGAAGCATCGATTAAAACTGGGGAAGCTCATGGCTTCCTAACCTGCGACTTTGTTCCAGTTGTGAGCTTCCTACAAAGAGCATCGCAGCGGGGCACAAGGATTTCGCTGGTTTTGTTCCTCCTTTCGATCCTGCTTGCTACGTTCGTCAATGCAAACGCGAGTTCCAACTTTGAGGACTACGAGGGCCGGCTAATCAGCTCAATCGAAATTACTTTCGAAGGTTCTCCGCCTGACCCCTCAGCGGAGTCGGAATTTCTATCGATCATTAAAATCATCCCAAACCAGGAATTCTCCGCAGTCAGCATACGTAAATCGCTTCAAGACTTGTTCGATTCCCAGCGAGTAGCCAATGCGCGGGTGGAAGTGCTGGAGGAGGCGGGGCAGACCGGCTCAACGCGTGGTCCAGTTCGGCTGCGTTATGTCATTGCTCGCCAGGTGCAGATTGGCGACGTCAAGTTTGAACTAACTCCTCCAGCGGGGACGCCGATCTCGGAAGATGAATTGCGGGCGCGTGTAAATCTAACCCAGCCCGGCACGCGGCTTACTAAACAGGTAATTATTCGCAACACGGATGAGCTCCAGGTCTATTTGCGAGATCGCGGCTACTTCAATGCGGTGGTTGAGGCGACTGAACAACTGGATGCCAGCGGAACGCGGGCCACAGTGATTTACCGCATCGTGCCGGGTGAGCAGTCGCGTGTTTCTGCTTTCAACATCGAGATTCCCAGATTTGATTTGTCAGGTGTCAGGCCTTTGTTACAGCTTCAGCCCGGGGCCCCCTTCACGCGAGACGCGCTGGGCGAAGATATAAAGCGCATTCGCCAGGCGCTGATCGACAAGGGATATCTTGCTCCGTTGCTTAACGAAGCGAAGGTGGTCCGTGACGCTGAGCAAAACACAATTGCGATAGATTTAGAGGGGAAAATGGGACCAAAGGTTATTGTCCTGGTTCCGGATTATTCCATGAGCGAGAAGACCGCCACAGATCTCTTGCCGGTAAAGCGTGAAGGCAACATCGACTTTTCCGCGATCACCGAAGGCGAACGCCGGCTGGCGAATAAGCTGCAGGAGCAGGGCTACTTTTTTGCCGACGTAACTCCCGTATGCACTGTTACCCCGCCAACGCCGGAGCTTGGCGAAAATGGAACTGAAGCAACTTGTGAAACCTTGAATCCTGATACTTTGAGCGGTCGCACGGTGGAAATACGTTATGACATCGAACGCGGGCGCCGCCTCAAGCTTACTGACATTCGCATCACCGGTACCAACAAACTCACGTACGAAGACGTCGCCGCTGATCTACAAACTCAGAAAGCCAGCGCTATTGGATTGATTCCGCTCCTGGGATACGGCCGTGGCTACACGAGCGCCGCTTTGCTCGAGCAGGACAGACGAACCATTAGAAGCTACATGCGCGATCTCGGTTATCGCCACGCTGAGGTTAGTGCGCTTCAGGGCGTTTCGATCAACGGTGAGAGTTTGATTATTACTTTTGAGGTAACTGAAGGACCTTTGACGCGTATTGCCGGTGTGGAAGTTCGCGGCAACAAGATTTATACCGACCAACGACTTAACGATGAGCTGAAGATCGTCCTCGATTCTCCGTTTTCGCGTTCCCAGGCGAGAGCAGACGGCGAACGCCTGCTGGGCCTTTATGCGCGCGAGGGTTATGTAGACGCACACATGGATTTTTCTATTGTCGAGCTCCCCAGGAAGGGTGATGACGAACAGGTAAGGCTTATCTATTCAATCACCGACGAGGGCGACAAGGTCTACATCAACCGGATCATCATTAATGGCGTTACCGGCGACGCTAAAACCCAGCGAACCAAGCGCGACGCGATCTTGCGCGTGATTCCTATTGCTGAAAACGATGTCTTGCGTTCAGATCGGATCGCAGAAAGCGAGCGAGAGCTCTATCTCACTGATGCCTATCGACAAGTGATAATTCGCATGGACCCTGCGGGAGAAACGTCCTCTGGTTTCAAGCGACAGGATGTGATCATCGATGTTGAGGAAAAGAAGCCCAGGGTGATGGACTACGGCGGCGGCTTCTCGACCGACACTGGCGCCTTGGGCCTGTTTGAAATAAGCAACGTAAATCTGATGAACAAGCTGCGGCATGGAGCCATGCGTCTGCGTGCCAGCCGCCAGCAGCAGCTGGTGAGATTTGAATATCTTGATCCACGCTTTGCCAGATATGGCGAGAAACAGTTTGCGCCGCTGGCCTTATCGGTTGAATACCAACGCGATGCTACCGTGACGCGATTCTTTCGCACGGCGATTGACCGGGGCACGATGGGAATCGTCCAAAGGCTCGACGAAAAGGGAAACCCACTTGATGAATTTGGCGCAAAGGTTAGGGAGCCAACTATCAATCGTTTTACCGCCGCCATTGAAACGCGACGAGTCCTTAGTCAGAAAACGCGTTCCATCGTGTTCGCTCGGTACAGTTATGAAGACGTGCGGCTCTTCAATCTGCAGAGTCTCTTGATTAGACCAATTCTCCAACCGGATCGCGTCGTTCGCCTCTCACGGTTTGGAGCATCGTTTGTCCGCGACACACGCGAAAGATGCGAGCGAGGTTTGCTGGGAGCGGTGCGAAATCCGGATGACGAAACCGGGGCGCCCGGCGAGATCTGCCGCCACAACCAGTTGGACGCAACTCGCGGCGACTTCTTCAACGTGGATTACGCGGTCGCGTTGCGCCAATTAGGAGGGAATCTTTCGTTCAATAAGCTGCAAGCTAGTTACCGCCGTTACTACAAAGTAAATGCGTTCCGCGGAACTGTCTTCGCCGGCAATGCGACCCTCGGGCTGGCGAATCTCTTCAACCCACGAGATCGGGACGGGACTGGCACAATCACTGAAATCGATCTTACGCTGCCAATCAGCGAGCGATTTTTTTCCGGGGGCTCCAACACCTTACGCGGCTTTAATTTTGAGGAAGCAGGTCCGCGGCAGGTCATCATTCCCGAAGGTACATTCCTCGATCAGGACAAGAAGCCTGTAGTTTTGAATCCGTTCACAGTGCCGGTTGGGGGCAACGCTCTGGCGATTCTCAATCTTGAAGCGCGCATACCGGTAACGCGCACATTGCAGGTGGTTCCTTTTTACGATGGCGGAAATGTATTCCGGCGCGTGGGGGATCTATTTCGTAAGAGGGACGACACGCCCGTGCCGGCCGGCGACTTACTGGCGGCGATAAACGCAGCAAACCTGCGCGCCCATTGGATCAACACGGTGGGCCTGGGGTTGAGAATTCAAACCCCACTTGGAGGCGCTCTGGCAATCGATTACGGGTTTATGCTCAACCCGCCGGAGTTTCTGATTCCCCAGCGTGGCCCGAGTCTTAACCCAAACGACTTAACCGGCACGCCGGCAATATACCGTCTCAAGCGAACGCAGGTGCACTTTAGATTTACGCAGGCTTTTTAGCGAGAAGGGGGAAAAGGGTAAAAGGGGAAGGGGTAAAGGGAGAAGAAGGATGAGAGTTGTGAGAGACACAACGAGTGGAACAGGGAAAATGGCTAAAGGCGTAGTAAGGAAAACAGGCCACGCATGTTTTGGCAGGGCCGGTAAGTTCATGCGGAGGATTCTGTTGTTCGTGGTTCTTTCCCTTTCCCCATTCCCCTTTTCCCCTGTGACCCCGATCTTTGCTCAAGAGGTGGTCGACAAAATGGTTGCTACCGTGAATGCCGGCGTTATCCCAAAGTGTGGTGAGATTTGTTTGATCACCTATTCTGATCTGCTATGGCAATTAGCGCTGCAGCCAAACACGCCGCTGGATAATCCATCCTCGGCTGACCTTAATCACGCCTTACATTTACTCATCGACCAACGACTCATTCTCCAGGAAGCTGAAAAACTGCCGTCAATCGAGCCCACCCTCAAAGAGGTAGAAGATGCGCGAAATGAATTAGTCAAGGAGTTTCTCCTTAAGGCGTCTCTTTCTTCGCCAGAATTCCAGCAGCGGCTCCGTAAGGTGGGCTTAACCAAGGAGAATCTGGATCAGATCCTGGAGCAGCGTCTTAAGATTGAGAAGTATCTTGACTTCCGTTTTCGCAACTTTGTAGTGATCGCCCAAAAAGAAATAGCTGATTACTATAGAGAGGTCTACGTGCCTCGACTCAGGAGCCGCGGCCGGGGTCAAATCATCCCCACGCTGGAGGAAGCTCGCGGCGAGATCGAAAACCTCTTGAAGGAAGCGAAGATAGAGTCTGACACCGACGCCTTTCTCGACAACGCCCGTGAGCGAGCTGAGATTGTGACACTAAGTCCTGTCTAGCCTTAAGTCCAAAGTCCAAGTCCAAAGTCCAAGCAGAAATAGGTCCTATAGGGCCTATCTGACCAATTTCAACTTTGGCTTTCGACTCTGGACTTTTTCTAGGCTGGTCGGCGGAGGTAGGAACGAAGCGCTGGAGGCGTGGCTTTCCTCATCAACGCGGCTTTTGCTTTCCATTCCATTGAGCGGCTCAGTTCAACAAGGAAACGCGTCTCGCCACCTTCCAAAACAGCCACCGGTTCGCCGTTGTGATACAGAAGGCGGTTTGAGGTATAGGCAGTGATTCGCCCGCCGGGCGTGATGATGCCGATCAGGTTCAGTGGATCGGCGGCACTTACAGAAATCAGACTCTCCTCAATGGACTGAAGCCCGACTATGCGCGACGGTTCTGTTGCGGCATCTTCTGCCATTTGAGAAGGCGAGCGGAAACCAAAATCCATTGAGCCAGTACGGGCGCGTCGGATTGCTCGCAGCATCCCAACCGCTTCGGGCAGCGCAAACTGCTCTCCGGAAATTCCTGCTACAAAACGTCCACCGCGAATCTCGCCACGCGCTTCAAGGCGATGATAGATCCGCAGCAGCACACGCCAGGGCAGGGCGATGCCCTCGCGCTCAAGCAAGCGTTTGAAGACGACGCCATAGCGCTTCAGCAAGATGCGGGCGATCTCTTCGGCGGCCTCCGGGGCGACTTGTCCGACAAACTTAAGTTTGTCGGACTCTCGTTGCAGCAGCGACCAGCGGCCGGCGCTCGACATTTCGTAGACCGGTTGTCGATGCTTACGACGCGCGGCTGCCTGCGTCTTGCGACTGGAAGGTGTTAGCAACGCCCGGAGACCTGCGAAGCTGTCGGAGACAACCAGCCCATTAGCGACCAGTTCGGCCAGGGATTCCTCGACCTGGCTGCGCAAGAGTTTTGTCCCATCGACAATGTCGGTGAAGAAGGAGGCGCCACGCGTCGCCAGATAATCGTGCACAGCGCTCGTAGTTGTCGAGAATTCGGTTTCGTTCAGGGAGGGCTGCGGGAATACCGAATTCCAGATCGCAAAGTTCTTGCGTTGCAGGAGAGCGATGGGAGTGTTGCGAACGGGCGCCGCGCCGCGCACGCGTTCGTTTCCGGGTTCGACAGATATCGCACGCGACGCTGAAGCGGTCGCCGGCGGAGTTAACCTGGCCCACACCACTTCACCTGACAGGCACAAGGCATCGAGCCAGGCGGGATCGTATTCGGCCAAACGGCTCGGCAACAGTTCACCTTCCCATGACGCGGCGGGGGCTTCAAAGCCTTCCAGCTGCTCAATGATTGCGCGCACACTTTCCGGCCCTTCCATCTGATGTTCCGGCGCAAGTTTTTGCCAGGCCAGCAGGTAACGGAGGAAATCCGATGTGGCGACGGGCTCGATCTCCTGCCGCAGACGATTGAGCGTGTAACTGTGAATGCGGGCCAGTAGACGGCGCGCGCACCATTCAGTTTCTGAGGTCCCGGGCGAGAATTGCCCGCGAATTACAAACCCTTCTGCTTCCAACTTCAGCAAACCGCCTTCGATTTCGTTCCTGGTCAGACCGAATGAATTGGCGAGCGCCCTGACTGTTACCGGACCCAGGCCTTCCAGTCGCCCACGCAGGATTTCAACCAGCGCGTCTTCAAACGACCATGTGGTTTGGGCGAAACTTTCAGGTGCGGCGATCTGCGGTTTGAGTGACGCTGATGGGTAGATAGCTTGTAATTGAGGCAGTCTTTCGGCGGCGACCCAAAACGCTGGGACCGCAGACATCCTGTCTGCATCTTTCTGTTCGCGCTGCGCGCTCATTGCAGACAAGACGAGCACCCCATCGGGGCTGCCCCGATGGGGACCCCGCGTGTCTGCGCTCCCAGCGCGAAGCACCGCAGCGCGGCGATCGTTATTAAGTTCAGCGAAATAGTCCTGCCAGTCCGCACCTTCTTCGGCAGACACGAAGCCTAGTTCCCCCAGCGCGTCATGGAGTTCGTCAGCATTCTCAACTCGAGGCCAGACCTCGTCGCGCACCCGATCGATAGCGCCCTGATCCAGCTTGCCCATGTCTCCGGCCGTTTGCGGGTCCAGCCAGCGGCGTTGAAAGACGGCGCGGGTGCGGCGTTCTTCAAGTGGGGCATCGTCGAGGTAGGCGTATGGACGAGCGTTCAGTATTTCCTGCGCGAGCGGCGACGCTTCGATGACATCACGAGCAAAGAGGTTCTTTTCGTTGCGTTCAATCGCGGTCAGCAGCCTTTCGAGACTGGCAACATCCATTGCCTCTTCCAAACAGTCTTTCACAGTTTGGTCCACCAGCGGGTGCGCGGGAATCTCGCGCTCACCGCCGCCAAGATTCTCGGCACAAGCGACCTGGTCGGGAAATATTGCGGTTAGCAAATCCTCGGCGTCCATCCGCTGCAGTTGGGCCGGAATTTTTTTGCCGCCGCGCCTTCGTAAGACGGCCAGGGAACGCGTCACGTTCCAGCGCCAGCGAATGTTCCACATCGGCGCATCCAACAGCGCCTGGCACAGAAGCTGGCGGACACCTTTGGAGTTGAGATAATGAAATACGTCATCAAGCGGGAAACTGTGTGTAGGACCAAGGGAAAGTACTATTGCGTCTTCTGTGGCCGCGGCCTGCAGCTCAAAGTTAAACTTGCGGCAGAAGCGCTTGCGCAGCGCTAATCCCCAGGCGCGATTGAGCCTGCTGCCAAAAGGCGAATGCAACACGAGTTGCATGCTGCCGCTGTCGTCGAAGAAACGTTCGAGAACGAGATTCTCCTGCGATGGCATCACGCCCAGCACCATCTTTGCGCCGGCGAGATACTCGACGATTTGTTCTGCAGCCGCGCGCGAGATGCCGACGTCATCGGTTAGATATTTGATTGCGGGTTCGAGATTGATCCTGTCAGAACCGCCTGCGTGAGCGGGCGGCCCCTCTTCAACGAGCCCCCCGCTCACGCAGGGGATTCTGACATCAGTGCTGACCTCGATTCGGTTCGCGACCTCTTCCCTCAGGCGCGACACGGAAACGGAAAGCTCATGCGTGCGCGCGGGTGCTTCGCCCAGCCAGAAGGGAATCGAAGGGGGTTGTCCGTGCGCATCCTCGACACGCACCTTGCCTTGCTCAACGCGCAATACGCGCCAGGAAGTATTTCCAAGTTGAAAGATGTCACCTTGCAAACTCTCAATGGCGAAGTCTTCGTTGACTGAACCGATTACCAGCTCGCTCGGTTCGAGTACCACTGCATAATCCGCGGTGTCAGGAATCGCGCCGCCCGATGTGATTGCCGAGATTCGCGCATTGCGTCGCCCGCGTATTCGATGATTGACGGCGTCGTGATGCAGGTAAGCTGAGCGCCGCCCGCGCTTAGTTGAGAAACCTTCCGCAAGCATGCGGATGACTGAATCAAATTTCTCGCGGTCCAGATTGCGATAGGGGTAAGCGCGCCGGACCATTTGAAAGAGCCGGTCTTCTGTCCATTCTTCAGCCGCCGATGCGGCCACTATCTGCTGCGCGAGAATGTCGAGCGGCTGTTCGGGCAGTTCCAGGCGATCGAGCTCGCCACGGCCCACGGAATCAATTATCGCGGCGCATTCAACCAGCTCGTCGCGCGACAAGGGGAAAATTCTTCCCTTAGGAAACCCTTCCACGGTGTGGTTGGAACGTCCCACGCGTTGCAGAAAACTGGCTATCGAACGAGTAGAACCAAGCTGGCAGACGAGATTAACGTCCCCGATATCGATGCCTAACTCCAGCGACGCAGTAGCTACCAGGGCGCTGAGCTCCCCGGCCTTCAGACGCTGTTCCGCTGCCAGTCTCTGCTCGCGGGCGAGGCTGCCATGATGGGCGGCAATGTTCTCGTCGCCGATGCGTTCGCCCAAATGACGGGCCACGCGCTCAGCCAATCGCCGAGTGTTCACAAAGACGAGCGTCGTTTTGTGTTGCCGTATTAATTGTGCCAGCCG
This sequence comes from Pyrinomonadaceae bacterium, assembly GCA_051004635.1. Lineage (GTDB taxonomy): Bacteria > Acidobacteriota > Blastocatellia > Pyrinomonadales > Pyrinomonadaceae > PSRF01. The sequence goes on from JBPCKD010000023.1 coordinate 17,059, forward strand.
GTCGTAGATTTCATCCCAAACTTCGCCGGACATTACGGCTTGCAGGGGAGAATCCGGAAGCTCAATGGCTAAATCAAGCCGGCGACTGTGGCCGCTGTCAATGATGGCGCAATCAGGCGTGTTATCGGTATTGATGTTTGCATTGCCCACTAGAAATCGTGCGACTTCTTCGATGGGGCGCTGCGTGGCAGAAAGTCCAATGCGAACCAATTTCGAATTTCGGGTTTCGGATATCGGATCCAGGACTTCGGCTTTGGGAAAGGGCAAGCCTTCACCTTCCGGAGCTGCGTTTTGATTAGCTGCCTGAGCCTCAGAATGCTGCTGAACGAGTTGTTCAAGCCGTTCTATCGAAAGCGCCAGGTGCGAGCCGCGCTTGTCGCCCACGACGGCGTGAATTTCATCAACAATAAGTGTTCGTGTCGTCTCCAGCATGCGACGCCCACCTTCGCTGGTCAGCAGGATGTAGAGCGACTCCGGAGTGGTCACGATAATATGTGGGGGCCGCTTGGTCATGGCCGTCCGCTCAGATGCGGGCGTGTCCCCAGTCCTGACAAACGTCCGGATATGCACCTCACGCAGACCCATTGCCTTCAGTTCTTCCTGGATGCCGGCGAGCGGAACTTGCAGATTGCGTTGGATGTCGTTGCTGAGCGCCTTTAAGGGCGAAACGTAGACGACGTGAGTCGTGTCATCGAGCTCACCTTCAACCCCGAGACGAACCAGATCGTCAATGGCGGCGAGAAAGGCGGCGAGAGTCTTACCTGAACCGGTTGGCGCGGCAATCAGAGTGTTCCGCTGCTGCTTGATTGCCGGCCAAGCCTGTTCTTGCGGGAGGGTCGCAGAGGGAAAGCTTTTCGCAAACCAGCGCGCGACCGCTGGATGAAATAATTCGAGATTCATGGGAAGGAAATTATAACGCAGGGAGTCAGGAATTGCACACATGAAACACTGGCCTAGAGCTGCAATCCAGGAGTGCCGAAAAATAGGCCTGTAGATCCTATATGACCTATTCTTCGCAGACCGCTTTAAGCTGATCGAGTGCCTCCGCCCAGGCGGCTCTTAGTCCATCGGCCTCCGCCCGGGTCTGAATCCTGGTGTGGTTTACCAATAAGCCCGTTTTGCCTTTGCCTTTGTCCTGAAACTGCACGTCCACTTGAGTCGGCGCCGAAAGGCCAGCGTTTTCAAAAGTCATGCGGATGTCTTTGTTTTGTCGCACGCGCAAAAAGGCACCTTTGTCGCCGTCCTTGTTTTGGAAAGATCCCCCGTCTTTCACGTCGGCCTTGGTGCCACTGCCGAACCACTTGCTCAACTCAGCGCCGCTCGACCACGCCTTGAAGACGTCGGCAGGAGCCGCGGCGATAGTCTTAGTGGCACAAACGAAGTAGCCCTCATACAAACCGTCCTTCTTGCGAACATCGTGGTGCTTCTCATACTCAACGGCGATGGTGGCGCACCACCAGGGATCGAGCTTCTGCGCGTAGAGGCGGTTGTTGATTTCACGCCGGCCGAGCTTTAGGCCATCAGCCTTATCGAGTTCTGCAAACCACTGATCGAGTGTCTTGCCCGTCGCAGCCTTTGCTGCTTCATTCGTCACAGCGTGTTCCGACTTGAGTGTGTGCTTCATTTCTAAATCGCTCCATGTTGGGTTGCTCCGATGAGCCTTCAGCGCCAGGCGCCGATGATCGCGCCCATAACGGTGAAGGCCACGGTCATGTAGCCACCATTGATCAGGATGTAACTCCACGGCTTGTTCTCAAATACGCCGATAATCCCGATTGCCATGGCCACCCAGCCCACACCGGCTAATGCCCCCGCAGTCATTCCCCAGGTCGCGTTGGTTGTCGGCCCGGCGAGAAACATCGCGAGATTCAACGCCATTACAAGCGAAAACACAAATGACCAACCAAACATTCGCGCCTTGCTAAAGGTCTGCAGATCAGCGTGCGTAAAATTGTTAGCCCGCATCCAGGCTTTGCCGAAAAGCATGGGGGAATACCAGAGACCGCCGAGAATAAAGGTCGAAAGCGCCGCGGCCAGCACTGCGGGATAATTAATTGTTGAAAAGTCCATTGCCTGACTCCTCCTCCGAGAGTTTTGAAGAGCGGAGTCTAAGGCGTCGCGAGAGTTCTGTATTGTAAAAAATTAACCTCGGCGGATTTTGTAAAGCAAACTGTTAGTTTGCGGCTGCGGCTACCAAGTAGCTCGAGTGAGTGGTTCGCGTCGCAAACTAACAGTTTGCGTTACGTCAAGAGCCAGACCACTAGGCAATAGGGATAAAGTTTACGTATTCGCCGCGCTGCGTTAGATAGGTGGAAGGATTAAGGCCCGAGAACGCCTGAAACTCATGAATAAAATGGGCCTGGTCGTAGTAGCCACAGTCTGAGGCAATGGCCGCCCATTCGATTTGGTTTTGGCGCTCAATCAAGTTAACGACCTTCTGAAACTTGCAGACACGGGCAAAACTCTTGGGCCGCAAGCCGACAACTTTCTCAAACTGTGAGATTAGATGCTTCTGCGTGATGCCGATTGTATTCGCCAGGTCTCGAATAGCCAGGAACTGCGGCGAGTGCTGCAGCTGGTGCACCGCGAAAGCAATCAACCGATTCGCCTCGAGTGAGCGCCTGGCCTGACCCAATAGAAACGCTTCGAGCCGCGGCAACCTTGCTTCGGGTGATTCGATCTCCAGTAATTGATTACGAATTTCGTCAACCAGACTGCCCCAGATCAACTCCAGTTCAGTAACTGACTCACTCAGCTCAGAAATGGGAAAACCGAAGAAAGGGTAAGCGCCGCCGGGTCGGAAACGAATGCCGACCATTGATTGGTTTCGTTCCGCGCCGATGACGATGTAACGAGTTCTCTCTCCTGAGATCCATGCCTTCTTGACCGTTCGGAAACGGTCCGAAGCTTCGGCCTCAAAGATGGTCTTCGGTTGAGTGTCCAGATCGATGATCAGCTCAATCGCGCCGTCTGGCAGAATCTTTTCACGTGTATAGTCCGCTGCAAAACCCTCGACGAGCCACATGTTCTCGACAAACTGCGAGAGGGGAGGCGGGGGGAAGTGTAGTTTGTGGATCATGGGAGAGTACTACCAGGTCATATAGGTCCTATACGACATGTCACTCAAACTGTTTCTTAAAACCTTCGAACTGCTGTCGCAGCGCCATCACCTCACCTCTCAGTGTTTCCACTTCAGCCTCAAGTGCGGTCATTCTGTCATCCCGGCCGCGGCTTCTGGCCGGTGCAACATCTTCAGGTACCGTATCGATTGAAACCTCTCCGGAAAGAAGATGAGCGAACCGAGCCTCTTTTTGTCCCGGCTGGCGATTTAAGCGTGTGACGAGCGGGTCCGGCTCGCGCGAAATTAATGAATTGAGATTGGACTCAACTTCTTCCAGACCTGAAAACTCATAAAGCCGAAAGGCGCGCGTCGCGAGTTCGCCGGGTGTCTGCGGTCCTCTGAGTAGCAACACACAGATCAGCGCCAGCTCGGGCTGACTCAAATGCATTACTTCAGGCAACACATGCTTATATTTCGGGACCCGACTGGTGCTGCCATAAAACACGTAGGCAAGGTTTTTCTCGCGCAAGGTTTCCAGAGCCTGCGCCACCGCTGTCTCGTCGTATGAAGTTACCGGAGTGCGATTGTTCTTCTGATTACAGGCCAGCGTGAGCGAGTTTAGGGTCAACGGGTAGTATTCCGGCGTAGTCACCTGTTTTTCAACAAGCGAACCCAGGACTCGCGCTTCGATATCATTCAGTACTGTCGTCAATGTTCTTTTTCCCTTTGCAAATTTTACTTAGATGGCAAGCTTTACTTAGTTTGAAGGAACTGCTCGAAAATCTCTTTTAGCTCCGTCGGGCTTTGATACTCTTTCAGCGTTACTCGTTCGCTGCCTGAAATCATGTTCCGTCAACACTTGTCCATACTCGCGCAGTTGCCCAACGATCTCAAGATACGACGCCCAGTCGTCGCGCCCGCTCCGGATTGATGCTGCGAAGTAGATTTTCATTCATTTGGGTCTGAAAGGATGTTAAACGGAAGACATTACAAGTTCGGGAAGGCGAGATGAATATCTGTCGGCAGGTAAGATCACGCTCCTTCGATTACCAACCTTTCGAGGATTCACGCTGCTAAAGAAGCTTCCGTTATGACTGAACCTTTTTTAGTTGCCTCATAGAGGCCGGAGTCATAGAACCACTTCATGTAGCGATTATCAGAAGGTTCTGATTGGACAAGGTCCTTCAGCCATAAACTAACCAGGGTCTCAAGCTGGTGGGGACTTGCGGTTTCGAGCGAGGTAGAGAGCAAGTCAAAATATTTTTGTAAAATATCTTTTGCCACTATCTCATAGTCAGGACCTTTATCCAGGCTGGACGGAGAATTATCTTTCCATAGGTAGAGTTGATCCGGCAGGATTGCTATTAAGAAATAAGGAGTGCTGGGAATACCCCCGTGAGCAAGTAGGTTGCGATGGATTTTCTTGGCCCAATCTCTCGATTCTATTTTAATTCCTGGAGACTTTTTTACCTCGACAATCAACTGCAGTCTCTTATCCGGCGAATAGACAGCGATGTCAGCGCGCCTCTCAACTCTAGCGCCCGCCACCTCCCACTCACCCGAGCGGATTTGTTCTTCAAGGCACGGTCTACAAACATTGACTTGAACCCGACCGGGCAAAGTCCAAACCGCTGTTATAGGCGCTGGTTTTCGTGCGACACATCGTTCGGTTTGTATGCCGCACACTTCTGTGAAAACGATTCCAGTAGGTTCTATTTTCAAGACCTTACCTCCTCTTGCTTTTCCAGAAACCACTGAGTTAAACGGTCTCTGGCGTCATCAATCAGGTCCTCACGATCTTTCCAACCTAATACTGACATAAAAGAAGCGTGTAGACTCGCTTCAGCTTCGTCAATCAAGTTTTCGGGAAACTCAATTGGACGTTGAAGGTTCGCTTCGAATCGCTCAACGTGTGCCAGCTCATGGGCCAAGCAAGCAAGAACTGACATTCTGGAGTTTGCTTCCATCCCTCTTCCGGGTTTTGCGTCAGCGCCCAGATGAACCATCCCGTCGATCTCCCTAAATCGGGTTCGAGAGGAGTGCCATTGGGCTTCAGCCGTAATAAGGTCTCTTTTTGTTTCGCCGCAAAGTAGTTGCCATGCCTCTACGCAAACTTTGGATTTCTCTTTCGGTGAGTCCAACCTGATTACGACCGGCTAAGATCATGTCACTATCAAAACCACCCTACAAGCCGGGAGCTGATGTATCCCTGGCGCAGCGGAAGCCCGAGATCATCCAACGCTCGTGCGCGTGGAAAAAGTTGCGGTAGGTTGAACGGATGTGCGCTTGCGGTGTGGCGTAGGAGCCGCCGCGCAGGACCTTTTGGTTAACGAACCATTTGTCGTTGTATTCATCAAACTCTGATTTAAATCCGGGATAAGGAACGTAATCTGACGTGGTCCACTCCCAAACATCTCCAATCATCTGATGACAGCCGTGGGCGCTCTGGCCGACGGGGAATGAACCAATCGGCGCAACCGACCAAAGTCCATTCTCAAGTAAATTAGCTTTCGCCGAATCGACCGAGTCATCGCCCCACGGAAAAGCCAGTCGCTCGCCGGTCTTGGGTTCAAAGGTCACAGCCTTTTCCCACTCTGCTTCGGTGGGCAGACGCTTCCCCGCCCACTTCGCAAAAGCCGAGGCTTCGTAATAGCTGACGTGGGAAACGGGGTCGTTAGCTTTGCTTGAGGCTGGATGTAGGCCCGTAAAGTCTCGAATCATCCACTCGCTACCATGAAGTTCCCAATAGAGTGGCGCCAGCCATTTTTCTCGGTTAATAACTTCCCAGCCTTCGGAAAACCACCAGCGAAAGTTTTGATACCCATGATCCCGAATGAATTCAAGAAAGTCGCCATTGCTGACCAGGGCGCGATCCAGCGCGTAGTCCTGCAGGAAAACCTGGTGCCCAGGCTTCTCGTTGTCGAATGCGAATTGGAGCGCAGGCATCCCTGCCTGCGGTTTTTCTCCCTTTCCGTCGCCCACCCGGTCGCTACCGCTCCCGGTTCTGATATTTCCCTCCCTTACGGTCGGGCTACTGCCCCGGGCCGCGTCGTCGTAGCCCAACCAAAACATCCCGGCCTCGATCTCGGCCATCCCTTCGACTTTTACCGAGGCATGAGGCGCAGGCTGGATGGGCGCGTCATACTGATCGCAGAGCAAATGCTTGATGTCGTAAACCAGCAGTTCCTGGTGCTGCATCTCGTGTTCGAGGCCAAGCCTGACGAGCGAAAGCACAGTTCCGCCGTCGCGTTGCTCATCGAGGGCATCCAGAAACCTAAGCATCTGTTCGTCGATGTGGTTACGGTAAGCAACAGTGTCCTTGACCGTCGGGCGCGATTTGGTTCCGCGCTTCGTGCGCTCGATGCGAGCGCCAAAGCCTTCGTAGTAGGAATTGAAGTAGAACAGGTAGTCTTCAGAATAAACTTTGTATCCGGGCTGGTGCGCCTGCAACACAGTTTCAAAAAACCAGGACGTGTGCCCGATATGCCAGCGCGGCGGGCTCATAAACTCCGCCGTCTGGATCACGTAGTCTTCAATCTCCAGCGGCGCAACCATCTGCATTGTCTGTGAGCGCACCTGCCGGTAAAGTGCGCCAATCGCAGACGCGCCAGTGGTCGTGGAAGGTTCAGCCGCAGTGGGAGTCATTTGAATTTCCTTGCTCAATTGCCTTCGGAGTCATTCATGATAAGCCACAAAGCGGCTGTCGGGAAAACCCGCGGGCGAAATCTGTGTATCAACTAATAGTGACCTCCTACTATTTCGCCTTGAAACGAGTTTCGCATTGACATTTTTTGGCGTCGAGTATTTACTGGGGGCCTCAAAAAGTTTCACTCGGCTCAGTTTCCACTCAACTAACTCAACTGAAGGAGAGAAAAGAATGAAATACCGGATTGGAGCCTTGCCCCGCCAAGGACTCCCTGGGCTTCTGCCATCAACTTCCGGAATTAGATTACGGTAACAATATCAGCGAGATTCAGATCGATATTCCGGACCATCCAGGCAAGCAGGGCGTTGGTCCACTTAAGAATCAGCCGCAAATCACAGCCGAGCCGATTGACTAGCTGGACTGCGGTTAAGCCGCGCCGCCTCGCGACACGCAATTCAAACCTCAACCAGGAAGCCCACGAAGATAGCTTCGCGGGCTTTCTTGTTTATTCCTAATTCACGTCTGTGCGTGAGTCGTTAGCGGATAGGTTTTGTCAGAACCACCGCGTGAGCGGGTGGATCTTGTTCGTTCTCCGCCGCCAAAGCAGTGCGGTAATCAACAGATATGAACTCGAACATGCATCGAATTCATCGGACTACTATCGACCGCTCAACGGGTTCAACCACCCTCCCTATTATCTCGGCTTGCGGATAATTTTCACGCAGGCGGGCGAGCAACTCACGGGCTGTACCAGCGGCGATTGAAATCAACATACCCCCGGCCGTTTGAGGATCGTAAAGCAACTTGACCAGGTCCTTATCGACCGAATCGTCGATTTCAACATCTTCCCCAACATATTCGCGGTTTGTCTTGTCCCCGCTGGTTAAGATTCCCCCAGCTGCCAGCTCCAGCGCGCCTTCGAGCAACGGCACGGCCCCCGCCTCGATTTGTATCGTCACGTTGCTGGCCTTCGCCATTTCCCAGGCGTGGCCGATTAGCGCGAACCCGGTTACGTCCGTCGCTCCCTTCACATCAAACTCGCGCATCGCTTCGGCAGCGTATTTACCCGGCGTCAGCATAGTCTCTACCGACTTTGCAGCCACCTTAAGACTCGCCTTTTCAAACTTTATCCCACTCGAGATCACGCCCGTGCCAATTGGTTTCGTTAGGATGATTAGGTCGCCCACGCGGGCCCCGGCGTTCGTTGCGATTTTTCCCGGATCGATTGTTCCAGTCACTGAATAGCCAAACATTATTTGTTCACTATCCACGCTATGGCCGCCGATAAGGGTCACGCCATATTTGTTCAGTGTCTCCAGTCCGCCGCGCATGATCTCGCCGAGTATTGCGGGATCAACGCCCTTCTTCGGAAAACAGGTGATCGCTAAAGCAGTTAGCGGCGTGCCTGCCATCGCCCAGACGTCGTTGATGGAATTCAAGGCGGCGATCTGACCATACACAAATGGATCGTCGACGATGGGCGTGAAAAAGTCGACTGTTTGCACGATCGCGAGGTCATCGCGCAGTCGATACACTCCGGCGTCGTCGGCTTTGTCGAAGCCAACCATGACATTCTCGTCTTTGGGCTGTGTTGGTAGCCCGCTCAACACCTGAGCGAGTAAGCTTGGGTTCAGCTTAGCCGCTCAACCAGAGCACGAAACCATTTCGGTCAATCGCACGGAACGGTCCTCCTTTCCCGATGATTAACTGGAGCAATTCAGCGTCGCATCCACGATATACTCTTGTCAAATCCTGGTGAATTTCCGGTATTGCGGTTTGTCTTTGCGAATCTTTGCGCTTACTTTGCGATCTTTGCGGTTCTGCCGGTTGTTTTAGCGCAGAGCGCGCAAAGCAACTCCAAATGAACGCAAAGGCACTAAGGTTCAAGCTACACACTGCCGAACTTCGGTTACTAATGAATTTGAGGAGCAGACCGACGATGCAAACACCACTTCGCCTTTCTCATCTCATTCTCCTGTTGGGGGTGCTCGCTATGACCGACTCGCCTGTGTTAGCGCAAGACTCCGCCTTGACTCGCCACTTTGATTACGACCGACAGGCCCCGATTGGGCTTAAAGAAATCGGCGTCGAGCGTCGTGGCAAGGTGAGCGTCCACGACATCACCTACGTCAGTCCTAAAGGTGGTTTAGTGCCGGCGTACCTCGTCGTGCCGCAAGGAAACGGGCCATTCGCCGCCGTGATCTGGGGGCATTGGTACTGGGACAACTCGCCCATGCGCAACCGCAAACAGTTTCTTGATGAAGCGGTGGCGCTGGCTCAGGCCGGCGTCGTGTCGCTGTTAACCGATGGCCCGGTGGCGCGGCCCGGTCACGTGAAGAGTAAGGATCCGATGGATGAGCAGATCCCGACGGATTTCTTTCAGCAAGTAATGGACATGAGACGCGGTGTGGACGTGCTAACGGCGCGCAAGGACGTGGATGCCAAACGCATAGCCTACGTCGGCCACAGCTATAACGCTGCGATCGGCGCGCTCTTAAGCGGAGTAGATCGGCGATTCAAGGCTTTTGTGTTGATGGCGGGCTCGATGTCAGATGAAGTAGGGAAGGACACAAAGGAATTCGAAGAGTTTCGACAGAAAGTCGGGCCGGAGAAGTACGATGCGGCTATCGCCAAATACTCGTACCTCGACCAGGGCAAGTATGTGTCACACGCCGCGCCCGCCTTCGTGTTTCTCCAATACGCCACGCAGGAGAAGTGGTTGACGCCCGAGCGTGCGCGCCAGTATGAAAAGGTAGTGAGTGAGCCAAAGCAGTTCAAACTTTATGAGGCGCCACACGCGCTCAATGCCGAGGCGAGGCGGGACCGCATTGCGTTTCTTACCGAGCAGCTCAAACTCAAGCCATTGCCGGCGGCGGTGATCGCAGGCATTCCGGATCTTTACCAGCCCCCGTCGCCAAATTGATGGGCATTAGGTTGTAGTTCTGCGGCTTTGCCGCGCTCCGTGAGGTAAGGCTAGGCCTTACCGCAGTCTTGTTCTCGAAAGAGGCTATGCCTCCGCTGAGCGCCTCAGAGGCGGAACCTCATGAGGGAAACGAACCTCCGGAAAGGCTGAGCCTTTCCGCAGGACTGCGGCCAAGCCGCTCATCACGAATTGGCTTACCCTTCCCCAGGCATATGAGGTTTCGCCCTTCTCTGGACAGATGACCGCCAATCGAAACATCCGCATCGGTCCCGCCGGCTGGTCTTACAAAGACTGGGAAGGCATTGTTTATCCGCAGAAGCCCGGAGCTAAGTTTGATCCGCTCGCCTATCTAGCCGGATTTTTCGATACGATCGAAATCAACAGCAGTTTCTACCGCCCATTCACTTCCTCGACTGCAAAATCCTGGGCGAGGCGCGTTGTCCATGGCAAAGACTTCATGTTCACTGCCAAGCTGCACCGGGTTTTCACACATGAACGCGGCAAAGCAACCGATGCGGATGAGAAAGCGGTGCGGGAAGGAATGGACGCGCTCCGAAGTGAGGGAAAGCTGGGAGCTGTATTAATGCAGTTTCCCTGGTCGTTTAAGAACACCGACGACGACCGGCTCTATCTGGCCAAACTACTCGATCGGTTTAAGGACTATCCGCTGGTGGTCGAAGTGAGGCACTCATCCTGGAACAATGCGCAGATTTATGAATGGCTGGAAGAGCTCGGGGTGGGGATTTGTAATGTGGATCAACCGCTATTTGCTAAATCTATCAAACCCGCTGCCGTAGCGACTTCTCAAATCGGCTATGTGCGGCTTCATGGCAGGAATTATCAGGATTGGTTTAGGGAGAAAGCCCCCCGCGATGACCGCTACAATTATCTCTATTCACTTGAGGAGCTTGAGCCCTGGATTACGCGGATTAAGGAAGTCGCCGCGAAAACGAAAGAGTCTTATGTAATTACCAACAACCACTTTCGCGGCCAGGCAGTGGTAAATGCGCTGGAAATAAAGGCCACGCTGACAGAACAACGAGTTCCGGCGCCGGCACCGTTATTTCAGAACTATCCGGAGCTAGTGGATTCAGCTGTTCCAGAAGATCAAGACATAGAAACTGAGCCGAAACTGTTTAGCTAGGTCAACAGCTGTCCTACGAACTCGAGTTAGTCGCTTTTATTAATCAAGTGCCCGTCCGTACAACAAACTAACGGAAACGCTGAACAAGTCAGATGCCAGTGGTACCGCGAAGCGGTTAGGTAACTTAGCCCAGGGTTGCTGCGCTTCGCGGCTACCCTGGGGAAGAGTTGCGAAAGATAGAAACCCCAACGGGGTTGTGTCGGTTTTACCAACCCAATCATTAGGTCAGAAAAACTGCCATAACCCGTGGGGGTTGAAACGTTCTATTAACTTCGATCCCAGGCGATGGGCAAACCATCCGGGTCGACGCAAACGGCCAACTTGATCCCTTCACCTTCTCTCTGCATAGGTGGCATCACGAAATTAATCCCTTTGCTTTTTAACTCCTCGTAAGTTTTGTCCACGTCTTTCGCCTCCACTTCCAGGTTTATGCCCATTCACTTCCGTACTTTGCCCGCTCCCAACGCTACAATTACGTCAAACTCGTCTTTGGACAGCGGCATTACTGAAAGTTGCGACTGCCGGATCAAAGGCAGTTGGCTCAAACGCTTGTCGTAGCGGATTGACGCCAGCGGAACTGGATTCTTCAGGGCCTTGATCGGCTTGAGGTCAACTGCAACCCATTGCACATCGGCAGCGGTTGGATCCGGATACGCGCTTTTGACGACCTCCGCGATGCCAACGACCGCTTTGTCTTTCCCGGAATGATAAAACAAGACCCGCTCGCCCGTCTTCATTTCGCGTAAGTTGTTTCGCGCCTGATAATTCCTAACACCCGTCCAATCGGTTGCACCATCGCTAACGAAATCGCTCCATGAATAGGTTTCAGGTTCCTGCTTGACCATCCAATAGCTGCCTTTAGTTTTTGTTTTCATCTGCTTTGCCTCACCAACTGCCACCTCGAGCGGGCTTCCCGCTTAGGGGTGCGCGGTTGCTCGGGCGAATTCTGACAGCTTAGAATGTGCGCCCCCTATGACTGAAGATTGGAGTAGAACAAATGCTTAAAGAAGGAACTAAGGCACCTGACTTCTCTGCGAAAAATACTGACGGCGAGACCGTCCGGCTTAAGGACCTTCGCGGCCAAAAGGTAGTTCTCTATTTCTATCCCAAAGATGATACGCCTGGATGCACCAAAGAGGCTTGTTCATTTCGCGATGCGTTCTCTGACTTTAAGAAGCGAGGCATTGAAGTACTTGGCGTGTCTCTCGACAGTGAGGCTTCTCACAAGAAGTTTACCGCCAAGTACAAACTGCCATTTACACTGTTAGTTGACACCGATCATTCAATCTCGGATGCTTACGGAGTATATGGCGAGAAGAAGTTTATGGGTCGCACCTACTTGGGAGTAAAGCGGATGACGTTCCTGATCGACGAAAAGGGCAAAATCAAAAAGGTCTTTGAAAAAGTTAAACCCGAAGAGCATGCGACAGAAGTTCTTGAAGCGTTCTGAATTAAGTCTCAGGTCTCAAGTCTCAGGTCTCAGGTCTCAGGTCTCAGGTCTCAGGTCTCAGAACCGCTTTAGACTTGGGACTTGGGACTTGAGACTTGGGACGGCTAGGCTGCCACCCAGCCGCCGATCTTTTCCGCTTCGTCGCCTTCTGGCTTCTTGCCGGGCATCAGGCCTTCAATTGCACTGAAGGAACTGGGCACGTCCCTCTTACGCGCCGGAAAGTTTGGCGTCTCATCACGAAACAATAGCGCTTCCGACGATTCGTTTATGAAGTACACGCGCATGTTGTCAACAACTTGCGTTTTGATTTCCCGTGTCCACAAAAGCAGGTTTGCAAGTGCATCTCCAATCTCATCTTTTCCCATCCTGGTTTCCTGCGCGATCTCCCTTTGAGTGCGCGCGCCTTTCTTTATCGCTTCTCTGACGCGCTCTACTGGTGACATCTTGCTTAGGATTCTCGGGTAATTTGCCGGGGAAGTGGACTCACCATCGGACAAAAGCGTGTCGGCGTGCTCAGAAAGCGACTGACTTACATATCGCTTGCGCGCCGATCTATATTCTTTTAAAGCTCGACGGCTGTCGGTAACTTTTTTACGAATGCAACTCTTGCAGTAAAGATTTCTTCCATCCTTGCGTGCCCGGCAAACGCCAAATTCTGACAAGGGCAACTGTTGCGAACAGATAGGGCAGTTCTTCCCCGAAACAACTAATTCTTCCTTCATTTCAACGCTCCAATCAAACTTCTGGCTTCCTGGATTTGTCGCCGGAAGAAAACAATTAGCCGCAGTCCGGAGATGAGAGTTACCTCTCCCCGACCAAAGATTAGCGTTGAGTTGAGTTTGGCGAAGGAGCCCTATTGCATTAGGGCTATCGCCTTGGATTGCCTGAGCTTCTTCACTTTAATCGAAGGGAGGCTCACTAAAAACCTGATTTGGAATCGTGTAGCAGGTCAGCGGGGCCATTTCAATAATTTATAAGAGCGAGTAACCCGCAAACACAATCAAATAATCAGGTCCTACTTCAACGCTTCGCTTCTGGCAATCGTCGCTTCCAACGGGAGTCGCATTATAGTGATCGAAAAAGTTTTTGCAACTCCTTTTTCGATCCCAGATGGTCCATCGTTTCCAATACTGAATTTCACTTCTGAATAACATCGCACATCGATTATTTTGAAACGCAAACAACTCTATTGCGAGAGGATAGATGATCACATAAAGCAGAATCTCAGTCACGAGATTGGGCATTTCACATCGATCTTTTGATTCTTGCAATTAGCAAATGTCCCCGAAAAATCATTACCTTTGTAGATACCCACAAAGCGTTCGCCGTCTGTTGGGCGCAAGAAATTCCATTCGCTCGGCACTGGTCCTACCATTAGTAGACGCTCCGGAAGATTCCAATTTGAAAAACCGATTGGGGTTGATCGCCGGTTTAGAAAAAAGAATATTTTTCTTTAAGGTTGCGGCGTTGGTGATACGAGTCGAACGCTGATGATTTGCGGACTATTGGCCACGCGCCTTATTGTTGAGCGCCACGGTGCTAACGAGAGCAGCGCGTCGCCACCAGCGGTCTTTTGAACCGGCCCAACGGCTGATAATGCTGTCGCTGATTTGCCGCTCGCGCCAAGCCGGTCCCGCCAGGTAACAAGCAAAACAATCTACTGCCGCCCAACTATCGATGCCCTGGCCAAGTTTTTCAAGGGTTGGGACATCAAGACTGGAGAAGGTGGGGCGATGATGTTGAACCAACTCGTAAGCAATGAAGCGAAATTCAAACCCCGGCAACGGCATTAGACTCAGCGCCAGGTTCAATACGAAATCCGGTTCGGCCCGCGCGAGACGTTTTGAGTACTCACGACGTGTATTCCTGAGGTTAGTGGTGTTTGGCAAGGGCAAACCCTGAACGCGCGCCCGAATTTCTGCCGTCAACTGCGTTACGGAAGTTGTTTGATATTCGCTACTGGGGGCGGAGCGTTTCATAGAATCTCGTGTGCCTTTGCAAGGAGAATCCCAGCTAAGCAAAGCAAACCTGGTGACAACTCTGCATCATACATCTCTGAGAGGCCTCCAGCGTTTCATGTAGCAAAAAGACCGTGGGATACTAGTCTTTCGAAGTGAGGAGACTCAAGAGATTTTCCATTTGTCATTTCTCAATTTTCATTTGCCATTGAAACCAGAAGGCAGTGGATCAAATGTCAAATGAGATATAGAAGATCTCCGGTATTTAGGACACACATGCCTGTCCTACAAGACGAAAACGCCGTCCAGATAAAAACCGAAGAAGGCCGGCAGCCGTACATTCAATGATCGAATCAAATGACCGAATACAGAAGACCTGAGACACGATAGTGAGGAAGAAACAAGACGACATTAAGTCCAGCGAAATAACGGATAAAGGGGTTTATCTGAATCGCCGTCTGTTTATGCGCGGTGCAGCGCTCCTCGGGACAACTGCCGCGACCGGGCTTCTTTATCGCAAGCTCAATTCAGCGACTGCGGAAAGACCGGCAGGCGAAAAGCTTACAAATATTACACAAACCCCGTCCGGCGACAGACTGCGCCAGGGCTTTACCGTAAACGAGAAACTAACTCCTATCGAGGACATCACTAACTACAACAACTTCTACGAATTTTCGACCAACAAGACGTCTGTTGCTTATGAGTCAAAGGGTTTCGTGACAAAACCATGGGCAGTTTCGGTCGAAGGCCTCGTGGGCAAACCCAAAACGTTTGATCTGGATGAGCTTTTGAAGTTTCCACAGGAGGACCGGGTTTATCGCTTACGCTGTGTGGAAGGTTGGTCGATGGTTATTCCGTGGGTGGGATTTCCTTTGGCAGCACTTCTTGCCAGAGTCGAGCCGACTTCGCAGGCAAAATACGTGGCCTTCCAGACGCTTTACGATCCGAAGCGCATGCCAAATCAGACCACCGGCGTTCTCGACTGGCCCTACGTTGAAGGGCTTCGTCTCGATGAGGCTATGCATCCCCTCACGATCCTGGCCACAGGCCTCTACGGGGAGACTCTGCCTCCACCAGACGGTGCTCCCATCCGGTTGGTGGTGCCCTGGAAGTATGGATTCAAGAGTATCAAGTCAATTGTGAAGATAAGTCTCGTCGCCGGGGAGCCTCCGACGACGTGGAATATTCAGGCTCCTAATGAATATGGCTTTTACTCAAACGTTAATCCCAATGTTCCCCATCCGCGCTGGAGTCAGGCAAGAGAGCATCGAATCGGGGAATCCAGCTTCAGCTCGAGGCCGACATTACTTTTCAACGGGTATGCTGAGCAGGTTGCGAGTTTGTACACGGGAATGGATTTAAGCCGGAATTTTTAGGCAGAGGCAGTCGGCAATCGTCGTCAAGATGAGTAGAGATATCACCAGGAATCAGGGGAGATTTTCCATATATCATTTGACATTTCTCATTTGCCATTTGAAACACCGGCGCTTTCGTAATTGAGAATTGGATTTAAGGCTGATGGTTCGGCAATGACAAATGAGAACTGAGCAATGGAAAATGGAAAATCGGGTTCCGGTGACAATCTAGAGAGGAACTGACCTGAGAAAAAGGCCATTCCATAATGAAAGATATTAGATTCCCAAGGCTCCTTCTGTTCATCAACGCTCTGGTGCCGCTCGGGCTAATGCTCTGGGATGTTTATCGCCAGCGTGTCGGGGCCAACCCGCTGGAGTTTGTGACGCGGACGACCGGGATGCTGACTTTGGTTTTTCTCATGCTCACTCTCGCCGTCACACCCGTGCGAACGATTACCCGGCTAAACTGGCTGATAAAATTCCGTCGAATGCTGGGCCTTTTTGCGTTCTTCTACGGCTCTCTTCACCTCATTACCTATCTTTGGTTTGATCGCTACTTCAACCTCAAAAGCGTGCCCGGCGATGTTGTTTCCCGGCCATTCATCGCTCTCGGAATGCTGGCGTTTTTCCTGATGGCCCCCCTCGCTATAACTTCAACCAACAAGATGGTTAAGCGGTTAGGAGGAAAACGCTGGAACAGGCTGCATAAATTAGCCTATCTGGCCGGCATTGCCGGCGTGCTCCACTTCTGGATGCTGGTTAAGTCAGATATACGTTTACCCATGACCTTCGCTTTTGTGCTGGCGCTATTGTTAGCGTTTCGCGCGCTAGCCAAATATTCTCCGCCGGCGCCCAAGGGCTTCAGCGACTCAGTTGTCCCCCCTCGTTAGAAAATCTGCGTCACCAAGAACTCTGAGTCGGATCTAATAGGACCTATATGACCTATAGGACCTATTCTTTTGCATTGCCGAGACTGCATTGACTATCTCGCCCGATTTGCAGTAGAACCGCCCTACCTCGCTTTGGCATTGAACTGGAGACAAAAGGAGCCGCATAGAAATGTTTCTCAAGATTGCTACGGTAATCGCGATTGTTGGCGTGGCTTTGAGCGTGTTACTTTCTCTCATTCAACAAGTAATGTTCATGGCACGTTTTTACGGAGATGGATACCTTATGCTGAGCCGTTTGATAAGCATAACGGACCTCTTCCTGCTTAACGGGAGTCTGCTGATTTTCTTTGTCGCTTTCCTTCTAAGCCTTAGGGCGAAATGAAGACCACCACTCCACGCGGGCTCCGGCGTTGCCCGGTTAGGCTGGCGCGCTTTCTCTCAACCACCTGAGTCGTGATGGATACAGTTACACGCTTTTCAAATCGCGCGGAGAACTACGCCAAATATCGGCCAGGCTACCCGGCCGAGGTGATCGATATTCTGAAATCGGAATGTGGCCTGACAGAAGGATGTTCAGTTGCGGATGTCGGATCGGGTACGGGGATACTGTCTGAAGTGTTTCTGAGAAACGGAAATACAGTATTTGCTGTTGAGCCAAACGCTCCTATGCGCCTATTCGCCGAACGCGACCTGCAGAAGTTTCCCAAATTCGTGAGCATCGAGGCGACTGCTGAAGCGACCGCCCTAGAACCAGCTAGTGTTGACTTCATAGTCGCCGGCCAGGCGTTTCACTGGTTTGACCGGGAAAAAGCCAAGCGCGAATTCAGGAGGATTCTAAAGGCCCGGGGCTGGGTGGTACTGATTTGGAATGAACGCCGGATCGATTCGAGTCCGTTTCTGCACGACTATGAAAATCTTTTGCTGCGTTACGGAACGGATTATGAAAAGGTACGGCACGAGAATGTGGCTTCTGAAATCGCTGAATTTTACGCGCCGGAAACCTTCAAGCTTAAGAGGGTTGATAACATCCAGCATTTTGACTTCGAGTCGCTAAAAGGCCGTACCTGCTCCGCGTCGTACACGCCCCAACCCGGCGATCCCAATTTCGAACTGATGATTTCTGAGCTTGCGGAGATATTCAACGCCCGCAAAAGGAACGGAGCGGTCGACTTTGAGTACGACACGAAGATTTATTACGGACACCTCACGAGCTGAGAGGCTTCCGCCGATGCCCCAAACGGGGCTGCGTCCTCCAGCCCAACGTTACCGCTTCGGCTAGGTTGGGGACGTGAAAGATAATAATTCTCAACCGCAACGCGGTTGCGTCATTTGCATCCGAAAAATTTCACAAGGCAGGCGCAACCGCGTTGCGGTTGAAAGATTCAATCGTCGTCTTTTCCCAGGGTAGCCGCCCGAACCGGCAACCCTGGGCTACAAGTCGCAGCCCCGCTTGGGGCAAAGACAACGCAAAGAGATTTGAGTTTCCACACCGACTCGCACGCTGTCGGTACTTTGTTGACTTGCAGCTTGGCAGGGTTGTGAAACTTACCTGCGGCTGACAGAGAGTCCCCTTGCCTAAGTGCTACTCTACTTGCTCCCGCTTTTCTCAAATTGTATCTTAGCCATACCTTCTTAACTGCGAACGGCTGCCCAGCTGGCGATAGAAACCAGCTCCCATGACTAGTCACTCAACGATTGGCCCGCGGATGGAAATGAATCTGACCAAAGCCACCCAACGTTACGGCAGCATCCTTGAACTTGCGCTCCAAAAGTTTCAGTTCTCCCTACGTGGACGCTTCTCCCACGCCAATGAGCAACAGATCCTAAGCAAGTACGTTGAGGAGCTACTCCCGAAAGATCACTCCCGAACAGTTGTGGACATTGGAGCGGGAAACGGCGTGCGGTGGTCGAATAGCTACGGGCTTCTGTTGGAGGGTTGGCGGGTCCTGGGTATTGAGGCAGATCTGCAAAAGTATTCTTTACTCAGCCGCGTCTACCGCGATTTCCCTCAGGCGCACCCACGTCATTGCAGAGCCGAGCCCGAAAATATCGTCTCGCTCTTTCGGTCCCTGGACATCCAGGATAACTTTTCGGTCCTGAGTTTGGACATTGACGGGAATGACTACTGGGTTCTGGACGCAATCTTATCCAGCTTTCGGCCCGGCCTCATTGTGACGGAGATTAATGAAAAGATCCCGCCGCCAATTCGCTACGTGGTCAAATACGATCCCGGCTTTACCCTGCGTCACCACTTTTACGGCTATTCCATCGCCAGTCTGGCAGACCTTTGCGCACGGCACGGTTACGGGATTTTGGAGCTCGAATACAACAACGCCTTCCTGGCGCCGGTCGAATTAGGGGATAGCCGGTTTATCGATGCAGAGACGGCCTACGCCCGGGGATACCGCAATCGTCCGGATCGCAAGCAGCGTTTTAAGCTCAACTTTGATATGGAGGAGTTGCTTTCGATGAATCCTGAGGAAGGCATGGCATTTCTGCACCGCTTTTATTTCAAGGAAGCCGGCAACTATTACCTGGGTCTACAGCCTGACCCCGAGTTGTCCCAGGCTCTTTAAAAATTCTCAGGTGGGGAAGGGGTCGAGCGAAGCGACGCCCCCTTCCCACCTGAGAGATTTCACAGACTTGAGATTGACTGTTTGGGTGTCAGGAACAACTCGTAGTCTAGTCCAAATTCACGCATTCCGGGCAGCATCCTCAAATCCATCCGAATCATTCGATAGGTGTAGTAAGCACTGGGACGGCGCTTATCCGGCGCAAGCACGATGACGCTATCGCCGTTATGGTGATTATTTGGTCGTTGCGCATAATGCCTCCTCCAGTCCTTGAGTCGCGGCCATAGGCCCAGGCGCGCCAATCCCCGGCGAATGCCATACGTCCGACTCCGCTCGACTTTCAATCCGGCTTCATCAAACATCCAGAGCAATGTTCGTTTAGTGAAAAAGAACAAATGTCCTGACTTGCTAAAAGGCGGCTCACCCTGACGCCGATAAAACTCAAGCAAATCCAAACTGTCTACTCGTCCGTTCGGCACACGAAGGTTTAGAATCCCATCGGCTTTCAGAATACGCCGGCATTCCTTGAGTAATGTCATCGGGTCTCTGACATGCTCGAGCACGTTATGCAGCTGGATGTAGTCAAAAAAGCCATCCGGATATCGCACATCTGCTAATTCACCCTGATGTACATCCAGGCCCAGCTTATCTCTGGCGAAATCCGCCGCCTTGGCAGCAATTTCAACTCCGTAGACGTCCCACTGCGAATGTTTTTGGATCCCCTCTAAGAAAAAGCCCAGGCCACAGCCAACATCGAGGAATTTTCCGGGCGCTCTCTTCCGGAGTACCAGCTTGGCGAAGGCTTTACCCCGGCCTCGTTGTTTAAACCAATCGCTCCCGAAGTTGTCAGGGCCGTAAAGCGCTTGCAGCTGCTCAGAGGAAGGTGCCGGTGTCAAATAACCGGTTCCGCAGTTCGGGCACACAACGAAATCAAACTGGCTGTCACCGACCAGAGTCGCCTTACCCAAAACTTTTGGTTCAATTTTGCTTTGGCAGATCTTACACATTTGGCTATCAGCTTTGTGCTCTTCGCTGGGCCCGGCTTCCAGCGCGCCAATACTCTTGAAAAAACTCAGCCTTAGGAAAGGCTTGCGCTACCTCCGAAGCAGTCATAGAGTTTATGCGATGGTCTTGTTTCTAGGAAGCTAGCGAGAGCATCCGGAACTTAAAGCAACGAGATTCGGCTGAGTGAAGCGCCATGACTGATAACAGACGAACAGACGAACGCCTTTCCACCAATCTCTCCGCCAGATGGGACGGCGGTTCGGGCGCCCAGGAAGCACGCATCGAAGATTTGAGTCTCGGTGGATGCTTCGTCAACACCACCCGCAGAGTCGACGTGGGAGAGATTGTGGTGGTGGAGATTAAGCTGCCTTCAGACGAGTGGCTGCAACTGCGCGGTGAAGTTGTCTTTTATCATGAAGGCATCGGCTTTGGAGTCTTATTCTCTTTTCTGACTGACGATGAAGAGCAATCGCTTCGGGAGCTGATTACCTGACGATGTAACGCAAACTGCGCGGCAGCGATTGTTACAGAACCGAGCGCGGTAGCGCCGGATGCTGGAGTCAACCTCGTAAACCAGCCGCTGCCCTCCTGCAAGGCGGTACCTTCAATGAATTCCCAGATCGGTGTCGCAGCTTGACTGAAGCATCCGGCGCTACCGCGCTCGGTTCTGTAATGGCGTCAGCTTATGCGAAGGTTCGTGCGGCGTCACTACGCTCAGGTTCAAAAAGTGTTGGACGGGCTCGCTAACTCCCTGAGCCACTGTCGCTGACTACAACCCGCCTCTCTTACTCCGTTACCCGCCTCTGAATCACTGCAATCGCATGAGCAAGATCGCCGCGCGTAAAAGCGCTGTTAGGTCGAAATGTGGTGTCGGCTTGCATCAGGCCATTGGAGACGGCAACCGATATGTAGCCTCTCAGCTCACTCGGGATTCCGGAAGCGTCAAGAAATGCCAAGGGGGTTCCCGCCTTGGCTTCCGCTTCGGAGCGAAGGCCGGCAGCTCGTACCAGCGCGACGGTCGCAGCCAAACGGGTCACACTGTCGTATGGTCTGAATTGTCCACCCTTGTTTACATCAATGAACAAAGCTCCCGTCGGAGATGCCTGCACGCTCTCGACAAACAGCATAGTCGATGAATCGCGCACATCCCTGTAGGTTGACTGGCCGGGAAGGTATTGCGGCACTCGCGCGCCCAGGACCATCGCCGTAGCTAAATCCGCACGAGATACGCCGAAGTCAGCTCTGAAGCGCGACCCGATAGGCCACATCGTGAATGAGCGAAGGCTTTGGTAGATGTCCTCTCGCAGCGAAGCGTTCAAAGCGTCGACGTCGTTCATGCGCGCATAACGTGCGCGGGCGACCTCGACTACTCCATAAAACTGCTGCGGTGTGCCAAGCGCGCCGAGCGTATTTCGGACGCTGATTCTCACGGCGCCTGCCGCGGGCGCAGTCAACGTAACGCTCTCGCGTTTCCCGGTTAGCCCGGGTAAATTTAGTGTGTTTGACTGACCACGGAGGACTCCCAATTGGTCGTAGATGGAAAGTCCCAGATCGTTCGGGCTCCAGAACGGTCCCCAGGAAATCTGGACAGAGGCCGCCAGCGCTCCGGCGGGGATGGTGACCGTTGTTTCACCCGAACTTCCAGATTGTACCGTTCCGGAAAACTTGATTGGAGCGTCGCTGAAAAGTTCAACCTGATCACGATCTAGAGTGCCACGCCATAAACCTATACGCCGTGAGGGAAATGCCGCCTCCAGTACTGCTGCGTGAACGTTAAGCATTCCGGCGCCGGTTTCGTAGGCGTAATAAGGTGGCAAAGGAGTCGCGGTACGTTGGAGAATCTCCTTGACTTGAGGGGGAGCCAACGTTGGATTTGCTTCCAGAAGCAATGCTATAGCTCCAGCCACTTGCGGTGCTCCTGGAACACTTCAGCCCTCAACGCGCTTCGTAGCCATCAGAATCTAGCGCATTCGAGCACAACTAGTTAGAATGCTACTTTCGTATTGCACCCTTCGTTTTACCTTAACGGCTTCCAACCAAATCGATGATTGCAGCCAACGTCATTCTCCAAAATCGTTATCGGGTCGTGCGTAAACTCGGCGAAGGTGGCATGGGCACCGTATATGAGGCGATTGATCAACGCGTGAGTTGTGTTGTCGCGCTCAAAGAGACCCTCACCACGCGCGACGGTGAAGCGCGCAAAGCCTTTGAGCGCGAAGCAGCGCTGCTCGCAAACTTGCGTCATCAGGCGTTGCCGAAAGTGATGGACTACTTCAGCGAGGACGAAGGGGACTTTCTCGTCATGGAGTTTATCCCTGGTTACGATCTCGCCGAATTGCTGGATCTCCGAGGCAGTCCATTCCCACAGTCACAAGTCTTGCGTTGGGCTCACGATCTGCTCCGCGTGTTGGAATATCTGCACGGTCAGAATCCGCCAATTTTGCACCGCGACATTAAGCCATCGAATCTAAAGCTCACGAAACAGGGCGAAATCTTTTTGCTTGACTTCGGTTTGGCCAAAGGCTCCGCCGGGCAAATGCCAACTCTCGCAACTAGCCGGAGCGTGCGGGGCTATACCCCGGTTTATGCTTCACTCGAACAGATTCACGGTCACGGGACGGATGCCCGCAGCGACATCTATTCGTTGGGCGCAACTCTCTATCACTTGCTGACGGGTATCGCACCCGTCGATGCGCCCGCGCGCTTTCACGCAAGCGAAGAAGAAGAGGCTGATCCATTGCAACCAATCGAAAAGCTGAACCTCCAGGCTTCGCAAAATGTCGCAGCAGTCATTCATCAAGCAGTCGCCATCAGCCGCAAGCAACGCCCGGCCAGTGCGGTTGAAATGCGCAAAGCGTTGCGAAACGCTGCGGAAGAAGATGAGCGCAACAGTGCTGAGGAAGAATATCGCCGGGCCGAACAGAGGCGCGGGGAGCGGGAAGAGGAGAAGCTAAGATCCGCGGAAGAAGCTGCCAGACGCGCGGAGAGCGACCGCGAGCTTAACGAAGCGAAGACGAGGATAAAGGAAGCCGGTCGAAGAGAACCAGCACCTAAGCGAGAGGAAGCACGCTTCCGCGTCAAAGCTCAGCAGGCCGACCGGGCCAGGCAGCAAGAGCCAGAACGCCTCGCGCATCTTCCTGAAACGGTACCCGGCCCGACGGTTCGGGCAGAGGAAAGATTGTCGACTGAGCAGCCTTCGGCGCCTGTGATGAAAACGTTGCAGGGGCTGCCGGCGGAAAAGTTTTCGGTTGATCGGTTTATGGCTGATGCAAATGAGATTAATCCATCTCAGGCGGTTCCCTCCGGTGGATCGAAGCGAACTATCATCATCGGAGCGGTGATCGTTGCAGTAGCTATTGCCGGACTGTTGGTTGTTTGGTGGTTCAGCGGAACTGCGACTCAGGACGCAACAAGCAAGACGCAGTCGGGCCAACCAGGGGGACCGGTCGATACCAAATCTACGACTCCGGCCAACACGGTTTCATCGAGTACTCCCCCCAAAAACGTCAGGACCCAATCCGGTATCGACCTGGTCTGGATACAACCCGGTAGTTTCATGATGGGTTCGACGAACGGCGAAGCTGATGAAAAGCCTGTGCATCAGGTCACGATCAATTATTCGTTCTACATGGGCAAGTACGAAGTGACACAGGCACAATGGCAGGCCGTGATGGGGAGGAATCCCAGCAGCTTCAAATGTAGCAATTGTCCCGTGGAGCAGGTTTCGTGGAACGACGCGCAGGAGTTCATCAGGAAACTGAACCAGATTAATGATGGCTATACATATCGTTTGCCGAGTGAGGCTGAGTGGGAGTATGCCTGTCGGGCGGGAACGACGGGAGATTACGCGGGTAATCTGAATGACATGGCATGGTATGCAGACAATTCGGGAAGTAAGACGCACGCGGTTGGTAGTAGCAGCCGAATGCCTGGGGCCTGGCTGACATGCATGGCAACGTGTGGGAATGGTCCGAGGATTGGTATCACGAAACGTACTATGGCGCGCCAACTGATGGCAGCGCCTGGTTGAGTGGCGGCGAGCAGAAGTACCGGCTCCTGCGTGGCGGGTCGTGGGGCTACGATGCTTCTCTCGTTCGTTCCGCCATTCGCTTCAGGCGTTCGCCAGACTACCGTTTCAACGGCATCGGGTTTCGGGTTGTTGCAGTTCGCTGAGGACTCTTTGCGCTTTGCTCTTTTGTTCTTTTGCACTTTGTCCACGAACGAAGTGAGTGGGCCGAAATGTTTTTGAGATTTCGCCGGTCTCACCTTGAGCAGGCGAAAGGGGGTTGCACCACTCCGGCTCCTGCGTGGCGGGTCGTGGAACAACAATGCTACTAACGTTCGTTCCGCCAATCGCAACAGGAATACGCCAGACAACCGTAACAACAACATCGGGTTTCGGGTTGTTGCAGTTCGCTGAGTACTCTCAGTCATCAGAACCGGGAAAACGATCCGCTAAGGACACTAATCCACACTAACCTTTGTTGGTGATTTTTGGTGAGATTTCGTGGATCGTTTTTCTCAACCAATCGGCAACTCAGCGTTTGGACTTCCTCGCTTTTACATCAGTCATGATGATAGTAAAAGCGAGACCCAGTCCGGCAACTGCGGCGAGCAGGAAGAAGATCATCGCGAACCCAGGGTAGCCAAATATTCGAAACGAAGTCTCCACTCGCATCAACATCGAAGCCCCCACTATCAGCGCAGCGAGTATTAATCCTAGCGCAATTCTGTTTGCTACTTTCTGCAGCCCCTCGACGACTACCTTTTCATCGATAGTATCCACATCGAGTTTGAGTTCATTGTTTCCAACCATATCCAGAATCTTGTTAACCCGGCTCGGGAGTTTTTCGACAAACTCTTTGACTTCAACGACGCTGCCAATCAAATTTGCCGGAGTAACGCTCTGCATCAGGTTGCGCTGAAGAATCTCGGTGGCGCGTTGGCGAATAACCGCGCTTGGCTCAAAGTTAGGATCGAGAGTAAACACCACCCGGTCGAGATTTAACAAAGCTTTCGCGATCAGCATGAATTCAGACGGGAGACGAAACCAGCAGTCTGCGGAGATCTTGGTTATTTCCAGCACCACCTGGCCTGAGTTGAGCCGACTCAGATTCGCGTCTGCGTGCTCAGCGACGAGCTCGGCAACTCGTTTGGTAAATTCACCCTTATTGAAACCAGTTTTGGGTTCGCCCATTCTGATTGTGACCTGGGCGGCTTCTTCACCCCGTCCTTCGCTGATGGCCAGGAGAAGGCGCATCACGTTGTCGCGGAAACCGGGCAGGAGACGCGCGACCATCCCCAGATCAATCAGCGCTATTTGATCATCGTCAGTCAGGAAGACATTGCCGGGATGTGGATCAGCGTGAACAAAACCGTCCAGCAGTATTTGTTTTAGGTAAGCGCGGAAAAGTTCGCGAGCGAGCCCGGGACCATCAATCTCCATTAAGCGCAGCGGGCTCAGCTCGGTAATCTTCTTGCCCGGTATGTATTCCATTGTGAGCACACGTGAGGTACAAAAATCGTCGATTGGTTCGGGAATTATTATTCGCTCAAACTCCTTGAGGTTTTCAGCGAAGGTGACGAGATTGTTTGCTTCGAGTTTGAAATCCAACTCGCGCAAAAGACTTCGACGAAGACCGTGAAGCATGTTCTCAAACTCATAACGTTTTCCCACTTCCGTATGCGCATCCAGGAACTGGGCTATCTCTTGCAACGTCTCCAGGTCTTCAACAATCTGCTCGCGAATATTCGGGCGCTGTACTTTGACCACGATCTCACGTCCATCGCGCATGTGCGCCAGGTGCACCTGGGCTAGCGAGGCGGCGGCCAGAGGCTTAGGATCGAAGCCGGCGAAGGCTTTTGAAATACGCACGCCGAGCTCGCCTGAGACTATTCGATCGACGTCCTCAAACGGGAATGGCTCGATGTGATCCTGCAAACGTGAAAGTGCTTCGAGGTAAGGCGCTGGCAATAAATCGGCGCGCGTCGAAAGGAGCTGGCCCAGCTTGATGAAGGTAGGGCCAAGTTTCTCGAGGTCCTTAGCTAATTCTTCAGCCTCGGGCCGCGTCTCCGCGAGTGCATGCTCGTCAAGCTCGAGGCTGTCTTCCAGGCCGGCCTGCTTGACCAGATCGGAGCGTCCATATTTCACGAGCAACAGCGTGACGTCTTTGTATCGTTTCAGACGTTCGGGTTTGAGCGAAACCATATCTGGTGATTTCCTTCGTTCACGATCTTTGTTAGCTGATTGTGGGTACCAATGCAGTTGAGCAGCACTGCAAATGAGATAGTCGCGGTCCCATGAGGTCAGTACCACCACGCAGTAGCGGGTGGGTTCTGGAACGAATCCATCATCAAGACCAGGAACCCACGAGGCGCCCAGATTAGATGCCACCTCAACGCCGCCGGAACCCACCCGCTACCGCGAGGTGGTACTGACTTCATGGGACCGCCAGTTAGTCAATATGCCCACCATTCAAACTGAACCAGCACCTGATTGTACTAAAACTTGCCCCGCCACGCTCTAAGGACTATGCTCTTGGTAAATTTGTACGCGCACAGTTTGTCGGCAGTTTGTCAGACTAAGGACAGATACTTAACATCAACGTTGACTCAGGCTCCGCACTTGACAGGTGGCTGCGCCGCAGGCTAAGGGTTGGGGTTTTGCTCGTGAGTTTTTGAACTAAAGGAGTATAGGAAATGATCAGAAAATCGTTATTGTTGTTTTCGTTCGTAGCCATTCTCGCGGTAACCGCGTTTGCGCAGCCACCGGCACAGCAACCGGCACAGCAACCCGCGCCCCCTAAGACGCATTTGAAGGTGGGCCAGCCGGCCCCGGACTTTACTCTCCCTGCGACGGATGGCAAGACTTACAAGCTCAGCGACTTCAAAGGCAAGAAGAATGTCGTGCTCGCCGCCTATGTGCTGGCGTTTACCGGCGGTTGAACGAAGGAGATGAAGGCGTATCAGGCTGATATCGCCAAATTCGAAGCAACCGACACACAGGTATTTGGTCTTAGTGTGGACAGTGTTCCCGCTAATATGGAGTTTGCAAAGCAGATTGGGGTCACGTTTCCGATACTTAGCGACTTCAAAAAACGCGCGGTGGTGAAGGATTATGGAATCTTCAATGAAGAGCAAGGCTTTGGCAATCGCGCAACTTTCGTGATCGACAAAGAGGGTATCATTCGTCACATCAGCGAAGGGCGCATGGCTGTCGATCCCGCCAGCGCCGTTGAGGCGTGTAATGTTCTGACTCACAAGAAGGCGTCGCAGTAGCCAGGAAGCAGGAGCAGAAGCAGGAGCAGTAGCAGGGGGCAGGCGGCAGGAGCAGGCGGCAGGGGCAGGCGGCAGAAGCAGGCGGCAGAAGCAGGCGGCAGAAGCAGGCGGCAGGGGCAGGCGGCAGGAGCAGGCGGCAGAAGCAGGCGGCAGAAGCAGGCGGCAGAAGCAGGTGGCAGGAGCCGGCGGCGCAAGCAGGCGGCAGAGGCAGTCGGCAGCA
>JBPCKD010000024.1:0-20222 GCA_051004635.1 Pyrinomonadaceae bacterium
GATTGCTCGAGCGATCGTTCAAGAGGCGACTGCCAATGGCATTGCTCCAGTTCAGCTTTCCGATGACAGATCCGTCAAACTCCGCGAACAGCTGGCGTTCATAAAAGCGAAGGAACACGTGACGGTGAAGGAAGCAGCCTTGCTTTTGTCCTGTTCCGAAAGTCATATCCGCAAGCTGGTGATGCTGGCTCGGAAGGGCAAGACTCGCCGCCCCGTTCCATTTGTTGATATGGAGGGCGTCACGATATTCCCGCGCGAATCCCTTCTGGACTGGGCCAGGCCAACACAGCATTTGCAGGTGGTCAAAAATGAAGCAGCGTAAGTCTTGCGTCGATCATAAGACCGTCTTAAGCTTCCTCGACTTCTCTAGCCGCTTTCTACCTGGAAAGGAGGAAGCGACATGATTCGAAAGAGAGGACGCAAGGGCTTTTGTTCCGCCGAATTCATGATTGATGGTCACACCTATCAATTCACGTTCAACGGCAAGAAGGGCATGCCCATTATTACGTCAAAGACAGAAGCAAGGGAGTACGAGAATGACCTAAGACGACAAGTAACTTCAGGGTTGTTTATGAAGGATACCGATCTGAAGAACTTTGCCAAGTTTTTCAACGGGATCTATATGGAATATTCCCGGAAACATAAGGTGCCGCTCTCCACGGAATTTGATCGGTATTATGGCAAATCCCTCGTGGAAGAATTCGGCAGGAGAACATTGTCGCAAATCTCGCCACGCATGATTGAGAATTATCTGTTCAAACTGCTTGAGACAAATACGCAGTACGGCAGACCTCATTCTCCGGTCACTGTGCGGCGGCACTACAATATGCTCAACCAGATTTACAACATGGCCATCCGTGAGCGGATCACAAACGACAATCCTTGTCGCCTCGTGAGCCGCACAGTGTTGAAAAAACTTCCCACTTGGCAGAATCGCGAGCGATGGCTAAACAAGTACGAGCCTGACGAAGAAGAACGACTCTTGGCGGCCTTTAACGAATACGGCGACCATCTGCCCGCCTTTTGCCGAATAGTACTCAACACCGGGATTCGACCGCCCAAGGAAGTCCTGTCAATCAAGAAGGAGCACGTCAATCTCTCCGACGAAGCGCGTTATTGCAAAGTGGAGAAAACGGATGTGTTGATTCCTCCCCGAGCCGTCTTGGTGGCGAGAGGCAAAGACGGTCGTCCGCGGGTCTTACCACTGAATAGTGTGACGCAAGAGGTCTTCAGTAATCTCGTCGCCGACTGTGTGACGGGTGACTGGCTTTTCACGAATCGCGAAGGCGAGCCAATGAAAGCAGTCAAGAAAGGTTTCACTGCCGCGTGCCGAAGGGCTGGAATTGTAGATCTTAGGCCATATGATCTGCGTCACACGTTTGCCACCCGTTTATTGGAGCGCGGTGTTCACCACTATGTCATTTCAGCGTTGCTGGGACACTCAAGTCCGTTGGCGGGTGCGGGCTTTGGCTCACGCATGACTCCCGGTTATGCGCACGTCAGTTGGGAGACAATGGTGAAAGCAGTGGAGGTCTTGGAACAGCCGGTTTTGCCGGATCAAAACGTTTTCAGTTTGTATTCCGGCAAAATTCCGGCAGATTCGTTGGAGGCCCGAAAAGTTGTTTGAGAGGAACTACGGTAAACTGTTGAAGTAAATGGCTATAGATATGGTAGGCGCGTGGGGATTTGAACCCCAGACCCCTACCGTGTCAAGGTAGTGCTCTACCCCTGAGCTACGCGCCTAAATTTTCAAACTAGTTTTTTAAAGAACTGATCGCGACCTGGTAAAACGAGGCCCGAAAGTAACAAAGGGCCTTACCCCTGTCAAGCGACTCCAAAAACATCGACTCCACAACCAACGAATCGAAAAACGCAGTGTCCCAAAACGGGTATCGTTCTGATTTGGAAGACAATCAAACGATCCACTAGCACCCCGGCGGGGCTGCCGGCCGAGCCCGCACTAAGTCACACTAAGCAACACTAACTCTTCTTCGTGAAATTTCGTGTAACTTCGTGGATCGCTCTTAGCAGCTGCAAAAAAATTTGACCTCAAATAAGGACACACTACCTAAGAACGAGCCAAATCCGATCTAACCCTTCCTAGCCCTGCTCCGCAGTCTGCTCCCACTGATCGTAAAGAACTGTTAGCCGTGCTTCAGTTTGCCTGTAATCCTCGTCGAGCTTGACGAGCTCGGTAGCATCACGCGCCACCTCGGGCTGGGCCATCCGCTCGGAAATCTCGTTCAATCTCTTTTCAGTTTTCGCTATCTCCGCCTCCAGCAGCGCAGGACTAAAACTCTCGCTCCGGCTCTTCTTGATTACCTTGATGGAAGGAGACTTTGCGGCGGAAGCTGCCGCTTTCCCTTTTCCGGAATGTTTCGCTTTTCCCGCAGATGAAGACTTAGCGTTCTCATGAGACGACTGAGTTGCAGGTTGATCTAAAGCCCTGCCGCCGGCAGCGCTTTCCGAGCCGATGCTTTTCTTTTCCGGGAACGGCAATTCGCCACCTTGCGTTCGCCTCGCTTTCCAATCGTGGTACTCCGTGTAGTCGCCATCGTAATGCTCGGAGATTCCTTCACCATTTAGAGCCAAAATCTGAGTAGCAACCCGATCAAGGAAATAACGATCGTGGCTGATTGTGAGTATTGTCCCTTCGTAGGCATCGAGAGCTTCTTCCAACGCTTCACGTGAGGGGATGTCGAGATGATTTGTCGGCTCGTCGAGCACCAGGACGTTGACTCGAGAATAGATCAACTTGGCAAGCGCCAGCCTGCCCTTCTCGCCACCAGACAAATCGCGAACATGCTTGTAAACATCGTCGCCGGTAAACAGAAACTTGGCGAGAAATGAGCGCAATTCGCCGGCGGTCGCACTCGATGGCGCTACCCGGCGCAGTTCCATAATGATCTCATTGCGATCGTCGAGGTCATCCAGTTGCTGCGCGTAGTAACCAATCTGGACTTTTGTGCCCCACTTAATATCACCTGCAAGCGCCGGGATCTTCTGGAGAATCGTTCTAAGAAAGGTAGTTTTGCCGGATCCGTTGGGGCCGATAATTCCGATACATTCACCCCGACGCAGGACAAACGAGATATCGCGGGCCAGCAGCTTGTCCGGATAACCTACGGCCGCCTGGTCCACGGTCAGGACGTGATTCCCCGTTCGTTCGATTGACCGCAAACGAAAATCGCCGGAAGACTGATCCGCGCGCACGGCTTCTACGCGCTCAAGCTTCGCCAGCAGAGTGCGCCGCGACTTAGCTTGTTTCGTTTTTTGTCCGGCCAGATTGCGACGGATAAACTCCTCGGTCTTGGCGATCAACTGCTGCTGGTTATCGTAGGCGCGTTGTTGGGCGTCACGCCGGACTTCGCGCTCTACAAGATAATCGGAATAGTTACCCGTGTAGCTCGCAGCCCGCCCATTTTCCAACTCGATAATGCGGCGGCAACAGCGATCAAGAAAATATCGATCGTGCGAGATTATGATGAACCCCGTTGGATAGCCTTGCAAAAACTCCTCGAGCCATTCAACTGCTCCGACGTCAAGATGATTCGTCGGTTCATCAAGCAGCAGGACATCGGGTTCGGCGAGTAACAGGCGCACCAGGCCCAGACGGTTTTGCTGGCCGCCTGACAGCTTTTCAGTTTCAAGCGACCAGCTCTCGCGGTCAAAACCAAGACCCTGCAAAATAGACTCAGCCTTCGCTGCATATTCAAACCCACCCTCGCGCTCAAATTGATGCTGCAGATCGCTGTAACGCTCCAGCACCTTCTCGAGGTCGGCACCCACTTCGGCCATACGATGTTCAAGCTCGTGCATCTCATGTTCGATCTGTTGCAAGTGACCGAAGGCGGCGAGAGCAGACTCGTGAACGGTTGAGCCGGCTTCGAAGTGTATATGCTGCGCGAGTAAACCCAACCTGGTGCCGCGGGCGCGAATCACCTCACCCTGGTCGGGCGTTTCCTCTCCATTAGTGAGACGAAAGATAGTTGTTTTGCCGGCCCCGTTTCGACCCACCAGTCCAACGTGTTCGCCGGGATTTATCTGTAGTGAGGCCCCACGCAAAACATCTTGCGTTCCATAAGATTTGTGAACATCCGAAAGCCGAAACAACATCGAGTTAAGCTATAAGTCTACTTCTGTCTGCCCAGATAAAAGCGGGTGCGGAGCTCTGGTAAGCCTCCCACACCCGCGGAAACGTGGTTGTAACTAATTAGCGCTTAGGTGAAGCGCTCACTTTGGGGCTAGCAGCGGGCGAACCAGCCGGCGATCCGGGAGTGCTTGTTGCGGGAGCGCTCGCTTGCGGAGTGGCGGCCGCTGTCGGGCTCACGGCCGGCGAAGCGGCGGTGCTCGGCGACGACGCCGGCCTCAAGCCGAGGTTGCTTGGATTACTCAGCATGGTGCCGGCCATGTTATTAACGATCTTGGCCTCATTCATTGCCACCTCGCGCAGCGCCGCATCGAGAATGTCTTTGCGCTGTTTTATCAGGGCTTGAGTAATCTGTGGCCTTACCCCGGGGCTTTCAAGCGTAAGATTCTCCGTCTGTAAACGCTTCTCTGCAAGTTTGAAGACGTACCACTTGCCGCTATTGAAGCGGATGGGCTCTGTAGTGTCTCCCGCCTGCATGGTAAAGAATCTGCTGACCAATTCAGGTGGAAAAGCGTTCTGCTTCAAATCGTCCTCCGTGGCAAAACCGAGATCACCACCGCGCGTTAGTGAGTCCGCGTCCTCGCTCTTGGCACGAGCGACCGTAGCGAAGTCAGCACCGCCTTTGAGTTGCTGATAAATATTATCGATTTTCAGTTTCGCTTCGGCGTCATTCTTCGCATCATTCTGAGAGATTCCCTGATTGGTGTTATCTGCCGGGTCGGCAACAATCATCGCGAGGGCCACACCGCGCGAACTCACAAACCTCTCCCGATTGCTGTTGTAAAAATCTTCAACCTCTTTATCGTTTACCGTAATTTTTGAGCTGTACTTGTCCTGAAGATTCTTGATAGCAATGTCCTTCCGCGCTTCTTCGCGGAGCGATTCCATCGTCAGACTTTGCGCTGCCAGGTTTTTCTGAAAATCATCGTCAGTCATACCCGTTTGCTGCTTTTGCTGGTTAATGATCGCCGTGATTTGATCCTCCGTGGGCAACGCCTTCTCTCTTTCGGCACGCTGAAAAAGGACTTCCCTTTGAATTAAGCTGCCGAGTACTTGCAACCGTGCCTGGGCCAATTCCAACTGGGAAAGCTGGGCTTGTCTGCCGCCCGACTGCTGACTTACGCCTCGCTCAACCTCCGCCAGCATGATGTTTTTTCCGTTAACCGTAGCCGCCACCATGTTGTCCTTACTGCCGGAGCTGCCCCCACTGCTGCACGCACCGAAGGACACGGAAATAAGAGCCAGAATAGTTGCTGCGATAGTTAGTTTTGCACTTCTTTGCACGTCGAATCGTTACTCCTTTAGAGAATTGCCTATCGTTCAGGATGCCGTGCGAACTTGACGACCTCGAAAACGGTTTGTTATAAATCTCGTTTCGACATTGTCCCTTTATCACTCCTATGAGCCCGGGGCAAGTATCAAAGCTGGGGAGGTATCGTTAAAATCATGGCTAAACGTTGCGAAGTCTGCGGTAAAGGACCTCAATTTGGAAACAATGTTTCTCACGCAAACAACCGAACGCCGCGCCGGTTTAATCCGAATCTACAATCGATCCGGGTGCAACTGCCGCAAGGGGGTGCGCAGCGCAGGAAAGTTTGCACGAGTTGCATTAAGGCCGGAAAAATAGTTAAAGCCGCTTAGTTATCAAATCCTACTAATAAGCCACCGGTGCCTGGGAGAAAGACCCACGCGCCGGCTTTTTGTTCTACGCCAGCGCTATTGCTTCGATCTCGACTCGCGCGTCGCGGGGCAGACGGGCCGCCTCAACTGTGGCCCGAGCTGGTGGCTCTTCCTTGAAAAACTCTGCGTAAACTTCGTTCATGGCCCCGAATTCCTGCATATCGGCCAGAAACACTGTCGTCTTTACGACCCGATTTAGCCCGCTGCCCGCAGCCTCGAGAACCGCGGCCAGGTTTTTTATTACCTGTTCCGTCTGCTCCTTAATCCCGCCTTCTACAAATTGCCCGCTACCCGGGTCGATCGGAATCTGGCCCGAAGCGAACACCAGGCCATTTGTCTTAACAGCCTGAGAATACGGTCCGATGGCAGCCGGAGCATGTTCTGTTTGGATTATCTCCCTCACAGTTGCGAGTGCCTCTTTTTTAGTCGTGCAAACGAAAAGCGCGATTCTATCAGAAAGGTTCAATGAAGGGCAAAGACGCGAGGTGGGCGGGCTATAGGACTTAAAGCACCTTAAAGCACCTATGAAATGAACCACTATCAGCGAGCCGATCTACACTGCGCCCTGCAATCGCTCAACATCCAAAACACCGGGGACGCCTTTGATGGAATTGATGACTTTATCCAGATGCTTCACATCAAACACCTCGACGGTCACTTCAATAATTCCCTTCTCATCGGGGGCCACCGACGCCCGGGCATCGCGAATTCCGGTTTTCATATCCGAAATTGCGCCAGTGATTCCGGCTATCATCCCCGTCCGATTCTCGGTAGTGGCCAGCAGCTTCACCGCGTACGCCGTCTTTTCGGGTCGGCCGGCCCATTCAACATCGACAATCCTTTCCCGATTAATCATCAGTGAAGCCACGTTCTTGCAGCGCTTCTCATGAACAGCCACGCCTTTTCCGCGAGTGATGTAACCAACGATCTCCTCGCCATGAAGGGGATTGCAGCAACGCGCACGGATAACCATCAGATCGTCAACGCCGCGGACCACTATCGAATCGTCACCCAGCCGGATAAGCCGTTTGACCGCTCGCACTCCACTGCGCAATCGCGACTCTTTTTGTTTATCGAGCTGCTCAAACTGCTCGGCACCAAGATACTTCGCGATGACGTTTCGCGGAATCAGCTTTCCATATCCAATCCCAGCCAGCAGGTCTTCCACCCGCCCATAACCGTACTCCGAAGCAACGCGCTTCATTTCTTTATCGCCCTCGCCAAAAAGCTTCTTAGTCGAAAGTTGAAACCGGGTAGCCTCTTTTTCGAATAGCTTTCTCCCTATGTCTATCGACTCGGCCCGCTGTTGTTCGGAAACCCAATGGCGGACCCTGTTCTTTGCTCTTGAGGTGACAATAAAGTTGAGCCAGTCGCGCGACGGGTGAGAATTAGGAGAGGTCAAAATCTCGATCACGTCGCCATTCTGTATCTGGCTCCGTAGGGGTACGATGCGGCTATTGATACGGGCGCCAGTGCAGGTGTTTCCCACTTCGGAGTGGATCATGTAGGCAAAGTCGACCGGCGTAGCGCCTCTTGGAAGTTGGATGACCTTACCCATCGGGGTGAAGGCGTAGACATCTTTGGGATAAAGATCGAGCTTTAGTGAATCTAAAAAGTCGCGCGAGTCTTTAACTTCCTGAGTCCATTCGACGAGCGAACGCAGGGCCTGAAAAGCACTGTCGTCATCGCGCGCCCCGCGTTTGCCTTCCTTATATTTCCAGTGTGCAGCGACACCTTCCTCAGCAACCTGGTGCATATCCTGTGTTCGGATCTGCACCTCAAACGATTGTCCGTCGGAACCAACCACCGAGGTATGCAGCGACTGGTAGAAATTATCCCGCGGGGTAGCAATCCAATCCTTTATGCGACCTGGTACCGGCCGCCAGGTATTATGGATCACGCCGAGCGCAGCGTAGCAGTGCCTTACTTCATTCGGCGTAACTACACGGGCGGCAACTAAATCGTAGACCTGATCGAGATCGATCTTTTGTTGTTTCAGCTTTTTCCAGATGGAATAAAGCCGCTTGACCCTGCCTTCAACACGCACGAAAGGGACTCCCGCTTCCGTCATCTTCGCCTCGATACGTTCGGTTACGCCGCCGAGGAAAGATTCATTCTCCGCCCGCCGCTTCTCGAGTTGTTCGGCCAACTCGCGATAGTCTTCGGGATGCAGATGACGAAACGAGAGATCTTCCAATTCACCGCGCAGTTTACCCATACCCAGGCGGTGGGCGATGGGCGCGAAAATCTCCATGGTCTCTTCAGCGATGCGTTTTCGCTTTTCAGGGGTGAGATATTGCAGAGTCCGCATGTTGTGCAGACGGTCAGCCAGCTTGATGAGGACAATCCGCACGTCGTCGACCATGGCCAGCAACATCTTGCGTACGTTTTCCGCCTGCTGCTCTTCGCGAGAAATATTGCTGATCTGCGCAATCTTAGTGAGGCCGTTTACCAGATGCGCAATTTCATCTCCAAAATACTTGCGGATGGTGTCGAGATCGACGAGCGTGTCTTCCACGACATCGTGTAGGAGTCCCGTGGCAACCGACACCTCGTCAAGCTTCATATTGGCGAGAATGTTTGCCACTTCGAGCGGGTGAACCAGGTACGATTCGCCAGACGCGCGCTTCTGCCCTTTGTGCTCTCGGGCCGAGAAGAGATAAGCGCGACGCAACAGATCGAGGTCCGCCTGCGGGTGATTACCCGCTACCGTCTCGACAATTTCTTCGATGCGAATCATCTCGTTTCTTAACCGCCTGGTTTGTACAAGCCACAAGGATCAGAGTGTGATGGGAGTATAACAAAAAGGTGATGCCCGACTCGAAAGTCGAGCATCACCATGATCCGAGCTGGGAGCAAACGATGGCTACTTAGCGGGCGTGGCCTTCGCAGCTTCCTCTGCCTTCTTCTTTTGATTTGCTTCGCTCAGCGCGGTGGTTCGTTTCAGAGCCTCTTCTCGTTGTTTGTCCAATTCAGCCTTCTTTGCCGTATTGCCCTCCATCTCAGCCAACTTTACAGCTTCGAGCAATAGATTCGTCTTGTAGGACCAGGCGGCTTCGCTGTTGGGATCAAGCTTGATGGCATTTTCGATCTCTTCGAGCCCGCGCTTTGAACATTTCTGGGCAGTCTCGAAATCTTTCAATTCCGTCGGCTTCTTATAGGAAACTACGGCGCGATTGCCATCCTGGATTGTGGTCGATTTATTTGTGGGAAGCTCGGTAATCTTAAACGAACAGTTCCAATCTTTGCTCGCCAAAACAATGTACGACTCAGCCCGCTTTTCCGGGGCTACGCTCGCGTCGTTTGCTCGGGCAGTAATCCAGGCAATTAGTTTGTCCTCTTCTTTGAGCGCCTCGTAAAGGTAAGCGATGGCTTTGTAAGCTTCGTCATTCTTTGGATCTTTTTCCAGGATGCGCTGATAAGCCTGAATAGCTTCTTGCGCTTTCGCTACGTTCTCAGGAGTTTGAACTCCTGGTCTATGTTGAGCGTGAATTGTGCGGGCGATGAAGGAAAGAGCGGTGTTGTTCTCAGGTTGAAGCTCGAGGGCCCTTCTCGAATGCCGCTCCGCCTCAACAAAGTTTCCTTCACGATAGGCGCGGGCCGCTTCATTCAACTCGTTCTTAGCTCGTATCCGGTTGACCGTCCCACAACCAGACGACGTAGTAACAACGAGAATCGCCAACGCGATGGCGATTCTAGTTTGAGAGAGTTTCATTTATCGGTAGCTCCATTTTCAGTGATTGGGCCCAACACTTAAAGGGTTTAGAGCTGTTTGGCACCGCTTCCGCGGCTAGAACTGATTACCTGCTGATTCTACTATTGAGGCAAATCGTCGACCTGCAGCCCCACGGGGCTGGCGCCGGCGCCTTTGATGGCATCTATTACCTTGACGACGTCACCATATTTTAGCGACCGAGGGGCCTTCACAAAAACCGTTTTTTCCAGTCGCTCTGATTCAGGCAAATCAGTGCGTGTTTCCATCCCCGGTTTATAAGCACGCAGTTCTTTCCGCTGATTGAAAAGTTGGGCCAGCCTCTGACTCAAAGGACTTGTGTCATTGACTGATCCGATCGCGTCGGCGTTTAGTTTTAGTTGAAGATCATTGGAGATTGAAACAACCAGCGTCAACGGGTTAGGCTTCAACTGGCTCAAGTCTTCATTTGGATCTCTTTGCGTGGGAATATCTGCCTGGAAGCGGCTTGGTTTGAGCGGCGTAATCACCATGAAGATGATTAGAACCACCAGGAGTACGTCGATCAGGGGTGTCACGTTGATATACGGAACCGCGTCGGACTTTTGATGCTTGACCTTTTCCATTAACAGTATTCTCCCTCTAAACAGACCTCAGCAGCCACCGAAACCAGGGTTATGAAGCCTTAGCAGGCGTTCCGTCGCCTTTCTTCTTATCGGCGACTAGACCGATCCTATCCACTCCTAAAGCTCTAACCTCGTTGATGACTGTTACAACGTCACCATAGCTCACGCCGACACCGCTCTTGATGTAAACGATCTTGTCTTCTTCCTTCTTGATGTTGTCCAGCATTTTCTGGACCTTATCTTTAAGGTGCTCCTTCTTGACTTCTGTCTTACCAAGGTAGTACTTGCCATCTTCAGGAATCGATATGACAACAGAAGTGTCCGCGGTGATCCGCGAATCTTCGTCAGGATTATTAAGATCCTTTGGCAGGCTCACCGTGATACCGTGCTGCAACAAGGGTGTCACCACCATGAAGATAATCAGCAGCACCAACATGATGTCGACCATCGGGGTGACGTTAATCTCGGAATTCAGGCCGCCGCTTCCACCTGCTGACATTCCCATAGCTAATTCTCCTTCCCGCAAACTATCCGCAGTTATAGTCGATGAACTTCCGCCGCCGGCAGATCATCACGAGCACCCTTCGGATTCGCCCGGGTTACGGTTTTAACTGCTTGGTACGGTTCTTAATAAAGTAATCAACCAGTTCTGAGGCGGAGTTGTCCATCTCCACGATGAAACCGTCAACTTTGCCCGTAAAGTAGTTGAACAGCCAAACGGCGGGAACTGCTACCAGCAATCCCAGCGCAGTCGTAAAGAGCGCCTCAGAGATACCACTAGCCACGGCTCCGATACCCGCCTGGCCCGCATCGCCCATGGCCTGGAAGGCGTTAATAATCCCAAACACCGTGCCGAAAAGTCCCACGAAGGGAGCGGTTGATCCGATCGTTGCAAGGCCGGATAAGCCGCGCTTAAATTCCGCAGTCTTAATAGCGATGGCTCGCTGCAGAGCTCGCTTCGAAGCTTCGATTTCATCGCCTGAAATATCTGACGACTGCTCGTGGGCTCTAAACTCCTGCAAACCACTGCTGACAACCATCGCGAGGTGTGACTTGCGGTGCTTGTCGCTAATGTTTATGGCTTCTTCAATGCGGTCATTTTTGAGCGCCTGGGCGACGCGCGGCGCGAACTCGCGCGACTGCTTCTTGGCTGCAGTATAAGTTAGGTAGCGTTCCACCATAATCGCAATCGAGTAAACCGACATGATCAGAAGGACGATCACGACCCCAATCGCAACGGCGCCCATACTCTTAATCATCGTGATTAAGTTGAAATGATCCACTGGCGGAGGAGTGGCGGCTGGAGCTGCTTCCTGCCACATGAAGACGATCAAGCTGAGCACTTTTGTTCCTAAAAGACTGGTTAGAATAGTCACGGTAAACCCTCCAAAAGGTTTTGCTTACATTGATGAGCTCGCAGGTACCCGCAGAATGAGCCGCAGAGGCCCGCACGGCGCGAAACCTCCGCAGTTTATTGAGCCACGAAATTGTACGTAATGACGCCTGTTACTTTAACGGGCTGTCCCGATAACTTGGTGGGCGAAAATCTCGCCCCGCGCGCGGCTGCCGCAGCCACCGCCCGCAGTAATGGATGGCCAGACACCGCCTGCGCGGAGATTACATTGCCATTCTCGTCAATCGTTACTTGCACGACGACTGTACCCGACGCATGGGCCTGCCGGGCAATCGGCGGATAGGCGGGTTTGGGCAGACTAATAGCTTTGCCATTAAGCACGCCCCCCGAAATCGGCGCCCTTGGCGGAGTGGGTTTCGGCGGTGGAGGTGGAGGCTCTTCAGCGATGTTTACGCTAGTGGGTCCGGCAACGAGTCCCGTACCCGTGCCTGGACCGGCTGCCATCGGGGCTGCGGCGTTGGAATCGCTGCTCCCTACAACAGTAGTCACGCCCCGTCGTACAGGCGGAATGTTGCTGGCCTTGGCAGACACTTCCTTGGGAACAAGCTCAGTTCTGTCGACACTCGCGATCAATTCCTTTCGGACGTCCACATTCTGTTCGACCTTCTGCGGCTTCACCTCGGCCGGTTTCTCAGGGGTGGCCTGTTGCGGAACTGGCACAGGTGCGACGAGCGTCGTTAGCTCGAGCTCCTGGCTGTCGAGTTGCGCGTCATACCACAAAATACCGCCCACAAACAGCGCGATGCCCAGGACTAAATAGATTGCCACGGTGGCCAAAAGAAATGAGCCTTTTCGCCCCAGGTCCTGTTTGTGCGAGCCCGACTCTACAAGGTTTTCGAACATTATTATCCTCCCAATTCCGGTGCCAAATGGATCAGGGGTCCAAAATATTTTGGGTACTAATTCGCTTCTCTTTTATTGCCTCTCAAACGTCGACTTTCCGCCCGCTTGAGTTCGCTTACAAAATGAAGGGGGAAACCAGCAGCTCACTGAATCTTGAGCTATCGATCAATTGAAGAGCCGCTGTGCGAGAAAAAAACTCGCCGGCCTCCTCAACAGACTGCCGCGCGCCCAACCTTCGCTTTTACAACGCGGGTCGACTCTTTGAGTATTTAATTGGCCAGCAACGGCAGCAGTCTATGCCGCATTGCGCGGCAAAGTCAAGAGCAAATTGAAACTAAACGATTGGGGGAAATGCCTTGTTCGCTGACCGTCCAGCGAGGAACTTCTAAGCTCTGCCGGCTCCGCGAGAGCGCTTTACGGCGGGGCCTGCCAAAGGCTTTCGTCCTGATGCAGTGGCTACACGCGAACCGCTGGTTGTGGGGCGGTCAACTGCGGCCGCAGAACTCTTGTCTGCCGCTGCAAGACGCTGCTCCCACCAAACCATAATCGGACTCGCAATAGCCACGGACGAATAGGTTCCAAAGATTACGCCAATCAGCAACGCCAGTGAGAAGCCGCGTAAGACCTCACCACCGAAAAGTACCATGGCTAAGACTGAGAGAAAGACCAAACCATTGGTAATGGCGGTTCGCGAAAGGGTTTGATTGATTGCATCGTTAGTGATCTTGTAAAGCGATTCGCGACGATGTAGTCGACGGTTTTCTCGTATTCGATCGAAGACGACGATCGTGTCATTGACCGAAAAGCCGACCAACGTAAGCAGCGCCGCGATTACCGTGAGACTGATTTCCCACTGAAATATGGAAAAGAAACCGAGCGTAACAAGGACGTCGTGAAATACAGCGATCACGGCTGCGGCGCCATACGTCCACTCAAACCGGTAGGCCATATAAACGAGAATTCCAACCAGAGCGGCCAGTGTTGTCGCAATAGCCTTGTTGCGCAGTTGGGCCCCGGCCACCGCGCCCACTGCGTCCGTGCCGATAATCTCGTAGGCATCTCCTTCGGCGCCAAACTGATTCAAGCCTGCTTTCACTCGGGAGCGGCCGAGATCTATTTGCTCTTGCGACTGGGCCTCACTTGACCCCTGCAGCGGTACCTTGATGATAGCGGTGTCCGGTTTATCAATCACATGCTGGATGACCGAATCCTTGATACCGGTGGCGCTCAAAGCATCGCGAATATCCTCGGCGGAGGGACGCTGCTTGAATCTGGCTGTAACGACAGTGCCGCCTTTGAAGTCTATGCCCAGATTAAAAGCATCTGTCCCCCCTGGACTCCACTGGCGGGCCACAGCCGAGCCGAGGCCGGCCAGCATAAGCAGCACGGAAATCGCGATAAATAAACGGCGATTTGCCAGCCAGTCGATTTTTACATTCTTAAAAACTTCAATCATATTTTAGCCAATTTCAAAGTCGCTATTATGAAGTTAGCGAAACGCCGCTACCGCTAGCACCCCACGTCGGGCTGCCCGCGGGGGAGCACGCGTGAGTTATATGCTCAACGTCTCCAACTTCCGTTTGCGACTCAACTCCCACATGAAAATCGTGCGCGAAACATAAATCGCCGAGAAAAGATTTATCAGCAGACCTAAAACGAGAGTGACCGCGAAACCGCGCAATGGTCCCGTGCCGAAGACAAACAGGAACAACGACGAAATTATCGTCGTGACGTGCGTGTCGATGATGGTCACAAAAGCGCGCGCAAAGCCCTGATCAATCGCCGAGGGAATCGTCTTACCGCTTTTCAATTCTTCCCGGATGCGCTCGAATATGAGGACATTCGAATCAACCGCCATGCCGATGGTCAGGATGATACCCGCGATTCCAGGCAACGTCAGCGTGGCTCCAAAAACGATTAGGGCGGCCAGCATTAGAATCATGTTCAAGATCAATGCCACAACCGCGTTCACGCCCGCT
The DNA here is from genome assembly GCA_051004635.1 of Pyrinomonadaceae bacterium. Taxonomy (GTDB): domain Bacteria; phylum Acidobacteriota; class Blastocatellia; order Pyrinomonadales; family Pyrinomonadaceae; genus PSRF01. The sequence continues at coordinate 14,384 of JBPCKD010000024.1, forward strand.
CCACGGTAGTAAAAAAGCATGAAGCCTACTACCAATATCAAGCCAACCATTGAAGCCCTGACTCCTGAGCGGATGGAATCAGCACCCAGGCTCGGACCGACAGTGCGTTCCTCCATGTATTCAATTGGCGCGGGCAACGCCCCTGATCTTAAGGTCAAAGCCAAATCGTCGGCAGACTGTTTCGTAAAGCTTCCTGAGATTTCACCCTGGTCGTCGATCCGCGACTTGATGTAGGCAATCGACTTGACCTCGCCGTTCAGAACGACGCCCATGTATTCATTGATATTCGCCCCGGTCCAGGCTCCAAATTTTTCGGCGCCTGTGGGTTTGAGTGCAAAAGAGATCTGATAGTCGTCGGATCCACCCCGGCCTTGAATTGCCGATGCGCTGCGTAGTTCGTTTCCAGCTACGATTGCCGGCGACTCGACCACGACCCATTTTTTCTGCGTCTGATTCTGATCATCCGTGGTCTGGCCTGCTATCGTAGGCTCATTCCGTTCCGCATAAGGCAGCACGCGACGATTTTGGGAGACCGTACCGCCAAGCGAGGCCTTGGCCTCTTCTTCAGTCGCGTAGGTTTGCACCGGTGCTGGACTGGGCGGGCTAACTACATGAACCAACTCGAGCTTCGACTCAGCCTTCAGCAACTGCTTCACGCGCTCTGGGTCCTGAATTCCAGGCATCTGCACCAAAATCTGGTGGGAGCTTTGCGATCCATGGCGCTGCACCAGGGGCTCTACAACCCCTACCGCATTCAAACGACTATCAATTATTGTCTTGGCTTGCTCGGTGGCCTGCTCAGCCAGTGCCCTCTCTGCAGTGGGCGACAAGGTCCAGGTAATTGTGTTCCCACTGGTGGACATCGACCAGTCCAAAAGCTCCACCTTCTTCTTTGCTGCCTCTTCAATCTCTGTGAACTTAGACGGGTCCGAAGCTTCCAGTATGATTCGGTAGTTACCCCCGGATGTCTCCGCTTTCACTTCTTTTACCGGCAGACCCGCCTCTTTTGCGGCCGCCTGAATGGCGCTGGCGTTATTCTCAGTGAGAGTCTTGAGAAACTCATCGGTCTTCACTCGCATCACCAGATGGGAGCCGCCCTTGAGGTCGAGTCCCAAATTAATATTCGACGCGAGAGTGGCTTTGATTCCTGACCAGGTGAAATCCCGAAGTGTAGGACGACGTCGTGGGCCAATAACTATGTAGATACTAACCAGCGTGACAAGGACAATTATGATTGTACGCTGCAGGAGGTTTTTCTTTTTCATCGCAAACAAATCTTTTAAAGCAACAAAGTAAGTCCCTTATTTCTTTTCTTCTTCCCCCTGAATGCCCGCTATGGCAGACCTCGCAATTTCGAGAATTGTTTTATCCGCACTTCTAATAAGAAAACTTGTGTCTCGGACTGTAGTGATCGTTCCAATTACTCCGCCCGTCGTTACTACCCGGTCACCCGCCTTGAGTTGAGCGATTGTTTGCTGCAATTCCCGTTGCCTTTTTTGCTGGGGACGGATGAGCAACATGTAAAAGACGCCAATGATAAGTATCATCGGGAGCAAGCCGGTGAGGCCTCCCAAGCCGCCTTGAAGCATCGTTAAGAAGGTTGTCATAAATGCGATTGCCATCTGCTTTGTGTCTGAATCTAACGGATCCTGAGTTCCGGTGCCTCACAGCCGTTAAATAGCACGGCGAAGACCACAGAAGTACAACACCTAAGTGCTTCGGGCCTTCTCTTCCTCGTATGCCTTCAGCCCCTCGGTGAACTCTCGTCGAAAATTCGTGAAATCGCCAGACCGAATAGATTGCCTTACACGTCGCATAGTGTCAAGGAAGAAGGCCAAATTGTGGTGTGTTAGCAAAATACTCGCCAGCAGTTCACCTGACATATGTAGATGCCGAAGGTAGGCTCGCGAGTGACGCTTGCAGACGGAGCATGCGCACGCTTCGTCCAGAGGTTTGGTGTCGAGGGCCCACTGCGCGTTTTTCACGTTCATTCTCCCGCGCGAGGTAAATGCCTGCCCCGTCCTGCCGTTTCGAGTTGGAAGTACACAATCAAACATATCAACCCCATGCGACACGGCCTCAACTAAGTCTTGAGGGGTACCCACACCCATTAGATACCGCGGATGGCTCGCCGGCATTTCCGGCACCAAATCGCTTACGACTCTCCACATCACCGACTTCTCTTCCCCCACGCTCAGTCCGCCAATGGCGTAGCCGTCAAAGCCTATTTCCCTGGTGCGGGACAAACTCTCTCGTCTCAAATCGAGGTGAGATCCTCCCTGCACGATCCCGAATAATGCCTGTGCCCCGCTAATCGTCTCCGTAGCTTCTGTTCGGCCCGTATCACCACTATCACCCCTATCCCTCGTAAACCCCGGATACATCGACTGAGACTGTAAAGTGTCGAACCGCGCGCGCGAGCGTCCGGCCCAGCGTGCGGTCAACTCCATGCTTCGTCGCGAGACCTCATGCGGCGCGTCGCCAGCGGCGCACTCATCAAATGCCATCACTATCTCGGAACCAAGCGAGGCCTGAACTTCCATCGAAATCTCAGGCGATAAAAACTGAAGGCTGCCGTCCAGGTGCGAACGAAACCTGGCGCCCTCCTCGGTGATTTTTCGCAAGTCGCCCAAACTCCAGACCTGAAAGCCGCCAGAATCGGTAAGTAATGCCCGCTCCCATCCAATGAATCGATGCAAACCTCCGCACGCTCGAATCACATCGGCGCCGGGGCGCAACCAAAGATGATCGGTGTTGCCGAGAATGATGCGCGCATCGAGATCGTCTTCCAGCGCTTCGAAGCGCATGCCCTTGACGGTTCCTGCCGTCCCGATTGGCATGAAGACTGGCGTCTCGATCACTCCGCGTCGAGTGGTGAGGATCCCTGCTCGGGCCTCACCATTGCGCGCGACTACCTCAAAAGTGATTGGTGGCTTGTCGATGGGGCTGTTGGTCCTAAGGGTGCTATTGGTCCTATAGGTCGTATAGGTCGTATAGGTCCTATTCTCCCTCACCTCTTATTTTTGCGCGGCTTCTTGTGCTTCTGAATAAGTCGCAGCGGAGTTGCGAAGAAATCAAACTCTTCACGTAGACGGTTTTGCAAGTAGCGTTCGTACGAAAAATGCAGACCAGCTTTACCGCCGGACGTGAAAACCACAAAGGTCGGGGGGCGCACTGCGACCTGAGTCATGTACTGCACGTGAAGCCTGGAGACCCCGCCTTTGACGGGCGCCGGCGCCGAGCCTCCGCGCGGCTGGGAAACCGCGTCCTCGAAAAAGGAATTTAGTTGCGACGTCGGAATTCGCCGGTTGCGGGCTTCATTAGCGCGGATTGCCAGCGGAAGCAGGTTCTTGACTCGCTGGCTGGTCAAGGCGGAGATCATGATTACCGGCGCCCAGTCGAGAAACTTCATTCTTTCGCGCACCTTGCGCTCAAACTGCATTGAGGTGCTCGTCTCTTTATTCTTCACCGCATCCCACTTGTTGCACGCGATTATGATCGCGCAGCCCGCGTCGTATGCGTAACCCGCAATGTGGGCATCAAGAGCAGTTACTCCTTCTTCAGCATCCACGATGACAATTGCGACGTCCGCGCGTTGCAGGCTCTTCATGGCCATCACGACCGAAAGCTTTTCGGCCATCTCGCCGGTCTTGCCCTTGCGACGAATTCCGGCGGTGTCAACAATTCGGAAAGTCTGTTCCGGAGTTTCGAGCACGGAGTCAATCGCATCGCGAGTAGTTCCCGCAATGGGTGAAACAATCACTCGCTCTTCACCAATCAGTGTATTTAACAAAGATGACTTGCCTACATTCGGCCTGCCGACAATCGCCAGTCGAAGCTCGCGCTTCTGTGCCGGAACCACCAGCGTCTCTTCCCCATCCGTTTGCGTGCCGCTCTGATTAAATCCCTGGACCAGTGCATCAAGCATCTCGCCTAAGCCAATTCCCTGCTCTGCGGAGACCGGAAAAACTTCTTCAAAGCCGAAGCGATAGAATTCCGCGGCCTCTGCTTCTACACGCGCCCTTTCTGATTTGTTCGCTGCCACCAACACCCGCTTGCCCGTGGCCCGCAGAAGTTTTGCCAGCTCTTCATCGAGCGGCGTCAGGCCCTGGCGCGCATCGACGACCCAGATCAATGCTTCGGCATCATCAATCGCGAAGCCCGCCTGCTTAAAGATGTTTGCCGGAATGATCGCGTCGTCGTCGGGAACAATTCCGCCAGTATCGACTATCGAGAAACGCTCGCCAGACCACTCGACTTCGCCGTAGATGCGATCGCGAGTAATCCCCGGCTCGTCACCAACAATTGAACGGCGTTGGCCGATCAGCCGGTTAAAGAGGGTCGACTTGCCGACATTCGGTTGGCCGACGACGGCCACCAGTGGCAGGGCCGCCCTGGTCGACACTTCTATTTGTTCGTTCTCGTTCGCAGCTTCCGGAGTCATAACGATCAGTCCGATGGAATGTCAGTTTGACGCAGTCAGTCCAAACCTCAATAATCCGCGACAAAGTCCCGTTTGTCGAATGCGCAGCAGTTAGAGGCGGGCAGTTTAGAGTCCAAGAGTCCAAGCTTTAGCTTGCGTGACGAAGCAGCAGCCTCAAGGCTGAACCTTGAGCTGCCGGCTTCTCGCATCAGTCGCAGTTAGGACTAAACGGTAGGCTAAGCAGCAGAAATTTGCCAACGGAGAAGCCACACATACCAAGTCCACACCTCGGTAGTTTCCTAAATGATGGATTTGTTCTACGGTCCCAGCGCCAAAGGCGCGGAATGTGACAGCCAGGGGCGAGCAACGAAGGAGCGTCGCCCCTGGATTATTTGTAAACAAATCCCAAGCCCTGAAAGGGCGAGATAAAGGATAAGGATCGTTCTGTTTGTTCTTACTGCATTTTTGCGTTCTTAGGCGATCAACCCATCTCCCATTTCGCCCCTTCAGGGCTGGCACCTGGGGTTGACTGATCCAGGGGCGACGCTCCTTCGTTGCTCGCCCCTGGCTACTACATTTCGCTCCCTTGGCGCTTAGTTGAGCACTACAATTTCAAACTAGGCACCACCGACCGCTAGCTTTTCTGGACACAATACCAACGTAGGGGTAAATTCTTCGACCAGCCACTGGCCATGTTCTGAGACATCAGCCAAGTTAAGGGGAGTACTAATGTCCACAACTGACTTCGGCCTTTCCGCCATCGGACAAATCGCCGTCAACGTTCACGATGTCGACCGCGCGGTTGAATTCTACCGCGACAAATTGGGAATGAAGCTTCTTTTCAGAGCGCCACCTGACTTGGCTTTCTTTGATTGTGATGGAATCCGGCTGATGCTTTCGCCACCCGATAGGCCAGAGTTTGATCACCCGAGCTCGATTATTTACTTCAAGGTGGATGACATTCAGGAGGCAACTCGAATTCTCATCGAGCGGGGTGTTCAGTTTGAAAAGCAGCCTGCCTTCGTTGCTAATATGGGCTCCTACGATCTCTGGATTGGCGCCTTTCGCGATTCGGAGAACAACCTGCTGGCAATGATGAGCGAAGTCGCCCACTCAACTTGAGAGGTGAAGGGATGAAGAACATTACAATTCGTTATTGTCCCCTTTGACCCGTCAAGAAGCTCATCGCCTCCCGTGTGGCGGCTGACCTGAGAAAGGAAAACGACTTGATGGTTGACCTCAAGGAGGGCGGGCTGGGTGAGCTTAGCGTAAGCCTCGAGGACCGAAAGATCTACAAGTCAAACCCTCTCTGGTATCCAACACCCGCGGGCGTCATCAAGAAAGTGCGCGCTGCCATTTTGGAATAGGAGTCGTCAAGGTCGGATTTCAGCCTGAAGGGCTGTCAGATAGTAGCCG
>JBPCKD010000025.1:0-18910 GCA_051004635.1 Pyrinomonadaceae bacterium
TCTATCAGCCGGAGGGAAATACCCGCATCCGTCGGGCAACCCGGGCCCGGCGAGATCAGAATGCTCCGGGGCAGATCTGCTTCAACCTGCGTCAAAGAGATTTCATCGTTGCGCCGCACGACTACGTTCTCTCCAAGCTCGCCGAGATATTGCACAAGGTTGTAAGTAAACGAATCGTAGTTGTCGATAACCAGGATCATGTTTTCCAAGGGCTAACCATCTAAATGGCCGCGATTATCCGCGTTCACCGCGGCTAATCATTCTTCCTCCGCAATCTCGATAGCTCGCAGCAGCGCCTGCGCCTTGTGCACTGTTTCCTCGTATTCCCGTTCAGGTATTGAGTCGGCCACAATCCCGGCCCCGGCCTGCACCGACGCTTCGCCTTTGCTGAGCACGATAGTGCGAATCGCAATGCAGGAATCCAAATTGTCAGCGTAGTCCGCGTAAAGCACAGCTCCCGCATAGACACCCCGTTCCTCAGGTTCCAGCTTACGGATAATCTCCATCGCCTTCACTTTGGGCGCTCCGGTCACCGTCCCCGCGGGAAAACACGCTGCCAGCGCGTCGAAACGGTCGCAACCATCACGCAAGCGCGCACGCAGACTCGAAACAAGATGTTGCACTTTTGAGTAGCGCTCAATCGACATCAGGTCCTCGACCCGTACTGAACCGTACTGCGCCACGCGCCCGAGATCGTTGCGTCCCAGGTCCACGAGCATCATATGCTCGGCCACTTCCTTCTCATCCGTGCGCATCTCTTCGGCAAGCATGTTGTCTTCCGCTTCGGTCGCGCCGCGCTTGCGTGTACCCGCTATGGGACGGTAATCGACCTGCTCACCGCGGCAGCGGACGAGCATCTCGGGCGAGGCTCCGATTATTGATTCGTCGTCAAGTTTTAGAAAATACATGTACGGAGACGGATTGCTTTTCCGAAGGGCCCGGTAGATTGAGAACGGCTCGGCCGAGGTGGACTTCTTGAACCGCTGCGAAATCACCGCCTGATAACAGTCACCCGCCAGGATACTTTCCTTTACGAAGCGCACAGCCTCCTCGAAACCTTCCCTGGTCCAGTTTGAAGTAACCGATGGTTCTCCATCGGATAATGAAGGTTCAGCCGGCGGAGTGGGATTCGGCGCCATTGTGTGTTGGCCCGGCAAGGCCAGGAGTTTCTCCATACGTTCTGTCTCGCCGCCGGCCTTTTCGTAGAGTTCTTTTAGGCAGGTAGGGCTTGCGCCAGCCTCGTCCGTGAAAACGACAGAAACAATTTGTATTTGTTGCTGTGCTCGATCGAATACCACAAGCGAGCGGTAGAACATCAAAAGTGCATCATCCCACCCAGATTCAACCGTGCTTTCGGCTTGGCGGTTCAAAGCGGGCTCGAACCAATTTGCCGCTCGATAACCAAGGTATCCCACTGCCCCACCCGCGAAGGGCGCAAGGTCGCTGCGGTTCGCCAGTTGACGCTCACGAAAATGACGCTGAAGATATTCCGCCGCAGACTCAGTACGCGTTTCGCGCCCTCCTCTTTTTTCAATGATCGTCTCGTTGCCGCGGCCCCGGATGATCATGAACGGATCTGCTCCTATGAACGAATACTTCGCTACGCCTTCGCCGCCCTCCACGGACTCCAGTAGAAATGCATAGCGTGCCGACCCCGCCACATTCACAAATGCGTCGACGGGATCAATTGAGCCGGCTTCGACGGTTTTCGTCACGGCGACTACATTGCCGCGTTTCGTTTCCTGCTCAAATTCCGCGAAGGTCGCCGGTCGAAGTTGAGAGTTCGAATCCATTGAGTTACCTGCGCTTAATCCCGATCCGTTTAGAGGTGGGCACCGCCCACCGGTGCAACGTGAGTGAAACCATTCAGCTAAATAACCTGCGCTTCATATCTGCGACTACCAGGCAAGAAGAAACTTACGCAACGAGTCGTACATCGCTTCAAACGATTCGGCGCAGAACAAGACCGGCTGATAGTGTGTAGGGTCATACTCATGTCGCGACGCATTCTCGAAGTCAAGTGGCCGAAGTTCTGCTTTGTGCATCGCTTTCAATTCTCCGGCTGATGACAGTAGTCCAGTGCCGTAGGCCTTCACCTCGCCATGTTCGCGCAGCACGCCAAACTCTATTGTGAACCAGTAAACGCGCGACAGCCGGTTTAAAGCTTCCAGAGATGAGGTGCGCTTGACTGCCGCACCGAACAGGCGATTCAGCTCGGCAAGTAGCTTGCTTGCGAGCGTCACTGCGTGGCCGACAATCTCATGTACGACATCCGGTTCCGGTGTGTAGAGCGGCGTCGAGTGATGTCGAATGTACTGCGTGCAGAGAAACGTGCCGGAAGCAAGAGACTCAAGGAACACACGCGCTTCAACCAGGCCAGCGACCGGCTCAAGACGGAAGCCGCTGAGCGCTTGAACCTTTTCGTCTACCTCCCGCAATTGCGGAATGCGATCGGGCGTGAAAGCCAATTGCCGCAGGCACTCAAGGTATTCCCCACAGGCGTGGGTTTGATGCGCAGGCTCGAGCGCCTGCCAGACCGCCCGCCAAACCTGATGCTCCTCCGCCGAGTAAGGCGCCTCCGGAATCGGCTCTCCTGACTGATAGCTGAGTGCGAGTTGGGCTATGCGATTGCGTCGAGCGCGATACTCGAGGTCACGAAAGCCTGGATGGTCGGGGCTTAGTTGAACAATTCGATTTCGATCCGCTGGCTTTTCATCGGCGTCCAGCGGCACGACCCGCATGTCAGCATGGTCGGCCAATAACGCACCTTGTTGTTCGACGAGCATATTGAAACCTCAATTTGCCGGCAAAGTTCTTGCGCAAAGAGAACCGGCCACCCCTCCCGCGTCGGAGGAAAGTGGCCGGTTCGAATTTCTGTTCCCGAAACTTTGTTGGTCGCTTAGATCATCAAGTCATCCAACGGAACAGCCTTTCCCTGCCTCTCCCTCCTCGGAGGTACGCCAATAATATGGGTACAGGGTGCTATTGCTGCCGGTGATGTTGGTTCGCTGCTTCATATCCATAACTGAAAGGAAGATCCGAGCAGCAAGTTAGCTCGCAACCTCTCCGCTTGTCAACTCAAATACGGTTCGCGTGGCGGCATAGTTTGAGAAATCGGAGCGGCAAGAATTGAGCACACTCTACGAGAGTCCCCGTGGTACATCGTATTGGGTCCGCTTTCTGTCGAGTCCCTCCATCATCTTGTCAATACGCTCATAGCTCACTAATGCCTGCACCGCTTCGCTAAACTCATACTGACCCACACTGGCTCCGATTAGAATTCCAGTGAGGGCACCTCACGGCGACACATCAGCGCCTTAGGATTTTTGCCAACGGCACTTTCCTTGCTGCCATATTCGCATCAAGAGAGATCGTTGGCCCAAGGCCATAACGTGGTCAGTAAAGAGTACATTGAGCGGCAGATTCGTACCGTAAGGCTACATAAGCATAGAGGAGCTTCAAATGAAAAAGAGTTATGCCCAGAGTAGATCTGTGTGGATGGATACGGCTGAACTGCCGCTCGATTCATCGCTCGCCGAGAAGGTCAGCGCGGATGTGTGTATTGTCGGCGCCGGTATCGCCGGTATGTCCACCGCTTACCTGCTCGCCCGCGAAGGCACGTCTGTAGTTGTGCTCGAGGATGGACCAATCGGCGGAGGGATGACTGCCAGGACCACGGCGCATCTGGTGAACGCCCTCGACGATCGTTATTTCGAGCTCGAACGACTTCACGGCGAGGAAGGTGCGCGTCTGGCCGCGGAGAGCCACACCGCGGCCATCAACGCCATCGAAGCAATCGTGGAACAGGAAGGGATCAAGTGTGAATTCGAAAGACTCGATGGTTATTTGTTTGTTCCGCCACGCGATTCCAAACAGATACTCGACGACGAATTGGCCGCCGTTCACCGAGCAGGCTTAACCGATATCGAGAAGGTCGAGCGCGTACCATGGGATTCCTACGACACTGGTCCTGCCTTACGTTTTCCCCGCCAGGCCCAGTTTCACCCGCTCAAATATCTGGCCGGGCTCGCGAAAGCCATCAAAGAAAAAGGCGGTCGAATCTATACGCAAACTCACGCCACCGAAATCGAAGGCGGCAAGAAGGCCCGCATCGAAACCAAAGGTGGCGGCGTTGTTAACGCCGGCTCGGTTGTGGTCGCAACCAATACGCCTGTTAACGATTTAATTGCTATTCACACCAAGCAAGCTCCATATCAAACTTATGTGATTGGCGCCCGCATGCCGAAGGGATCTGTTAAGCGCGCGCTCTATTGGGACACGCCCGATCCCTATCACTACATCCGAATTGAAACAGTGGGCAGAGGCGCAGAGGCCTATGACGTTCTGATTGTTGGGGGCGAGGATCATAAGACCGGCCAGCAGGACGACGCTAACAAACGCTTTGGCGCGCTGGAGCGATGGACGCGCCGGCGTTTCCCGATGATTGAGGGTATCGAGTATCGCTGGTCGGGCGAAGTGATGGAACCAGTAGACGGCCTCGCCTTCATCGGCAGAAATCCCATGGACGCGAAAAACGTTTTCATCGCGACGGGCGACTCGGGCAACGGAATGACGCATGGAACTATTGCCGGGATTCTTCTGACGGATCTGATCATGGGACGCAAAAACTCCTGGGAGTCGATCTACGAGCCATCGCGCATGACGCTTCGCGCCTTGCCGGAGTTTGTCAAAGAAAACTTGAACGTGGCGATTCAGTATACGGACCTGGTGGTTGCCGGCGACGTCGAATCGGTGGAGGAAATAAAGCCTGGTTCAGGTGCAGTCCTTGCCCGTGGTTTACACAAAGTAGCGGCTTATAGGGATCCGAAGGGCGAAATCCACGAGCGTTCAGCCGTCTGCCGGCATCTAGGCTGTATCGTTAATTGGAACACGCTCGAGAATACGTGGGACTGCCCGTGCCACGGCTCGCGTTACGACGCGATGGGCAAAGTAATTCAGGGACCAGCGAATAGTGATTTGCCAAAGGAGCAAACAGCGGACGGTAGACAGCAAACAGCAGACAGCAAACAGCAAACAGCCGGAAGCTAAGAAAAATAGGCGTCGCCCATTCGTGGCCCGCTGACACCTGCTGTTTGCTGTTTGCTGTTTGCTGTTTGCTGTTTGCTGTTTGCTGTCTGCTAACAAACTCTTAGATAAGGACTGTCATTTATGTCAGATAAGGATCGAAAAAAGAAAGACGGAGAAAATAAGGACAAGAAGAACAAGAGAATGCGCGAGGCAGTTGACGCGAGGGAGCAAAAGAACCCCACTGCACGACAGAAGGAAAAACACGAGGCCAAGATGACGGATACAGTTCCGGAAGGCGAAGCCAGAAAGCGCCTTCGCTAGCGGCTTGCTGATTGACGCCCACACTAAGAACTTGCCACTTTTCACGCCGACGTTGGCGCGTTAAGCCGTTGCCCGCAAGCCAAACGAAATAATGTTCTCTGGAACAGCGTCTAGCAACTGAAACCGCCACTGAAACCGTTGACTTTTTTCAGGAGTGGCCCTTATTCTCGCGTCGTTGTCACACTTGGCTGAATTTCTCACGAGCCACTGCTTCCTTGCATACTCGCCTAATCCAGCCCTGCAACCGCTCACTTAAAGAGTCGCGAATCGTGGCCGAAGGATCTTGTTAAGAGGCTAGCGACTTTGTAAATAGAAAACTCTTGAGCGCACATACCTTCCCCCCTATAAGGGCGCTCAATCAAAAGGAGTTCCTGCCATGCGAAAACTTATCATCCCGTTGGGCATCGTCATAATCAGCGCGGCTGCTCTCGTTGTGGCGCCAAAAGGGAACACCGAGCACCTAATGAGCACAACCAGCGCTACTGAAGGTTTCACCGCCCACGCACGCGCATCATCACAAGACCCGCCAGGAACTATTGATGGCGCAGTTACGCCTGAGCTGATACCCGATGATGTGGCCTATTCCCTGTTTTTCAATTTTGTAGGCGGTCGTGAAACCGAAAAAGCGAAGAATGCTCTTAAATCCTACATGCAGCAGGTTCAGCTTGGCGATGTTGATCTAGAAGCTCTGATATCGACCTCACAGGAGTATGGGTCGTGACGAAGGTGACTAGCCCAGCCGGTCGGACGGCAACATCAACTTCAAGCCAGAGTAACTCTTACGCCCGAACCGAAACATATCTAGCTTGGGACTTTGATGATCCTGGTCGGTACTTCATCGAAACGCGGCACTGGATGTGTTGTCCTTATATGGGAGGAAATCCCTATACAGGACAGGGGTGTTTCCCCAGCAGTACCACATCATCAAACCCGTTCTTTGGCGTTTCATTCGCACAATACGTGAATGTTCAACAGTACCCAGACGGTACTGGCTTATTTGCGCCGATAACAGGTTGTAACGTAGAATGCAAGGGATCAAATTTTGTCAGCCAACTAAATTGTCCATCCAGCCTCGAATACTGGTTGCGGATGCAAGCGTGGTTTTACAGCGACATCTTGGGCACCAGGGTGTGCGTGCCGCCAGTTAAGTTCGTGCAATTAGCCAACTGCTCCCAGCAACTTGGCCAGTGTTACGACGGTAACACTTTTTAACTGCTTTCCCCATCAACTTAAGGGTACGCTATTTGATGAAGATTTACTCCTCAAGATTTCGAGTCGGAGTGTTGATTTTCGTTGTTTGCCTGGTCTCCCTGTCAGGAATTTCTTGCTCGCCATTTCGTCAGGCAGAAGAGCAAACACTGAAGGACGATTTGAGGATCTTTAGAGAGGCAATTCGAACTTACGCTATTAAAAGGGGAGAGCTTCCACAGACTTTGAATGACCTTGCCGCTGAGGGTGTATATTCTACGGTCAAAGATCCAATAACCGACCGTGCGGATTGGCAAGTAACAATAGGAGAAGATCCTACCCTGCTGAAGGGGAAACGCGGAATAATAAATGTTCACAGTGCATCGACGGCAACGTCATCGCAGGGAACACCATATAACACTTGGTGACCAATCCAGGATTAACTAGCTACTAACTACTCATTCCCTTCCGTTCAAGCCGCTGCCATGTCGGCCTCGCTGATGTCAAAGTTGGCGGAGACTTTTTGCACGTCGTCGTGGTCTTCGAGTACTTCCATGAGCTTGAGCATCTGTTTGGCCTCGGCTCCTTCGAGCTTCTTGTACTCCTTCGCCACCATCTCAACCTCAGCCATCTGTGGCTCGACGCCCGACTTCTTAACCGCCTCAAGCACGCGGTCGAAGTCGGCGGGAGAAGTGATGATTTCGAAATTCTCTTCGTCGTCGCGCAAGTCTTCTGCCCCCGCATCGGTGACAATTTCAAACAACTCGTCTTCTGATTTCGCAGTCTTGTCTACGACGATGTAACCCTTCTTCTCAAACATCCAGGCCACGGCGCCGGCAGCAGCCAGGTTACCGCCATTCTTTGAAAACGCGTGACGAATCTCCGCCACGGTGCGGTTGCGATTGTCAGTAACCGACTCAATTAACAGCGCCACTCCGCCGGGCCCATAACCTTCGTAGGTGATCTCTTCGTAGTTCACGCCCTCTTCTTCGCCAGTACCGCGACGAACGGCGCGATCAATCGTTTCATTGGGCATGTTCCCGGCCTTGGCATCGAGGATTGCCTTGCGCAGTCGGGCATTGCCATCAGGGTCACCACCGCCCGAACGCGCCGCGACAGTTATTTCCTTGATGAACTTAGTAAACAATTTTCCGCGCTTGGCATCGAGCGCGCCTTTTTTGTGCTTGATACTATGCCACTTCGAATGTCCGGACATTTTGAACTGAATCCTTCAATATTTTGTGGGTTGATTGTCAACGCAATATAACACAACCTATTACTGCTAACGCCAGTTTACCTGAGGAGGTAAATCAAACTGTTAGTTTGCGATGTAAGTGGCCCGTCAAGGAGAGTGGAGACTCATCTCCGCAAACTAACAGTTTGCTTTGCCAGGGCCAGGACACCACCTTCCCAACCCTTGAGACTCTTTGACTTGCTGGGTTTGATCTCATGTTGAAAGCCTTTCGAGTCCAGCATTCAACTGTAGTCAGCTCGTGGTTGGGAAGGTGGGCATGCCCCCGCTCTTAGTTTTCCAAGTTTTGGACTTTGGACATTGGACTTTGGACCAACTGGTCGTTACGCAAAGAACTGGATGGGCATGCCCTTTAATAACGTTCCCACGATGGCCGCCTGCAGCAGCCATAAGATGATGAAGGCAACGATCGGCGAGATATCAAAGGTTCCTACCAGCGGAACTACGCGGCGTAGTGGCCCAAGCATTGGCTCAGTCGCGTTAACCAGAAAGCGCATTACGCGATTTGTATAGCTGGCCATTCCCCAGGAAAAGACTATGCGGATGAAAATCAGCAGTATGAATAAACTGACCAACCCATAAAGCACATATCCGATAATCGGTACGACTCTTCCACCGCCAAGACTGTACAGAATCCCTGCCAACGTATTGACGACGCTCGAAACAAGTTGCAACACAATCCATCCCAATACAATCGCCAACAGGATCGTGACCAGCGGTGCATACTTCGGATCCACTCCTAAGCCCATCAGAGCCCGGCGAATTGGTCCAATAAAAGGATCAGTGAGTCGGCGAATCGTCCGTGAGCTCCAGCCAAACGGATTCAGGTCCGCTTGATTCGCAATCAGACGCAGCAGCACTAATACAACGATGGCCACGATGGTGGCGATCACCGCCCAATTAACAAACCAGTAAATCCTGCCAAGGATGAGCATAATAATGGACAGTTGAACCCAATAACCCTGGACCTTGTCGTCTAAACGCCAGTTTAGACAGGACACTTGTGCCCCCCCGACGCGGGGGCGGACAAGTCCGCTTTCTAAACGGCGCGTTCATTCTTCACTAAAAGAGTCGCCACATTCTAACTGCGTTCACCGAATATTGCTGTGCCTACGCGCAATATCGTCGCCCCTTCCTCAATCGCAATTTCAAAGTCGTGGCTCATGCCCATTGAAAGTTCCCCACGGCCCCCGCCGAAACGTCCCTCAACTTTCATTTGGTCGCGCAACTCGCGCAAGGCTTTGAAAAACGGACGCCCACAATCTGCGTTTTCAAAGTAAGGCGGCAAGGTCATGAGCCCAATCAGGCGCAACCGCTGACACGCGGCCGCAGCCTCCAGCAATTGCGGCAAATCGCGAGGGTCAATGCCCGTCTTACTTTTTTCGCCGCCAAAGTTTATTTGAATGAGTACGGGTAATTCTTCTCTTCCCTCTTCGGAGCACAAACGATCCAGGCGTTGTGCCAAATCGGGTGAATCAAGCGATTGAATGACATCGAAGAGTTGGACGGCCCGTCGTGTCTTGTTTGATTGCAAGTGCCCCACCAGATGCCAACGCGCAGCTTCACGCCCCAGATCGACTATCTTCGCTTCGGCTTCCTGCACTCGATTCTCGCCTAAATCGGTAATGCCCAGATTGAGTGCGGCTCTAAGGGTTTCCGCTGGATGAGTCTTACTAATGGCGACCAGTGTGATCTCGTCAGTCGAGCGATTGCACCGCCGCGCGGCGTCCTCAACCCTTTGGCGCACGTCCGCGAATCGTTCGCTCAGCGTCTGAAATGCCAATGCTTTCTCTACCATGACACAACGCAACGGAACTGAAAGAAACTGTAAAATGCTGGATTTTGCCGTTCCACTACTTACATTATCAGATCGATTCGCGTGTTGCCGAATTCTAAGTGCTGAGTTCAGAATTCTGAATTCTGAATTCTGAATTTGACACTCTCAGAACCCATTCGCATAATGAATTCCCCTTGGGGATGTGGCGGAACTGGCAGACGCGCAGGTCTCAGAAGCCTGTGATGGCGACATCGTGGAGGTTCAAGTCCTCTCATCCCCACCAGTTCGTGTATAAAAGTGAAGCGAGCCCTGTAAAAACCGGGCTCGCTTCATTTTTATCTCAAGTTATTTTGGAACTGCCGCAGCCGTGCTGCGTATTTAGAACGTGCCAGACTAGATCCGGATAGTTGTTCTCCCCAAAAATCCGACCTCAGACGAACAAAAAGGGAGGCTACATGAGCGCCGAACGAGCTGAAGCAATTGGATCGGTTAGACATCGCCGGCCGCAGAGGCCATTTACTCAGGGGGCATCGCGCCCGCTGAAGATAGCCGAGCAACCTGCGCGCACTCGCGTAGGGCGTTTGGTAGACTTGACGAATACTCTACTGCGAGAAATTGAAACCCTTGCTCGCGACCAGGCCTTCACCGACGAGACCGGCAGGTTGCAAACACTTCTCGTCTCCGACGGTATTGATTTGTTTCAAGAGGTGAAGCAGTTTGAGATTAATCTGATAAAGCTCGCCCTTTCACAAACCCGCGGCCATCAAGCCCGGGCCGCAAAGCTTCTCAATATCAATCCAACGACGCTCAACTCAAAAATTAAGCTTTATGGTATTGACTATTGATCGTGAGGAGCGCACGAGCTGGTTGGCCTTTGTCAGTTAACTGCCTGTGAAGCGTTGTCAGCCTGTGCCTCACGTCCATCGGAAACAGTAAGTTGCTGCTCGTCAAAGAGGTTGGAGTTGACGAGCGTTTGCACCCAATACTGGCCCGTCGCCGGGAACGTTACATTTACAAAGAAGCTAATATTGTCAGCGAAACCGCCAGGCGTAATCTCGAAGCTGGTGGGCTGGGAAACGACGACGGGATGCTGGCGGTCCGGGGTCAGGATTCTGACTTCGGACAGGTGTGTGCCCTCACCACGCCAATGATTAACTACGGCAAACTTAATCAGTGAAATAGGCACCTGCTGCACCATGATGTTTTGAAAAACTCCCATGAACGAAAGCTTGTTACCCGCTTCAAGGCGAACGTCGTCGCAGAAAAGTGTGTAGAGCAGCTCGAGTTTGTCATCTTTTTTGTTTATCGCCGTAGCCATCTTAATCTCCTATGTTCGGACCAGAAACCTTACGAATGCGGGGGCAATAGCCTGCCCTTTAGCAGCGCGTGTGTGCTGAAAAAAATATTGGTTCGCTTCATTCTACGCCCACCCTTAGCGTCGGGCTAATGCATCGGCCTGAGCTCATTATCCGTCGTAGGCTGTAAATCCTGCGGCTTCGCCGCGTTCCGTGCGGTAAGGCTGTGCCTTACCGAAGGCTAATTCTTTGAAAGAGGCTGTGCTTCCGCAAGGTGTCCCAGAGGCGTAGCCTCATGAAAACAAAGCGCGCCGGTAAGGCATAGCCTTACCGCACGGAACGCGGCAAAGCCGCGGGATGTTGTCTTATGCCAACATCTTCTTGAAAGTCTCTTCATCCACCACTGTAACACCCAGGGACGTTGCTTTATCAAGTTTCGATCCCGCTTCCTCGCCAGCAACCACATAGTCGGTCTTCTTACTAACCGAAGATGTAACACGACCGCCACGAGCTTCTATGGCCGCGCGTGCTTCATCGCGACTGAAGGCTCCTAAGGTGCCGGTCAACACAAACAACTTGCCCGTAAATCTTTCATCCGCTGCCCGAGCTATCTTCTCCATCTTCGTTTGCACGCCCGCGGCTGACAAGCGCTCGCACAATGCAGAATTGCCAGGATCGTCAAACCAGTCGCGCACGCTTTCGGCCACCGTGAGACCAATCTCCGGGACCTCGTCCAATTCTTCCACGGTCGCTTTGCTCAACGCCTCAAGCGAACCAAAATGCCTGGCGAGCGTTGTGGCCGTGCGGTCTCCCACGTGGCGCAGCCCAAGCGCATAGATGAGATTTGAAAGATCGCGCTGCTTACTTGCCTCGATCTGTGCCAACAAGTTTGACGCAGACTTGGCGGCCATTCGCTCAAGGCTGGCAACATCTTCCAAAGTCAGGCTGTAAAGATCGCCGGCATCATGCACCTTGCCGCTTTCAAGGAACTGGTGAACAAGCGACTCGCCTAAACCTTCAATTCGCATAGCGCGTCGCGAGGCGAAGTGTAACAAACGTCCTTCAAGTTGCGCCGGACAGTCGGCCGCGATACAACGCGAGACCACCTCGCCTTCAGGCCGCGAAATCTCTCCACCACACACCGGACACTTCTTCGGCATTCTAAAGAGCTTCTCTTCTCCCGTTCGTTTCGACTTGATGACTTTGAGCACTTTGGGTATGACATCGCCGCCCTTTTCAATGAGCACCCAATCGCCAATGCGAATGCCAAGACGCTTGACCTCGTCCGGGTTGTGTAAAGTTGCGCGGGAGACCGTGGTACCCGCAAGGCTCACCGGCTCGAGGTTCGCAACCGGCGTCAAGGCCCCGGTCCTGCCCACCTGAACAACGATCGAGAGCACCTTCGTCGTAGCTTGCCGCGCGGCATACTTATATGCGATGGCCCATCGCGGTGCTTTATTGGTGGTTCCAAATTCATCCTGAAGCGCCGTCGAGTTTACCTTCACCACTAGCCCGTCGATCTCATAATCCAGATCGTCGCGCCGCGCCTCCATCTCACTGGCAAACTCGATCACTTCTTCGATTGAACCACAGAGCCTGCGATTAGGATTCACTCTGAATCCTGCCTCTTCCATCCAGTTGAGAGCTTCCCAGTGGGTCGCAAAAGGCTTGCGTTCGCCGGCGATTAAATCGTAGGCAAACATGTCCAGCTTGCGGGTGGCGACAATTCTGGAGTCGAGTTGTCTGATAGTTCCGGCGGCGGCGTTGCGCGGATTAGCAAAGCGAGGCTCACCCTGCTCTTCGCGCTCGGCGTTGGTCCGCTCGAATACTCTTCGCGGTATGAAAGCCTCGCCTCGCACTTCGAGATTTGAGATCGCAGATCTCAGATTTGAGGTCTCAGATTTCAGATCTGCGATTGCAGGAGGCGTTCGCCTGGCCCGGAGCTTGAGCGGAATCGAGCGAATCGTGCGAGCGTTTTGAGTTACATCCTCACCAATGCGTCCATCGCCGCGGGTGACACCACGCACAAGAATTTGGTTCTCGTAGTGAAGCGACAAAGAGAGACCGTCGATCTTCAACTCCGCGACGTAGTCGAGCGCGCGTCCTTCGGCGAGCCGCTGACAGCGTTGGTCAAATGCGCGCAGCTCGTCAATGTTGTAACTATTGTCGAGGGAAAGCATCGGGCGGCGGTGGATAACCTCGGAAAAACCCTCAGCCGGCCTTCCGCCAACGCGCTGCGTAGGACTGTCAGGTGTTATGTATTCCGGGTGTTGCCCCTCGAGCTGCTGAAGTTTCTCCAGTAGGGCGTCGTATGCTACGTCTGAGATCGTGGGATTGTCGTGGACGTAGTAGAGGTCTTCGTGGTGGCGAATCTCTTCCCGCAGTTTCTCAATCTCTGGTGCGACTTCTGCTTCGACTGATTGCGCTCTAGCCAAACCTTAATCTCCTGATGATTTCGATCGCGAACCAGCGAGGGCATGCCCACCTTCCCAACCTGAGAGCTATGCTGGATAGTTCGATAATCCGGGCTCGAAAGCCTTTCAAGCAAGCATCAAAAGTTGACCTTCGATAGGCTCAGGGTCGGGCAGGTGGGCATGCCCCCGCTCATCGGCTAACGGAGTCCGTTAATCTTCGTTATCGCCGTCTTTGTCTTAGGTTCTACCGATTTATGCTCTCCTAGTTTATGAATAACCCGCCCGATAAACTTGATGCTCTGGAGAAAGTCGTCCACGCGAATATTCTCGTCTGGTCCATGTGGATTCGACCCCGCGTAGCTGATGCCGAAAGATGCGACAGGCGTAGGCGGCGAGGATGCTCCGCAGACGGCCCCCACCGGCCCGCTGGAAGGATCCATCGGATAAACCAGCGGGGGGACGCCATAAACTTCCGCGGCGGAGCCGATCACTGCGCGAGCAACCGCGGACCCCGAAGAAGATTTCGCCAGGGGAGCGCTGCCCAGTTCGATAATCTCGATGTCTTTGAATCCACGAACGTCCAGATGTTCACGTAAAAGGTCGAGGACGATTTGCGGAGTCAGGTCCGGCACCAAACGGAAATCGAGACGAGCCATCGCGGTACTCGGGAGCACTGTTTTTATTCCTGCTTCAGTGTGTCCGGTTTGAATGCCACAGATCGTGCAGGTGGGACCGAAGATGTGTTCCTTCACCAGCGCGGAGCCTTTCATCGAACGAATCCACCCACCGATGCGGAACTCCCGTTTCAAACCAGCTTCGTCAAGTTCTATTGTTTTGAGCGCTTCCGCGTCTTCAATACTTATGGGCGCGATCATGGACGAAAAACCGTCAATTGTTATGACACCTTTCGGCGAAGTAATGGTGGCTAATGCCTGAACCAGCCGCCACGCAGGATTAGGCACAATCGCGCCCCACTTAGAGTGGAGATCCGAGCGCGCGCCGTGTGCTCTCAGTTCCACAAACTGGATGCCTTTGAAACCGAGGCTGATTACCGGCCGCTCCTTAGTGTCTTTGTAACCTTCATCCCAGAGACAACCTTGCGCCGCCAGCATCTCCGGGTTTTCGGCGGCAAAGCGATACAGACTCGGACTACCCAATCCATCCTCGCCGTCGATGAAAAACCGCAGCGACACAGGCAGCTTGCCGAAAGTTTTTTGATAGGCCTCAACCGCGGCAAGGCGCGCCGCCAGATCGCCCTTGCTGTTAGCAGCGCCGCGCGCGTAGAGCTTGCCATCGACAATCGTCGCCGCAAATGGTCCAACCGACCATTCGCTCAAATGCCCCACCGGCTGCACGTCGTAGTGGCCATAGACCACGTAGTTTTCCAAGCCAGCGCCACTTTCGCCGTAGATGATTGGATACCCGGTGCCGACGCGAAACGAACGCGTGCCAATGCCCACACGCTGCATCATCTGTTCGACTGTTTCGGCCATGGCGCGCATGCCGGTGCCGCGTGCGGCCACGGAAGGCATGCGGCAAAGCGCCTGCAGCCGCTCCACAAAGTTGCGTGAGTGGCGGTCGACGTATCGATCAAAACGGGTGAAGGTCATAACGGTCCCGCTTCTTGGCGATTGAAGTGTGGACTTGTTCCACCGTTCAGAACTAATGTTAGAGAGAGGGGATTTGGGCCCCTCCACGGTAATGTTTAGAAGGGACTTGTCCCCACTCCACCGATGGCACAAATCGCTTCGTTCAGAGGCGGGCACCGCCCGCCGGTGCAATTCGCGATTCAACGTGTCTTGAGCCGGGGGGCGATGCCCCCCTCTAAACGAACATTGGAACGGGGCGGAGCAAATCGTTTCGTTTAGAGTGCCACTTCTAAACAGATTCTAAATGACAGCAAGTGCCATTTCTAAACGGATCAAAAAACAAGATATACGCGCCGCTCCTAAAAATATTGAAGCGCCTGTGCTTTGTAGAGTAAATAGCGCGGCCGTTCTGGTGAACGCTCAAATCCCGCGCAGACCAGGCGCGCGGCAAAAGCGTTCCGAAACTCCTGACGCACACGCAACTGTTCCTGCTTTGCCTCACCCGGATTCTCTTTACTTAGTTTAGACCAGTCCGCCGGGATCTGAATCACAGCATCGGGATTGGCTATGACCACGGCAACTGAGCCCCTGGCTAAATCAATCACTCGACGCGATTGAAGCTGCCAGTTTGCAAACAAGCGATCACTGTCGATTCCCTGAGCCACTACTGGCGCGATTCCTTGCGGTCCGGCGTCTTTCAAAGCCGGATAATCTGTCCCATAAAAATTCTCAGCGTAGCTCGTTACGGTCACACCGAGCCGGTTTAGATTGAAGTGGGCATTGCGCGATTGCATAGGATCCCAGGTCCATTTGATAAAGCTTCTTCCTTCCTCGATCGCACGTTTTCGTTGACTCCATTTTAGACGGCCTCCAACGCCCTGGTTCTGATACTCATGGGCGACTGCCATCATATGGGAATAGCCAAATATCTCATTGCCCTGAACAGCCGCGAGATGATGAACAAATCCAACCAGCCGTTCGCCGTTACCCGGAGGGTCACCCTTTGGGATGAAAGCTCCAAGCGTCCAGCCACCTGCCTGCTGGGAGACGATTAGGTGGCGTCGCGGCGAAATCTCAAGATCGGGAAGTCCAAAAACTTCTCGCTGCAACCGGATACAACTATCCAGCTCGTCAATTGAAATGCATTCGCGGATTACGATATGGTCCATCGTCATTCGGGGGCTAAACCATCTCCCAGACTCGCACTATTGGAATTGTTAGAAGTATTGCTCGCCAATCACGGGCCCAATAAGGAGATTTTCTATTTAGCATTATTGCTTCTGACCGCCTAGGTCTTGGGCTGTCCGGCGGGAAGCTGAATCAAGGTTCGCAATCCACCTGACTCGCGGTTCTCAAGAGTTACTGTGCCTTTCATCACCTCGAGCAATCGGCGGCCAATGATTATGCCTAGTTCGTTAAGGTCGGTTCTTCCGGCCCGGGGCAACTCTTCCGGATCGAAAACTCGCAGAAGATCCTTCACCGGTTCTCCCTCATCATCTATTTGAACCCTTAGGGAGGGGCCATCAATCTCAACGAATGTTCTCACACACTGTCCCGCCTTACTGCGGCTCACGGCCCACGCGATGAAGGTGTAAAGAATCTGCCGCAAGCGTCCCCGGTCGCAGACAATGGTAGCTAGCTCAGGCGCAAGGTCATATTCCAGATCGACTTCCTGTTTTTGCGCAGAACGATCCACGGCGGCGCATGCTTCACGCAGAGCCTCCGGTAATGAAAACTCCTGCAGAAAGAGCTCAGCCGGCCCAACCTCAAGACGCGACAAGTCGACCAGCTGATTGAGACTGCTTAGCAGCTGCGTTCCTGAGTTTTGGATCTTCTGACAGAAGCGACGCTGTGGCTCAGTCAACTTTTCCTGATCAAGGAGAATTTCAGTAAAGCCCATTATCGAAGTCAAAGGCGTGCGCAACTCGTGCGACATTCGCGCCAGAAAGAGTGAACGATAATTCGCGATATGTCTCAGCTCACGATTTGCCTCTTCGAGTTCGACTGTTCGTTGCTTCAGTTGTTCGATCAGGCTAGCGACGCGTTCATCGCCAGCCTGCTCCCCGCGCGCTTTCTTATTGTTCGCGGCCCTTGCTCGCGCTGTCTTGTCAGCCATGCCAGTTTGATGGATCTTTCGGATAGTCGAAGCTAACCAGCTCCTCGCCGTACCTGACGTATTGTTTCGGGAACTTCAATATAAGACTGCGTCATTCGAGTGTCAAAGCATTGCTTCTTTTTTAACTAAATCGTGCGTTATCATGCTATTACTGAAGGGTTCAGCCTTTCCCGCAAGCGCGGAAGCGTAGAAGTGTCCAAGGTCTCATGAAGGGAAGTCTCACCGATCAACCTCTCGCGGAACTTATTCGCGAGATAGCTACAAAGGGTTTATCCGGCACGTTGCGGCTCGAGCACGAGCGCGCCCAGGTGGCTGTCTACTTCGAGGATGGTCGAGTCGTCTTTGCCGCCTCTAATGTTCGCACTTTGCGCCTGCGCGAATATCTGATGAAGCGAGATCTGGTTTCTGAAAAAGAACTCGGCAATCTGGGAAATAACCTCTCTGACCTCGGCCTGGCGGCGGCGCTGGGCGCAAACGGCTCGCTCAGACAGGAAGACATTAATGCGGTGCTGGCAACGCTGGTGAATGATACCTTACGCGTTGCTTTGCTGTGGACGGAAGGGAGCTGGGACTTTAATGAGCGGGCCCGTCTGGACGGTCCAGTGCGCGTGAGAGTCGATACCAGCAAGCTGCTGAGGGAAGCGGCCCACCGACTCCCTTTGAAGTTTGTATCCCTGCGCTTCAGAAATCCGGGCGAAACTGTTTCGCGCGCCCCGGACGTCTCCGGCTCCGGCGATTTCCTGCCCAACGAGAGTTTCATACTTTCCCGTCTCGATGCGCCGATAAATGTGGAACAGTTAATCTCGGTTAGTGGACTTCGAAAATTCGATGCCTATCGAATATTATATGGCCTCACTCTCAGCGGTTTAGTCACACGTGAGTATTGGCACAACGCTTTTCGCACAGATCCGGCGGCACCGAGCAAAGCGCAAACGACCGGTGGCGTTTCGCCCGCCAGCCCGGTAGCTGAATCCGGGGCGGCCGACAATCGTTGGGGGTCGATAGACGAAGAGAACGACTTGCTGCTGTTTTTCGACCGACTGACTCAAGCAACTAATTACTATCAAGTACTGGACCTGCCCCTGGCCGCCGAAGCCACCGAAATTAAGGATGCTTATTATGCCCTGGCTCGCCGCTATCACCCTGACAGATTCCATGTAAGATCCGGGACCGCGCTGCACACCAGGATCAGTGCGGCTTTTGCGCGAATTACTCAGGCCTACGAAACCCTGACAAATCCAGAAGCTCGCTCTACTTATGACCATACATTGCAGAGATCCAAAGAATTTGCGGATTCCGCCCCGACGTCAGCGCACGGCAGGGGTGCCCGGCGGGGCAGCCCGGATGGGGAGGCGGACAACTTTGTCCCTGGACGATCCGAGGAATTAGAATTCGCTGTCGGTTCGGATTCTGGCCAAGCCGAACAGAGTTTTAAAGAAGGTCTCGGAGCCTTGAAGCAAGGTCGAATCAACGCCGCCGTAGCCCACCTTGCCATGGCGTCGCGTCTCGCACCGCGCGAGGCGCGGTATCGCGCTTACTATGGCCGGGCGCTTGCCGCTAGCGAAAAAACACGTAGACTTGCCGAAACCGAGATACAGACAGCCGTGGCACTCGAACCTGGCAGCGCAACCTACCGGACCATGCTGGCCGAGTTGTATTTTGATTTAAAGTTTCACCGTCGTGCGCAAACAGAGCTGGATCGAGCACTGGCACTTGATCCGAACAACACGACCGCGCATTCGCTGTTGCGAAAACTTGAAAGTGCCGGCAAGGGTGGATAATCCGAGCGCCCGGCAGTTTGCTACCACCCCACGCGGGTTGCCCGCGTGGGGACCCCGGGCTGGGGTTCGCTACTAGAGGTTCTGTGATCGTTGACCGCAGTGATGCGTGTGTCTGCAGCCTACATGGAAAACGAAAAGGAACGCGCCGC
>JBPCKD010000026.1:0-13185 GCA_051004635.1 Pyrinomonadaceae bacterium
TTCTTCATTGCCATCGGCCTCGACCAATGCGTTCTTGCATTCCATCATTCCCGCGCCTGTCTTTTCGCGAAGTTGCTTCACTGCTGCTGCTGTTATATCTGCCATGATTACAAAACTCTCCACCTGAAGTGTGTGTCGATCATTAGTTAGTAAAAAGCGCAGCCCGGCGGAGGTCCCGCTTTATAGGCTGCGCTCGCCGATTAGTAAAAATCTCGAAATGCTCTGGGATCAACTCGCTGCTACAACCGACTCAGCACTTTCGTTCACCGCCGCATCAGCCTCGGCTGGTTCGGTAGCCGGAGACGTGGCCGCGGCCTGGTCAACTACGCTGCCGTTACTCGCTTCCGGAGCCCGCGGGGCCTTAGCCGTTTCAACAGTTGCCGCCGTCTCGCTTTTCCCGGTTGAGGCCGGCTCCGCAACCTGACCCTCCAACTGAACTTCGCCTGCGGCAGCCTGATCCTCTTCAGCCTGAGCAGCAACGCCTCCTTCGGTGGCGATATGCTGACCTTCAAGAATTGAGTCGGCTATGCGCGAGGCAAAAAGCCGGACAGCGCGCAAAGCATCATCATTTCCCGGAATGACGTAATCAATTCCTTCCGGCGAGCAATTCGTATCAACCACAGCCACAATGGGGATGCCCAGCCGGTTGGCTTCCGCGACTGCGATCTCTTCCTTCCTGACGTCAATAATGAACACCACGTCAGGCAGCCGGGTCATCGACTTAATACCCGAAAGGTTTTTATTCAAGCCTTCTCGCTCACGATCAAGCTTGATGCGTTCTTTCTTGGTGAGCTTTTCGTAGCGGCCATCGGTCTGCATGGCCTCGAGATCTTTCAGACGCTTGATGGACTTTTGAACAGTTTGGAAGTTTGTCAACAAACCGCCCAACCAGCGCTGGTTAACGTAGTATTGACCGGAGCGCTCAGCTTCTTCGCGAACAGCATCCTGAGCCTGTCTCTTTGTTCCCACAAAGAGCACCGTCTTTCCTCTGTCTTCAGCAATCGCATTCGTTACAAACCCGATCGCATCGCGAAACATCCGTTGAGTTTTCTGAAGGTCAATAATGTAAATGCCATTGCGCTCGCCGAAGATGTATTCCTTCATCTTCGGATTCCAGCGCCGAACCTGGTGGCCGAAATGTACCCCGGCTTCCAGGAGTTCTTTCATCGTAACCGAAACCAAACTGTAATCTCCTTTTCAGTGAACTGGTTTAATGTACTCGCCATAACTCATGGCTCCTCGTTTGAAGAGCAACCAATCCAAGCTACGGCAATGGATTTTAGAATTTCGGAATTCGGAGTGCGGATTTCGAACTTCTATCAATCAACTCGCAATAACCTTAAGAATCCAATGAGCGGGCCGGATTCCCAAATTTCGAATTCGAAATCGCAATCCGAAATTCTCTTTATCGTTTCGAGAATTGGAATCGCTTGCGGGCACCCTTCTGCCCATACTTCTTCCGTTCCTTGATGCGCGGGTCGCGCGTGATCAGACCCGCTTGCTTGAGTGCCGGACGCAGATCGGCGTTGTATTCGAGCAGCGCGCGGGTAATGCCGTGACGAATAGCGCCGGCCTGTCCCGCTGGTCCGCCACCACGAACGTTAATCAGGACATCAAACTTGGCGATGGTCTCCGTTAACTGCAACGGTTGTCGAATAATCATACGCAAAGTTTCGTTTGGAAAATACTGATCGAAAGGCTTCCGATTAATCTTAAAGTCGCCCCCACCGGATCGCAGGTAAACTCTTGCCGTTGATGTCTTTCGTCGTCCAGTTCCGTAGTATTGAATTTCAGCCACAGCTATATCGTCCTCTTTATTAACTCTGCATTATTAAGCTTGATTTGTTTTGGTGGTGAGCTGGTGGACCTGGGGGCGTTGGGCGGTGTGCGGGTGATCGTTATCGGCATAAACCTTAAGTTTTTTTGCCATTGCCTTGCCCAGCTTATTCTTCGGCAGCATGCCCTGGACCGCCAGCGAGATCACCCGGTCAGGACGCTTTGCAAACATATCCACCGCTGCAACTTCCTTGAGGCCCCCGGGGTAATGCGTGTGATGGCGATACATCTTCTGCTGAAGCTTTGCGCCCTTAAGAACCGCCTTCCGAGCATTAATCACGATCACGTGATCCCCCATGTCCATAAAGGGGGTCCATGCCGGATTGCGTTTCCCGGTCAGAATGGAGGCAACTTCAGACGCCAGGTGTCCTACCGTTTGACCGGCTGCGTCCACTACGTACCATTTTCGTTTTCCAGCGAGATCCTTGCCGCTGGGGAAGTATGTTGACATGGTTGACTATCCCTGTTTTT
Organism: Pyrinomonadaceae bacterium; assembly: GCA_051004635.1. Lineage (GTDB taxonomy): Bacteria > Acidobacteriota > Blastocatellia > Pyrinomonadales > Pyrinomonadaceae > PSRF01. The sequence goes on from JBPCKD010000026.1 coordinate 2,308, forward strand.
AGCGAATAAAACGCGAACGGATAGAATAACTAACGCCCTTAAAGATTGTCAAGTTGGTGACTTAGCGTCACAGCCGCCAAAACAGAAGTCAGAGGTCAGAAAGCAGAAGGCGGCCTAAGACGGAGCTCAGCGGCTTCGTAAAACTTAGATTGAGTTCGGTAGTAGGAATTAGTAGTTTGACTAGTCTGAAGTCTGGACCTCTGATATCTGACTTCTGACCTCTGACTAAAAGGCTCCCGGGCATTGCTGCCAGGGAGCCTTTCGGTTTGAGTAAACCGTGCCGGTGCAGTTACGGCTGCGGCGGCTTCGAATCCTCGTTCCGTTTCAGTTTCGGAGGCTCGGGCTTGTCATTAGCCGGTTTCTCGGTCCCGTCAGGGTTGGTTGTCGTTGCATCGTCCGGCGTCGGTTGACGTCTCTTCAATGTCGGTCTTCCCGGTGCTCCGTCATCTGCTCCGGGTAGCGCTCCCGCGCTCGAGGCCCTGGCGTTGGAAAGTCGCAATAGCCGCGATTTCACTCGCTGAAATTCCGACGTGCTGATCACATACTCATCATGCTCCGGAAACCTTGCTGCCAAAGCGAGTGATGAGGCGCGCCGGTCGGGCGGAGCAGGATGCGAAGCGAAAGCTCGCGAAATGAGACCGGGTTTCTTCTTGTTCTTTGCCTCCAGCTTTTCAAACATTGTTGCCATTGCGCTCGGATCATACCCGGCGGCCCACATGTACTGAACTCCCAGCTTGTCGGCTTCTTCTTCAGCACTGCGGCTAAACTTCATGAAAGCGCCCAGCAGTCCGAGTCCCGCTGTGTTCTGGAAAATCATTCCCGGAATCCCGCCCAGGAAAATCGAAGTACCCAGGGCGAGATACTCAAGCAAGCTGCCCTTGGTTTGATTTTCGACAGCATGTCGCGCAGCAACGTGAGCAATCTCGTGCGCCATCACGCCCGCCACTTCCGCCTCATTGTCTGCAACCAGCAACAGGCCCTTGTTGACATAGAAAAATCCTCCGGGCAGCGCAAATGCGTTAACCTCGTCGGAGTCGATCACCTTGATTGTGAAGGGGATCCTTGCGTCAGAATGTAGAACGATGTTTTGTCCGACGCGGTTTACATACTCGGTGATGATCGGGTCGTCGACAAATTTCGCCTGCCGGTCAACTTCTGCTGCCAACTCCCGCCCGATCTTTACTTCCTTTTCGGTCGAGCCGCTCATCTTGGCAATAATGCCCTTGTTGATGTTTCGCTTGCCAATCAAGGCCGGATCCTCGTTTACCGAGAGTGCCCTCTTTGAACTCGCCGCCGGAGTAGGCGTCTTCTGAGTCGCGTCTTTCGTCTTTGCAGCTGTGGTTGCGGTTTGCTCTTTGGATTGGGTTCCGGATTGACTCGTTTGGGCCAGGCCCGCGATGGAACCTACAAGCACCGACGAAACCAGCAGCAGTGCGGTGGCGATGCGGGAGAAGCTATTCATCTAAAAACCTCCAGGTATGCCGAAAACATGTATTGCTGAAAAGGATTCTGGGGAAAAACTTTCCAGGGCCACGGATTGAGGGGTAACTGCGCCAGCGAAAACTTCAATTAGATAGCCGGAAAAATGAAACCAGCCAAGGCGCTCTTTCGCTATTCTTAAACGCGCAGTCTATGATGCCCGTTGCTAGCCGCATGGTTGCGCGCGGAAAGTCATCGGAAAAGGATCTGAAAAACCTCATCTCGCGTCAGCAAAGCCCCTGCCTCTTAGCGCTTGCGGGATGGCCGCCATTATAATGCACTGCCTTAGAAAAGCCTAAGAATTCAACGACTTTCGGAGAATGCGGAGCAGGTGAGAGCCTACAGCTGGTGCGTTGGCCGAGGTCATCACGCCAACGAACGCGGCATCACCGAAGTCAGTGCCGGGTTCTGACAGGCGACTTGCCAGCACCATGACGAAAGCAAAGTCCCAAAGAGGAAAGCCTTCGGTTGTCATTGTAGGGCCCGGACGCCTCGGGTTTGCGTTGGCGGTAGCCCTGCGCGCATCGGGATATCCGATACGTGCCTTTGTCTCCAGGCGCGCGGAGCACGCCAGAAAAGCTGCCCGCCTATTCAATGGATCGGAGAGTCTGGTACATCCCCTGTCGGTGGATCAATTTGCTCAACTGCCCCCGAGCGACCTGGTTCTCATCGCCACTCCGGACGATGCGATTGAGGAAACGGCTCGTCGCCTTGCAGCTTGCGAAAGGGGCACTTCAGGAAGGGCCACCCGTCGCCGGACCGTTTTGCATACCAGCGGCGCGCTGTCCTCGGAAGTCTTAGCTCCGTTGGCACAAGCGGGATTCCATACCGGCTCGTTACACCCACTCGTCTCAGTCAGTGAGTCACGTGCCGGCGCGAAAGCCTTGCACGGAGCATTCTTTTGCCTGGAGGGCGACAAGGCTGCATTAAGACTGGCTGGCAAAATAGTCAGTGACCTCGGGGGCACAAGCTTTTCTATCCGTCCGGAAAACAAGGCTCTGTACCACGCTGCCGCGGTGATGGCCTCCCCACATCTCGTTGCTCTCTTCGATATCGCTGTCGAGATGCTGGCTGCTTGTGGTTTAACCCAGAAAACCGCGAAAGAAATATTGCTGCCTTTGTTGGAGAGTACCGTCAACAACCTGAAAGTCACAGATGCCAGACGGGCGTTAACGGGCACATTCGCGCGCGGCGATCTTGCGACAGTGAAGAGACACTTGAGCGCCTTGTCGCCTCAGGAATTTGCCGAGGCCCTCGAGGTTTACAAACTCCTCGGCCTCCACTCGCTCCGGCTGGCGAGCAGGAACGGACTCGATGAGAAACTTCTAAAGCAGCTTAGACGGATCCTGGAGTCGTCAAACTTAAGAAAGAAGTAGCTACGTAGGTGGCGTTCCAGGTTGAGGGATTTGGACCACGGGGCCTTTGTCGTGGTTCACCCGCTGGCTGACGCGCAGGGCGGTGTGCTCAAGAGACTGGCATGGAATTCCCATTAGACTTTGGAGTGCGGTGACCTGTCACCGCTTTGGCCTTCGGCGGCCTGACGCCGTCGTCGACCATCGAACTAACCAACCAAGGCCGCGACAGGTCGCAGCGGACCAAAGCGCTGACAGGTCAGCGCACTCCAAAAAGAAAAGCCCCTGCCGATAAAGGCAGGAGCTTCACTTTAACTGTTGTTAGAAGCGTGCTCTTGTTAGAAGGGTGCTTACTGTTAGTTAAAACTCTAACGTAAGGTTCTTCTCACAGAAGTCAAATTCAACCGGCTCTGATTCTTCGTCATTGGCGAAGACCGCTTTGAAAATCCACTCGCAGTTTCCGCTGTCGGTAGATTTGTCCCAGACCAGTTCGTCAGTCGCGCCGGCAGCAATGCCGTCGCCGATGTCAAATTGGCCCCATTTTTTTCCATCTTCAGACACCAAAATCTTTTTGATGGCGACCTTGGTATTGTTATGAACCTTGAATTTGTATTCCACTTTCGACGTAGCAAAGGCAAACGCAGAGCATACGAGGGCGAGTGTGAAGGCAAGGGACAAGGCTTTTCCAGGGTTATTGTAGACTCTCATTAATTCTTCTCCAGTTAGTGATTGTTGATTGGATTTCTATCAGGAAGGGGTCGAGGTAGAACGTTCGACTGGAAGACAATACACGTTGAAGACTGTTTCCGCAATCTTTATTGGACCACTGGAGTCATGCAGTTGATCTTTCTTACTTCTCAGCAGCTTGCCCAGCGAAGAGTTGAAATCAGGCCGCAAACCCCGTGCGTTTTACTCCGGCGGATCCAGCAAATGTGTGGTGTGGTCCGTCACACTCGCGGGTACACTACGGTGCGATGTGACAATTAACGGCTGTTGCTGCGAGGTTGTGTCAGCTTGTTCGGGCAAGTTTCTATCCGTTTCCGCAGAGCGAGCCGGCCGTATCAGAACCCCGGCCAATATGCGTCCGGCGCCTGACATTGCTGGAAGCAAACCCAGCAGCCAAAGCACCCGCACCACGGGATCCAACTCAAAGGGAATTTCAGCGAGTACGTTGGGCGGGAGTTTGAGAACAAGCACCGCGGACAAGTAATAGAGAAAGATCATGAGCCCCACGCCTGAAAACAACGAGACCGTGCCTTTGACAATATGATTTTCGCGGCGCTCTGCCGGCGTTTTTTTCCTGCCCATTTCGAACTGCGGCGACCACGGCGTGGCCAGCTTCCCCGAAGGCGAGGTGCGCAGTATCTCTTTATTCATGCGCTCCAGGGCGCTGGACACTTCTTCGGTGACGTGCTCCAACTTGAGACTCTTGACCATCTCTTTGAGCTTTGGCAGGGGGCCGCGATCGCTGCGAGCAATCGCCTCGCTCAGCGTCAGTGCCTTGCCAATCACTTTGAGGTTGGCGCCGCATACACGGCAATACTGCAAGCCTGATCCGGATTCGGTGCCACATTGAGGGCAATACATAAGTAGAACTTTAACCGTCAACCGCTAAACAGTAAATGGCGACTCTACATGGAAGTGTTCTAATCTGGGCCATAACGATCCACGCAGTACGCGAAATTTCACGAAGAAGATTTAGTGTGGTTAGTGTCGTTTAGTAGATCGTTCACTTGTCGTCTGATTAAGGCCTTCACAACTCAAACGGATCAATTCCCGCGGTAAACCGACAACATTTAATAAGAGTTCAACATAGCTAAGGAGTTTGCGATTTTGACTTTGCGAGTTACCCTCTAAAAAACTATCAGGGAGGGCAACAATGAGGCAGGAGCAGGTGGCAGGAGCAATAGGCAGATGGCACGGGAAACCCAAGATTTTCCATTTGTCATTTCTCAATTTTCATTTGTCATTGCAGAGCCTGGAGGTAGTAACTGCAAGTCTGCCTCCTGGCCTCCTCTCTGATGTGTCCTTTGTCATATGAACGCAATTCAAGTTTCCCAGGTCGGTGGACCGGAAGTTCTCAAGCTGGTCGATCTACCAGTCCCTGAACCCAAACCAAACGAAGCCGTGGTGCAGATCAAAGCAGCCGGCGTGAACTTCATCGACGTCTATTACCGTGAGGGCCGCTATCCCGCGCCATTGCCTTTCGTGCCTGGACAGGAAGCCTCTGGGCTTGTGAAAGCAATCGGCACGGAAGTGACGAACGTAAGAATTGGTGAACGCGTCGCCTACAGTGGCGTCCTCGGCGCCTATGCCGAGTATGCAGCCGTGCCCGTCGATCGTTTGGTGAAGATTCCCGCTCAGCTGGACTTCGATCAGGCCGCGGCCGCCATGTTGCAGGGGATGACGGCCCACTATCTGAGTCACAGCACCTATCCGATCAAGCAGGGCGAGACGGTCTTGATTCATGCGGCCGCAGGTGGTGTGGGCGCGCTGCTGGTCCAAATGGCGAAGAACCTCGGCGCACGCGTAATCGGGACCGCGGGTTCCGAAGAAAAGGCCCAGCTCGCGCGCGATGCCGGCGCCGACGAGGTTATTATTTATACGAAGCAGGACTTCGAAACTGAAACGCGCCGCCTTACTGAAGGCCAGGGCGTTCATGCTGTTTATGACGGAGTAGGGAAGACCACCTTCGAAAAGGATCTCAAGGCCTTGCGGCCACGCGGTTATCTGGTTCTCTTCGGTGCGTCCAGTGGGCCGGTCCCACCCTTCGATCTCCTGGAACTTACCAGGCACGGATCGCTTTTCGTCACGCGCCCGAGCCTGCATCATTACATTGCGACGCGCGAGGAATTGGAACAGCGGTCCGACGATGTCTTGCAGATGATTGTTCGCGGCGATCTGAAACTCCGGATACACAAAACCTATCCGCTGGCGGAAGCCGAAGCAGCCCACCGCGATCTCGAAGGCCGGAAAACTTTGGGCAAGCTGTTGCTGATCCCGTGAAGGTCCAGGAGGCAGGAGCAGGAGGCAGGAAATATAGGGCCTATAGGACATATAGGTCCTATATTCTTTCCTGCCGCCTGCTCCTGCCGCCTGCTCCTCTTCCTAGTCTCTTCGGCTCCCTGTGAATCTCAACAGAAAGAAAAATAGGTTGATGAAATCCAGGTAGAGTGTCAGCGCCCCGACGACAGCATACGCGCCCACGCGGCCGTCTGGCAGTGAGACCGCCATCTGCTTCAAGCGCTGCGCGTCCCAGGCCGTGAGACCGGTAAAGACCAACACGCCGACAACCGAAATCACGAATTGCAGGGCATCGCTCTGCCAAAAGAAACCCACAATCATGGCGAGGATGAGCCCGATTAAGCCCATGAAGAGAAATTGGCCCATACCTGCCAGACTCCTCTTAGTAACTGTTCCGAAGACCGCCGTCGCCCCGAACATGTCGGCCGTAATGATGAAGGTGGAAGTAATTGACGCGGGCGTGTAGACGAGCAAGATCACGGATGTGGTCACACCCACCAGTGCTGAGTACAGAATGAAGAACCCGGCGGCAGTCGCCGGCGCCACCTTTTCGACCCGTACCGACAAATAAAGGACGAGGCCGAGCTGGGCGATCACCAGGCCCCAAAACACCATCCTATTAAGAATGACGATTTCGATTATTGCGGGCGACGACGACACCGCAAACGCAGTCACGGCTGTAACCATCAAACCGAAAAACATCCAGCCATAGACTTTGGTTAGAAAAGCGCCGACTCGTTCGTCGCGCACGTCCGCCAACTGCGGCGCAGTAGACGGCGATTGATTCCACGAAGGTCGATTCCAGCTCATGATTTTCACTCCCCTGGCAGGGTTCCACCCCGCTTCTTAAAACATCTAGTTTTCGCCAGGCTCTTATTATAGCTCTTTAGCGCCCACTGCCCACTGCCTACTGCCCACTGCCCACTGCCCACCGCTCACTGCCTACTGCTTTGTCCTTACTCGCTGTTATCATTCCCTCCATGCAAAACAAAGAAATCCGATTTGCCAGTCGCCCGGCTGGTATGCCTACATTGGAAAACTTCCAATTCGTCGACGCGCAAATCCCGCAACCGAAGGACGGAGAGGTGTTGGTGCGGACGCTCTATATCTCGGTCGATCCCTACCTGCGCGGCCGCATGCGCGAGGGCCGCTCTTACGTGCCTCCGTTTGAAGTAGGGCGGGTGATCGAGAGTGGAGCAGTCGGCGAAGTTATTGAATCCCGCTCACCTAAGTTTCAACCCGGAGACATTGTGACGGGCATGTTTGGCTGGCGACTCTACAACGTCGTGAAAGCCGACGGTTTAATGAAAGTCTCCCCGGGAGTCTCTATTACCACAGCTCTCGGCGTCCTCGGCATGCCGGGTCTGACCGCTTACTTTGGTTTGCTCGACATTGGCCAACCAAAGGAAGGCGAGACGGTAGTCGTTTCGGGTGCAGCCGGCGCCGTAGGAACGACCGTTTGCCAGATTGCGAAGATCAAAGGGTGTCGTACGGTTGGCATCGCCGGCAGTGATGAAAAGAATCAGTACCTGCGTGATGAACTCGGTGTGGATGCGGTAATCAATTACAAAACGGGCGACATTCGCCAGGTACTGAAGGAAGCTTCGCCAAAGGGTATCGACGTCTATTTCGACAACGTCGGCGGCGAAGTTTCAGATGCCGTGTTGCCTTTGCTCAACCACGGTGCGCGCATTATCATCTGCGGCCAGATCTCGCTTTATAATCTCGACAAACCGGATGTTGGCCCACGCCCGCAGCCTTACCTGCTGGTCAATAGAGCCATGATGCAGGGGTTCATTATTACTGACTATGCTTCGAGGTTCTCCGAGGGCGTGAGGGAATTAGCCCAGTGGCTCGCCGCAGGAAAACTGAAGTACGCGGAGACCATCGTGAAAGGATTCGAAAACACGCCACAGGCTTTCATTGGATTGTTCACCGGCGACAACCTCGGCAAACAGATCGTCAAAGTTGCCGATGCATAATTTGCTTTGGTCCCTGCGACCGGCCGCAGCGTTGGTTGACCCGGTTCCATTAAGTTGAGTACGAGGCAAGTTGCAGAATGCGCGCTGCTAGCGTCGCTCTCACTCCAATCAATAATCCTGATGCAACAACGCTGCGACAGGTCGCAGCGGGAGAAAGGGCTGACAGGTTAGCGCACTCCAAAAGAGTTTTCGGTCTACGGTATCCAGATATTCTTGGCAACGATGGTTTCTGTTCCCAGGGGAAGAATGATCTCGGTTGCCGACTTGGTAAAGAAAGCGAAGCCCTTGTAACTGGTTAGATATTGGTGGTTAGTTGTGAAGAACCCGCCCTTGGCATAGATAACGAGCGGCTGCTCAACCTTCCGAAGAATTTTCTGGAAATCCTCCGGCGAAACTCGAACGAGCACCCCACTTGCTTTGATTGCTTGCGCAATTGCGGCCGCTGCGGCCGCTGCTCCTGCACTCAAGACAAATCCTCCTCTACTGGTCCGGTCGACTGCCTCCTGCTCCTGCCCTCTGCGTTCTGATTCCTACGGTCTCAAACCGGCGCGGGTGAGGAGATTCTGGAATCGTTTATCTGGATGTAGCTTCGCGAACACCGGGTCGACCTTCAAGTTCATCAACCAAACGTCGCGTTCTTCGTAAGCCCGCTCCAGCCATTTGAAGGCCTGGTCCTTTTCGCCGAGAGCTGTGTAAATGGCCGCCACGGTGTACGGAGATACGTAGAGCTTGTTCTCCGCCCCCTGCGATTCACCAAGATCGTGCAAGTCACTTAACACTTGCCGGGCCTCGGCAGTCTTTCCTGAAGCTGCGTAGGCATGGCCCAGAAGCGCGAGCATGAGCGGGCTGCCGGAGAGCTTCACACCCTTTTGAAACTCGGCAATGGCCTGCGGATACATTCCCTTTTGCTCATAGGCGAGGCCGAGATAGCGGCGCGCCGGGAATGAGTTTGGATCCAGACTCAAAATCTTAGCGCACTGAACTATTGCTTCGTCGCTTCGTCCGGACAAATATAGAATCCAGCCGAGGTGTGAACTGGCGATGAATGACAGCGGCTCGAGTTCGGAAGTACGTCTGGCTTCGGCAATTGCTTCGTCAAAACGTTCGAGCGCGACCAGGTAGGAGCTGTACCACTGATGAGCCGGAGCGTAGGTCGGCTTGAGCTTGATAGCCAGTTGAAACTCGCGCTCGGCTTCCACGCGATCGCGGTCCCAGCGAAACTTAACAAATGCAAGCGAGGTGTGCGCCTCCGCCAAAGTGTCGTCCATCTCCAGCGCCTTGACCGCGGCTGCTTTCGCTTTAGGGAAACCGTCTTTAGGTTGATGCACGCCGTAGATCACCTGCATGTTGTAGCAGTCAGCCAGGCCGGCATAAGCTGCTGCGTAGTTAGGATCAGCTTTGATCGCCTGCTGAAAGTAGTCGATGCCTTGTTCCATTCCTTCGCGCGTCCGCTTGTTCCAGGCATTGCGGCCCTTTAAGTAGAGCCGGTAAGCCTCCAATTGCTTCTGCTCCTCGACGTTCAATTTCAAGCGCAGGTTTTCAAAGATGTCACGTGAGATTTCTTCCTGGACCAGAAGAATGTCGGCGAGCCGGCGATCGTAATGCTGACCCCAAATCTGCGAGACACTATCCAGGTCAATCAGGTCCGCCTGAATGCTGATGGTATCGCCGTGACGATGTACCCGGCCGGTGACGACTGCGCGGACATTTAATTCCCGGCCCACCTGGCGAGGATCAACGTTGCGGCCTTTGTAGTTAACCATCACACTGCGCGGCACCACCCGGAGCTTTGGAAGTTTGGAGAGACTGTTGACCAGGCTTTCGGCAATCTCATCATCAAGATATTCAGAATCTGCATCGGGACTATCGTCGACAAACGGCAAGACCGCGATTGATTGGATAGCGGTGGTGCTCGCTCCCGCTTTGTCGCGTCCGCTCAGGTAAGCGATGCCGACAACACTTGCAACAATTGCCGCCAGGGTAAGCGCAACGGCCGGCAGTCGCCGCGACAAGAAAGTCCAACGCGCAACATCCAAAGGCCTGTGCCAGCGGGTCAGGTTCCCACCACTTAGAGGGGCTTCGTTCACAGTCGATCTGTTCGGTGGCACGGTCGGCCACAGCGGGGCCGCTGAATTGTTGAGAGGGGCGGCTTGCCGCGAATCACTGAATGGCTGGTCGCCGACTATGCTGGGAACGAAATCTTCCACGCCGGCTCCGTTTATCCGGTTCACCGGCGCCACGAAACGATAGCCACGCCGTGGTACGGTCTCAATGAACTGTGGACCGTTGGAGCTCTCACCCAACGCTTTCCTTAGTAACGAGACGTTCTGTGTCAGATTACCTTCTTCGACGAAGGTATCAGGCCAGACTTTCTTCATTAACTCGTCTTTGCGGACGATCCGGCCGTCGTTCTCCAGCAGAGTGAGGAGTATGTCGAACGCTTTGGGCGTGAGCGGAACAAACTCTTCTCCTCGCAGAAGCACGCGCTCGGCGCACTTCAGGCGGAACCGGCCAAATTCATAGCAATCGCTTGTTTGCTCGCCCATAAGAGGCTTTGAGAACCATCATTGAGAAATTATTGAGAGCTTCCGAGGACTTGCCGCGAACATTGTTCTAGGCTCCCACCCTTGCTTCAGGAACCAACCTCGAATTTTGCCGGCAAGTCGGCCGTAATTGTAGTCCAAGCGGCAACCCCCGGCAATGAAAAGAGATTGATTCCACTAACCACTTGAAGTTAGTCAGTTAACGTTCTTGCGTCTGGAGGCTCTCCCTATGATCGCGCCGAAGAACCTTGCTGAGGGAACGGAGTTTGTAGTCACTGTTGCCGTGAGTGCCGTTGCGGGTCTGCTGGCTTTTCTTTTTGTCGCGCTCATCGTCAGCATTCTGGGACTTTGAGGAAGCTGACATAGCGTCAACTCTTTGGAGACAAGTATGCTGAATGTCAGGTCGGGCGACTAGAATAAGCAAACCAGAGAAGCTTATTCGAGGAGAACGACGATGACAAATCAGATTCAAGAGACAACCTTGATTCCACGTGACTA
>JBPCKD010000027.1:0-18095 GCA_051004635.1 Pyrinomonadaceae bacterium
AGGATAACTCAGGAAAGAAGACTGCCGGAGTCGACGGCATAAGGTCTTTGACTAAACGCCAGCGATTACGGATGGCCCAGAGCCTGAGCCTCGAGGGCTCCGCCAAACCTGTCCGCCGCGTGTGGATTCCTGTAGTAGTACCTATTTGATCCTCTTTGCTCCCAGCCCATTGTGCTACACCTTCTTCAGTTGCCCCGCTTCTGGATCCTAGCACCCCTGGAAGTCAAAGAGGAGTCCACGTTACTTTGTTCCAATCCTGCTTGGGATATTCTCTTGTTGGCCGTTTTGGAGGCCTTTCGGGGCATTTTTATTGCCTAAGCCGTCAATCAGCTCTGGCCGATATTACCTATATTCGGCTGAGAGCGGAGTTCGTTTACTTAGCGGTCATCCTGGATGGGTTTTCTCGTAAGGTGGTGGGCTGGGCGCTGGAGCGAACGCTTGCCACGCGATTAACTAAGGCAGCGTTGGAGCAGGCAATCGCTGAACGGCAGCCACCGCCAGGCTGGGTCCATCATTCCGATCGCGGCGTGCAGTACGCTTCCGACGAATACGTGCGGGTCTTACAGAACACAAGATGATTCCCAGCATGAGCCGGCCAGCGAACCCATATGACAATGCGAGTTGCGAGAGTTTTATGAAGACTCTCAAGCGGGAAGAAATCTATGCCAACGATTATCTGGATCTCGATGACCTGCGCACGAACATCGAAGCGTTCATCGAACAGTACTATAATCGCCGCCGCTTGCACTCGGCGCTTGGCTACCGACCGCCGGAGGAGTTCGAGCAGCAACTCGAGTCCACCGCGACTTCCGCCGGCGTGACCATGAGTTTTTCAGGCATGGGGCGGACTATCGACCCGATGGTCCACATGCAACGAGGAGTGGCCCGCAGGCCCTCCTCAGACCATCGGTTTCAATGAGTCTCCGGCTGGTTATTCCTTGGCGAGTTGCTCTCCAGCAGAGCTCGCCAAGCTAGCGGGATACAACAACAAGTTAGAGCCCTATTGAAAGCCCGGTAGTCAGGTAGCATGGGCATTTATCTCCCTAGATTAGGAGCTTACGTTATGAAAAGTGAAAGCCACAGCCTTCGGTTAGCGATTTCCGTAAGTCTCTCCGTTACCGCTACGCTATTGCTATTTTGTTCAGCAGCACCGGGCCAGCGAGGGGGATCAGCGGCACGAGGCGGGAGTGTGACTCCGGACCGCGTGAGGCCTGAAAAGACAATTCCCAGGATAGGGCCTCTGGCTCTTCCTTCACCAAGTCCTTCTGCATCACCGGAAGGGTGTGATCCCGATACGGTGGTGGGAACGTGCCCTGGGACTCTCACATTTACCTACGGCTTCACTGCGAACGCGAGTCCGAGGCACGGAGGAGCGCAATCGAAAAAACTTGGTCTGGCTTTTGCGGTGTATGTAACTCGGCGGTTATTTGTCGAAGTAGACAACGACAACATGGTCTCGACCAAAACTGCACGTGCTCCACGCGTGACCGGGTTTGGCGACACTACTGTATACGCCGGTTACGATGCGCTCTTAGAAGGACCAGGGCGACCGACCATTACTTTGATCTATGGAATTAAAGCGCCAACAGCGAGTTCCGCAAAAGGACTCGGGTCAGGCGAAATGGATCATACGATACTGAGCGCGATTGGCAAGACGTTCGGCTTTCAGAATCGCAGTTACGCGGAATTCGACGTTGGTGATTACATTGCGGGACGGTCGAGTGCAAATGGATTCGATCATTTTCCTTTTGCCGCCGGAATCTTCGAGCGAAAGCTGGATGACAAGAAGAGGTATAAGCTACACATGGAGGTTGGAGGGGATTTTGCCACAAGCGAATCCAACGCGGGTATGTACAGCCTTAACTACTTGCAAACGACCTTGTCTCCTAACCTTGCGATAAGAACTGGAGTCCGTATTGGTCTGACGCCGAACGTATCCCGCGCCGGTCTTTACGTTGCTCTTAAATTCTCAGGCCGTATTAAATAGCTCAAGTCAGCTCAAGTAGCTAAATTACGGTGGGGACGCACCACCTCTAAGGCTGCTCCATTACTTTTCTCAGTTGTTTCTTTGCAGCTCTCGTTTGTTCGTGGGCAACTCCCAGAGACAGGTGAAAGACCTCTGCTACCACCTGGTCCAGAGTTCTGTGACTCCTAAGAAGCGCCAACATTTTGCCAGCGGTGTTACGGGCATCCGCTGGAGCTAACTCTTGCGCTACCATATGCGTCAGCAGTACCTCTCGAAGAGTGGGCGGCGAAGTCAGCTTACGGCTGGTAAAGAAACTTTGCGCAATCTCAGTATAATCTAAGTTTAGGCGTTTAATTGCATTACGGTACTTCTCAGGAATTACGTCGCTTTGCGGCGGATCTTCCGTGATGCGCTCGCGAGCTAGACTGCCTCCTTTGACAGCCGACCCGTTTCTTTGTGCGACGACGGATGGCATATGAACGATTGTCGTTAGGAAAGCCACCATAACAATACTTATAACCAGCGCGGCAATAAACGATCCTTGCATCTTTATCCTCCTTTGCGGTTGTCACTCGATAGAATAACACCTACGTCTGTTACCTGAAAACTTCGCGGTTAGCACAATGAACGGATCAACTGAAGTATCATCGAAAAGAGTAGAGGGAGTCGGGAACCATTCTGCTCATCTTTCGGAATAGCGTTCGTATTTCACGACTAACGCAAGGTCTACCGCAATTCTCCCCTGCTCTTCCAGCGCCAATACAATCGAAACCCTTTTCAGTGCCACGCAATTACTGTTTCCGGATTGACGATGACCAGCGTCGAGGCGCCATTGCATCACATACGTGAAGATCACCCAGAGCACGCGATCTGCGGCTCTCAAGCTCGTCCGCCGTTGAAGCACAGCAAGCTGATGGCGCAAAGCAAGAATTTCGAGGTGCATGATTGCTCGTGACCGTACAACCGATCGCAGCACGTAAAAAAGAAGCGACCACAGAACATTCATGCCAACGGAAGTTAGCAGTCGTCAACCGCTAAGTTCAATGTTTTGAGAAGCCGGCAGAGGTTTTGGTAGGGACAGGTCTACGAACGGTATTGTCAGGTTAAGCGTAAGAAGTGTGATCAGACAGTTCGTGCGGCATACTTCACTGATGCGCACTTCTATTTCTCTTTACCATCGTCATCGCTTCCCTGCTGAGATCATCAGTCATTGCGTCTGGCTTTACTTTCGCTTCTCATTGAGTTTCCGAGATGTCGAGGAAATGTTAGCGATGCGCGGGTGACTGTCAGTTATGAGACGATCCGAGAATGGAGTCTTAAGTTCGGTCAGACTTACGCCAACGGGCTGCGCCGCAGGGCCCCTCGACCTGGGACCGATGGCACCTCGACGAGGTCTTCCTTAAGATCAATGGACGCCTCCATTACCTTTGGCGGGCGGTGGATCAGGATAGCGACGTCTTGGTGATTCTGGTTCAAACTTCGAGAGATAAAAAGGCAGCAAAGAAATTCTTTCGCAAGCTGTTAAGCGGTTTGCGATATGTCCCGCGCGCAATCGTCACAGACAAGCTGAGGAGCTACAGCGCAGCGAAAGCCGAATTGCTGCCCAGCGTCGAGCATTGCCAGCAGAAGTATCAAAACAACCGAGCCGAGAATTCACATCAGCCTACCAGATTGCGAGAGCGGGTGATGAGGCGCTTCAAGTCCGCGGGCCACGCGCAGCGTTTTCTCTGGTCTTCGGGCTAGTCTCGTCACTTTTCCGAGTGGGGCGTCACCTGTACACGGCCATCTCCTACCGAGAAGTGATGAGGACCAGATTTGCGGTTTGGGAAGAAGGTACGAGCATCGCTAGCAGCCTAAACACGACCGTCATCCCTCGACAAGTTTACTGAAGTTCACATCCCTCACTTGGCAGTCTACGCTTCTGTTCAGCTTAAGTTGACAATACCCCCGTAACATTACGTCTTGTAGTTTAATCGCCCGCTCCATCGCGACCTAGGAATCTTGTCGGAAAAAACATTTAACGCTTGAGTCAAGTTTCAGGCGGCGAGTTTCGCGTCTCGACACCATTGTTCGATGGCCTCCGTGACTTTGTCGAAATGAAGGCGCAGGGGGATATCGCCTGGCGGTTTAGGCGAAACGACCTGTGACAAGCCGGGTCGCAACACGGAAACATAGGTTCTGGTATAGAAGAGCGCGAGGCGCAGACCAAGCCCGCACAATCCAGGGATAGCTCTGGCCGCTCTGTTGCTGATATCGCTTCTCGGTGCGGAACACGGCAGCTTTCTCCTGGGCCTTGCCGATGAAGACCACGCCTTCATCTTTAGTGAATTTGGCCCGGTAGCCAGCGGCGATATCGTCCTTGCGCTGTCTTTCTGAAAGGTGATTACGGGGATCTTCTGCGCCTTGGCGAAAGACTCGATGCTGGCGACAAACGCAACCGCATCGCGGTCCATAAAGAGCGCGATTCTATCGCACTCAGATCAGCCGGAGCTATTGAATTTCAATTTCACGGATACAACTTGTTGGTCTGAGGCACAGCCTCGCTAGGTCATTTACCTCATAACAGGCATAATTGTGCCCCGGATAATGTGTGCCCCGGATAATGTCGACAGAAGCGTTCGATGATTATATAAGTATTCTTTAGAGCCGGGAAAAAAGCTGGATCAATCCAGGCGGATCCCAACCGACATGTCTTCACTAAAGCGCATTCTTCTTCTCCTTCCTCTCGTAATCGCTACTTCGATTTTTCTGCAACTCGGCCCGCGTCGGCCGTCCATCGCACAAGAGCCGGATAAAGGATCTCCAGAGAAAGTCTGGACGAGAGTGGCTGAACTCGCCTTCGAAATTGACACCGTGAAATCGAAGCCGACAAAATTCAAAGCTTTTAACCTGGACGCTTCGAAGTTGGCTGAGATCTTGCGACAGACGCCAAGTGAGTTCACCACCGACGCCCGTGATCGGGCAGTGATGATGCTTTTGCCTTTGCCGACTGGCGATTTCGGCCGCTTTCGTATTGAAGAATCGCCGATAATCCAACCGAAGCTTGCCGAGCGCTATCCGTGGCTAAAGGCTTACTCTGCAAAAGGCGTTGACGATCGCACGGCGACCGGGAGATTGGAGGTAACGCCTGAAGGGCTTACCGGGATGGTGATCTCCGCGTCGGGAGTATTTATCATAGATCCGGCAAGCAAAGAGGATCCCCGTAAATACATCAGCTACTTCAAAGCGAATTTGCCTCGCGATCCGAGTGAGTTCGTGTGCCATGTAGATAAGCAACGCCCAAAGCCACCTCAGCCAAGGACTTACCCGAAGAAGAAACAGCATCACGCATTGTCCGCCGACGGCGACAGTAATTTACGCATCTACAGAATAGCCGTAGCCGCTGCTCATGAATATGTGGACGCAATCCATCAGTCGAGTCCCAGTGGCCCTGGCGGAGATCCCTTGACTCAGGCAATAATTGCGATCCACCGCACTATCGACCGCGTCAATGTTGTCTACGAATCAGAACTAGGCGTGCGACTGGAATTGATCGGCGATGAGCCGAGCATCATTTATCCTACTGCCGCAACCGATCCATATAATGCGTCAGCCCCGCTTGGCGATCTCCTTGACGCCAATCAAAGCAACATCGACGACGTCATTGGCTGGAACAACTATGATGTCGGCCATTTGTTTCTGGCGCATGGTGGCGGGCTATCAAGCGAACCATGCGTCTGCGACGACTGGTATAAGGCGAACGGGGTGTCGGGACGTGCGCAGCCGGAAGGCAACGTGTTCGACGTCGATTACGTGGCGCATGAGCTTGGTCATCAGTTCGGCGCGCACCATTCCTTCAATGGCACCACCAGAGGGTGCAAGTCCAGGCGTGCCGACACAGCGTACGAGCCCGGCAGTGGTTCGACAATCATGGGCTACGCGAGCGGCACGCGCATTTGCGGCGACGAAAATGTGCAGGATCAGAGCGATCCCTACTTCCACGCAATCAGTCTGAGGGAAATCAACTCATTCATCACGAACCCCAGTCCCCAAATGGGGGATTCCTGCTCACGAAAAGTAGCAACGACCAACTTGTCCAACCCGGTGGTCATTGGTCCCGGCGATTATGTGATTCCGAAAGGGACGCCGTTCACTTTATCCATCAATAGCGGTAGCGATAACGATGGCGATGCTCTGGTTTACAACTGGGAGGAGTTTGATCGGGCGGTCGATCCCGATCCACCAGTACCCGGCGGGCCACTTGAAGAGGAAAAGATTCGGCCGCTCTTTCGTTCTCGAAGAGCTACTGGCCTCTCGCGCACCTTTCCGCAACTTGTCGACCTGCTGAACAAGCCGCCGGTGGGAACCTACACGGCGGAATCGTTGCCGATGAATAATAGAACGATGGTCTTCCGCGCCTCTGGCCGAGACTCGCGCGGGCGTTACGGCTTCGCCGAATCGCGAATCCGAGTGGTGGCGAATCGCAAAGTGCGTGGGCGCGGGCCCAAGACCCGCCTGCTGCCGGTTGGTCCATTTGTTGTCACTCAGCCTGCGCAAGCGGCGTCGTGGCGAAGACTGTCGCGGCATACCGTTAGTTGGAACGTCCGGAACACGAACGTGGCGCCGGTTAGCTGTCACAACGTCACAATCTCTCTATTAATAAATGGCAAGGAGAATAATCCAATAGTATTGGCGGCGAAGGTTCCCAATAATGGATCCGCGAACGTGATTGTCCCGGGTAATACACCCTTGGGAAATGCTCGGGTGAAGGTTGAGGCATTCGGCAATATCTTTTTCAATCTCGCCGATGTGGACGTGCAGATCGTCAGGCGGTAAAATTAGCGAAAATCGATACGGAGTAGTGTCAGCAGGCTTAACGATCGACATCACTGAGTGTCCAGACGCTCCCCGAAACTTCGGTAAGTGGTAAGTAGAGATGCGTGAGGTCCAAACTTATCCGGAGCTGGCGAATGGAAGTTAGAACGGAAAAACGTGGATTCTCGAAGGACGTAACTCGAAACGGTTCGCCGACCGCTTTCCCGGTCGTTGGATCAAAGCGCACTCCCCATACATTAAGAAACATCGAGCTGTGATTCGTGACAAAGTAGATGGTCTTCCCGTCCGGCGACCATCTCGGTTTGTCAGACCATCGCCGCTCGTCCGTAACGTGGACCGCTGCACCCCCCGAGATTGAAACAACGTTCAGCACGGAAACTCCAGGATTGCTTGGCTGCTGCATCATATAACAGATCCATTGGCCGTCAGGCGAAAAGCGAGCGCCCCAGAGGTCATGAGTTTCATCCGTTGCTATAACACGCAATGAATTCTCGGAGTGCGGCGCCTCGGACAAAGAGAAGATTGCGACCTGGTAGCGATCCTTACTGCTTCGGTTGGTGCTCGCAATCACCGATCGTCCGTCTGGCGACCAGTCAGAAATGTAATCGCGGAGCGGGCCGGGTGTGGTCAGAAGTTGTTCTTCACCGCCACCGGCCGGCATCAGGGCAATAGGATACGATCTCTCCGAATCAGGCTCACGAGGCAAATACCGCGTATAAGCAATTTGTTTCCCATCCGGACTCCACTGTGAGCCGAAACGCGAGTAATCATCCACAGCCAGCACCCTTGAAGATGCGTCCTTTAAAGACTTCACCCAGAGTTCTTCGCGATCCGAGCCGTGCCGGCGCACACTAAAGACGAGTTCTTTGGCATCTGGAGAAACCGCGGGACCCCACGCATCAAGATCAGCGGCCGTGATTGCTTGCCCGGTTCCTTTGGTCTTGCCGCTCACCGGATCGAACGGGACCGACCAGATTCGAGTACTCGCCGATGTGACAGCGAAGGCCAAATGCTTGCCATCGTTTGAAAGAGCGATATCAGTGTCAGAGCCCGAACCTGTAGTCAAGCGAACTGGTCCGTCAATCCAGGTGAGGGTTTGAGAATCGATTGTGACTCTCCAGATGTTGGTAACTCCGTTGGACTCGCCTTCAAAGAACAACGCGTTGCCCGTCGGTGCCCAACGAAAATTGCCCAGATTGATCGCCAACTCTTTAAGCTGATTCGCCACCTTATTTGAAACTTCAGCCCTGACTGGGTTGCCCGCGGAGATGGGCGTCGTCCAAAATCCACCATCGTCAGTAAGAAACGAGATTCGCTGCCCGTCGGGATGCCATCCGACAAGGCCGAGCTTCGCATCTGATTGGTTCGCGCTCACGGAAGCCGAAATCTCTTTCGCCGGACCCCCTTCGAGGTCAACGATAAACACGTGGGGATATTCATTCACTCTCTCGCCCGGCCTGAGGCAAAGAATCTTTTGGCCATCCGGCGACCAGCGCGGACGGTAACCGATCGCAGAGATCTTCCGTTCGCGGCCCCCAAACGCCGGCACAACGAACAGACCGCCGCCCTCACGCTCCGATCGGAACACAATGCTGTTGCCATCCGGCGACCAGTCGGGTTGCCAATCGTGTGCGGGCGATCGCGTTACCTGCACAGGGTTGCCCCCGCCGACGGGTTGGACCCAGATGTCAAAATTCGCGTCACCATCGGAGGCGTAAGCAATGAAGCGTCCGTCTGGCGACCATGCCGGCCCAGTCTGCAGACCCTGGCCAAACGTCAGTCGCGCCAGCGCTCCCGGGGGAGAAGGCGGCGATTTTATTGATCGGGTTAGCGACCAAAGAAAATAAGCTCCGATCATGATTACCGGCACCAGCGCTACGATAGCGGCGCCTTTTTTGTGGTTGCGGATTTCGGTGACCAGGTATTCAAGGTTAGACGACCGGTTCATCGAGCGCGTCAGTTGTGAGTCTGTCGATGACGCGCCCGAAGCACCAATGCGGGTATCGCCTGCAGATTTGTCCGGCGCGAGCGGCGTCCGCTTAATCAATTCAGCGTCGACGGCCAGATGATGGTTCAATCTCTCGATATCAAACAGGAGTTCTCGTGCCGTTTGGTATCTCTCCTCCCGATTCTTAACCAGCGCTTTCATCACCAACCACTCAAGTGATTCGGGAACATCCCGGGCAAAGCGAGCCAGCGGCGGTGGCTCTGCTTTTAGAATCAAAGAGACGACGTCGCTGGGGGTGTTTGCTTCAAATGGCGGCCGGCCTGTGATTAGTTCATACATTACTGCGCCCAGGCTCCACAAATCGCTGCGCGCATCAACTTCAAACCCGCGCGCTTGTTCAGGCGACATATAAAAGACCGTACCTACTACACTCCCCGGATCTGTAAAGACCACTGGAGCGGTGGCGGCTTCAGCGTCGCTCTCGGCCGGTACGCCGATGTATTTTGCTAACCCGAAATCGAGCACCTTGACGTAGCCTTCTCTACTCAACATGATGTTTTCTGGCTTGATATCGCGGTGGATAATTCCGGCGGCATGGGCCGCCGTTAGCGCACTGGCCACGTCCCGCGAAACCTTCAGCACTTCAGAAAGGTTCATCCCCTTCCGTTTGCGCAAGGTGACGCCGTCCACGTATTCCATCGCAATGAAAGGGGTGCCTCGAGATTTGCCAATATCGTAGATGTGAGCAATGTTCGGATGCCTGAGAGCCGAGGCCGTGCGGGCCTCCTGAACAAAGCGTTGCACATCGCGCTGAGTTTGTGCAGCCCTGACAGACAATATTTTCAAAGCCACCATGCGCGGCAGTTTTGTATCCCGCGCCAGATAGACTTCGCCCATTCCGCCGGTACCCAGGAGCGAAACTATCGCGTAATGCCCAAACTCCGTTCCTACTGGAATCGTAGTCATCTCTAGGGACGTCTCCTGTGACGTTTTGTGAACAAGGAATGCAGCAGGACTTTCGACAAAGGCACTAGTCAGCCCAGGGATGCGACTTGTTGTTTTGAATAGAACTCTCCAGCTTCGTGGAGTTGAGAGACGATCTCTCCAAGAACCGTTCCCGAACGAGTTTTTGTAGGCGGAAGCCACACTTTCGAAGACATTGGGCTGGAATAATAGTGCCGTTTGTTCCAGACGTCGTTGCCATAGCAGTAGTGAATAATGTCCGCTGACTTAACCGCATCGAGGTCTTTATAGTTAGTGACCACCAGTCCTGTCAGGACGAGTTTCAGCCCTAGTTTCATAACGGCGAGGCCAAAGGAATACATACTAATCTCCAGTAGCCCAGGTTCAAACGAATCGATTGCCTCCAGCCAGGCCTCGCCAAGTTCACGGGCCTGGGCCACCGGCACGACATAAGGAACACCGCAGGAAACTTCGCGTTTTCGCTGCTGCAGTAAAACATCACTGATACAAAGTTTTCGCGCCGCCTCACGTACTTCCGCTCTGCAGTCAAGGTAAGAATAATGTTCAGCGGCAAGTCGCTTCAGAAAAGGGGCCTTGCGCACAAATAACATGTCAGGATCGCAAAGCACTATGAAGTCGTTGCGGTTGTAGCCGATCGTCGCCGCTTGCAGCAGCGTTCCAGCTGTGTTCCTTGGCGAGTAGCAGGGTTTGGTAGTGAGGTAAGAGGGGGCGGCCCGGACTCTACCACCGCTATTTACTATTTCCTTGAAGTCTGGCCGCCAATCTCTGTCACGTTCGTGAACTACGAACAGCGGCGTCTGCTGTAGTCGACTTACGCATGAATAATGGAACAGCTTACATTGCCAGGCGAGGTAAGGGTTGTTCTCAGCGGATACGACGATGTGTTGACGACTTTTCAATTTCCAGTGCGCGGTCAAAGCGTATTGACAATCCGAACCACGTTATATCCAGCGAATTGGATCGGGGGCAATCAACCAGGAAACCAAAACGTACTTTCGGCCTTTCACCACTGGCTCGGCGCGATGCACGTAGGTGGCCGGAAAAACGATAGCCTTTCCAATCTGGGGAGTAACCGAGAAACTGAGTGTAGGAAAACTCGTCTGTCCGCCAATGAAACTGTCGTTGAGATAGCAGAGTACGGTGAAGTACCGATCACTCAAGTCCAGGCCGGCATCAGCATGCGACACATAGAACCCGCCGGGTAAATAGCGAACCAGGTGCGTGTCCTCGTGTCGCTTGAAATCGCGACGCCATGCCTGGCGAACCATAGGTCGAATAACCATTCGCATTTTGAGGTCGAATTGCTTTCTGATCGCTGATTCGACGGGCGGAGTGTAGGCGAACGCGGATCGATATTCACTGCGGAACGCTGACTGGTAACTCTCCCCTGACTGTTCATCTATCGTCGCCGGCGACCACGCCTTCTGATCGTTAACCGACTTGACCATGCGTTTACATGTCGCCGCGTCAAACAGTTGCAGCGACACTATTCCCCTTATCTCTTCCAAATAGATCGGCATCTCAGAACGGCACCCCGTCAGTTGACCGGCAAATCTACGCGCATACTCGTGTCCCTCTCACCTACGTTTAGCAGGCCGAGGCGGTCTGGGTGGTCGCGGCGGTCGCGGGGGACGTGGCGGTCTCGGGGGACGTGGCGGTCGCGGTGGGCGTGGTGGTCCGGGTGACCGCGGCGGTTTTCCCCGGTTCGCATCATTGCCAGGTGGTCTCGGGGGACGTGGGGGTCGTGGCGGTCGCGGTGGTCGCGGCGGTCGCGGTGGTCGCGGCGGTGTGGGTGCCGGATGCGGTGACTTCGGTGATCGCTTAGATGCCTTCTGTGCCCGGGAATCCTCTGGTTCTTGCGATTTCTCTAATCCACTGAGCCCGTTCTCTAGACCACCGTTCTTTGGTGTCCTGGCCGCAGCGTGCCAACTATCTTCATTATCATCACCGCCGTGCTCGAGCTCAGCGGGTAACGCCACCACAAGGGAGCGCAACACCTCGTTGCTAATTGGGACTTCGTATTCACGAAATAACCTGGACAGATTTGAAAGAAACTCAAGCCGCAGGCGATCATCGATTAGCAACGTGTGCCGCAGCGCGGCGACCTCTCTAGCACCTCGCTCCTTGGTCAAGTCTGATTCCATGGGTAGTTCCCCTCCTTCCATGGATTTGCAAAAAGCCGTTTCGGTTCCCTGGGCACGGGAAACCGTCCAAGCGTTCACGAACAGTCTGGCTAGCTTGATGTGATAAAACTTGAAGCCTTAAGACTAGAACTGCACAATCAGTGTGTCAATGAAAAAATCAACTATGCCGAAGTTAACAAGAACGTTGTTTTCGACGATCTTGGCAAACGCAGTGGTCCCCGGAGATTGGCTTCCGCAGGAATAACGATCCAATCTTGAATCTTGTTGCTGATCGAGACGACCGTCACCTCTGACATGACGTTCGTCGCATAGCTAAAAGAGCTACGCGGCCATTTGCTCGACGTCCTCTTCGGCCTGTTCCTCAGCCCTTACCTCGACGTCTATCTCAGCCACCACCTCAGCCCGCTCCTCGGGGCTTCGCGTCCTGGATTTAGTTTTGTCCTGTGATTTGGTCATGGTTGATCGTCTCCTCTGGTCCTGGAGCTGATGGCTTGAAGCGGCGCACGAAATCAACCTCATCCACCGCGACATCAAACGGCAAACATTTTGGTCACTCCCCGCGGCCAGCGTCCCTCACTTCCATCCAGGTGAGTTCTTCAGTAAACACGCTGTCCACGGCAGGGATAGGGCCGGGAAAATAACTGCCATCGTAGGAACCGGCGGCGTCGAGCAAAACGGTTCTTACGTCGCGACGCATGTTGGATCGTCTCCGATGGCACGCCGACGATCGACTGCGTCGCTGGATCCATCAGCACAGATTGAGCGTCACAGACTTCGCGCCCTATCTTTGGAAGTCCGAGATGAAAGACGAGACGGCGATGCTACACTTCAATTAAAAGGCTGGTATCGTTGGGACGAGGCCGAAAATCTTCCGGAAGCGCGAAGCGATCAGGCTCTGGCTCCGCCGCTTTTTTCGCCACCTTCACCAGTGCCGCATCGAGTGCCACGAGGATGTAGCCGAGGTGCGTGGTCGCCGCCGCCGCCGCTTCCCAGGTGAAGGGCGACTTGCCCAACTCCGCGCCCATTTTGTTCACTGAGTCCTTGATGGAGGCGAGCTCCTTTTCGATCTCTTTCATGATCGGCTTGAAAGCGTCGCCCGCGGCTGCGAAGTCACTCTTCAGCTTCTTGAGATTCTCCTTCGGCTTGCCCTCGCTTGCGCCCGGGATAAGCGAGCCGACCAAAGACACACTATCGGCGGCCGAAGTCTCGGCCATGTCCCCGGCACGCGTGTGTATGAATGCGAGATAGCCTTTGATCAGAGCTGACCAAACATCATCTGCCATCAGTAAACGCCCGACGTTGCCGTCCGACGCTCCTTACAGAACCGATTCTCGTGGCGGCGGTTGCGGGCAGCAACTCGCGTGTGTGGCTGATGTCAAAGACGTTCATCATCAGCAGTCCGTCATTCGCCATACGACCGCGTACTAATCAGAAGAATTCAACTGTCGTGAGGTAGAACGGCACGTAAGGACCGCCTTGGTAGAGATCAAGGTGGACGAGGTCATAGTATCCTTCAGAGAATGCGAGCCTTTCGGTGAATGGTTTTGGTTGTTCATAATTCATCCTTTCTCGATGGAGGTTGTTTCGTTCCTTGCAGTGCGTCCGACGAACTTGTCAGCAGTGTTGATGTCAGCACCCAGATCAGGGAAGGTCGTAGACGTAAGCTGAGCCTGCCTCCACACCCGCTGCCATGTCTTTATCTGGAGCACCGATCACAGCGGTGTCGCCACTGATCGCAACCGAATAGCCGAAATGGTCATCAGCAGCCGCATCGCTGGCGGTGAGCTTCGCTTGCTGACTCCACTGCCCATTGCTGAGCGCAAAGACGTATGCTGAGCCTGCGTCTTCCCTGACCACTAGAGTAGGTAGGTTGTTTATAGGAGGCCCGAGCATTATTAGATCGTCATAAATAGCACCGACCACGATGGTGTTGCCCCTGATCGCGACCGACAAGCCGAAGAGGTCAGAAACAGCCGCATCGCTGGCGGTGAGCTTCGCTTGCTCACTCCACACACCGTTGGGGCGCACAAAGACGTATGCTGAGCCTGCACCCACGCCCGTTGCTGTGACGCTACCAATAGCACCGGCCACGATGGTGTTGCCGCTGATCGCAACTGACTGGCCGAACTGGTCATGAGCAGTCGCATCGCTGGCGGTGAGCTTCGCTTGCTGACTCCACTGCCCGAGGTTACTCCGCACACTCCGCACAAAGACGTAAGCTGAGCCTGCATCCACGCCCACCGCTGTATCGTCAAGCGGACTACTAACCACGATGGTGTTGCTGCCGCTGATTGCGACTGACTCGCCGAACCCGTCATAAACATCCGCATCGCTGGCGGTGAGCTTCGCTTGCTGACTCCACTGCCCGTTGTGGCGCACAAAGACGTAAGCTGAGCCTGGATGCGCCTTGACCGCCCCGCCGAAGACACCAAGAACACCGACCACGATGGTGGTGCTGAGGACGGTTCTGCCGCCGAAAAGAGAGGCAGGAGTTGTGCTGATCGCGACTGACCGGCCGAAGAAGTCAAGACCCGCCGCATCGCTGGCGGTGAGCTTCGCTTGCTGACTCCACTGCCCGTTGTGGCGCACAAAGACGTAAGCTGAGCCTGCATCCACACCCGCCGCTGTGTCGTCACTTTCAGCACCGACCACGATGGTATTGCCGCTGATCGCGACTGACTGGCCGAAGTAGTCATGCTCAGCCGCATCGCTGGCGGTCAGCTTCCGTTGCTCACCCCACACCCCGTTGCGGCGCACAAAGACGTAAACTGAGCCTGCATCCACACCAGCCGCTGTGTTGTCACCTCCAGCACCGACCACAGCGGTGTCGCCGCTGATCGCGACTGAGCTGCCGAACCAGTCATAAGCAGCCGCATTGCTGGCGGTGAGCCTGGTCTCTGCGGCGATCAGCGGATCAATCGTCAGCGGATATTCCGCGCCTTCGTCTTCCACCTCCAACCGCACCTCGCCTTCCGCCACTCTCATCTGTGCCGCTAACGCCTTCCCAAGCGCATCGAACGCCACCAGCCCGCTGTAGCTCAACACACGCGCGCCGTCCTCTCCAACAAAGTAGATGTGCTGATTGTCACGACTACCCTCGGCGCGCAGATCTCCCTCGACGCTCAGGCGCACCACCAACGGCTCGCGTCCCTTACTACCCGCAGGCCGCGCCGCCAACGTAAAGCCCTGCTCTAGCCCACGCTGGTCATTCACATACCACTCGGTCAGCTCTCCGCGCCGGTACTCGATGCGGTTATCTGCTGCCGCCTGCGCGGCCGGAGCAACCTCTTGCATCTGCTCGCCATAGCCGTAGCCGCGCAAGGTCATCCCCCACTGCCATCCGGCAACCGACTCCGCGTCAACCACTTCGGGCTCGGCTGATGCGGTCAACTCAGAGTCGGCTGACTCGGCTTTAACTGACGCACTGTGCGGCTGCACACACAGTCCGGCGTCGGTGAAGGTGGCGCTGAAGGCTTGCGCCGGGTTCATCGCTTCATATCCGCCGGAGACAGCCGCACGCTCCTGCTCGCTGATCCGGTAGCGCGAGCGTTCGACCGCTTCGCGCAAATCAGCCGGCATCTCGGTCTGCGGCTGGGCGGCCACGTTGCCGGAGGCAGAGCCCGGCTTCTGCCCGGCAGCCATCGTCGAAGTGTGCCGTAGCGGCAGCGAAGATGTGGCTGCGACAGCGACAACACAGAGCAGCGCCGGCCAGGCGCGATGACGCGCAAGAGGACGTATAGGACGGTTAAAGCTGAGTGACATGGGGTGAACCTTTCCTCTCTGAAAGTGGGCGGCGCTCATCGCCGGAGGGAAGGCCGCGGTGAAGCGCGGGCGGTTGGTGAATTCGTTGACGAAGGCCATCTTGTTGGCTTCGAGTCGCTGCTGCCAGTTGCTCACCCCGACTACGACGCCCTGCGCGATGGCCTGAATGTTTGACCCGAGTTCAATAACTTCATGGTCCCCATTGGATTCCTTCATCCCCGGGTTCTCCCGGTGGTCATCGGTCGAGCTAGAAGTCGATACTGAGTCAAAGAGCGCTTCTTTGGGAAGCGCACAGGGCTCAGCATAGTCCTAACTTGCAGGAGTCGTCAACGCGGTCGCCCTTTGAAGCAGGTAGACCTTCGCGCGGTTCTCCTCCAGCCCCGAAGGCGTATTGATCTCGGTGATGAGCGGCACCGGCCCTTTGGACGCCTCCCGATTCCGGTCGCCGTCCCGCTGCTGAGCGGCGCGCGGCAGGGGTCTGAAGTGAAAGGCCGCAGGCGAGGGCAGCGACGAGAGCCATCGCGGCGGCGCGTGTGTGGCGCGGTCGGTGTCGTGACATGAATGATCTTCCTCCGTTTGTTCGATGGCGACGTTAACTCGGCCATGTGTCCGGCGCTTGCGACCGTTCACCACAACTCCAAGCTCTGGTTGCCATTTAAGGTGCTATTAAAAAGGGGAAGGCTCAGGGGTATTGAAGCAGCAGATTCCGATGCGCACCTTCAGCGACTGGAATGAGCAACAACCAGGCTTTCTGGAGCGAGCTGTTCGAGCGCGGCGGAGATGGCCGCAGCCGGCACAACACCACGGCCCTCGGCGCGCACAGCCGCGAGGTCGCCGCGTTCGACTGAAATCACCTCGGCGTAGAGCGCTTGCGACCGTTCGCCACAACACCGTTCGCCACAACTCCAAGCTCTGGTTGCCATTTAGCAGGTCAGACAATGCCTTGACATCTTGTGAGCGCGGATGCTCCTGATTAGTCTTTGCTAGCAACTCAGAAAATCTTAGCCGAATTTTCTTGGCTTTATCCGCAAGCTTGACCAACGGCTTTTCTTCCTCCATCTCGCTTCTTTCTCCACTGTCGTTTGTGAGTATGAAACCCTGCGGCAATGAGTGCCGACCTAGTTATCAAGTCGATCAGGTCGCTGGCTTGTTTCAGAGCCGCATCCGCCTTCTCCATTCCGTCTTTGCGTGACGCTCGGGTGAGCGGGAGAAGCTTCTCAAGTACAGCGGAACTTGACTGAATCTGCGCGACAATTTGCGCGATTTCGCCGCGTCCCACGTAAACAGACTTCACACGCGGGCCCTCACGCTCTTTGCGGTAGTAATACCGGTTATTACCTCTTTGCTCCCAGCCCATTTGTGCTACACGCTCGCTGTTGCCCCGCTTTTCTTCCCCAAGCCACAGGTGGCTCAAATTAGATTCTCACAAGTCTCACTAGACTGTTCCAATCCCGCATGGGACCTGGGGTTATTGGCATTTGCAGCCCCCTTCAGTCAGGCGGCTAATAGTCATCGCTGGAGGCTGCATCAAGATAGTCCTCAATGATGAATTGGCGTATAGAATCTGGGACATACGTGCTGCGCGGCGAGTTTCTTCAGGACCGCTTTCAATTTCATAATTATCTTCATAATCGCAACCGACGGCATGTCGCCGCTTCCACACAGAACGTCGCCTTGTGCGCATTGTTGTTTCTCTACCGCCAAGTACTGAAAATTAATTTGCCCCTCATTGAGAATGTCGAACGGCCAAACGTCCGAAGCGCGTGCCAGTTGTCTTCACATCCGGGGAGGTCAGGCACGTACTGGCAAATATTCACGGCATACACCTGACAATGGCTTCCCTGTTGTATGGTGCAGGTCTCCGATTGATGGAGTGTGTACGCCTGCGGGTCGAATCTCGATTTCCAATATCAACAGATCACCGTGCGGGATGGCAAAGGTGAACGGGACCGGCGCACCATGCTGCCGCAGCCTTTAAATCGAGCCGCTTCAGCGACATCTCGCCCGAGTAAAGTGCAGCACGAAGATGATGTCCGTGCCGGTCACGGAGCGGTTTACCTCCCCTACGCGTTAGAACGCAAGTACCCAGCAGCACCTACTGATTGGCTATGGCAGCATGTCTTCCCCTCCACTAAGCTCTCGAAAGATCCGCGCACGGGTGTGATGCGGCGGCACCACACTTTCGAGGATAGATTCCAGCGCGTGGTTGCGCGAGCGATCAGGCAAGCGGGCATCACGAAGCGAGCGAGTTGCGATACCTTCAGGCACTCATTCGCCACGCACCTGCTGGAAGCGGGCTATGACATTCGCACGATTCAGGAATTGCTTGGGCATGCGGATCTCTCAACGACGATGATCTACACCCACGTGCTCAATCGAGGAGGTCGGGGCGTGCGGAGTCCGTTAGATCAGTGATGGAATGCTAACAGGTGATGAGTAATGAGCTGGAGACTACAGAGTAAAGACCTAGCAGGCT
>JBPCKD010000028.1:0-59680 GCA_051004635.1 Pyrinomonadaceae bacterium
TACTCAACCAGTCCGCTCGGCGGACGATTGAATGATAGCCCAGCACTTTCAGAGGTGTGTCAAAAGTCGGATGAACCCTCGACGATTTGATTGCAAGTAATGTCACCACCAATACATCAGAACCGGGAGCGGTAGCGACCGGGTCCTGGACTCAACCGGGTACACAACCTTCGTGGTCCTGCTTAATGACTGCGCTCGAGTACCAACACCCGGTCGCTACCGCTCCCGGTTCTGATGTTGAGCATGTCATCGCACTGCCGCACTACGCTTTAAGCCCTTTAATGCTGTTCCCATGCGTTTGACGCCCTCGGTCAACACCGGCAAATCAGCGCAAAACGAAACTCGCAAAAATCCTTCGCCTTCGCTGCCAAAAGCGTTCCCCGGGACTGTTACTACCCCAGCCCCCAGTATTGCTTCTGCAACTTCCATCGACGATCCATAAGCGGCGATGTCCACCATCGTATAGAAAGCACCCTCCGGGGTAACGCAGCGGAGTCCCACAGCGCGGAGCGATGCCAGCAGATGATCGCGTCGTCGCTGGAAAGTGTCGCGAATCTGCTGGCGCGCTTCAGCCGCTTCATTGCTCCACGCTGCCAGCGCTGCCTTCTGGGAGATTGTCGAAGCGCAGGTTGTGACATAGCCATGCAACAGATGGGCGGCATGAATCACAGCTTCGTCGCCGAGTATCCACCCAAGTCGCCAGCCAGTCATGCTCATCGATTTCGAAAGACCGCTTATCACAACTGTCCGTGGATAGAACTCGGAGATTGAACTGGGGCGTTCTCCCGTGTAGTAAAGGTCGCGATAGATTTCGTCGCTGATGATAATTGCGTCGGAGCCGCTCTCCTCGACCTCCTGGGCCATCCCGCGCAGATCCTCACTCGTCAACGTGCGACCAGTTGGGTTAGATGGACTGGTACAAACGACGACTCTCGTCTTCGAGCTGAGCTGTAGTTTGAAATCAGCCAAATCAAAACTGAAATCTTTGGTGGCTGGCAGTTGATAGAATGTTGGACGTCCACCCGCCATGCGGGTAATCGTCGGATAAGCGACAAAGCCCGGATTGGGAATCAACACTTCGTCCCCCGCTTCGACCAGCGTCATCAAGGCAAGATACATCGCTTCCTGCGAGCCGGCTGTGATTATCACCTGATCGGTCGAGAGATTGAGGTGTGGATAGTCCTGGGCAACGCGTTCGCGCAGGGCGGGCAGTCCGGCTTGCAGTGTGTAACCGTTCTGCTCTTCCTGAATGACGCGGATTGCTTCCCTGCGAATCACATCGGGGGTTGGCAGATCCGGTTCGCCCAGGCCGAAACTGATGTCGCCCGGCTTCGCGCGATCTGTGATCTGACGAATCGGACTCTTTTCGATTCCGCGGAGGAATGCTGGTGGCTGATACTTATTCAATGCAGAGCAATCCTCGTCTTTCAATCTCAAGCCGTGTCTGTAGGGTATTGTTCTTACGGCTCCGCCGTCCGATGTGCGGAGGGTCTGTGACCCTCGGTGGGGCGGAGCCACCACCGCACATCAGGCGGCGGAGCCGCGAAAGCCACTCGACTCTGGCTCAACGCAGATAGTCTTCCAGTTGCACTGCTCGCTCGGTTTTCTCATCGCGGTATTTCACGATCACTGGTGCGTAGAGCGAAAGTCCCCAGGCGCGACCACACTCTCCACGCACACCGCGCGAGCCGGGCACAACCACCGCCCCCGCTGGTATCTCCAATGGAGCGTCGGCTGTCCTCTGATAAATATCTTCACGCGCCACATCATAAACCGGCGTAGAGCCGGTCAGGATTGTACCGGCTGCCAGGACGGCCCGCTCATGAACGATTGTTCCTTCGTAAACCCCACAACCGCCGCCGACCATCACATCATCTTCAATAATCACGGGCATGGCTCCAACCGGCTCCAGCACACCGCCAATTTGCGCCGCGGCCGAGAGGTGAACGCGCTTGCCTATCTGTGCGCACGATCCGACGAGCGCGTGGCTATCGATCATCGTTCCTTCATCGACGTAGGCACCCACGTTTACGAACATGGGCGGCATGCAGACAACACCCGGCGCTACATAAGCGCCGTCGCGTATGCTGGATCCACCGGGCACGATACGTACGTTGTCTTCGATGGTCGTGGGACGCGCCGGATAAGAATCCTTGTCAAAGAAACGAAGGTTGGTCGAAGCAGACATATCAACAAGTTGGCCCATGCGAAAACCGAGCAGGATTCCCTGTTTCACCCAGGAGTTTACGCGCCAGACGCCTTCGTCCGTACGTTCGGCGGCACGAATCTCACCTCTATTCAGCGCCGTTTTGAACTCATCAAATAGAGACCGGTCGTCGGCAGTATAGTTGTTTCCGGTCCGCCCGGCGAGAGCTTCGACCTGTTCACGTAGTGACACGGCTTGCTTCCTTCAAACCGGGGTCCCCGGACGGGCAGCCCGCTCGGGGTGGACTAGACCTAGTTCGAGAAGGGCAACGCGCATGAGCGCGCGACTCTTTTCCTGAATCGGCACCAGCGGCAGCCGGTAGTTCTCCCCAATCAAGTTCATCATGGCCAGCCCGGCTTTAACCGGGCCCGGACTTGATTCGATGAAGTTGAGCTCCATCAAAGGCAGCAGCCGGTAATGCAGCTCACGCGCCTCATCCCATTTTCCGTTGAGCGCAAGGTGGACCATTCGGGCCATCAGTTCGGGAGCTTCGTTTGCGGCCACGGAGATGAGCCCGTCAGCCCCGAGAGCAATCATGGCAAAGGTGTTTGCATCGTCGCCTGAAAGCACGCGAAAGCCCTCAGGCCGATCGCGAAGAATCTCCATGATCTGCGACAGATTTCCCGAAGCCTCTTTGATGGCCGCTATGTTGTCACAATCCCTGGCCAGCCGAAGCGTGGTCTCCGCAGAGATGTTGCACGAGGTCCGGCCGGGTACGTTGTAGATGACGATGGGAATGGTAACGGCTTCCGACACGGCGCGGAAATGTGCATAGAGTCCCTGCTGAGTGGGCTTGTTGTAGTAAGGCGCGACTATGAGCAGGGCATCGGCTCCCAGGGCTTCGGCAATTCTCGAGTTTTCAATAGCCGCCGCGGTTGAGTTGCTTCCGGTGCCGGCAATGACATGCGCTCGTCCGCGGGCCAACTCCACAGTTCGCTTGATCACTCTCTGATCTTCCTCGTCGGTCATGGTGGCACTCTCGCCGGTGGTACCGCAGGGAACGAGGAGCTTTACACCGCCGGCCAACTGATACTCAATCAGCCGCGTTAGGGCGTCATCGTCTATTTCGCCGTCTGAGGTGAAGGGCGTTACCAGCGCGGTTGCGCAGCCGCGCAACCAGTCGATTTTCTGAGTCATGTCAGCCTCCCACTAGTGAGTGAAGAATAAACAATAATAGGTCCTATCGGTCCTATAGGACTTATCGGTCCTATAAAACTCTACGATCTTATCAATTCGTCGATCACCTTCGAAAACTCAAATACCCCCTTGCGGCCAGAGATCCAGCGCGCTGCCAGCAGCGCTCCGGCGGCGAAGCCTTCGCGCGATCGAGCCATGTGCGTCAGCGTGATTTGGTCCGCGGCCGAGTCAAACCCGACGCGATGGGTGCCGGGAATATGGCCGGCTCGCGTGGACGCGATCGGAATTTCAATTTTGATCTGCTCAGCCATTAACTCTCTTAGCTTTAATGCCGTACCCGATGGCGCGTCACGTTTTCGCGAGTGATGCTCCTCTTCAATGAAGGCTTCATATTGATCCAGGCCAGACATCAACTTCGCTGCATGCGAGACAATCCAGTAGAACACGTTGACGCCGATGGAGAAGTTAGCGCCATAAACGATCGCCCCATCGTGCTCTTTAACCATATTCCGGACGTCAGCTTCGTTCTCCTTCCAACCGGTGGTTCCCTCGACCAGGGCCACACCCGCGCGTGCGCATGCCTCGGCGTTTCTCGCTACCGCAGTACCGGCTGAAAAATCGATCGCCGCATCATGGCTTTGCAACAACGCAGCCACCTCGTCGATGGACCGCGCCGCATCTCGAGAAGTTAAGGTTGCTCCAATTTCATCGCCTTGAGCCCGCGCCTGACTCGCGACTAACTGTCCCATAGCGCCATATCCGATTAGAGCCAGTTTCATCTTGGCGCTCCTTCCGTCGCCTTGTTCACATTGTCGCCCGTCTTCCTTGCAAGCAACTCGCGACCAAGCTTTGCATAGAGCTCCACCGCTTCAACGAGTTCTCTTTTCTCAACGAACTCATGATCGGTGTGCGCGTTGAGAATCGATCCGGGACCAAGCAAGAGTGGGGTGCCCCAATGCGAGAGGTACGGAATGTCAGTAGTGAAGCGCACCACGCATTGGTCAAGGCTGTCAATCGTCAGCAAGTGAACCGGATCATGCTCAGACAAATACTCAACTTCAGCGCGACCTTCGATTGCGGCTTCGAGAATGGCCTTCACCGGACGGGCTTCGGTTACAAGCCGCAGTTGCAAAACTGCTTGCGCCGACGCCGGAACCACATTCGCTCGCGTGCCGCCACTAATCAATCCGATGTTGCAGGTAGTCTCACCAAGTATGTCATCCTTCGGCCAGTCCGTCTTGCGAATCCTGTCGAGAATATCCAGCAGCTTTTCAATCGCTGACTCGCCCTGCTCAGGATAGGCGGAGTGTGAAGCGCGTCCGACGGTCTTTAAAGTAAGCCTCAAAGATCCTTTGGTAGCGCGAGCCAATTTGAGATCCGTCGGTTCCCCATTGATCAGATACTCAGATTGCCCGGCGGGTTTGTTCTTATTCGCAACTTGCGCCCCCAGGCTTCCGGTCTCCTCGTCAACGGTGAACAACAAGCCAATGGAATCTACACCATCAGCGCGCAAACGCTCGGCCGCAGCAATCTGCGCCGCGATTATTCCTTTGGCATCGCAGGCGCCGCGGCCGTAAATTCGTTCCTCGTCTTCGCTTGAAACGATGTGCGGCGGCACCGTGTCCATGTGCGTTGAAAAGACAATTCGAGGAACCGCGCCGGTGGTGGCAATAACATTGAAGCGATCTTCGGCGACCTCCTGCATCTCGACTTGATACCCCAAATGCTGGAGATGCGATTTTAGAAACTCCCCAACCGCCTTCTCATCACCAGTGACCGACGGAATGTCGATCAATTTGCGGGTCAATTCAAACAGTTTCATCTGCTTACGATTCGTTTTCTGATTACGATTCGTTTAGAGGCGGGCATCGCCCGCCGGCTCAAGATGGAATTTACAGAAGCTGCTGACACCCACGTTGAGCCGGCGGGCGATGCCCGCCTCTAAACGACAGTTGTTCGAAGGTGTTCAGCATCCGGCTCGATGTCGTCGGCGATAGCGCTTTCCTCACTAGCACTTTCAAAGAATTCTCGGTGGAGCCGGGTCACAGCTTCCCGGGCGCGTGCCTCTTCAACCGCAAACGTCAAATTGATTCTTGATGCGCCCTGCGAGATTAGTGAAACATTGATGTCACTAATAGTCGAGAAGATACGCGCGGCAATTCCCGGTGTACTCCGCAATCCTTCGCCTACGATACATAGGATTGCCCTTTTTTCTTCAACACTCACGGAGCCAAGTTTTTCCAGGTCTTCAACGATGGATGGCAAGGCGCTGGTGTCGTCAAGCGATAACGAAACACTCACCTCCGAGGTCGTAACAACATCCACCGCCGTGCGATGTTGGTCGAATACTTCGAACAAGGCCCGCAGGAATCCATATGCACCGAGCATTCTTGCCGAGGTGACCTGAACGGTCGTGACTCCGGTCTTATGCGCGATGGCCTTTACCGTCTGCGGCGACTTTTCCGTCTCCGCCACAACCAGTGTGCTTCCACTCTCCTGAGCGCGCGAGTTGCAAATGCGCACCGGGATGTTCCGCTCAATTGCCGGTTGGAGAGTTTTCGGATGCAGCACTTTGGCTCCAAAGTAGGCCAGCTCAGCTGCTTCTTCGAATGATAACTTAGGAACCGTGCGGGCCTTCGGCGCCACACGAGGATCGGCGGTAAGCACCCCAGGCACGTCGGTCCAAATCTGGATCTCCGCGGAGGCCAGGGCCGCACCGATGATGGCCGCGGTGTAATCCGATCCACCGCGTCCCAGCGTCGTCGTCTCGCCGGTCACGGTGGATCCAATAAAACCTCCGAGCACCGGCACGCATGAAGATGCGAGAAGGGGTTGCAGCTGTGCCTGAGTGCGGCGGAAGGTTTCATCGATCAAAGGCGCCGCCGACCCGTAGTCGTCGTCGGTGATTATGCACAGACGCGCATCAACATCTGTCGAGGACACTTTGTTCTCTACCAGAACCGAGGCGAGTATCGCCGCCGATAGTCGTTCACCATAGGAAGCAACCGCGTCAGCAAAACGTTTGCGCTGCTTATGATCATGAGCAACTTCGACTGTCATTGCATTCAAGAGTTCAATGATCTCACGGCGGCTTTGGTCGACGAGCTTACGCATCCGCGACGCCTCGTTGCTGAGTAGCCCGTCGATTACCTTCAGGTGCCGATCGAAATGCTTCTCGAGCGTACTCGCGCCACTAGCCGCACTGCCGTTCAACGCTTCCTGCACACTGGCAAGTAGCGCATCGGTAAAGCCGGCCATGGCGGAGACAACCACGACCGGCCGCAGTGCCTGGCGTTCAGCAACGATGCGCGCGGCATTCTGGAATGCGGTAGCGCCTTCCACAGACGTGCCGCCAAATTTCATGATCGTTGGTTTCATAAAATGCTAAACGGCGAGCCGATTGATGCACCGCCAAGACGCCAAGGCGCCAAGCTAAGAAAAAGATGATAACAAACTGTCACCAGGACAAGTCGGGCGTTTCAATCCTTTCGAATTCTGTTTGGCGCTCCTGGCGGTTAGTTTTGTCCAGTCAAAGGTAAAGGCGCAATGCTCGAAGACCCGTTTCGTTGAAAACTCAAACTGCCTTGGTCTTCCACTTTCCTCGTCGAAAAACAATCGCACTTACGATTGCCAGCGTTGAAAACGCGATCGTGATCGCGAGAAAGACGCCTCGTGGTCCAAAACCAAGAACGATGGCCAGCACGTAAGCGAGCGGAAGTTCCCACAGCCAGAAGACAAACAGGTTGATGATGGTCGGGGTCCAGGTGTCGCCTGCACCATTGAACGATTGCGTAATCACCATTCCCCAGGCGTAGAAGAGAAACCCGGAAGCAACAATGCGCAAACAATCAACTCCATATGGGACGACATTGGGGTCCGTGGTAAACAGTCCAATTATCTGTCGCGCAAGAACAACAAATACCAGGCCCACGCCACCGAGGAAGATCATGTTGTAGAAGCCTGCTAACCACACCGCGCGCTCGGCACGTTCCGGATTCTTGGCTCCCAGCGCCTGGCCCACCATAGTTGCCGCAGCATTCGACATACCCCACGACGGCAGTAGTGCAAAAAGGATGACGCGAATGCCCACGATGTAACCTGCCACTACGTCAGTACCAAAACTTGAGATTGTCCTTACGAGGCCTATCCAACTCGCCATGCCAATAAACACCTGGAAGGTTCCGGTCGCGGAGAGTCGCACGAGGCGCAACATAATGTCGGGCTCAAGCCGAAAATGATGGCGCTTAATTTCAAATCGCTCGGAACGGATCAGCCGGCTGAATGCATAGAGCGCTCCGGCGCCACGGCCAATGTTTGTGGCGACGGCCGCACCCACGATGCCGAGCTTCGGAAATGGACCAAGACCGAATATGAAGCAGGGGCCCAGTACGATGTTAATGGCATTTGCCAGCCACAAAACGCGCATCGCGATGGCGGCATCACCCGCACCGCGAAAGATGGCGTTGATCATAAACAGCATCATGATCGTGACGTTGCCCGCGAGCATGACTGCGGTAAATCCCCAGCCTTGCGCCACCACCTCCGGCGAAGCGCCCATTATTGAAAGAAGTTTTGGGGCCAGGGGGGCGCCAATAAGCGCGATCACCGTTGACACGATCAGACCCAGGCCCAGGGCTTGTATCGCCGCACGCGCCGCCCCATCCGGATTCTTCTCCCCAATTCGTCGCGCAACCGTGGCAGTGGCGCCGATGCTCAAACCGATGGCTATTGCGTACATGAGGGTCAGCAGCGACTCGGTAAGTCCTACGGTCGCCATCGCGTCAGGGCCGAGATAAGAGACCCACTTGATATCCACAACCGCGAAGATGCTCTCCATACACATCTCGAGCACCATCGGAATTGCAAGCATGATGATCGAACGGCCGATTGGTCCTTTGGTGTAATCACGATGGCTGCCGCGCAGGGATTCTCGAATGGCCGACCAGAGACTCTGTGACTCGGTAGGAAGGGCAATGGAATCCGGAACGAACGTGGTCGCACCGGTGGGTTGATTGCCTGGGTGGTCTTCGAGATCCGGCATGGCTTCGTTTGGAGCCTGTAGGTTTAGCGAGCCTTTGTTTACGTCGGAATGCTTCCCAAAGTTTTGAGCCCGCTCGCATTGATCCGCGAAAACTCGCCATCGGTCATTGGGATGAAAAACCAGCGGCTCCGCCGCCTGATCTGCGGTGGCCGCTTCGCCCCACCATCGGAGTCGAGTCATTTTTTTGGGGCTACGCCCCGATGGGGCGCAGCCCCCCAATTGCATTAATAAAAGAGTCCGGAAGGTCATAGACCATCCGGCATCAGACGGCAGAGCCGAGGTCACGCGCTACGCACATCAAGCGACGGCGCCAGCCAGATCACTCATCACTATGCACTTTTCATATTTCACTTCTCAGGCGCCCTTCCAAAATCATCCTGCAGGCGCACAATATCGTCTTCGCCAAGGTAGTTACCTCGTTGCACTTCAATAAAGATTAGCGTTTGCTCGCCCGGGTTTTCGACGCGATGGGCTGAACCAACCCGAATGTCAATCGCTTGTCCAACTTCAACCACAATCTCGCGATCGTCGAGTGTGACTTTCGCGGTTCCTTGTACCACCACCCAGTGTTCGGCCCGCTGCGAGTGCTTCTGGTAACTCAATCGTTTGCCCGGAAACACTTCGATCCGCTTGACCTTGAAACCGTCTCCTTCATCAAGCACTGTGAATGTTCCCCACGGCCTTTGATCAAAGCGTGGCGAGTTGTCGATAGCCTTTTCTGTCATTTATTGTTCCCCGGATCCTGGGTAGTGTGGAACCAAACACGCAAACACGGACTCAACCGGCACAAACAAGCTAATGCCGTTTGAAGTATTGCACTGCGCGTTCGTGTTTTTCTGCAGCCGCTCGGGTATCAAAGGTACCAGGGTTTTTCCGCTTGCCGGTCTTCGGATCCTTCTTTCGCGAGTGGAGCCTATACTTTCCCGATTTTAACTTTCGAATCATGAGCGCGTCGTCGCTTATTCTGCGGCTAGCGGACCCTATTCAACTTGCGGCAGCAGCGCGCCGAGATTTTGTTTGTTTAGTCTTCTTCTTTCTGCTTCGCTTTAGCCTGCGTACGACTTTTGCCATCGGCCTGGAGGTTTCAGGGGTTGGCGCATATCGCCCGGTGCGTTCAAGGTCGTAGATTGTATAACCCGTATCGAACATGTCGCCTAATGGATTCGTGCCGACCCCACTGTAATCGAAAATTCTCCCGTCGTTTCTAACATAAACTGAACCACGTCCACTGCTCATATATTGTTCGCTGGTGACCAAAGCGTACAAGTGGCGACTCCCCAACGTGCCGCTCGGAAAGCAAGGAATAAACTCCTGGCCATTTGGAAGTTGGTAAACATTCAATTCCAGAAGAACGCTTCGCCCGAAACGTTGCATGCGCGGCACGAAGCCTTCCGGCAAACCAAACCTCTGTCTGGCCGGACGGCCGAAAGTGCGCACCTTTGCTTTATTTCGCCGCCGCTTTAAGAACGCGGGTTTGGATTGCGCCGTACGCTCCTCGGGCACTCCAAAGGATTCGTTTGGTTGCTCGGCCGCAGGCTCAAGTTTTACAACAGAATTCTCAAGCCCCGGATCATATGCGCTATGGTGAGTCTCAGCCAGGAACTCCTGGTATGCACTGCGTAGATTGTCGAAACCGTCAGGCAAGTCGTCGCTCACCTTCGGGTTCGCGTGGCTTTTAGAGACAGCATCAGCCTCTTGACCTTCGGTCATCTCGGCCAGGAAATCATCGCCGATGCTTGCCTTTGCCATCTGAGGGCAAAGTGTACGCTTTTCTCATTAGCTTTCAAGGGGCTTTCCTGAACACGAAGTCAGGGTAAGCAGCCCTCAATGGGCCGCGGAGGCGGTGAAATATCCTGGGTTCCCTGGCCGGCGTTGAAGTCGAACCAGGCAAAACGGATGTGTTGGCGGTTGGAATCGGTTCTCAGCTGAGGCAACTAGGCAGGCTGGGCAACAACGCCAGTTGCTTCTCGAGTTCGCCAGACAGCGAGTATCGCCCCGGCCAGCGAGCAACCCACAAACTGATAACCTACATTGATTAAGAAAAGACCGAGGCTCCTTCCCTCGAACAGCACAGTCGGCAGTTGAGTGGTCACCACGAAGCCAAGCCACAACCAAAACGCTGTTTGAATTCCTCCAATCGCGTTTGTGGCTTTGCTGTACTGAACGAAGTGAGCGAGGATGTAAACTAGGATGAGCGACATTACAAAAGCAATCACTAACTCCTTGACATGACTCTCGCTCTCCACCTGGCGAAGCTTTTCCGGTGTCCAGTTGATGAGCTGAACGAACTTGTTTCCGAATAGCAGAGGAGAGTACCAGAATCCTCCCAAAATGAAGTGGATCAGGGTAGCGACGAGCACGGCCGGATATTTGATTTTCATGTTGTTCTCCTTAAGGGGTCGGGTTGAGAAACTTGAAGATCCAGTACAAGAATTGCCAGATAGATATACGTCTCTATCCAAGACCTTATTCCATTCCAAAGACGTCTGCTTCTCGAAAATTGCGAAACTTTATGAGTTGTGTTGGAACGCAACTATTAGCCAACCAGCGGGGAGGCGGGGCGAGCCCACCTTCCTGACCTGAGAGATGTTCCTGGATAGAGCCTTGAATCACTTTGAATGCCTTTCAATCTGAATCCCCACTAACACCAATAAGCTCAGGGTCGGGAAGGTGGGCTTGCCCCCGCTGTTTTGGCTGGCGGCCCACGGATTAGTGAAAGTCGTGCGAAGTTCCCGCTGCCACCGTGAAAGAAAGCGCCCGGACACTTTTGGCTTTTATCGATACCACATTGTCCTGGTTTTGCAGTGTGCCCGAGATCAGAAGAAACGGGTGGTCAACTAAAACTAAACGATATTTATCGAAGAGCTGTGGCGTGATGATGACATTAGCCACTCCCGTCTCGTCTTCCAAAGTCAAAAACACAAACCCTTTGGCGGTGCCGGGACGCTGACGAACAATTACCCAGCCGCCAACTTTGATCACGCTCCCATCATTCATCTTCAGCATATCAATGGCGCGGCAAGCGCCAAGCTTATTCAATTCAGCTCGATGATAAGCAACCGGATGCCGTCCAATCGTTAACCCTGTACCACGAAAGTCGGCGTCCATTCGCTCGGGACGGGTCATGGGAGCTAAAGGCGAATTTCCATCTTTCTGGTGGAGCTCCGTGTAAAGTTCTCCAGCCGGCCGCACGACTCGCTCCACCTGCCACAGCGCATCACGGCGGTTTGTTCCTTTGTCCAATGTCCAATGTCCAATGTCCAAAGTCTGTCCATCGGCAGGAGTTTGGACCATTGGGTGGACATCGGTCTCTGGACCTTCTTCTTTTTTCGACTTTGGACTTTGGACTTTGGACTTTGGACTTTTGTTGGATTGAATGAAATTCAACGCCCCCACCGCCGCAAGCTTCCTCATTTCATCTTTCCGCAACTCCGGCACGCGGTTGCGTAGATCATCGATACTGACGAAGGCGCGTTTCTCTCGTTCTCTGACGATGGTCTGCCCGGATTGTTCGCTGAGACCTTTCACATACCTCAAGCCAAGGCGCAGAACTAGTTTGTCCAAAGTCCAATGTCCAATGTCCAATGTCTGTCCATCGACAGGAGTTCGGAACATTGGACTGGTCTTTGAACCTCCTCGTTGTTTCGACCTTGGACTTTGGACTTTGGACTTTGGACTTTCCTCGTCTTCAATCGTGCACAACCAATCTGATCTGGTTACATCAACCGGTCTGACTTTCAAACCATGTCGCTGCGCATCCTTGACCAGTGTAAACGGCTGATAAAAACCCATCGGCTGATTGTTCAGAATCGCCGCCGTAAACGCCGCCAGGTAATGACACTTCAAATAAGCGCTGGCATATGCAATCAAAGCAAAGCTGGCCGCGTGTGATTCAGGAAAACCATAAAGCGCAAACGAGGTGATTGCCTGCACGATCTCATCCTGGGTTTTGCTCGTAAGCCCATTGCGCGCCATTCCCCGACGTAGTTTCACTTCTATTTCCTTCATGCGCGCTTCGGAACGTTTGAAACCAAAAGCACGCCGCAGCTCTTCAGCCTCGCCTCCGGAGAAGTCAGCACAAATCATCGCCATCTTTAATAGTTGCTCCTGGAACAGAGGCACACCCAAAGTTCGCTTCAGCACCGGTTCCAACAAAGGATGCGCATAAACGATCGACTCGCGACCCTGCCGGCGTTTCAAATAAGGATGGACCA
Organism: Pyrinomonadaceae bacterium; assembly: GCA_051004635.1. Taxonomy (GTDB): domain Bacteria; phylum Acidobacteriota; class Blastocatellia; order Pyrinomonadales; family Pyrinomonadaceae; genus PSRF01. Next base: position 12,599 of record JBPCKD010000028.1, read on the forward strand.
TGTTGCCGACAATCGGGCCGGGCCGAATGATCGCCACCTGCACCACGATGTCGTAAAACTTTTGGGGCCGCAGTCGTGGCAGACACGACATTTGCGCGCGACTCTCCACCTGAAACAGTCCGATAGTGTCAGCTTTTTGTAACGCTGCATAAACCGCCTCGTCATCCTGGGGAAGATGGGCCAGATCGACTTCTTCTTTGTAAGAGTCGCGAATCAATTCAATTGAATCCTCCAACACTGCCATCATTCCCAGACCCAGCAGATCAACTTTGATAAGCCCCAGGTCCGCGCAATCTTCCTTGTCCCACTGTACGACGACGCGCCCAGGCATTGCCGCAGGCTCGAGCGGCACGACGGAATTGAGTTGGCCCTGACAAATCACCATGCCGCCGGAATGTTGGCCCAGATGACGCGGCAGATCCTGCACCATCTCGTAAAGCTGAAAGAACTTCTTAATACGTGGATTTCTCAGATCAAGTTCCGCATCGCGAAACTGGCGCTCAGTTGAATCCTTTGGATCTTTCCATTCCCAGGTGTGCACCAGACCGGCAAGCCGGCCCAAGGTCTCATCGTCAAAACCCAGGGCTTTGCCAACTTCGCGTGCGGCAGATCGGCCTCGATAAGTGATCACATTCGCCGTCATAGCCGCACCAAGTTTTCCGTAGCGCTCGTAAACATATTGAATCGCGCTCTCGCGTTGATCGCCGCTTGGCAAGTCGAGATCGATGTCCGGCCATTCACCGCGCTCTTCGGAGAGAAAGCGTTCAAACAACAATTCCATCCCTACCGGATCGACCGCGGTAATCCCGAGGCTGTAACAGACGGCACTGTTTGCTGCCGAGCCGCGACCCTGGATCAGAATTCCCTGGTTATTACAAAACTGAACAATGTCCCAGACGATCAGGAAGTAGCCTTCGAGTTTGAGCTTCTCAATCAATACCAACTCGCGCTCAATCTGAAGGCGGGCGCGCTCGTATGATGGTTTGCCATTCTGACCCGTGTAGCGAAGCCGCGCGCCTTCTTCCGTACGCTGTCGAAGAAACGATGTCATGGTTTCGCCTGATGGAACTGGATACTTGGGAAACTCATAGCCGAGGTCGGCAAGCGTAAACTCTAGACGTGACGAGAGCTCGACAGTGTTGTGAACAGCTTCGGGCAGGTCCGCAAAGAGCTGCTGCATTGTCCTCGCCGATTTCAGATAACGCTCGGAATTCCTGGCGAGTAAACGCCCGGCTGTTTCCAAACGCACGTGGTTTCGGATGCAGGTGAAAACGTCCGTCACCTCGCGCTGTGCCGTGCGAGCGTGACAAACGCCATTAGTAGCCAGCAACGGCAAACCCAAATGTCTCGCCACTTCCATCACCGCCTGATTGCGCGCTTCCTCTTCACGATTGAAGTGACGCTGCAGCTCGGCATAGACATTTCCTTTGCCGAATACATCAACTAACCATTCTGCTCTTCTCTGTGCGTCCTTTGTGTTAACTGTGTCTCTGTGGTGAAACGTTTTCCCGAGCGGGCCGTCATCCGCACCTGTCAAACAAACCAATCCTTCTGCGTATTCCGCCAATTCATCCGGTGTAACGGCACACTCACCCGGCTTTGCATGTTTCGGCACACGCAATTTCATCAGCGTTATTAGTCGGCAAAGATTTTGATAACCCGTCCGGTTCTGAACCAGGAGAGGAATCGAAAACATTTGTCTTTCCGTAGGTGATGGATTTTGTCTCAAGTCCCAAGTCTCAAGTTCCAAACCCCTTTGCTTACTTAAGTCCTGAGATCTGAGACTTGAGACTTGAGACTTGGGACTTGAGACTGTTATTTCCGCCCCAATATGCGCCTTGATCCCATTCTTCTTCCCCGCCAGATGAAAGCGTGGACTCCCATACACGCCGTCCCGGTCAAGCAAAGCCATCGCCGGCATCTCTAATTCAAGTGCCGCAGCAATCAGCTCTTCAGGCACCGAAGCGCCTTCAAGAAAACTGAATGCCGATCGCGCGTGTAGTTCGATGTAATTAGTGGGCAGGGTGCGGTGGGCAGTGGGCAGTCGATCCCCTGTCGCTGATTTTGTTTTATTCGGCAATCCTTTTTGACTCTGCTCACTGCTCACTGCTCACTGCTCACTTTCTTTCAGTCATAAACACCTTCCACAAACCATTCCTTGCTTCGCAACTCACGATAAATGCGATAGAGCACTTGTTGGGAAAGGACGCCAATTTTCGAACCTGACTCGACTCCTACGTCCCATTCATCTCGTGCCCAACAATCCGAGCGCCACCAGTCGCCTGACGTGCGCCATGGACCAGCCCGGCACACCACCTTTCCATACACGCTTCTATTTTTGTCCCAGGCGCTGATCTCCCGTGGATATCCTTGCTCAGCTTGTACAATGGCCCGCAACGGCGGCCGAAAAACACGAAAACCCAGGAGACATTTCCGATGGCTGAGTGCTGAGTTCTGAGTACTGAGTTCTGAGTACTGTTTGCTGTTTGCTGTTTGCTGTTTTCTTTTTCGCTTCGACTCTTTCAACTCAAACCTGTTTATGCGAAAAGCATCCGGGCGATGCGTATCCAGTAACTCGGGCGAACCGATATTTGCCGGCCCCACCAGTTTTGCCAGTCGCGCAAGCGTGAGCTCCAATTTCTCAGGTTCCGGTGCCAGCGGAATAAACAATCCCGTCTGCAACAAGCGCGGCTTCACGGGTTCACAATTTATCCAGACCGCGACCACTGCTGCTGGCGGCGGATGCATTTCCGTGTCGAGCAATAAAAGTTTTAGAAACACCTTGTGATCGCGCATGGGATAAGGCAGGTTGAGCTTTAGTTCGTGGGTGGCGCCATTATCTAACTTCATCTCAACTTGTATCGCATTCGTGGCCAGTGCATATGCATTCAGACTCGCGCAGATCTGATTGAGCAGCCGCGCTAGTATGAACGACAGCGGTTCTAATCCGGCGATTGCGTAATCAAGCTCGATTGAGTTCTTGAAAACAGGTTCAGCTTGTTTGAGTTTGAGGTGACGAGTAGTTTTCCCGCTCGAAAGTTGTTGCAGCTTTAATCCGTCCTGACCTAAACGTTCGGAAACTCCGGACACGGGTAGTTCCGCAAATTCTTTAAAGGTTCGCACGCCCCAGAGCTTGAGGGTTTCCAGAATTTCTGCGGCCTGCTTTTCCTCAATACCCGCCAGCGAGTATTGCAGTGCTTTTAATGGTAAGCCGCCGAGGCAGGTGAGTTCTTCGCCGGCAGCAGTAAACGTAACCCCTTCGCAAAACTTCGCCGCGTGTATGGCGGCATCCGGGTTCGCAGCCAGAGCGACATTTACTTTGCAACCTAATCCCCCCGCTTCTTTCGATTTCGCTTGTTTCGCAATTTGGTCGGCCAGTTCATAAGCAGACCCAAACCGTAAAGCACATCCCTCAACGTCAATCACTACGATGTCCGCAGCCGTCTCCTCGACAAGAGGTGAGAAGGTGTAGGCAAACTCCGCCAAAGAGCGGGGTCCCCGGCCGGGCAGCCCGGCTGGGGTGCCAGACACGTTTGGCCGGATATTCTGACCATAAATGCTCGCAAACATCGGCACTTCCCCAAAATTGGATTAGAAATACGTGAGCGAAGATTAGCGAAAATCAACGAAGATTGTCAAGGTCGGTTTGTAAGATAAAGGTGCAGCTAGGGTAAATAGCCGCAGGTTCCATTGAAGTCAGTACTACCACGCACTGTGGGCAACTTTGACCAAAACCTCTTCCCCGCGCTTGTTGAGGTAGAGAGGGCGCCGGCATTCCACTTGAAAATTCAGACCCTGCAATAGATTTGAATGAGGGAGTGGGCCTCCATTCATTCGGCGACGAAAGTCCTTCAACGCCGGAATGGGAACCGATGATAAAGAGCGAGCCGGAGACAACCCCCGAGTATTGCCATTATTGAATCTATCAGTGAATCCAACGCTCACCATTTTCAGTCCTTCGCTACTTGACGACCACAACCAGGTTTCTTGCTTTAGTTCTAAAGCCAAGGTTGCGCAGGAGCGCACGCAGCTCTCCTCTGCGATTACCACCAGCGCGGTGGGCGTGGCTTCCAGGGTGCGACGGAAGCGATACCACCAGGATGAAATTATTCTTTTCGCATCTTTCGCTGCGACGTCTCCCAGATCCAATACGACCAGTCCAAAGCCGCCACCTTGCAACAATAAGTCGGTGCTCTTAAATGCATGCTCCAGATTGTTGGCGCAACGTATCCAGAGTAATCGCTCAAAATTTATCTCTGTTTGTGACGCTGATTTAGGATCGAACGAATTGTTTGTGTCCACCAGGGCGCAAACTTCCTGATACTCTGTTGCGTGGGCCAGGGCAGAAAGCATAAAGCTGGTCCGGCCTGAAGATGCTGGTCCAAAGACTTCGGTCATGGCGCCTCGTGGCAGACCTCCAAAGGTGAAAGAATCAATTTTGGGAATGCCCGTGGAGATTACTTCTGCAGGCCTCTTTTCCTGCACCTTAAACGCGTCACCAAACCGCGAAGTAATTTCAGATTCAATTTCGGCTTTTGAAGATGCAGCTCTCATGATCTTTGGAGTGCGCTGACCTGTCAGCGCTTTGTCCCGGTCGCGACCTGTCGCGTCCACGGTATCGATTGAGCTTCTCAATCAGTCGGCGTCAAGCGCAGCGGACCAAAGCGGTGACAGGTCACCGCACATTCCAAAATTGGCTTGACGTCCTCCTCAGTATTCGTTAATATTCGCATGATTTTCGCTCATGACCGAAAATATCACATTGGCTTCGCTTGAAGCAAGACTTTAACGGGAGGATTTCGAAGATGCCTGTAACAGTGCGGCAAAGGCAGGTCTATGAATATATTTGCCGGTATACCGAAAATCAGAAACAGCCTCCCACAATTGCCGAAATCGGGAAGCAATTTCAGATGACTTCATCGGCAAGCGTGCACAGCATTTTGTCAGCCCTCGAGCGTGAAGGACTCCTCAAACGCATTCCCAATGTCAGCCGCGGGATTGAGATCGTCAAACAGGAAACTGCCGAAGATAATTATGAGATCCCTTTATTAGGGTTGGTGGCGGCCGGCCAGCCGATAGAAGCCATCCTCACTCACGAAACTGTATCTGCACCGAAGAACATGATTGGCCGCGGGCGAATGTTTGCACTGCGGGTGCGCGGCGATTCGATGATCGATGAGAACATCCAGGACAACGACATAATCATCGTCTCGTCTCAGCAGACCGCTGAGAATGGGCAGATGGTGGTTGCCCTTATCGACGGAAACTATGCCACAGTGAAGAAATTTTATCGCGAGTCTGACTTCATTCGTTTAGAGCCGGCCAACCCACAGTTTAAACCAATATTTATCAAGACGCCCGGCAGACTTCAGCTCCAGGGCGTCGTGCGGGGACTGATTCGGAATTATCCAACTCCCGTTTGAGAGCTCAAGAAATTTCCTTTGAGATCTCAATTTCAGATCTCACATCTTCCGATGTTCTGCCTGAACCATGGATATGGCTAACACAGAAGACTTCGATTTTAATAGCAATGCGTCAGACGTAATGCTGTGCGCGTTTGCCCTCGCCGACTGCGTAGTCCATGTCGATCCGCAAATAGCCAAGTATCTGCGTGCGGTCCATCGAACCGCTCTTGAGCTGGCCGTCCCTAATCTGTTTGGATTGGAGATTGGCGGCTACTGGCTGACATCAGCTCAGATTAATCAATTACGAAAACTGCCCGATTGCTATCCCTCGAATGAAACCAATTTGGTTAGACGGGCTGTTGATTCCTATTTACTGGCACAAACTGAGGGGCTCGATGCAGCTACAGGAACTCTTTCATCTCTGGAGAATCTTCAACTGAGGTGAACTATTCGCTATCACACGGCCGTGAGCTACAATCCCCACCGTAATGGCGAAGAACTCTCACATTGAATGGACACACCACACATTTAACCCCTGGTGGGGTTGCAATAAGGTTTCGCCTGCTTGCGACCACTGCTATGCGGAACTATGGGCGAAGCGAATGGGCCACCAACTTTGGGGTACCGCTGCTCCGCGTCGATTCTTCGGGGATGCACATTGGCGGGAACCGCTGAAATGGAATGAAGAAGCTGGACTCGCCGGTACTCGTGAAAGGGTCTTCTGTGCAAGCATGGCTGATGTTTTCGAGCGGCGCTCGGATCTAAATGAGCAACGCACACGTCTCTGGGAACTCATACAGAACACGCCGAATCTTGATTGGCTTCTCCTGACGAAGCGCCCACAGAACATCGAAAGACTGGTTCCCTGGCACAATGATTGGCCTACAAACGTCTGGTTGGGCACGAGCGTAGAAAACCAAAAATTAGCGGAAAAGCGACTTCCTTTCCTTTTGAGAAACGCTGCCGCAGTTCGCTTCCTGTCATGCGAGCCCTTGTTGGGTCCACTTAATCTGGGAAGATGGTTTAAGAGGAAGGGGCTTCACCCAATTGATTGGATAATCGCTGGTGGTGAAAGTGGCGGAAGTTCGCGTCCGATGCATCCTGATTGGGCGCTAAGCCTTCTACACCAGTGCCAGAATTTCGAGGTTCCCTTTCATTTCAAACAATGGGGCCAGTGGGCGCCAGCAGACCTTACAAACCAAATAGCCAAAGCGAGACTCCTCGAGTTGAACAATGAGCGGCCGGTTGAAATGGTTCGCCTCAGCAAAAAACTTGCTGGCCGCATTCTTGAAGGAACCACTTGGGATGGCGTACCTCTCGCACCTCTCACTCATGGCTAAATTAGATCGTTCAATTTATGAAGGTGGACGCGAGCCAGCATACGTGAAGCATAGCTTGCTGAAAGTGTATCTACCTGACTTGGTTTATAGAATCGGTAGAACATGGGATTCATTCGCCTACGTAGATGGCTTTGCAGGTCCTTGGAAGACTCAAGATCCAGCACATGCCGATTCCTCGTTTGCCATTGCCATTGAGGCGTTGCGTCGGACGCAGGTGGGCCTGCGCGAGATCCATGGCCGAGATGTTTATGTTACATGCATTCTTGTCGAACAAAACAACGACGCATTTGCGGAACTTGAACGATTCGCGTCACATGAGACCTCCTCCGGTTTTGAAGTGCACGCTCTTCATGGCGAATTCATTAAGACGATTCCCGCTATTGACCAGATTGCCAAAGGAGCTGGCAGGGATCCGTTCAAATTCGTCCTTCTCGATCCCACTGGTTGGGCTCAGGTGCCGATGGAAAAACTCAAATCCTTCCTGCATGGCCGCAGCTCTGAAGTGCTAGTCACATTGATGGTCCGGGACATTAACCGGTTTCTGGGCGAAGAAAATCGTGCAGAAAGTTATCGGAAGCTATTCGGTCGACCTGGGGTCCTTGAGAAACTGCGAAATACTCAACCGGAGGATCGGGCTGAACAAGCTGTACTCGAATATTCGCAGAGTCTAAAGGAGCTATGTGGCTTCAAATATGTGTCGGCTGCCGTGGTTCTTGAACCGAACAAGGAGTCAATCCGATATTTCTTGGTGTATGGAACAAAACATCATCGCGGAATCGAGGTCTTCAAAGCGGCTGAAATTAAGGCTGCAAAGATTCAAGATGATGTTCGACATGAGGCACACATCCAAAAAACTAGACAGCCAGATCTTATGTTCGATTCCGATCCTCCGAAATCGCGGAAAGCTCTGGCTTTACAGTCTCGGTATGCCGAAAGAGCCCGTAATAGAGTTGTTGCGCTTTTAGCTGCTAATACAGAACCTGAGGGTGTGGAATACAAAGACTTATTTTGTGAAGCAATGTTCTTTCCCCTCGTAACTCCGAATGACTTGATCGAGTGGCTCGAAGCACTGGAGCCGGGCGTTGAGATTCAGCTGGCCGGTGTTCCATCAAGAAGGAAGCCTAAGCCTTCCGAAGATTTCCATGTAGTAATCATCAACCCAATGGTACTTGGGTAGATCTAGATCTCCGCAAAACGATTAATGCGATCCCTGCCATGATCATTGCCCCGCCGGCAAATGTCCGCCAGTTTAGCTCTTCATGTAGGACCAGCACTCCAAGGCCGACCGCAATCACCGGCGTAACCAGTGCGATTAGCATCGTCTTCGTCACGTCCATGTGCTGAACCAGCCAGTAGTAAAGCAGAAAGGCAGTGACCGAACCGACGATGGCGAGATAGAACAGAGAGATAACGGTCATCCGGGTCCAATGAAAGTGGAAAGGATTTCCTTCCAGCACAATCCCAATCAGCAATAGTGGGATGAGACCAAAAAACATTTGCCCGCCTGCCAGGATCGCAGGATTGAGATTTGCCCCCCGCGCCTTTACCAGTACGTTCGCGTAGGCGGCACACGCGGAGCCAACAACGAGCGCGGCACAACCTGCCAACGCCCTGGGACCAGCAACACTTAATTGGTTTGAGAAGATCACGCCAACGCCGGCGACGCCCATCACCACTCCAAAGATCTTGACTGGCGTCATTTGTTCGCCGGGAAGATAGAAATGAGCGATGACCAGACCGAAGACAGGAATCGTTGCCTGCAGCAACGCGGCCAGGCCGGATGAGATGTATTGCTCCCCCCAGAAAACGAGCCCGTAATTTAGACTGAAAGAGAATAGGCCGGTGACGGCCAGAAGGGTCCAATCAGCGCGCGTACGCGGGAGTGGCAACCGTCGCACTCCGATCAGCGCGAAAAGGATAGTTAAGGCGATGACAAACCTGATCCCCGCAAAAGTGAAGGGTGGAAGATCGCTCAGGCCGAGCTTGATGAACAGCCAGGTCGAGCCCCAGATGAGGCACAAGAGAAGCCAGACGAGGCGTGATTTCATGATTGACGGAGATGAGCAGAAACGAAATGTGTCTTGGTACAAAAATCATTCAGTGACGAAATCCAAGCTAGCCCGGGCGGCTTTGCACAAAAAGATCCTTGATAGATAAATAGGCGGCTCTGCCGCTCTCCGTGCGGTAAGCCTATGGCTTACCGGAAAAGGCTTTTCACCCGAGGCTATGCCTCCGCGTTCATGCCGAGACGCTATGGCCCACAGCGGAGGCGAAGCCTCAAACAAATTTCAGTGTTTCGGCAAGCCATAGGCTTACCGCACGGAGAGCGGCAGAGCCGCCACCAACATATCGATAACCCGGCCGTGTTTTTGTTCCAAGCCAGCCCGGGCATCAAATGCGGATCACTTTCCGCCTGCGGGCTATTCAGTTTGATTATCCCAAACACCGCACCCTGCGGATCCTGAATAACGGCGAAGCGTCCCGTGCCAGGAATGTCCATTGCCGGCGCAATGGTTGTTGCTCCCAATTCGTTGGCCTTCTCAAGCTTGGCATCCGCGTCGTCAACGGCAAAGTAAACAAGCCAGTTTGGCGGGATCTCTCCCATTTCCGGTGTTGGCTGGTACATTCCTCCCGCCGGACGATCGCCATTCCTAAACGACGTGTAAGTCATCGGTCCCATTTGCTGAACGTTTTTGCCCCAACCGAAAAGGCCCGTGTAAAAGTCGCCGGCTTTGGTGGTATCGGGAGTTGCGAGTTCGTTCCAGCAGAATGAATTCGGTACATTCACGACTCCCGCGCCGTTATGAGTTCCTGCTTGCCACAGTGCAAACACGGCCCCTGTCGGATCCTGGACCACCGCCATTCGGCCTACCTCCATGACATCGAAAGGCTCTTTCATCAAAGCGGCGCCCAGCTCCTTTGCCTTCGCCGCACTTTCGTCTGCACTGCTGACTGAAACGTAAGACATCCAATGTGGCGGCACACCATGGTCCGTCATTTCGCTGGGCATTTTGTAGAGTGCCCCTACATCTTTGCCGTCCAGCTTGAGCATTGTATAGACCATGCCCGGGCCGATCGGACTGTCGTTAAAGCTCCAGCCAAACAGCTCTGTATAGAATTTCTTAGCCGCTTCGCCGTCCGTGGTTCCTAACTCTACCCAACAAAAAGTTCCGGGCTTGTAGTCTGGAGTTTCCTGCATTCTTGCTTCGGTCATTGGTTTATCTCCTTTGGATGCTGTTGCGCGCTCAAGGGAGACATCGGAGTGGTACGCACGTCAAAAAGATGATTGAAAGAGTTTCATGATACCTCTCTCGGGGCAGGGCTGCAAAAACGGAAAACGCTACCTCCAGCAAGCTGGAAGTAGCGCAATCCGTTTCCTATTTAACCGCTAAAGCTCTCAAGCCGAAGCTCTCGAACCAAAGCTTTTAAAAGGATGGCAGCTTCGCATGTACACACTAGGCTGCCGATTTGTATCCCGATGACCAACTGGCGGTCAGTTCGATCCTCGGTCAGCACACGAACTGCTTTCACAATTCTCGCATCCTTTCGAATGCGGTGCCTTTAGGTTTTTGTTCTGGTGGCTTTTCCTCCACCTTCGGTTACGATCCGACAACGTCGGTCCAGCTTTCACCGAACCATTCGCCCCCTTCAGCGGGTCCTGTCTAAAGGGTGCCACTCGTTTTTATCCGAATGGCTCGAGAAGACCTCTCAGCCTCCTCTAGCAAAGCCTTTCGGCTTCGTCGAAGGGCGTCAGTAGAATCAACAGCCGCCTGCTGATTCCCTCTTCCGTGTGTCACCACATCGGTTGCCGATCCCTTCCTCGGTCGCGAAGGCCGTGACCCTCGCGACAGGGAGGTTTATACGCTCATCGTGTTTTAAGATCAAATTTTTATGTGTTTTATTTTTTGATGAATTAAAAAAAAACTCTTGCCCCTGTAATTGCTAAATGAAATGCTGCATTCTTGTTCGGAAACTATTTTTATCTGGAATTATTGACGATCTTCCGCTCAAAAAATACTTCGTATCAGTAGACCCCGAACGAAGTATGTGATGAAGAGCGGATTAAGGATTGTTCAGTGTCCGCTTGCGCCGAGTGCGGCGTGTTCCTCTTCTATTGCTGCCGGAAGTATTAGGACGAGCACGACCACCGGCAGTGGGAGAAGCTGAGATAGTACCACCACCTGAATCTCGAGGGATTCTAGTGGGACCTGTCGGTATCGGAGTGACGGGTCGTGTGTTTGAAGTATCCCCAGCAGGAATCCATCCCTGGGTACCCCCTGGGGGTTCAACTTCGTACCATTCCGGCGCGCCTGTATCTTTGTTGCTTTGCCTCTCACAAGGTTTTCTAAAGGTGGCTTACCAGAGTTTTCGCATGCCCGCGATCTCAGACTGAATTAACTGCTGGACCGTAACGATGTCTGCTTCGCTTCCATATTTAGTGCGCGGCCAGAAAAAGCCTTTCAAGCCGTCTTTCCTGCGTCGCGGAACCACATGGACATGTAAATGCGGAACGCTTTGGCTCACACGATTGTTCATAGCCACGAAAGACCCGTCCGCTTCGAGCGCAGTTTCCACCGCACGTACCAAAAGCTGAGCGTTCTGAAAGAAAGGCCCAACCAACTCCACTGGCAAGTCGGCCAGAGTTTCGAAATGTTCTTTCGGAACCAGCAAACAGTGACCTGGGAACAGCGGGCGATGATCGAGAAAGGCAATGGAGACTTCATCCTCAAAGACTATTGAGGCGCTCACTTCGCCATTTACAATTCCACAGAAGAGACAGGTCATCTTACTGGCTCCGAATGTCGTACGTTATCCAGGATATCCTGATGCTTATTCTAAGGTAGTATCCACGTCATGCCGATAGCTGCAGCGACCTTCAAACAAGTTTTTGGCAAACTACTGAAGCTTGGCTTTTTGCTTGAATCCGATCCCAAACTGCCTAGTATCTGCACTCTAATCACCGGCGCGCCGCTGCGTGGATCATGGTGGGCACACCCGTTGGCCCAGACGATATTTCAGGTGAATGAAAAATTAGAAGATCATCCGGACGTGCTAATCACCAAGCTTATTTCAGGTAAAATAACTTTCGTCCACCGCGACCTCTGGCCGGAGATCCTGGCCATCGGAACTGCCCGGAAGCCATGGCAAATGGAGAGTCTATCCGCTCCTGCACAGGAGCTCCTGAAGACTGTCGAGGAAAGTGGTGAGCTCCGAAGTGACAGAATCGACTGGTCCAGGTCGCGATCCTCATCGAAGAATAAACCCGGAGACACCGCACGGGAGTTGGAGCGCAAGCTCCTGGTCCATGCAGAGCAGATTCACACGGCAAGCGGCGCACACGCGAAACTCCTTGAGACATGGGAGCACTGGTCTCAAAGAACAGGCTTCGCTGCGCCTGCAGTGCAAACGGATCAAGCGAAGAGAAATCTGGAAGAGCGACTCCGAAAACTAAATGATGAATTCGAGGGAAAGGCTCGACTTCCGTGGAATGTTGGTTAACGCGCCAACGGTTGGTGCGAGTCAACTCCTTGGAGTGCGGTGGCCTGGCACCGCTTTGGCCGGTTGCGGCCTGGCGCGACCACGATTGGTTTGAATCTCCTAACAGCATCGGCGTCAAGCCGCCGAGGGCCAAAGCGGCGACAGGTCTCCAGGGAGTTGCCATTACGCAGGCTTTACTGCTTTCTGAAAAGCCGTCACACCGAGCGTGTTCAAAACTTCCCGCTTCGTTAACCAGCCTCGGCGCGCGATGCCCACGCCATATTTCAAATTGTTCATGGCACCCGTTGAATGAGCATCAACCGAGATCACAAACTTGATCTTTCGTTTCCGCGCTTCACGAATCCAACGCGGCTCCATGTCGAGTCGCCAGGGATCACCGTTGACCTCAATCGACGCCCGCGATTCCGCTATCACATCCAGAATACTCTCGATGTCACACTCGAATGGCGGCCGGCGCTGAATCAAACGGCCCAACGCATGTCCCCAAATCTTGAAAACTGGCTGGCGCATCGCCGTAACGATGCGTTTAGTCATCTTTGCTGAATCCATCTTGTACCGCGAATGGATGCTGGCAACGATTACATCAAACTGTTCGAGGATCTTGTCGGGATAATCCAGATGGCCGTCCGCCACGATGTCCGATTCCGTCCCGCGCAGAAGCTTGACCTTGACCTTTTCCTGCACTTCGTCAATCTCATCCCACTGGCGCTTCAGCCGATCGAGAGTGACTCCGCCGGCATAGAACGCGGTGGGCGAGTGGTCTGTGATAGTTACATATTTCATTCCCATAGCCTCGGCCGCCCGGGCCATCTCTTCAATTGAGTGCTTGCCATCGGAATAGGTCGTGTGGCAATGGACCATGCCACGGATGTCAACGAGGGTCACGAGATCTTCCGGCAACTTTCCGGCAAGGGCTGCTTCAATCTCGCCCTGGTCTTCGCGCAACTCCGGCGGGATGTACTGCATTCCTAACTGATGGTAGATATCTTCCTCCGTCGGTAGTTCGGTGGAAGGCTTGGATTTTCGCCCAGGATGCTTGCTTCGTTTACTTTTTGCCTCCTGTAGATTAGCGCCGTCGCTCGCAATCTGGTGCAGCTTGTTGACGTGCGCTTTCGATCCGGTTTCAGTCAACAATGCCAGGGCAAACTCGGAAGGACGCGCGGCAACCAGCGAAACACGCGCACCCTCAGCAAGCCGCACGGTGCACGCTTCCTCCATGTGCTCTGTCACCTCAACGATGAGTGGAAAGCGAAGGAAGTGCTCGATCAAGGCGCCGGGCCGTTTTGTATTTGCCACTATGCGAATCGTTCCGACAGTTTCTTTCCAGCGCCGCAAGGAGCCGGCAAAGGTGATATCAGCCGTGTCGGGAGCTGTCTGAAGATAATTGGCAATCTGTTCTGCCGTTTGCAGCGCACGGTGCAGGTGCAGTCGCTCCTGGCCACTGCGGCGCTGGCGATGACTCGCGATCGTCTCGATAAGCTTTTCTTCTGTTTTCGCGCCAAAGCCTTTGATGCTTCGTATCTTGCCTGCCTCAGCCGCAGCCTTTAGTTCAGCAATCGAAGTGATTCCCAAAGCTTCATGAAGGGTTTTGATTTTACTAATCGAGAGCCCCGGCACTCCCGAGAGTTCAATGATGCCTGGCGGAAACTCCTGTTTCAGTCCTCGCAAAACCGAAGACTCGCCGGTGAGGTAAAGCTGTTCGATTTGCGAAGCCAGCGCATCGCCAATTCCGCGCAATGAAGTCAATCGGTTTTCAAGGACTACTTCGCCAATGTCTTCGGCCACGCCGCCGACCACGCGCGCGCCGGTCTGATAGGCTCGTGCTTTGAAGCGTTCCTTGCCACCTTTCAACTCGAGCAGCGCGGCAATCTCCTGAAGTGCCGCCGCGATGGCGAATTTATCCAAGCGTTCGTTCTGCGTCATGACTTACAGGATACAAGAATTCTTTCAAGATTTCGTTGCGACCAGGTTCAGGCACGCCATTGACGGTGGGCCGTCCATATCAGTAAGAACTTTATTCGGTCCTCCGCACTGTAGTTCGCGGCTTCGCCGCATTCCGTCCGGAAAGGCTCCGCCTTTCCGTAGCTCACTTTGGTTTTGGAAGGCTACGCCTCATGTTTCGCATTTCCAAAGATTCACCAGTCCACTACATCACTTCAGTGCCGCATAATCGTCTGCCTGTTTTCAAAACCACAAAACTAAAAGACGTGATGTGTGAATCACTCAAGGAGGCACGTAATTCGGCGGATCTGCTCATTCTTGCTTATGTAATAATGCCCGATCATCTGCACGCTCTAATCGGCTCTGAACGGAAACCATCTGAAGTGCTGCGATATGTTAATGGTATCTCAGGCCACCGCATAATTGAATATCTGAAGGAGTCGCAGCCGGAGGCATCCTTAGCGAAGTTAAGGCAGGCGAGGGGTCCTCGCGAGTATAAGTATTCACTTTGGGACCATCATCCAAACCTGAAGTTGATAACGACTGAAAATGGGTTAATGGAGAAGGCGAACTATATTCATCTGAATCCTGTTCGCGCCGGACTGGTCAAACGAGCGGAAGATTATCGCTTTTCCAGTGTGCGATGTTGGCAGCGCCGGCCTTCGGAAGATGAGCCGATCTTGGTGGATCTTGATCAAATTGCCTGGCATAAATAGGGAGGCGCAGCCTCAAGAATAGATTGACCGACGGAAAGGCAAAGCCTTTCCGCACGGAAGGCGGCAAAGGCGCACAAATCCGGCTCGTGAGGCAAGAAACCCAAGCGTCCCCTCACTGTTTGAGATATAGTTATCCATCCCTTTTCATAAGAATCTGGATCCGAGGATCAAGCAATGCCTATCGCTTCGATTAACCCGGCTACTGGGGAAACTCTTCAGACGTTTGAGCCACTCTGCGAAACTCGGATCGATGAGAAGTTGCAGCGAGCTGCGGAAACGTTCGCCACCTACAGGCGAACATCCCTGGCTGACCGCGCGGGATGGATGCTGCGCGCGGTTGAAATTCTGGAAGCTGAGAAAAACGATTTTGCGCGACTGATGACGACGGAAATGGGCAAGCCGATCAAGGGCGCGGTATCAGAAGTAGAAAAGTGTGCGTGGGTTTGTCGTTACTATGCTGAAACTGCGAAGCATCATTTGGCGGACGAGCTGGTTGAGACGAATGCGAAAAAGAGCTTCGTGCGTTTTCAGCCGCTGGGTCCAGTGCTGGCCGTCATGCCCTGGAATTTTCCGTTCTGGCAGGTATTTCGTTTTGCCGCACCTGCATTGATGGCCGGGAATGTCGGCCTACTCAAACATGCCTCGAATGTGCCGCAGTGTGCGCTGGCCATTGAAGATATATTTCGCCGCGCCGGATTTCCTGAAGGCGCGTTTCAAACCCTGCTCGTAGGCTCCGACTCTGTCCAGCGAATTCTCGAAGACCGTCGCGTCGTTGCAGCCACGTTAACTGGAAGCGAACCGGCCGGTAGAAGCGTCGCAAGTATTGCAGGCAAACAGATCAAGAAGACTGTGCTCGAACTGGGCGGCAGCGATCCCTTCATCGTCATGCCTTCAGCCGAGTTGGAGGAGGCTGTGACGACGGCAGTGAAAGCCCGCACTATTAACAATGGCCAGTCCTGCATCGCAGCAAAACGCTTCATAGTCTCGACAGAGATCTACAATGAGTTTGAGCGCAGGTTTGTTGAAAAGATGCAGGCTTTACGCGTGGGAGACCCACTCGACGAAGCCACGGACATCGGCCCGATGGCAACCGAACAAATTCTGAAAGACGTGGACGAGCAGGTGAAGACTTCCGTTGCCGCCGGTGCGCTCATCCTGACGGGCGGAAAGAAGCTTGATGGTGCCGGTAACTATTACGAACCCACGGTGCTCGTTAATATTTCTCCAAGCTCACCCGCTTCTTGCGAAGAAGTCTTTGGTCCGGTCGCCATGCTTTTTCGCGCCAGGAATATTGATGAAGCCATTAATCTCGCGAACGCAACGACCTTCGGCCTCGGGGCCGCCGCCTGGACCAACGACCCAATTGAACAACAGCGTTTCGTCGAGGAAATCGAAGCCGGCTGCGTCTTCATCAACGGCATGGTCGCGTCCGATCCGCGTCTTCCGTTTGGCGGAATAAAGAACTCCGGCTACGGCCGAGAGTTGGGCGAATTTGGCATCCGCGAGTTTGTAAACATCAAGACCGTCTGGATCAAATAATTCCGAATCTCTATTAGAATTTTTAGATGCTGGTGGCAGCCGGCTTTGCCGCCTGATGTGCGGTGGCGGCTCTGCCCCACCGTTCACTCCCCTGACCTCCTGATGGGCTGCGCCCCCAAAATGGTTACAAAGCAGGGCCCACCAGAAGAGGCCAAATGTTCGATTCTTTATGAGTGAGGGGATGATCTGCCCGACCGGGTCCGGTTAAGATTTCCTCCGGTGGAGTCAAACGTCTTACCGGACCTGAACGCAGGTTCTCAAAGGGTTTACATTTCCCCGCAAGCTTAGGTATAAATACCAGATAGCAGCGACATTGAGTTGCTTACTGCTTCCCCCATTTTTCTACATTCCCCCAACTATTACTGCACAGGCCCGGGCTGTGTTTAGCATGTCGTGCGTTTCTAAACCAGGGCTTGCCGGGCCCTCTGGCAGCTTTATCTTGACCAACCTCTCTTCGGATTCTTAGCAAACTCGGGAAGGAAACAATGCCAACTCAAACCCTGACAAAAGACTCCCTTAACACGAAGCTGCTGCTTAAGACCCTCGTAGCTTTCAAGAAAGGCGATTTCTCCGTTCGTTTACCTGGCGAGTGGACGGGCGAGGCGGGAAAGATTGCCGACACACTCAACGACATCATCGAGCTGAGTGACAAGACCACGAAGGAAGTTGAACGAGTCAGCCGTGTGGTGGGCAAGGAAGGAAAAATAATGCATCGCGCGTCAGTGCCGGCGGCTGGCGGGTCGTGGCTGCGGCTGGTCGATTCCACCAACCTGCTGATTGACGACATGGCCCGTCCGACAAGCGAGATGGCCCGCGTGATCGGCGCGGTCGCGAATGGTGATCTTTCGGAACGTATGGCCCTTCAGGTTGACGAACGTCCGCTGAAGGGTGAGTTTCTCCGCACCGTCAAAATCGTCAACTCCATGGTGGATCAGTTGAGTTCCTTTGCTTCGGAGGTGACGCGCGTGGCGCGCGAAGTAGGAACCGAAGGCAAACTGGGGGGCGAGGCCAAGGTCAAGGGAGTGGCGGGAACGTGGAAAGACCTTACCGACAGCGTCAACTCCATGGCCAGCAATTTGACCAGCCAGGTGCGCAACATCGCCGAAGTCACAACCGCAGTGGCCAATGGCGATCTCTCCAAAAAGATCACGGTCGACGTTAAGGGCGAAATACTCGAACTCAAGAACACCATCAACACAATGGTGGACCAATTGAATTCATTCGCCTCGGAAGTTACGCGCGTGGCGCGCGAGGTAGGAACGGAAGGCAAACTAGGTGGCCAGGCGCAAGTGATCGGCGTCGCGGGCACATGGAAAGATCTTACCGATAACGTTAATTTCATGGCCGGTAATCTTACCGGCCAGGTGCGCAACATCGCTGACGTCACCACCGCGGTGGCCAACGGCGACCTTTCCAAGAAAATCACCGTCGACGTTAAAGGTGAGATTCTCGAACTGAAGAACACCATCAACACGATGGTGGACCAATTGAATTCATTTGCTTCGGAAGTTACGCGCGTGGCCCGTGAGGTAGGAACGGAGGGCAAACTAGGTGGCCAGGCGCAAGTGATTGGCGTCGCGGGAACATGGAAGGATCTTACCGACAACGTTAACTTCATGGCCGGCAATCTTACCGGCCAGGTACGTAACATCGCGGAAGTCACCACCGCGGTGGCCAACGGCGACCTTTCCAAGAAAATCACGGTCGATGTGAAGGGGGAGATTCTCGAACTCAAAGACACGATAAATACGATGGTGGACCAACTCAACGGCTTCGCTTCGGAAGTTACTCGCGTGGCGCGCGAGGTGGGCTCAGAAGGGAAACTTGGCGGGCAGGCCGACGTTAAGGGCGTCGCCGGAACGTGGAAAGACCTGACTGACAGCGTGAATCTGATGGCCGGCAATCTTACCGGCCAGGTGCGCAACATCGCGGAAGTTACGACCGCGGTCGCGAACGGCGACCTTTCAAAGAAGATTACGGTAGACGTGCGCGGAGAAATTCTTGAGTTGAAGAACACCATCAATACCATGGTGGATCAGCTTAATGGCTTCGCTTCGGAAGTTACCCGCGTCGCGCGTGAGGTGGGAACAGAGGGTGAACTCGGCGGCCAGGCTGATGTGCGCGGCGTGGCGGGCACCTGGAAAGACCTTACTGATAGCGTGAACTCGATGGCCGGTAATTTGACGGGTCAGGTACGCAACATCGCGGAAGTTACGACGGCCGTGGCCAACGGCGACCTGTCCAAGAAAATCACGGTAGACGTGAAGGGGGAGATTCTCGAGCTCAAAGACACTATCAATACGATGGTGGACCAGCTCAGCTCCTTCGCTTCGGAAGTTACCCGTGTGGCCCGCGAAGTTGGTACTGAAGGACGACTAGGCGGTCAGGCGCAGGTAATGGGTGTAGCGGGTACGTGGAAGGACCTGACAGACAATGTGAACTTCATGGCCGGCAACTTGACGGGCCAGGTGCGCAACATCGCCGACGTCACCACCGCCGTGGCCAACGGCGACCTCTCCAAGAAGATCACGGTGGACGTCAAGGGGGAAATCCTCGAGTTAAAGATCACTATCAACACGATGGTGGACCAGTTGAATTCGTTCGCTTCGGAAGTTACCCGCGTGGCGCGCGAGGTAGGAACCGAAGGTAAACTGGGTGGCCAGGCTGATGTGCGCGGTGTGGCCGGAACCTGGAAGGACCTGACAGACAATGTGAACTCGATGGCCAGCAACCTCACCGGTCAGGTGCGCAACATCGCCGATGTAACTACCGCGGTGGCTAACGGTGACCTCTCCAAAAAGATCACGGTAGACGTTAAGGGCGAAATTCTGGAACTCAAGAACACCATCAACACGATGGTGGACCAGTTGAATTCATTCGCCTCGGAAGTCACCCGGGTGGCCCGTGAAGTAGGTACGGAAGGAAAGCTGGGTGGCCAGGCCGATGTGCGCGGTGTGGCAGGCACCTGGAAAGACCTGACCGACAACGTGAACTCCATGGGTAGTAATTTGACGGATCAGGTGCGAGGTATTGCTCGCGTGGTTACGGCGGTTGCTAATGGCGATCTTGAGCGCAAATTAACGGTGGAGGCAAAGGGCGAGATTGCCGAGCTGGCCGACACCATCAACAACATGACGGACACGCTCGCCACGTTTGCCGACCAGGTTACGTCGGTGGCGCGCGAAGTAGGCGTCGAAGGAAAACTCGGCGGGCAGGCAAACGTTCCCGGCGCCGCAGGTACCTGGCGCGATCTAACCGACAACGTAAACGGTCTGGCGGCAAACCTGACGACACAGGTACGCGCGATTGCCGAGGTTTCCACGGCGGTGACAAAGGGTGACCTGACCCGATCTATTACCGTCGAAGCTCAAGGTGAGGTCGCGGCGCTCAAAGACAACATCAACGAGATGATTCTCAATCTCAAAGACACGACGCAGAAGAACATGGAGCAGGACTGGCTGAAGACCAATCTCGCTCGTTTCACGCGAATGCTTCAGGGACAACGTGATATGACCACCGTTGCCCAGATGGTGCTCTCAGAACTCGCGCCGCTCGTCGACGCGCAGCAAGGCGTCTTCTACGTAAACACCAGCTTAAACGGCCAGCCACTAATGAAATTGCTGGGTGGTTACGCTTACAAGAAGCGCAAGAACCTGGCGAATGAATTCCAGGCCGGCGAAGGTCTGGTGGGCCAGTGCACTCTTGAACGCGAAAGAATTCTGGTAACCAACGTTCCCTCAAACTATGTATACGTCGCCTCAGGTCTTGGTGAAGCGCCACCTAATAATATCGTTGTACTTCCGGTACTCTTTGAAGGTGACGTAAAAGCTGTAATCGAACTTTCGACTTTCAATACATTCAGCGACACCCATCTCACCTTCCTCGACCAGTTGACTGAAAGTATCGGTATCGTTCTCAACACGATTGCGGCTAATACACGTACCGAAGACTTACTGCTCCAATCACAATCCCTGGCGGCAGAACTTCAAAGCCAGCAGGACGAGCTGAAGAAAACCAACGAGCAACTCGAGCAGCAGGCCGAGTCGCTGCGAGAGTCTGAAGAGCTGTTGAAGAGCCAGCAGGAAGAATTACAGCAAACCAACGAAGAGTTGCAGGAGAAAGCTGAGTTGCTGGCCCGCCAGAAAGCGGAAGTGGAGGCCAAGAACCGCGAAGTTGAAGAAGCGCGCTGGGAGATGGAAGAAAAGGCCGAGCAACTGGCGCTTACTTCCAAATACAAATCGGAGTTTCTGGCCAACATGTCCCACGAGCTGCGCACGCCGCTCAATAGTATGCTGATTCTTTCGCGCCAGTTAGCAGAAAACCATGAAGAGAATTTGACAACCAAACAGGTGCAGTTTGCGGAAACGATCCACACCTCTGGATCGGATCTGCTTTCCTTGATCAACGACATTCTCGACTTGACGAAGATTGAGTCGGGAATGATGGGCATTGAGGTTTCCGAGGTTTCAATAGCCGAGATTACGGAACAGTTGGGGCGCAGCTTCCATCAACTTGCTCAGGACAAGAACCTCGAGTTCGGGGTCGAACGAGCAGAGGAGCTGGCGCCAACTATTCGCACTGACGATAAACGCTTGCAACAGATACTGATGAACCTGCTTTCCAATGCCTTCAAGTTTACCGAAAAGGGCAAAGTGGTTCTGCGAATTGCTCCTGCTCCAAAGGATGAAACCTATCATCTCGACTCCTTGAATCGGGCCGGGGAGGTTGTAGCTTTCTCGGTGAGCGATACGGGCATCGGAATTCCGACGGAGAAACAACGGATAATTTTCGAGGCCTTCCAGCAGGCAGATGGAACTACGAGTCGCAAATATGGCGGCACCGGACTGGGACTCTCCATCAGCCGCGAGATTGCCCGTTTGCTCGGAGGCGAGATTCGCGTCGTCTCGAAGCCAGGGGAAGGCAGCACCTTCACGTTCTACCTGCCCCGCAATTACGTGCCCCTGGGAGCGATCAGTGCGCCGCCAAAGCAATCCCGGATTAGCGATCCCAAAGCGGTCGAAGCTGCCTGGACGCCGGTGGAATCTTTTGATAGCGAAGCCATGGCGCTTCTGTCCAGCGAGTCGGCCGCGATTCTCGACGATCGCAACCAAATCGAAGGCGGCGATCGGGTGGTGCTGATCGTTGAAGATGATATTAGCTTCGCCGGCATCCTGCTTGACCTTGCCCGCGAAAAAGGATTCAAAGGTTTGGTGGCTACCAGCGGAGCCATGGCGCTGCTACTGGCCCGGAAATACAAGCCTGCGGCAATCACATTGGATATTCGCCTTCCCGATCGTGACGGGTGGACCGTACTGGATCGCTTGAAGCACGACCCGGAAACGAGTCATATTCCGGTCCATATCATCACCGTGGAGGAGCAGCGCCAGCGGGCATTGCAACAGGGCGCCTTTAACCACGTGCAAAAGCCGGTTACCCATGAAGACCTGGGTAAGGCTTTCGACGGTATTCGAGAATTTGCGGATCGGCGAATTCGCAAACTATTGGTTGTTGAAGACGACGATGTGCAGCGCATGAGTGTGGTGGAGTTAATCGGCAACGGCGACGTTCATACGACGGCCGTCGCCACCGGTGAAGAAGCGCTGATGGCCTTGAAGGACGAGCGATTTGATTGCATGGTGTTGGACCTGAAACTGCCTGACATGAGCGGCTTTGACCTGATTGAAAAGTTGCAGACTGATCTCGGCCGCTACGATCTTCCGATCATCATCTACACCGGGAAGGAATTAACACGGAAGGAAGAGTTGCACCTTAAGAAGGTGGCCGATGCGATCATAGTCAAGGAAGCCAGCTCTCCCGAAAGGCTGTTGGCCGAGACTGCTCTTTTCCTGCATCGGGTTGAGGCGAATCTGCCGGAACCCAAGCGACGCATGCTGGCAAGTTATCATCGCACCGATCCAGTGCTGGCCGGTCGCAAGGTCATGGTGGTTGATGACGATGTGCGAAACATCTTCGCGTTGACCAGTGCGCTTGAAGCTCACAACATGAATGTGGTCCACGCGGAGAACGGACAGGAGGGTATTGATATTCTCAAGGCTAATCCCGACATCGAGGCAGTCCTGATGGACATCATGATGCCGGAGATGGATGGTTATGAAGCGATTACCGCGATTCGCGAGATGGAGGAATTCAAACAACTCCCGATAATAGCTTTGACGGCCAAAGCAATGAAAGCTGATCGCGATCACTGCCTGGCAGTCGGCGCCTCCGACTATATTTCGAAGCCGCTGGATATAGATCAATTGCTGTCGCTGCTTCGGGTCTGGCTATATCGCCCGGAAGAGAGTCAGTGACTTTGGAGCAGTGCGGTGACCTGTCACCGCTCTGGTCAGTCGCGACCAGTCGCGACGACGATTCGCTTGAGTCTAATGTAGGACTACGGCGCCAGGCCGCCGAAGGCCAAAGCGGTGACAGGTCACCGCACTCCAAGGAGTTGTCGCCTTCGCCCCAGCGGGGCGAGATGTTTAGAATTTTGATCGATAGAGGCTGACGCACTTCAACCTGAAGTTTTCACTTAAGTTTTTATGAGTACAGCACCTGCCAAAGCAGTGGAACTGGAGGATATCGAGATCGAGTTGCTGCTCGACGGGCTCTACCGTGCGTACGGGTTTGATTTCCGGGAGTATTCGCGGCCTTCACTAAAGCGGCGGATATTGGAGTTGATGCGCACGGAAAAACTTGGGACCGTGTCGACCTTTCAGGACAAGGTACTGCATGATGCCGCGTGCCTTGAGCGTCTGCTGCTGGGACTCTCGGTGCATGCGACGGCGATGTTTCGCGATCCCAGTTTTTACTCTACGTTTCGCAGGCAAGTGGTACCGCTGCTTCGTACTTATCCTACCGTGCAGGTCTGGGTGGCAGGTTGTTCTACCGGCGAAGAAGTCTATTCACTGGCAATCCTGCTCCAGGAGGAACGGCTGTATGACAGATGCCGCATCTACGCTACCGACATCAGCCAGGCGGTCTTAAAAAAGGCGCGAGATGGAATCTTTCCGCTCTCGGCCATGAGAGAGTACACCAGCAACTATCACCAAGCCGGCGGCGCACATGAGTTTTCTGACTACTACACGGCGCAGTATGACAGTGTGATTTTCAGTTCGGCTCTAAAGAACAATGTAGTGTTTTCCCAGCACAACCTTGCCACAGACGGTTCCTTCAATGAGTTTCAGGTGATCCTGTGTCGCAACGTGATGATCTATTTCAACAAAGATTTGCAGGCGCGGGTTCATAATTTGCTCTACGATAGTTTGAGTATGTTTGGCGTTTTTGGTCTGGGCAACAAGGAGTCGTTGAAGTTTACGCCGCGAGCGGGTTTATATCAGCACTTGAACGATCATGACAAGCTGTATCGAAAGGTAATGTGAGTGGCATTTGAGATCGTAGTCGTCGGCACTTCCATCGGCGGGCTGAGGGCTTTGCAAGTATTACTTTCGGGATTGCCCGCAGGATTTCCTTTGCCGGTTGTCATCGTGCAGCACCGGGGAAAGGACTCCGAGATCGGCTTAGTTGATTTCCTCGGTAGCAGCAGCCGTATACCGGTCTCAGAGCCGGAAGATAAAGAGGCCATTTCCCCGGGGAGCGCTTACCTGGCGCCTCGCGACTATCATCTGCTCGTCGAAAACGGCAGCTTCGTCCTGTCAACCGATCAGCCGGTGGCCTTTGCGCGGCCGTCTATAGATGTGCTTTTCGAATCAGTTGCAGATGAGTATCAGGAGCGGACGATCGGCGTAGTTTTGACGGGAGCCAATCAGGATGGCGCGCGTGGTCTGGCGGCAATAAAGATGCGGAACGGTCTGACACTAGTCGAGGATCCAGAGTCTGCCGTGTGCAGGGAGATGCCCGATGCCGCGATCGCAGCCACCCAGGTCGATAAGATTCTGTCTTTGCAAGAGATTGCCCCATGCCTTGGGCTCCTGAGTGAGTCTGTACGCGACTTGCCCGCGCCCGGACCGCGGGGGATGGGAACGCATTATGGACGCTGAGGAACGAATTAACATTCTAATGGTGGACGACAGCCCAACAAATTTGTTGGCGCTCGAGTCGATCCTGCAATCGCCCGACAGAAAACTGGTGAGTGCTTCCTCAGGTGATGATGCGCTCCGTTATCTACTGGATAATGAAGTGGCAGTGATTCTGATGGACGTTTACATGCCTGGTTTGGATGGTCTGGAAACTGCCGAGTTGATTAGAGGCCGCGACCGGTCGCGCAACATCCCAATTATTTTCCTAACCGCCGACAGTACCGGTGGCCGCCATTTGAGCCGTGGATATTCCCTGGGCGCGGTTGATTACATCGTTAAGCCCATCGAGCCTGACATCCTGCGATCCAAGGTAGCCGTCTTTGTAGAGTTGTTTAAGAAGACTCAGGAAATCAAACGTCAGGCTCAGTTGCTCCAGGAAAAGAACCTGGAACTTGAGAATGCAAACCTGGCCCGGCTGAGCATGCTTATCGATCTGGGCCAGGAGTTGACCGCCGAACATGATCCGTGGCGAGTTTTGGAAAACTTTTGTCGCTCGGCAAGACGCATTGTGGGAGCGCAGGAGTCGGGCGTGGGCGTGATCAATGGCGATGGCAAGACACTACGCTATTTCTTCACTTCCGGAGGAAAGGAAGATGGAGTTTCCCCGAACGGCGTTCCCCAGATCGCGCGGCGCGCTCTGAAACACCTGGTCGCCGAACGTCGCCCGTTACGGCTGAATGATTCTGATGAACTACTGCGCGTCCATGGAAAGACATCTGAGTTGGTCCACTCGTTTCTGGGCGCGCCGATTCTGTCCGGCTCGAAAGTATCCGGTTGGGTCTATCTGATAAATAAGCTCAACGCGGAGGATTTCACTGAAGCCGACGAGCGTTTGGCGGCGACGCTTGCTACTCAAGTGGCGGTCGCTTACGACAACGCGATGCTTTATAGCGATGCGCAACGCCACGCCACCGAGCTACAGTTGGAAATAGCCGAGCGTAAACAAGCCGAAGATGAGCGTGCCCAATTATTGGTCCGCGAGCAGGCCGCGCGAGCTGAAGCAGAGCAAGCCAATCGCACTAAGGACGAATTCCTGGCGACACTGTCCCATGAGTTGCGCACGCCGCTCTCGGCCATCCTGGGATGGAGCCACCTGGTCCGTTCCGGAAAACTCGACGAGCCTCAGATGATTCGCGCCTTTGAAACTATTGAGCGTAACGCGCGCTCGCAGTCGCAATTGATCGACGATCTGCTGGACGTTTCGCGGATCATCACGGGCAAACTCCAAATAGACCCCAGGCCGGTTGATATCTGCGGGGTAATCGACGCTGCGATCGATGCGGTGCGGCCGGCGTTCGAAGCAAAAGGCATCAAATTTGAAATCGCTATGGATTCGGGGGTTTGCTCAGTTCCCGGCGATCCAACCCGGCTACAGCAGATCTTCTGGAATCTTTTTAGCAATTCCGTGAAGTTTACGCCCGAGCGAGGTCAGGTGCGCGTCCAGGGCACAAGTGGCGAGTCAGAGATCCGGATTTCGGTCAGCGATACCGGCGTTGGCATCACCCCTGAATTCTTACCTTATATCTTCGATCGTTTCCGTCAGGCGGACGGCTCGACTACCAGAATCCATGGTGGACTGGGCCTGGGCCTCTCCATTGTGAAACATCTGGTTCAACTTCATCACGGGAGTGTCGAGGTAGAGAGTCCGGGAAAAAATCAGGGCGCCACTTTTACAGTTACTCTGCCACTCGCCTCAACAACTCCGACTCTCGCTCTTGACGACGCTGCTGAGGCTGAACCGGAAAGTGATATGCTACCGGACGGTTTTTCCAAAGTACTCGAGGGACTGCGAATTCTCGTTGTTGATGATGAAGTTGATTCGCGCGATTTAGTAAGCGCTATTCTGACGCGCTGCGGCAGCGAAGTTAACTGTTGCGAATCCGCAGCGGAAGCACTGAAGGCCATCCGGGATTGGAAACCGGATTTGCTGGTAAGTGACATCGGCATGCCGAATGAGGACGGTTATAGCCTGGTCAGGAAAATGAGGAGAATGAGATCAAAGCGGGCTCGGGAGACTCCCGCAGTCGCGCTCACCGCTTACGTTACGAACGAGGATCGCGAGCTCGCGCGGGCGGCCGGATTTCAGCTACATCTTGCCAAGCCAATCGTGCCCACAGCCCTGGTGCTCTCGATTGCGGCTGCCACCGGGCGCAAAGTGTGATGCGCTTAAGCGTAGCTTCGCGGCTTCCCATGCAGCTATGTAGATCTCAGCAGGATGGGGGGTAGTGGGTTAGCGAGGCCGGTTCAGCTCTTAATTGGACCGTAAAGCGTAATGCCAGGATTGCAACAAGTTCCATAATAAGATGGCGCCATTACAGAACCGAGCGCTGCCGCCCGGTGCTATCGTAAACGTGCTCCTCCTGCACCCAATTCTCTGACGACTCAGTGGGCGCTGTTCCCATCAGCCAAACTGGCCGACGATGAAGTTGGGCCAACGGTTGACGCGAACCCATAAACTCCTGTTACCCTAACGAAATCACTTTGCCGATACTATTTCTGCTTAGCGCTTATGCACCAAATCGAGAGAATATCACGGGGTAACTTTTGTTTCCGCAATCTTCAGAATTAGTAGTGCGAAGCCTAACCCTGTTGTTAGCAATTTGCCTGCTGTTCGTTACTGGCAACTCCCAA
This sequence comes from Pyrinomonadaceae bacterium, assembly GCA_051004635.1. Taxonomy (GTDB): domain Bacteria; phylum Acidobacteriota; class Blastocatellia; order Pyrinomonadales; family Pyrinomonadaceae; genus PSRF01. The sequence continues at coordinate 39,709 of JBPCKD010000028.1, forward strand.
CAACAATCAAGAGGTGCCGTCCGGGGCAAAGCGATGGATGCTCGTTGCGCGTTACAGTTTTTCGAGCTCAAAAACGAAAAATGGCGGTTTTGGTGGTTTCGATTTGCTTTCGCGGGCATCTGACTCGAGCAGCAGCGACCACACGTTTCGACTAACCGAAACCGCCGTTGTCAATGCTTCAACCGTGAACGAAGTACGCGCCCAGTACATTCGCCGTCGCTCCTCTCAGGAAAGCACAAACAACTCGCCAACGATTCGCGTGCTTGATGCTTTCACCGGTGGCGGTGCAAATATTGGCTTCGCGTTTTCTGATGAAGACCGTTTCGAGTTACACAACACAACCTCATTTTTACGCGGAAACCATTCGCTAAAAGTTGGGGTTCGTTTTCGACACGTTCGACTCGGAGATTCTTCACCAAACAATTTTGCCGGAACCTTTACCTTTACCGGTCTCGAACAATACCGCAACACGATCTTAATTTGCCTGGCGCCTTTCCGACAATCATCCCTCGAAACCTCGGACGAGGACCCGAGTTCTTCGTGGTGAATTTGCGCGCGACCAAAGAGTTTGGTTTTGGCGGGGGCGAAAAGAAATCGGCCCAAGTCCAGGGTGGCGGCGGCGGTGGTGTTGGTGGCGGGCAGCGCGGCGGCCTGAATAGTCCCTTTGGCGGCGGCGGACAGGGCGGCGGTGGCGACGATGATGAAAGCAAATATAAGCTGGAGTTCACAGCCCAAATACGAAATCTTTTCAACCGCACCAATCGTGGGCTGCCCGTTGGAAATCTTCGCTCACCATTAGTCGGGGAATCGGTGTCGCTCGCCGGAGGTTTTGGTTTTGGTGGTGGCGGCGGGAGTCAAGCCGGAAATCGCCGGATTGAACTGCAGGTACAATTCAGTTTTTGAGTGAGAACAATTAAAAGCGATGCCGAAATATGTTGCGTTCCTGCGGGCCATTAATGTTGGCAGCCATACGGTAAAGATGGACCATCTGCGCAGCTTGTTTGAGGCGATGGGCTTTTCCAATATCGAAACCTTCATCGCCAGCGGCAATGTCATATTTGATTCCAAGTCAAAAAGCACAAAAGCTCTCGAAAGCAAGATCGAAAAAGCCCTGGAGGCTAACCTTGGTTACAAGGTGGCGACTTTTATCAGATCGGTATCTGAATTGGCTGCTGTTGCCCGGTACAAACCCTTCCACGACTGCGGCGAAGACGGCAATGTTCTATATATCGGTTTCGTAGCAGATAGTCCGGAGGAGGAATTTAAACAACGGCTACTGTCCTTCTCGACCAAAGTTGATGAGTTCCATATTTACGGACGCGAAGTCTATTGGTTATGTCGCAGGAAGCTGGGCGAGTCCGATTTTCCCGGGACGAAGTTTGAAAAGACTCTGGGTATACCCACAACGCTGCGAAACTCGAACACTGTTGTGAAGATTGCTCTGAAATATTCGTAAGTTGCCGTGTGGATGATTCCGGGACGCAACGCCCGGGCAGAGCCCGAACGGATCGCGGTAGGATTAGGATACTACCGGCTCGAGGGTCTTTGTTCCGCTTCCAACAACTGCTAATCTAGCTTCACTACCGATTCCAATCAACGAGAGGTTCGATTGTCGATGCAAGACTTTGAGAAGCTGGGTGCGTTCTATCTGGGACGACCATTTGACCTGAAGACAAAACAGCCGAAAGAGGGCCTACTACTATACGATTCCAGGGATTTGCTAACTCATGCCGTCTGCGTAGGTATGACCGGCAGCGGAAAGACCGGGTTGTGCATCGCTCTGCTTGAAGAGGCGGCAATCGATGGCATTCCTTCTATCATCATCGATCCGAAGGGTGACCTTGCAAATCTTTTTCTGACATTCCCCGATTTGAAGCCTGAAGACTTTGAGCCGTGGATAAATGAGGAGGACGCGCAGAAGAAGAACCTCTCGACATCTGAATATGCCGCACAGCAAGCAGAGTTTTGGAAGGAGGGATTAGCTAAGTGGGGACAGGATGGCGCCAGGATCAAGCGGCTTCGAGACATCGCCGATTTCCGCATCTATACACCGGGCAGTAACGCCGGCATTCCGGTTTCTATTCTGAAATCTTTCGCAGCGCCACCGGAGGCAATCCGGGATGACAGCGAATTGATGACGGAACGCATTAACACCACGGCAACGAGTTTGCTGGGCCTGCTTGGAATTGATGCTGACCCGATCAAGAGTCGCGAGCACATTCTGGTTTCTAACATACTTAGCAGGCAATGGGGTGAGGGGAAAGATCTGGACATTGCTGGTCTGATTCAACAGATTCAAGCACCTCCCATGACCAGAGTGGGAGTGATGGACCTTGATTCGTTCTACCCGTCGAAGGATCGATTCGAACTCGCGATGTCCTTGAACAATCTGCTGGCGGCTCCCGGCTTCAGCGGATGGATGGAAGGCGACCCACTCGATATTCAACAAATCCTGCACACGCCCGAGGGCAAGCCGAGAGTTTCGATTTTTTCGATAGCCCACCTGAGCGATGCAGAGCGAATGTTTTTTGTTTCGCTACTACTCAATCAAACCCTGGGCTGGATGAGAACTCAATCAGGCACGACCAGTCTGCGCGCTATTCTCTACATGGATGAGATCTTCGGCTACTTTCCCCCAGTAGCTAATCCGCCCTCTAAGCTGCCGCTGCTAACGTTGCTAAAACAAGGTCGTGCCTTTGGACTTGGCGTTGTGCTGGTAACTCAAAATCCGGTTGACCTCGACTACAAGGGGCTGGCTAACACCGGGACCTGGTTCATCGGCCGCTTGCGGACCGAACGCGATAAGGCCCGCGTCCTTGAAGGTCTTGAAGGAATCGTTGGAGGAACCGGCCAAAAGTTTGACCGGCAGCAGATGGAGCAAACCCTGGCCGGCCTCGAGAGCAGGACATTCCTGCTGAACAACGTGCACGACGACGGCGCCGAAGTTTTTGAAAGCCGCTGGGCCTTGTCTTACCTGCGCGGTCCGCTCACGCGCAAGCAGATCAAATCGTTGATGGATCCGATAAAGGCGCAGGCAGACAGCGTTACACCTTCGCAAGCCACAGCCGGCGCCGCAGGCGCGGCTAATCAAGTGGTGAGCTCGGCCGCTACGTCATCTGTTTCTGCAGCGGCTGCAAGTGGCGCCCCTCAGACTGCAAATCGCCAGCCGGTTTTGCCCCCCGAAGTTTCCCAGTATTTCATTCCGGTACGCAGTGGGGAGCCGGCCGGCGCCAATCTTATCTATCATCCGTCGGTGATTGGCGCCGCTGAGGTGCGCTTCAGCAACAAGAACGTCGAAGCCACGCGCGATCTGACAGTGCTCGCCCCGCTCTGCGATGGCGTGATGGCCGTTGACTGGGAGCAATCGGACAACGTTGATTTGCCGATTGCCGATCTGGAGCGATCGCCGCAGGAAAATGCCCAATTCGCGGACCTTCCTGGCCCGGGTGCGAAAGCAAAGAGTTATGCGACGTGGGCAAAAGACTTTGCCGGCTGGCTCTATCGCGGCCAGAAACTCGAGCTATTAAGCAGTGCCGGTCTAAAGCTTACTTCTAACCCTGACGAATCTGAGCGTGACTTTCGCATCAGACTACAACAATCGGCCCGCGAACAGCGTGACGGAGCGGTCGAGAAACTGCGGCAAAAGTATGCTCCGAAGATCGCGATACTCGAAGAGAAGAGGCGCCGGGCCGAGCAGACAGTGGAGCGCGAGGCCGAGCAGTCAAAGAGTCAAAAGATGCAGACGGCGATCTCTTTCGGCGCCACCTTGCTTTCGTCGTTCATGGGACGCAAAGCGGTCAGCTTGTCGACGCTCGGCCGGGCAACATCGGCCGCGCGCGGGGTTGGACGCTCTGTAAAGGAAGCTCAGGATGTCGGCCGGGCTGAAGAAACTGTAGCTGCAGTTAATCAGCAACTCGCTGATCTTGATGCGCAGTTCAAGGAAGAAACGGAGGCGCTCGAGAGGTCACACAAGTCGCTCAGTGAAGTACTGGAGACAGTCACGATGAAGCCCACGAAGGCAAACATAACAGTCAAGATTCTAAGCCTGACTTGGGCGCCCTATTGGCACGACGCCGACGGACAGACGATTCCCGCGTGGGAGTAAACCAAGCGAACCGCTATGAAAATCGCACTCAAGTATGGATTGCTGATCACGGTTGTGGTCATCGCCTGGATTGTAGTGGTCCGTTTTCTAATGGATGTAGGCGCCGACTCAAAGGCTAATGTGATCGCTCCGATTCTATTCAACGTCACGGCAATTGTGGCAATCCTGCAGGGCATGAAAGCCAGGAAAAAAGAGTTGAATGGCGACCTGAGCTTTAAAGAAGGTTTGAAAACTGGCATGGGAATCTCGCTCGTCTATGCTATCTCGGCATGTCTCTTCTTCATGATTGAGTTTCTGGTAGCAGGTCCAAAGCTCCTGCTGAGTGAGGCCGGTCCTCAGGTTGGCCCAATGTGGCAAGTGGCGGCCCTTGCATATGCGGGATTATTTTTTGGCTCGCTACTCTTCGGACTCATTTATTCGACAGTAATCGCTTTTTTCATTGCCCGGCGACTTCCCCGCCAAACCATTGACATCATCTAGCTTCACCTCAGCATCAGAACCGGGAGCGGTAGCGACTGGGTCCACATCCACGAAAGACAATCACACCAAAAGCTGCCACCAATCTTTACCCGATGTTAGAGGCGACCCAGTCGCTACCGCTCCCGGTTCTGATACCGTTACGTAAAGCTCGGTGTCAGGGAACCAGCACAACTTTCCCTTTGTTCTTTCGCGATTCCATATAGCCATGCGCCTCGCCGGCCTGCTCGAAGGGAAATGCTTTATCGACATAAGGCCGTATCCAGCCCTGACTGACTCCCATCATTATCGCTTGCACCCATTCTGCGACCTTCTCCGGCTCGTGCCACATGTGGCCGAGGTTCAAGCCAAATACGCCGCGGTTCTTATTCAGTAATCCCAGAGGATGAAACCGGGGCATCTGTAACGCGGCCTTGATCAGCTTGAGTTTCCCTTTTAAGCCATTCGCGGATGCGGTGGAGACGCCGAACATGCCCAGCCTGCCCGTAGTCCTCAGCGCCGCATAACTCTTTTTCCAGTGGCCGCCGCCAATAGGATCAATTACCAGTTCAACGCCGCGGCCGTTTGTGAGCTGATTCAAGACTGGCAGCCAGTCCTGGTTGCGATAGTCGATCGGATGATCGAGGCCTCGTTCGCGCAGGAATTCATGCTTGCCCGGACTCGCCGTTCCGTAAGTAGTCGCTCCGATATTCTTTGCTATATCCAGTGCGGCCAGCCCCACTCCGCCGCCGGCGTTGTGGATCAATACCGACTCGCTCCTTCGCAAACCTCCCATTACTACCAGCAGGGCGTAAGCCGTCAGGTAGTTGACCGGAATCGCCGCCGCCTGTTCAAAACCCAAACCTTCTGGCTTTTCAAATACCTGGTTTGCTCCAACCGCAACTTTTTCCGCTTGTCCGCGGAATCGTGTCATCGCTACCACTGGCTGACCCAGTAGATCGCGAGCGACGCCTTCGCCAACTTCCGCTACCACGCCTGCAACTTCATAACCCATTACACAAGGTTTCTTTGGTCCATCCGGATAAAGACCCTGCCGGGCGAGTATGTCAGCGAAATTCAGCCCGGCAGCGCGGACATCAATTACCACTTCGCCCGGGCCGGCTTTTGGGTCGGACGCAGTCTGAACTTCCAAAACTTCAACGCCGCCGTTTCGGGTTGTAACCACTTGCCTCATTGATTCTCCTTCGGTCTAATCCGGGTTTGAGCGGGCTACAGATTACTTCCAAATGATCGCTTTGTCTCTACTCGCTTGTTGGTTAAGTGGTGGTGTCCTGGTTTTGAAGATGGGTACGATCCCCCTGGCACCCCGGCGGGGCTGCCCGCCGGTGACTCCGCACTAAATCACACTAAGCAACACGAAAATTTCGTTAGTGGAATTTCGTGTTAATTTGTGGATCGTTTTACCAACGCCCGCACCGTGCAGGTTATACTCAAGCCGTCCTTTAGTCGCGCATCTGACCAATGCTTACCCTTCTCAGCATCTCAAATATCGCTTTAATAGATGAACTGCGCGTGGAGTTTGATCATGGCCTTAACCTGCTTACGGGGGAGACTGGCTCCGGGAAGTCGATCATCGTTGATGCGCTCGGCGTGTTAATCGGCGGACGGTTCACGTCTGACCTGCTCAAGTCGGGTTCCGAGCGAGCTTTCATCGAAGGGCTGTTTTCGGTGGTGAGAAGTCGAGAGTTGCAAACGCTGCTCGCCTCTGCGGGCATAGAGTTTGCCAAAACTTCGGATGGCGACGTAGAGGAAAGAACCGAGCCGCATGAAATAATCATCCGGCGTGAACTTTCAGCGAGCGGGCGAAATAAGATATTCATCAACAATCAACTGGCTACGCAGTCCCTGCTGCGCGACCTGCGCTCTTTCCTTGTGGACATTCACGGTCAGGGCGACCAACAGACGCTCTTCAACGCTGAAACGCATCTGGAAATGCTCGATGCCTTCGCCGGTACTGCCGCGTTGCGTCGGGAAGTGGCCGAGGCTTACCAGCGTTGGAGTGGCCTAAAGCGCGAGCTCGAAGAACTACAACACGACGAAGCCGAAAAGTTTCAGCTCGTAGATATTTTGAAGTTTCAGATTGACGAACTCGAGCGCGCACAGCTCGCGATCGGCGAAGACACTACCCTCCAGGAAGAGCGACGGCGGTTGCAGAACGTCGAGAAACTCACCCTTCTGTGCGCTCAAAGCTACGGTCTGATTTATGAAGACTCGGATGCCGCGCTGAGCCGCGTGCGCCTGGCCACGAAGCAAGTCGAAGAATTAGGCAGCTACGAATCGAGCTTTCGAGACTACCTGGAAGGACTGGAATCTGCGCGCGCCATTCTCGAGGACCTTGCGTTTTCTTTGCGCGACTTTTCGGAAAAGCTTGAGTTTTCCCCCGCGCGTCTGGAGCAGATAGAAGATCGGATGGCGGAAATATCCAATATCAAGCGAAAGTATGGCGGCTCGATTGAAAGCGCGCTCGAACACCTGGCGCGGTCAGAAGATCGACTACGCCAGGTCGAGCATGCCGGCGAGCGTGAGATTAAAGTTCAGGCAGAGCTGGCCACATCGCTTGCTGCTTATCTTGAGCGGGCGCGCCGACTGCACCGGGAGCGTCTGCGGGCGGCAAAGAAATTTGAACAGGCAGTTGAGCTTGGGCTTAGGGAAGTCGCAATGGAGAACGCGAAGTTCCAGGTCCAGATAACAGCGCCTGAGGCCGCTGAGTTGAAAGCCGAAGGAGACTCATCATTTGCAACGTTCAGTATGCGTGGGATCGATCACGTGCAGTTCTATTTTTCGGCGAATGTGGGTGAGGCGGTCAAGCCGCTCGTTAAGGTAGCCTCGGGAGGTGAGGCCTCGCGCTTGATGCTGGTGCTGAAGACTGTCGCCAATGCTTCAGAGTTCCCGCGCACGATCGTATTCGACGAGATAGATTCGGGCATCGGGGGTCGAGTAAGCGAGGCAGTAGGCGCAAAGCTCAAAAAGCTATCGCAAACGAACCAGGTTCTCTGCGTAACGCACCAGCCGCAGATTGCCCGCTTTGCCGATAGCCACCTGCTGGTGAAAAAAGAAACTGCTGGTGGGCGAACCGCAGTAAACATCGAAAGCCTTGATCGTCGCGCCCGCGTTGAAGAGATAGCGCGAATGCTCACCGGAGCCGAGATCACCGACAGCGCCCGCCGCCATGCCCGCGAGATGCTGAAGGGCTAGAACGACTCTCGCAGCTAACGTTTTGTATTGCCGACGATCATCACCCGATTCGTTTAGAGGTGGGCACCGCCCACCGCCCCAATGCGAAGGATATTGCTCAAGCCGACTAGACCATCTATAGTACCCAACTTTTAACTAACCGGGCGTAAGTGAAATTGAGCTGGTTCATTTCGCATTGAGCCGGTGGGCGGTGCCCACCTCTAAACGAACAGTTTCTCCACGGTTGATGTCCGTTGAATGCCTGGCAGGCCGCCGAAAAACTACAAACGATCCATTAGCACCCCAGCGGGGCTGCCTCGCCGGGGACCCCGCACTAAATCTCACGAAGCGGCACGAAAAAGACCGTTCGTTCGTGTTGCTTCGTGTGCTTTCGTGGATCGTCTTATCTTCCGAAGAATAGGCTACGCTTTTCCCCAGCCAACGAGGGTAGAGTAAGGCGCAGGATCGTTCTGCGCCTTTCCTTTTCACATTGTCTACGGACCTAAGACGCGCTCTTCGCGGCAGTATCGCCTTCTATCTTATTTGGCTGCGGCGTTATGCGAAGATAGGGCTTGGGCGCTTTCCATCCAGCAGGGAACTTCGCCTTCGCGTCTTCATCTGACATTGAAGGAACGATGATCACATCGTCGCCGTCTTTCCAGTTTACCGGAGTAGCTACGCTGTACTTCGCCGTGAGCTGGAGCGAATCGATCACTCGCAGAATCTCGTCAAAGTTGCGGCCAGTGCTTGCCGGGTAAGTGATCATCAGTTTGACTTTTTTGTCAGGTCCGATGATGAACACTGAGCGCACCGTGAAGATGTCGCTAATCTCCGGATGAATCATGTCGTAAAGTTCGGCCACCTTGTGATCGGGATCGGCGATAACGGGAAAATTCAGCGCCGTTCCCTGTGTCTCCCGGATATCTTCGGCCCACTTCTTATGGGAATCTGTCTGGTCCACACTCAGGCCGATAACCTTCACATTGCGCTCATCAAATTCAGGTTTGAGTCGGGCGCATTCCCCAAGCTCGGTTGTACATACCGGCGTGAAATCCTTGGGGTGTGAAAAAAGCACAGCCCAGCTATTGCCGATCCATTCGTGAAATTGAATCGGGCCCTCAGTTGTGTCCGCTGTGAAATCAGGTGCGACGTCGCCTAAACGTAAAGCCATTTCGATCTCCTTCCGTTCTTAGGGTTGAATTCCCTTGAGTTAATAGCAAGGGAGGGGTTTTGGTATTTAGGAGTTTGTATGATGTCTGCTAGGCTTTTACATCCAAAGTGGGGGCCAAGTCAAATTGCAGCACACCAACTTAGTTACAGCGTCTTTAGGTAGTGGGTCATAAGGAGCAGCGCCACGCATTGTCAGGCAATTGAGTGCGGAAGGTCATATTCATTACGCTAAATCGAAACTGACCCACTCCCAACCTTGACCCTGGTTTTAACGTTCTCACTGTTGATGTTATTATCTGGCCACCCCCGTTGGTAACTCCCTGGATTCCAAAATCGTTCCCTCGATTAGCCTGGACCTATGTCTAGCAAAGTATCCAGCCAGGAAATAGTCTCCAATTCTTCTGTGCAGGCAGAACTGGATCGGGATCTGTACCGTGAAATATTCATTCATTCCAACGAGCCAATAGCAATAATCGACCCTGCCGGGAACTACCTGGAACAAAACACCGCCCACGCTCAGTTGTTGGGCTACTCCGACGCCGAACTTCGAAATCAAACTCCCGCAAAACATCTCGGGACAGAAGTCTTCAAGGAAGTAGTGCGTGAACTCGCGGAGAAAGGAGAGTATCGCCGCGATGTCGTGAGCAAAACGAAGGCCGGCGAGGTAAAGCACATTGAGTTGTCGGCTTTTGCAATGCGAAAGCCGTCGGGCGAGCCACTTTGTTATGTGGGAATCAAGCGAGACATCACCGAACGCAAGCAGGTGGAGGAAGCGTTACAACGAAACGAAGCTCAGTTGACCGACTTTTTCGAGAATTCCGCAGTCGCGATGCACTGGGTTGGCGCTGACGGCACCGTTCTCCGTGTTAATCAAGCAGAACTGGATATGCTTGGTTACACGCGCGAGGAATACGAAGGGCATCACATCGCTGAGTTTCATGCCGACCGGAATGTCATCGAAGATATTCTTGCTCGCCTGCATGCGGGCGAGGTGCTGCAGAATTATGAGGCACGCCTGCTTTGCAAGGATGGCTCGATCAACCATGTTCATATCAACTCCAGCGTTTACTGGGAGGGTGGGGAGTTTGTTCACACGCGTTGCTTTACTCGCGATATCACTGAGCGAAAAAGAACCGAGAGCCGACTGGCTTTGCAGTATAGGGTCACTCAAATACTTTCCGAATCCCTCGATTTGGTGGAGAGCGGAAAAAGTATTCTGGAGGCAGCTTGCCATAGTCTTGATTGGGAGGTCGGCGCGCTGTGGAAAGTTGACCCCACCGCGCAGGTCCTGCGCAATGTTGACATCTGTCATGCCACTTCGAAACCTACTCCCGAATTTGACCGCTTGACCCACGAGCTGAATCTTGAGAGAGGCTGCGGATTACCGGGGCGCATTTGGGCGAGCGGCAAACCTGCCTGGGTCGAAAATGTTGCAGAGGATCCAACTTTACCTCGAGCCGGCACCGCCGCCCGCGAAGGCCTCCATGGCGCCTTCGGCTTCCCGATTCTTTTGGGCGGCGACGTTTGGGGAGTAATCGAGTTCTTCAGTTCCGAAATCCGGGAGCCGGATGACGAGTTGTTAAGATTGGCCGCGGGTATTGGCGGACAGATTGGGCAGTTTAATGAACGGCGGCGAGCTGAGGAAGAGCGGGCTGAATTGTTCAAACGCGAACGGGCCGCTCGTGCCGACTCCGAAAAGGCCAACCGCTTGAAAGATGAATTTCTGGCCACGCTTTCTCACGAGCTGCGGACGCCTTTAAATGCCGTCATTGGCTGGTCGCGAATGTTGGGTTCCGGGCGGCTTGACCGCGACAGCTCACAGCACGCGCTTCAAGTCATTGAAAGAAACGCCTGGGCGCAAAAACAGATCATCGAAGATATTCTCGACGTCTCGAGAGTAATCACCGGAAAGCTTCAACTTAATCTCGGGCCCCTCGATCTGATTACCGTGGTGGATGCAGCGCTCGACGCAGTGCGCCCGGCTATGGAAGCCAAGGAGATCAAGATTGAAACCATCATAGACGCGAGTCTCAGGCTGATTTCCGGCGACGCTGATCGCCTTCAGCAAGTGCTTTGGAACGTCCTTTCGAACGCGGCGAAGTTTACGCCGGCGGGCGGCAAAGTAGAGATATCCGTAAGTCAGACTGTCACCCACGTGAAGATTCAAGTCAAAGATAGTGGTCCAGGTGTTGATCCGGCATTTCTTCCTCACGTGTTTGAACGCTTTCGTCAGGCCGACGGCTCCACTACGCGAACCCACGGCGGTCTGGGGCTTGGCCTGGCGATTGTCCGCCATCTGGTTGAGCTGCATGGCGGCACTATAGCCGCTGAAAATCGCGCAGACCAGAGCGGTGCAATATTCACCATCCGGTTGCCTTTGCCCAGCGGCGAACTGCGACCAGAGGCGTTGGCTCGTGCTGCCTCGCTTTTGAAAGAGGCCCCGTCAGAACAGCCAAGCCTGGAAGGCCTGAGGATTCTCGTGGTCGATGATGAACTAGACGCTCTGGATCTAATTGGCGTGGAGCTGGCGCAGCACGGGGCAAAAGTTGTGGGTGTCGCGAGCGCAGAAGAAGCGCTTAAGGCGCTTGAGCAAGTCGAATTCGATCTGCTGATTAGCGATATTGGTATGCCGAAAACCGACGGCTACGAATTGATTCGGCAGATACGCAAGCAGGAAGAAGACAAAAGCCGAAAAATGCCGGCGGTGGCATTGACTGCTTATGCGAGGGTCCAGGATCGTATGCAAGCAATAATGGCAGGCTACAGCACTCACGTTGCCAAGCCGGTCGAAGCCAATGAGCTGATCACGGTGGTAGCAAGTTTGGTTGGCCGGCTGGGTAACAACTAAATATTTGATGATGTCCTGATTTAGAGAGAACAGGAAACGATCCACTAAATCACACTAATCAACACTAAACCTGTTCGTGAATTTTTGTGTGACTTCGTGGATCGTGTTTCAGGTCGATGGTTGGAGACCTTTTGAACCTGAACCATCACAGCTAAAACTAACCGTCTCAATCCTCTTCCTGTAAACTAACCAATATGCCGAAGCGCTGCGGTTGGACCAAATCAGATCTATCAATCTCCTATCACGACAAGGAATGGGGTGTGGCGGTGCACGACGATCGCAAACTCTTTGAGTTTCTGATTCTCGAGGGCGCTCAAGCGGGTCTAAGCTGGGAAATAATATTGAAAAGACGTAATAGTTACCGAACCGCATTTAGCGGGTTCGATCCGAAGAAGGTCGCGAAATACGACGACCACAAAGTTGAGCAGTTGCTGCAAAACCCCGGCATCATTCGCAATCGTCTAAAAGTCCATTCAGCCCTGCAAAACGCAAAGTCATTTCTGGCTGTCCAGAAAGAATTTGGTAGTTTCGACTCGTATGTTTGGCGATTTGTCGACGGTGTTCCCAGGAAGAGAAAACGCGGGCATGAGGTCCCCACTTCTTCGGTGGAGTCAACAGCGATGAGCAAAGATCTGACCCAACGCGGCTTCTCATTTGTCGGGTCAACTATCTGCTATGCCTTCATGCAGGCTGTCGGCATGGTCGACGACCATGACCCCGATTGCTTTCGTTACCGGGCTGGTAGTGCAGTTTAGAGGCGGGCACCGCACGGCCCGTGCAGTTACGATTCTACGCGTCTTGAACCGGGGGGCCGTGCCCTTCCTAAACGAATCTAATCGAAACCCGGGAAATCGGTAAAAGAAGGAGGCCCGATTGAATCCCTGGCGCGGATTGGGCGCTCTGCCAAGAGAGGTCTGGTTTCTCTGCCTTGCGACCTTGATCAACCGCGCGGGCACAATGGTGCTTCCATTCCTGACCCTCTACCTCACCGTCGACCGTGGATTTTCCCCGAGCACGGCCGGTTTGGCCCTTACGATTTACGGTATTGCGGCAATCGTTATCGCACCGATCTCGGGCCGGCTATCTGATCGCCTGGGCGGTTTGCGGATCATTAAGCTCTCTCTCTTTCTCAGTGGACTAACCCTCTTAATTTTCCCTTTCGCCAAAAGCCTGACCAGCATCTTCGCGATGACTGGTCTGTGGGCCCTGGTGAATGAGGCCTTTCGCCCACCCAGCATGTCGATCATTGGCGACCTCGCCGGACCGGCCCAACGCAAGGCGGCATTCGCGCTTAGCCGTTTCGCAATAAACCTGGGGATGAGCATTGGACCAGTCATCGGAGGGTTTCTGGCGATGCGCTCCTTTAAATTGTTGTTTTACGCGGACGCAACGACGGCTCTTCTTGCCGGATTACTCTTAGTCCTGGTCCCCTGGAGATCTGCCTCCACGAACCAGGAGCAGATCAATCATCAGACTGGCGAATCACAGTTGCCTGGTGTCAATGCTTCCGAAGTCGGCTCCCCGGCCAATGATTCCGCGTCGACGGTTGCTTACTCAAGTGCCCCGACCACTGCAGCGCAGCCGTCGGGCTGGGGACCCCGGTTGAAAGATCGGCGCTTTCTCTACTTCCTCGCCGCGATGATTCCGGTTGAGCTGGTCTTCTTTCAATCGTTGGCCGCAATGCCCCTATTTCTGGTACGCGATCTCCACCTGACGGAAGCTGGCTTCGGAATGTTGCTCGCCATAAACACTGTGCTGATCATCCTGGTGGAAGTGCCGCTAAACGCAGCAATGGGCGACTGGCCTCACCGGCACTCGTTAGCGCTCGGCGCACTCCTGGTCGGAATAGGTTTCGGGGGGCTAGCCTTTGGTAGCGGAGTTTTTTGGTTAGCCGCTACCGTAGTTGTCTGGACGTTTGGAGAGATGATCCTGCTGCCTGCCAGCGCCGCTTATGTTTCTGACATCTCGCCACCCGCACGGTCCGGCGCTTACATGGGCCTTTACACTATGGGATTTAGCGTCGCCTTCGCGATCGGTCCATTGCTGGGAGTGCAAACGATGGAAAGATTTGGTCCTGGTGCAGTCTGGATTGGAACTTTCATCTGCGGGTGCATCACGGCGACAATGATGTGGTATCTGCGAGAGAAGGATAGTTAATCCTCTAGAGAGGCTCGCAGAGATACAGCTATGATAAACGAAAGGAGTTTACCGAATGCTTCGCTTTTTGCTCTCTGGAGTTTTACTGATTGGCTGTTTAGCAACCTTGACTTGCCAATCATATACGACGGGTTTGCAGCAGGGCTCTAAGCGGGCTGATGAAGGAACGGCACTTGCCACCCTGCAGGCCATAACCCGCGCCCAGGCTGCGTACAACATAAGCAATCCCGGTGACTACGGCACTTTTGAGCAGCTAGCTGCCGGCGGTTATCTCGACAGCCGATTTAATAATAGTAAGCCGAAGTTCTACGGTTATGTCTTCACAATGAGCGTGAGTCCGAAGTCGGATTCGAGAGAAGGTTCATATGGATTGAATGCCGATCCGGATCCGGCGTTAAAACAATCGGGCAGACACTTCTACATTGACTCAAGCTCCTCCGAGATTCATGTCAACGCAAGTCAGCAGGCGAGTGCGAGCGATGGGAAAGTGGAGCTATGAGTCGGGTGGTGTTTTGGTTTAGGGAATGATTTCCTGCCCAGCGGCGTCACGCCGAAGTTGATCGATGATGGAACGGATGGCGGGTGCGAGGCTGCCGTTAGGGGCTAGTGCCAGGTACTTCTCGTAACTAACGATCGCGTCTTTGTAATTCTGTTGCTTCTCATATGCCGCCCCAAGCAATTGGTAGATAACCGGCTCAGAATCCGAAAGCTGTGCAATTGCTTTGCGATACTCAAGGATCGCTTCCGGGTACTGTCCTTTCTCCTCCAACACCCGCGCGAGCCCCACATGAGCCTCGGGTTGAAAACCTTTCCCCTCTCGAATTGCCCGGCGAAACGATTGAATGGATTCTTCCGTGAAAGCAGCTTCGCGGTGAATGCGTCCTTCGACGGCGGATGCTTCGGCGTAAGCGGGCCGGGTGCGGCGAGCCTCTTCAATTTCGGCAAGGGCCTGCTGATATTGGTTTAACTCAAGATGGACGCGTGCGAGACCAACATGTGCCGCCGGAAACGCTGGACGCAGCTTGAGTGCTTGCCGATAAAGGTCAGCGGCATTCTGTCTGGCTGTGTCGTCCTTCGCTTTTTCACGTCCTACCTCTGCTTGCTGGAATATCAACTCCGCCATGTCTGTCGTCCTCACCAGCTTTACGACGACGCTGCGCCTCCCTGCGATCAACGGCGACGAGGCCTCTCTGAATCCAGTTGCACGGACTCGCAGCAGATGACGGCCCGGTGAGATTTTCTTCAATTCGAGTCTGCCTGAAGCGTCAGTTACCCCGCGTCGGATTTCATCGATCCAGATGATCGCGTCGGGTTCCGTGATGATTGTGATCGAGCCAGAAGCCGCGCGTGAACCAGTTGATCGACGCTGCGATAAAGCCGTGTGCGAGACCAGGCAAAGGAGCACGGCTATTCCGAGAACTTTACACATCGCGGTATTCATTCTTCGTTCTCATTACCGCTCACTCGACGTTTACGCACAGTTGCATTCTCAGGCTCTGCCGGCGTAGCGGCTGCGGCTGGTTTTCTGCTTACGGCCCGCGTTCCGACCTCGGTACGAAACTTTCCATTTGCATCGTAGAGCCGTTGATACTGAAGCCGATTCCGCACCACACCCTGGACGTAGCCGCGAGTCTCTTTAAAGGGCACTGCCTCTGCCCACTCGTCCATTTCCGCTGGAAGTGAAGCGCGCCATTGAACCGCGCGCCCGGGGCCGGCGTTGTAAGCGGCCGCGACGTATTCGATGCGGCCAAACTTGTCGATCTGATCGCGCAGGTATGCAGTGCCGAGTTGAATATTCAAGCGCGGCTCGTAAAGCGACTCCTCCGTAATCGTTCGTTCGATCCCATACTTCCTGGCGGTCGTTATGCCAGTTGGCACCAGCAACTGCATCAGCCCATAGGCCTTGGCAGAAGAGCGGGCCCGCGACATGAAAACCGTCTCCTGACGGATCAACCCGGCCACTTGATACGGATCCAGATTCTTCGCGCGCGACTCCTGAACAATAATGTCCCAATTGGAAAGCGGATAAAACACATCCCACTCTTCGCGAGTCATCTCTTCCGGCTTCATCTGCGAATAGTCGGGAAAACTCTTCTTTAACACGTTAAGCGCGCGAACATTATCTTCCTGGGATCGATAAACCCGAGCAATTGCCAGGTTGACTTTAGGACTGTTTCCACCCGATGCGGAGGCCTGGGCCAACTCCTCCAACGCCCATTCGTCGAGCCCTACATTATTGAGTTCATCTGCCCGGGCGAGGGGTTTGTCCTCCTTTGGACCGGCCGTCTCTTCAGCTACCGTGACTGTTTCCAGATTGGCTATGGCACGCCCCACCACGGAGTCAGAAGCGAACGGCTTCACCGGTATTGTCCCGATTCCGCTGCGAAGCATGGCATCCAGCCGTTGCTTCGCCAGATAGCCGTACCAGTTTGCATCGTAGCGCGCCAGCATGGCGTGGTAGAGAGCGCGTGCTTCGGCGAGTTTGCCGGCACGTTCAGAATCGCGCGCAGCCCAGTAGCCTGCCCGGCCTCGATTGTCAGTGTTCTTGTCGGCGTAATAAGCGAGATGCTCCGTTAACAGTTTTGACGACTCGGAATAGTTCTTAGCCTCATGGGCCATCCAGGCCAGCTGGAATTGTGCTTGAGCGACGTCGGCTGAACCTTGAAAGGAATTCACGGCCGTGCGCAGGAAATACGAAGCATCGGCCTGGTTGTTGGCCTCTTCCGCAATCTGGCCCACGCTCACGAGTGCCCGCGGCGTAAAAGGACTATTTGGAAAACTACGCCGCAACTCTTCGACGCTACTGCGCGCCTGCTCCCACAGACGTGCGCGCGCGTAGGCTTGCGCGACGTAGTAAAGTGCCTCAGCACGTGTCTCTCCGGCGGAAGAAGGGATAGCGTTCAGAGCGCTAACGGCGTCGGCTGTTTTCCTGACACTTGCCGCTGCAATGACGCGACGAAGTTGGGCCGGAATGTTTGCCTTGTCTGGAAATCTGGCGAATGCCTCACTGTAAGCCTGCGACGCATCAGAAAATCTCTTCGTTTCGTAAAGCCTGTCTGCGCGAGTTAGGGCCTCCTCGCCGGTGGTGGGCGAAAGCGTTGAGCCCAAGCGCGTGATCGCCCCGGCTGCCTCGACGCTCTCGGATGAACTGGGCGCGTAAAAATAGAGGCGACGGTAGAAGCCAAGCGCCCCAGCGGAATCGGAACTCTGCTCGTAGGCTTTTGCCGTCAGCAGAAGCGCGCCGGCATCGCCTTCCGCCGCCAGGGTCTCCAATGAAAGCGGGACGGCTGACGCGTTGCCGCTTCTCATGATGATGTTAGCAGCGCGTAGGCGGGCCTCCCTCGCACGAGGCGAGGCAGGGTAATTTTTAGCCAATTGTTCGTACACCGCGCGAGCTTCCGGCAACCGGGATGCCTGCTCCAATGCACTCGCCCGCAGGAAAAGCGCGTAGTCAGCAAGTAAGCTGTAGTTCCCGATGACATTTGAATCGAGCAGTGTCGCGGCGCCGGTAAAATCTTTGGCGTCGATCCTGATTCGAGCGCGAACTAATCTCGCCAGCGCAGCAGCCTTTGAGCGCGGAAAGTCTGTTTCAATGCGCGCCACGACATCTTCCGGCGGCAAAATTGTGGTATGCGTCAGCGCCCGTAGATTTTCAAGCGCCTTTGTTTCAGCGGTGGTTTGGTGACGGGTAAGACAGCTCGCGGTCATGAACGCCGGCAGAGATGCGACGATTATGAGACCAAGGCCAACGATAATGAGAATAACGCGGAACCGACGGAATTTTGAAAACAACACTTTCAACTCCTAAACTTGCTACGCCGCAGGCGTTTGATAACTAGCCCGGCGTAACCCGCCGGGTAAAAATAACATCCTGTGATGTTCAATTACCCTGAAAGGGTTTGATAAAGCTTCACAAATCCCTTCAGGATAAAATCGTTTGCTGATTGGTTTCCCGGGAGTTACGCTCGACCAGGTATTACAACGCCTTCCGGGGTAGAAAAGCGAATAATAGAAGCCACCCAGACGGTCGGGTCGTCCGTCCTAATCGAAACGTTCTGATGCTGACAAGTAGTCTAAAGATTCTCCATATATCATTTGACATTTCTGATTTGTCATCGAAAGCATCGACGTGGTGTTTCGATGAAAAATGATAATTGAGAGATGAAAAATGGAAAATCTGTTCCACGTAGCGCCCATAAATGCTTCGCTGTTATCGGTCTCAAGCCGAAACCTTCGCCCCCGGATAGGCACTCCCCATCTTGGCTGCGTCGCCTTCAGCAAGCGTATTTAACAGCTCCTGATGGAAGTAGTCATACCTCTGCGCGACTTCCGGCTTGACGCGCTTGTCATACATTTCCCGCGAACGATCAATATAATCTCGTAAGCGCACATAGAGATCATATTGAGAGCGACCCTCGGTTACCTTCTGTTCGTTGTAGAGTTTGATTTCCGAAACCAGCAGGCGTGCAAACCGGCGCGCATCGTTATGAAGACGCCGTTCTTCTTCGTTTGCCACCTCAACAGGCAATTCAACCTCGGTCCCATACCGTCGTCGTGGGGTCGCTGTAGAATCGGTTGCTTCTGACACTCCTGTTGGGGACGTCATCTCTACGGGAACGTCTGCGAACGTGGGTGGGGCCTCGAATGGTTCGGGCTGAGTCTCGAACGTGGCCTTGATTTGTTCAGGCTCGGGAACGGCTACGAATTGGTCTGTCGCAGTCTGCAATCGCTCCGGTGCGACGAATTGCCCCCGCGAGATCTCGAATTGCTCTGGCGCGACCTCAACCTGCTCGGGCACCGCCTCTTTGACCTCATGAACTTCTGCCGCCGGGGCGCTTTCTTCGACAACCGGCGTTATCTCGTCATACTCCGCAATCGGCGTATAGGCTTGTGGTTCGGGCTGACGAGCATCTTCCGCCGGAGCTTCCTCCACCTTCGGCGCTGAAGCGGTCGACTCTCTGGCCGGGGCCGACCGCACAGCGAGCAAGTCAACTGCCATTCCGGCAACGCGCACCAGTGTTTCCAAAGCCTCCAGGTTGATCGCTTCCGAATCGAGGCCGTCGGAGTCGGCATACAAAACTGCTACAGTCCGATCCCGCACGACTAAGGGCACCGCTACGATTCGAGCCGGCGGATCATCGCCAAACCGGTTGAGAATCAGGTGGTTCTCAGAATGCGAACTCGGTCCACCACTCCAGGTCTCGCGCGATCTAATCGCACTCCCGACCGCTGTATCGGCGGCAAGTGGCAAAGAGAGTTGATGAATCGCGTTGTCGCCGACAGTGCCCTGGAATCCTCGCGCCCGCCAACCAATACTTTGGTCGCCTTTCACCACGAAGAAAGCAACACGGGGCGCAAACGCCGATGCGCGGTTGACCAGTATCTTCAGAATATCCGCCTGCGATTGTTGCTCGTCTATTTCGGAGATGGCCGCTTTAACGATGGCCATGTCGCTTGACGCTTTCGCGCGTGAAGATTCCGAAGCAGCGAGGTCAATGCCTTCCTCGTGGGCGGCTCGCAAGTGGTCCAAAATTGAAGCGGCGAGGCCGCCATCAAGTTGAACTTCACCCTGGCGGTCCATAAGCCGCGTTAGCGACTCATTGAGTTGGCTTTGAAGTGCGGCAAGCTCTTGCTTGATTCCGCCAATTCGGCCCTCGATATAGCTCTCTATCTCGTGGCGTAAGCTGTCTTCCAGTTTTCCACTGACCACAGTTTATTCCTCCGTCGAAGGATCGTTTGAACGCACATTAAGGTTGAGAATCAATTGGGTAGAACGTTTCATTGCTGAGACTTGCGGGGGCAGTACGTCTCTCCAGCGATTATGGACGTGCGGGAATCAGCGAGTCAAGAAAGGGTCTCTCGAAGTGGCAGCTTGATTTCATTAGATGTAGCGCGCGCTAGTTAGTTTGCGACGATGTTATTAGCAAATTAAAATGTCCGGTCTTATTAGCAAGTGAAGTGTCCGGTTTCGCCATTTCTTTAACCAGCAGTAGTAGCTGTGGGAATGTGGGAAAGTCAGGCTGCTTTTTGGCCTGACTTTT
>JBPCKD010000029.1:0-38733 GCA_051004635.1 Pyrinomonadaceae bacterium
GTATGTGTGGAATAACCGGCTGGGCCAATCTTGACACGCGTGCCACTCAGCCTGACGGCGCCCGTGAACTCCTGCATTCCATGTGTGAACGGATGGTCCACCGCGGACCTGATTCTGAAGGTCTAATGGTTTCGGGCAGTGTTGCCCTGGGAATGCGGCGCCTGGCCATCATCGATTTGGTAACGGGCGAACAACCAGCATTCAACGAAGACAAGAGCGTGGCCGTCATCCTCAACGGGGAGATCTACAACTACCGCGAACTTCGCCAGGATCTCGAAAAGCGCGGACACTCATTCAGAAGCCTGTCGGATACCGAAGTGCTGCCGCATCTTTATGAAGAGTATGCGGAGGAGATGGTTCAGCATCTCAACGGGATGTTTGCATTCGCGTTGTGGGATTCGCGCCAGCGAAAGCTTTTTCTTGCGCGTGATCGTTTTGGCGAGAAGCCGCTTTATTGGGGAGTCTTTGACAACACCTTGCTTTTTGCTTCTGAGCCGAAAGTCCTGCTGGCTCATCCTTCCGTTACCAGCTCGCTAAATCTACAGGCGCTGCGCCAGTATCTTTCCTTCGATTATGTTCCCGCTCCACTTTCCATTTACCAGGGGATCAACAAACTTCCCGCTGCCCACACCTTAACGCTCAGTGACGGCAAGGTCGAAACTCGTTGCTATTGGACGCTCAGTTACCAGACCAGGCGACCACCCCCCTCTGAAGCTGAAGCCGCCGCACATCTGCGCGAGTTGCTGGCCGACTCCGTGCGCATGCGTCTGGTCTCAGACGTGCCCCTGGGAATTTTGCTTTCGGGCGGAGTTGATTCGTCTGCAATTGCGGCGCTGGCGGTGCGCGCGTCCTCAGAACCAGTTAAGACTTTTTCGATCTCGTTTGCTGAAGCGTCATTCGATGAATCGTGGTATGCCCGGGCAGTCGCGAAGTTTCTCGGAACGGACCATCACGAAGAGCGGCTCAGCGCCAATCTCGCAGCCAATCTGGTGGGCGACATCGGGTCATGGATGGATGAGCCCTTCAGTGATGCATCGCTGGTCCCGACGTATTTATTGTCTCGATTCACGCGCAGGCATGTGACCGTGGCGCTGGGCGGCGATGGCGGCGATGAGCTCTTTGCCGGATATCCAATGTATCGCGGACATCGCCTGGCGGATATGTATTCGAGAATTCCCAGGCTCGTGCGACGAGGATTGGTGGAACCTTTAGTCCGCTTACTTCCGGTCAAGACTAAAAACCTTTCGTTTGATTACAAGGCGACCAGATTTATCGCTGGGACGGAATATGATCGCGTTGCCAGGCATCACATTTGGTTTGGTTCCTTTACTCCCAATCAGCAGGAAGAGCTGTTAACGGGAGAAGTCTTGCGCGAAACAGACGGCGATATTTATCGCGATGCGCGGCTGATGTGGCACGAATGTGATTCCATTGACCCCGTAGAGCGTATGCAGTGTCTTGATACGCGCCTTTATTTAGCCGAAGACATACTCACGAAAGTCGATCGCGCCAGTATGGCTGTATCGCTCGAGGTTCGC
The DNA here is from genome assembly GCA_051004635.1 of Pyrinomonadaceae bacterium. Classification (GTDB taxonomy): domain Bacteria; phylum Acidobacteriota; class Blastocatellia; order Pyrinomonadales; family Pyrinomonadaceae; genus PSRF01. Next base: position 1,539 of record JBPCKD010000029.1, read on the forward strand.
GCCCCTTTCCTCGATCCCGGGGTTGCCGAGTTTGCCGCTTCATTGCCGGCAAATTACAAGCTTCGCGGCCGGCAAACAAAATACATTTTGAAGCGGGCTATGGAAGGTTTGGTTCCACCGTTTGTAATCAGCAGGGGCAAGAAAGGCTTTGGCGTGCCGGTAGCAGAATGGCTGAAAGGGCTGCTGCGTCCATTGGCAAGAGATCTTTTGTCTCCCGAACGCGTGCGGAGGGCTGGAGTTTTTAACCCTGATTACGTCACGCGACTTCAGGATGAACACGAGCGCGGAGTAGCGAATCACCGCAAGCTGCTGTGGACGCTGCTAATGTTTGAGCTATGGCACGAGAGCTTTATTGAAACTGCACGGCGCATTGAAACTTCGGTAAGCAGTCAGCGGTAAGCAGAGACCTTTATAGGACCTATCGGTCCTATACCATTCCTAATCCATGAACAGTTCAATTGAGCAGGCGCATGATGAGCTTCTCCTATGGTGCCGCCGCCACAACTTTGCCGGATCCGATCCATTCGACGCTTTGAACAGCCTCGTCTTTCAGGCAACTCCCCTCAAGCATTCTCGAACAGCTCGATTGGTTTGGACCCAACTGCTCAAGCGATCACCCCGGAATCTGCGCCCGCTCGCGCGTGTTCCGCTGCAAAAGAATTCGAAGGGAATTGCATTGTTTGCGTTGGCGAGTTTGTCGCGCTACCGACGGCTAAACACCGCAGAGGCCGAGAACGAAGCCCGCGAGTTGCTGGACGAATTGTTGCGAATGCAAATCCCTGGCTACAGCGGCGCGGCATGGGGCTACAACTTCGACTGGCAAAGTCGCAACTTCTTTGCTCCGCGGGGCACGCCCATGATTGTGCCGACCGCCTTTGCCGTGCGGGCTTTGCTCGAAGCATACGAAGCATTCAATGACAAGCAGTACCTGGCAAATGCGCGCAGCAGTTGTGAGTTCATTCTGAAGGATTTGAGACGCACTGTTGAATCGGAGGTCAAGGATGGCGAGCTTTGTTTTAGTTACTCGCCACTGGACGACACCAAAGTTTTCAATGCGAGTCTGTTGGCAGCCGAGACGTTAGCGGGCGTGGTGGCACGGGTAGACGAAAGCGAGTTTCACGGTGTAGCTAAAGACCTGGCTATCCGCGCTGTCCGCTACGTCGTTCACAGACAAAACGAAGACGGCTCCTGGGCCTATGGGGCCGGGTCAGGTCAGCAATGGATTGACAACTTCCACACTGCCTACGCGCTGCTTTCGCTCTCGAAAATCATGAAGTGTTTGAACAACGGCGAGATTGATCTTAAGCCGGCTTTGGAGCGCGGATATCGCTTCTGGCGCGAGCGCTTCTTTCTTGCGGACGGATGGCCGAAATACTACCATGACACGCTTTACCCAGCGGACGCGCATGCGGCTGCAACCGCGATAATCACGCTGATAGAGTTGCAGGAATTGGATCGCCAGGCCCTGCCGCTAGCGGAAACAATTGCAGCCTGGACTATTGGCAATCTACGCGACAGCCAAGGTTTCTTTTATTATCAGCGCCGGCGCTTCTACACAGTTCGCACGCCGTTCATGCGCTGGACACAAGCGTGGATGCTGTATGCACTCGCCCGATTGCTGGAAGCCAAAACCTTGTAACGCAAACTAACAGTTTGCGTTACGAGGAAAAGAGAACCTTAACGTGCCAATTGCCTCAGACGTATTATTAGGAAAGGATGTTCGTATCTTTCAGCCTGATCTGGTAAACCTCTATGGCTGCACTATCGAAGCGGAAACGAAAATAGGTGCGTTTGTCGAGATTCAAAAGAACGCTGTAATAGGCGCACGCTGCAAAATCTCATCCCACACCTTTATCTGCGAAGGCGTCACTATTGAGGACGAAGTCTTTATTGGCCACGGGGTAATGTTCACAAACGATCCCTATCCTCGCGCCGTAAACGAAGACGGAACCCTGCAAACGGAAGTCGACTGGACAGTCGTCCAAACACGGGTTAAGCGGCGAGCCGCAATTGGCAGTAACGCTACGATTATGGCCGGCGTCACCATTGGCGAGCATGCCCTGGTGGGAGCGGGCGCAGTGGTCACTCGGGACGTGGCAGACTATGAGATCGTTGCCGGCGTGCCCGCGCGCGTCATCGGCGATGCAAGGGACCACAAATGAACCAGGCGAGCAAAATCGAAATGATTCCGTTAGTCGACCTCAAGAAACAGTACGAGAGCATCAAGGCCGAAATTGATGGGGCCATCAAAGATGTACTCGATAGTTGCCAATTCATCTTAGGCGAGCGAGTAGAAGCCTTCGAAGCAGACTTTGCGAGCTACTGCGAGTCGCGATACGCCCTCGGGATGAATTCCGGCACCAGCGCTTTGCACCTGGCGCTTCTTGTCGCCGGTGTGGGACCAGGCGACGAAGTGATTACTGTCAGTTTCACGTTCGTAGCGACTGCCGCAACTATTTGCTATACCAGAGCAAAACCTGTTTTCATCGATATTGACCCACACAACTGCACTATCGATCCCGCGAAGATTGAAGCGGCGATAACTCCGAGGACGAAAGCCATCATGCCGGTGCATCTCTATGGAAGCTGCGCGGACATGGATCCCATCCTCGAGGTTGCTCGCCGCCACAATCTGATTGTGATCGAAGACGCGGCCCAGGCCCATGGAGCCAACTACAAAGGACGACGCGCCGGCAGCATGGGCGACCTTGCTTGTTTTAGTTTTTATCCGGGTAAGAACCTCGGCGCCTACGGCGAAGGAGGAGCCGTGGTAACCAGCGACGAGCGGTATGTCGAACCCCTGAAGCAACTACGCGATCAAGGACAGAGTGAAAAGTATTATCACACCATGGTTGGTTACAATTACCGCATGGAAGCTATTCAGGGAGCGGTTTTGGGAGTGAAACTAAAGTATCTTGACGATTGGAATGCCGTCCGCCGTAAGCATGCCGCTGTCTACTCACGGGAACTCGCCGACACCGGATTGCGACTTCTTGAAGAGCTGCCGGATACAAAGTCGGTCCACCACATCTTTCCTTTGTTCAGCGCTCAACGCGACGCTTTGCGTGAACACCTGCAAAAAGCAGGCATAAGCACCGGGTTACATTATCCAATTCCTGTTCATCTTCAACCCGCGTTTCGACACCTTGGATATAAAGATGGGGACTTGCCTGAGACCGAGAGGGCTTGCGAACAAGTGCTCTCGCTTCCGATTTATCCTGAACTGCCGGACGAAGCTGTGCTGAGCATCGTGGATGCGGTGCGACAGTTCTGTCGCAAACCGCTGGCGGTCTATAGTTAGTTCCGTTTTGTTTCATTGGCGGCCTTGATTCATTGCTGAAATGCGAATATGGATCGATCTGGCGAATTCACCTCACGTGCCATTCTTCCGCTCGCTCACGAGTGAGTTCACTCAACGCGATCATGAAGTGGTCGTCACTGCCCGAGCGTTTGCTGAAACGGTTGAATTAGCAAAAGCAGCCGGGTTTACCCCGCACGTGATCGGGGGGCACGGTGGCGGAAAACTTTCAGGGAAGGCCGGCAACCTGGTCCAGCGCGCGCTGGCACTCGCGCGTTGGGCTCGAGGCCGAAAGCTCGATCTTGCGGTTAGCCACAACTCATATTCACAAGTGCTGGCTGCGCGAGCTCTTTCCTTAAAAACAGTCACGCTGATGGACTATGAACATCAGCCGGCAAATCATTTGGCCTTCCGCTTGGCTTCACGCGTCATTGTTCCGCGAGCGTTTCCCGAGGCGGCTCTTTCTCGATTTGGCGCGCACCCTGAAAAAGTAAGACGGTATGCGGGGCTAAAGGAAGATGTGTACCTCTCTGACTTTAGAACCGATCCACAATTTGAAAAGCAATTGAGCAAACTCGGCATCGTTGCCGAGCACATTCTCGTGACCGCTCGTCCTCCCGCCAGCGAAGCGCTTTATCACCGCTTCGAAAACCAGTTATTTGATCGACTAATAGAACATCTTTTAGCAACGCCCTCAGTAAGAATTGTTCTATTGCCTCGCAATGAATCGCAGCGAAAAGTTTATTCAATGCTGGGAAACATCAACCTCATCCTGCCGCCGGGTCTCATCGATGGCGGTAATCTAATCGCGTATAGCGATCTGGTCGTCAGCGCCGGTGGCACGATGAATCGTGAAGCTGCAGCTCTCGGCATACCTGCGGCTTCCATATACGTCGGCGAGTGGTCTGAGATCGACCAGGAACTCGTAAACGAAGGACGGCTGCGAAAGATTTCAACGCTCGATGACGTTCGCGGGCTGACCATTCAAAAGAAGGGACCAGCAAACGCCCGCCGCGCGGTCCATGTCGCCGGGGAAGTAGCTGACCTGATACTCGAGGCGTAATCTTTTGCTATCCTATGCGCCTAACAGGAAGCGGGGCAGTAGCCCGATCGGTCGCCGCCGAACATGAGAGTTGAACAAGTCAGCAATCCATTAATTGACCCGAGCGTCGTGCGCGCTCATTCCCGTGCGCCACAGTGGGTTATCCCGACTGTAAAAACTGCGCTGGTGGTAGCCGATGCGTTGATCGCCGCGACTTCTTTTGCTGCCGCCTTCTACATTCGTGAGGGAGCCCCCGTTTTCCACCAAAGCGGCGGTGCAGGGTTCGCGTGGAGCCCAGGATTTGCTCCCTATGGAGCGTTGATGCTGTTTGTGGTGCCCATTCGAGTACTTGCTATGCGTTACCACAATCTTTATCGGCTGCGCGGCGAGTTCTCGTTTGTTGACGATGGCTTCCGCGTATTTAAAGCGACCGCTATTGGATCATTACTCATTGTGGCGGCAGCATTTCTCTATCGTGGTGGTTTTAACTACCGCGCGTTCTCCTACGCGCGGGCTGTATTCCTGCTCGACTTCCTGATCGCGCTTACCAGCTTCTATACGTTGCGACTTCTGGTACGCAGCGCCCAGACCTTTTTCAGACAGCGCGGCATCAATCTGATTCCGACCCTGGTCGTTGGTCGTGGACCGGAAGCGGCGTTTTGCATCAAGGAGATGCGCGAGCGTCCATCGCTCGGCTACCGCGTGATAGGCGTGGTGGAGAGCGGCGCCTTCGGACCCGGAGTTCCGGGAACCCGGGGAGCGCCGCAGCCGCGTGGGGTGGCAACGTATGAAGGAGTGCCTGTCGTAAGCGACCTCGCAGGATTGCCTGAAGCTATTCGCGAGTCGCGGGCAAATGAGGTAATCATCGCGGATTCGGCGGTCAATGGGGACGCACTCTTTGACGTGATGATACGTTGCGGCCGGCGGCGAGGAGTCGAATTCCGGATAGCTCCGAGTCTGTTCAATTGTTTGCCGAGTAAAACGGAAGTCGATCAAATAGGCGCCTTGCCGATGATCAGGCTGTTTCGCGAGCCGCTCTCCGATTTTGCTCGCGGCACTAAGCGATTCTCCGATATCGCAATTGCTTCTTCCACCCTGGCGCTTCTCTCGCCTTTCTGGCTCCTGATTGCCTTGCTCGTAAGGTTTGATTCCAAAGGGCCTGTCTTTTATGCGCAGGAACGCGTCGGAATGGACGGTCGCATATTTCTGGTCTACAAGTTTCGCACCATGCATGTAGATGCCGACAGCGAAATTCATCGCGAATATCAACGGAAGTTTATTGCCGGCCACGCTGAAGCAAATGTGGGCGATGATGAGCGGCCTGCATACAAACTTCGGGACGATCCGCGCATAACTCGAGTGGGGCGATTACTGAGGCGGCTGAGTCTCGACGAAGTGCCGCAATTGTATAATGTGCTCAGAGGCGACATGAGTGTGGTTGGTCCACGTCCACCGATTCCCTACGAAGTGGAAGCCTATGAACTACGCCATCGCAAGCGTCTCGACATGAAGCCCGGATTGACTGGCCTTTGGCAGGTCTCTGGAAGAAATCGTCTGCCATTCGAAGAGATGGTCAAGCTGGATCTTTTCTATATCGAGAATTGGTCGCTTCTTTCTGACGTGAAGATTATTCTGCGGACTGTTTTGGTCATGATCCGTGGCGATGGCTCCTGATTACCCAGGAAGGAGCAGATTAAGAGCATGAATAGAATACTGAGATTCATTCCCGTTCTGTTACTGATAAACATATCGGTGACGAGGCAGCAAGAGGTGCCGCCGATCAGGAACTTCGTTCGTATAAACAACGAGTTCTGCACGGGAGCCCAGCCGCGGCTCGAGCATTTGGAAATGTTGAAGGCGGACGGCGTCAAAGCCATCATCAATCTGCGGCCAGCGAGCGAACACCGCGCCGCTGAAGAGGAAGCAAAAGCGAAAAAACTGGGGCTGCGTTACTTCAATATCCCCGTTGTCTTCGGTGATCCTAAAGAAGAACAAGCCACGGAGTTTTTGAAGATCACCGATGACCTGGAAAATCGCCCCGCCTTCATTCATTGCGCCGCGGGCATTCGCGTGGGAGCACTCTGGATGATTCGCAGGGTGTTGCGCGACGGATGGACGGTGGAAAAGGCAGAGCAGGAGGCCGAGAAGATCGGGCTCCGCGAGAACCCTCACTTGAACGAGTTTGCCCGCAAATATATTGAGCTGCACAGTAAAAAGAATCGATGACGGGGTCAGAGGAGACTGCGTGAAGGGAGTTGGAACATGAAAAGAAGAGCTTACTTAACACTCGGAGTTACGATTGCTCTCCTGGCGAGTGTCGCAAGCAACTGGTGGCCAATCTCATTAGCTGCCGCCACTGCACAGGAAGCGGTGGTTCAACTCCCATCTTATCCATTGGCGTTTGGCGCCTTCATCGCGCGCTTCGATCCTGGCGGCACCTTTTCGCTCCAAGGTAAGGGTTGGCCCTCGATGAATGGCAACTGGAAGAGCCAGGGTGATGAGATCGAGTTATCGATGTCAGGCGGACCTGGCGGTTGTGATGGGCCGGGCAAATATCAGCTCGGGATCGAGGGTAAGCGCGTCAGTTTCACTCTCGTCTCAGACGACTGCAGAGTTCGCCAGATGATTCTCGATCGCAGCAACTGGTCGCCGGCTGGAGAAATGAAAACACTCCCGACGCGGCGCCTCATGTTAACCGCGGGCGCGCGGTCGTCTTCGCTCCGTCGTTCCGATACCGGAAAGGGAAGCTGGCCATCCTTTCGGGGCACACAGGCTTCCGGGATAGCGGAGGGGCAGAATCTTCCTGACTCCTGGAACGGGAAGACCGGCGAAAACATTCTCTGGCGCACAAGGGTTCCCGGGCTGGCGCATTCGAGTCCTGTCGTTTGGGGAAACCGGATCTTTGTAACCAGCGCCGTAAGTAGTGATCCAAAGGCCACCTTCCGTCCCGGTTTGTACGGCGACGGCGATGCCTCCAAAGATCTCTCACGCCACCGCTGGATGATCTATGCCCTTGACAAACACACCGGGAAGATCCAGTGGGAACGCGTCGCGCATGAGGGCGAGCCAATCGAGAAGCGACACATCAAATCGACCTATGCGAACTCGACTCCCGCCACCGATGGCCGCATCGTGGTGGCGTGGTTTGGCTCGCAGGGAGTCCATGCTTACGACGTCAAGGGGCGCTTTCTCTGGAAAGTTGACCTGGGCCATCTCGACGTAGGCGCTTACGACATTCCAACCTTCGAATGGGGGTCGGCAAGTTCGCCCATCATTTGGAACGGCCTGGTAATTCTTCAGTGTGACACTCAAACCGATTCATTCCTGCTGGCTCTGGATGCTGCGACCGGGAAGACGGTTTGGAAGACCGATCGCGATGAGCTTCCATCATGGGGCACACCAACTGTCGCGACGACATCGGCGGGCGCGGAACTGGTCGCGAACGCGTCCAACTACATCCGAGGGTACGATCCTCGCACTGGAAAAGAGCTGTGGCGGCTCGGGCGCAGCTCGAAGATCACGGCGCCTACCCCAGTCTTCGCCGACGGCGTCTTCGTAGTTGCCAGTGGCCGCGGGCCCGAGCGGCCGATTTTTGTGGTGCGACCCAACTCCCGCGGAGATCTCACTCTGCCTGAGGGTAAAACGAATAGTGAGGCAATCGTCTGGAGCCGCACGGGCCGTGGGTCCTACATGCCGACGCCGCTAATCTATAACGGCATTCTCTACGTGCTCGCCAATAACGGCCTCTTCGACGCCTACAACCTACAAAGCGGTGAAGAAGTTTATCGACAGCGTTTGCCGCTTATCGGAAGTGGTTTCAGCGCATCGCCGATAGCCGCCGACGGCAAAATCTACCTCGCGAATGAAGACGGGGAAATACTGGTTATCGCTGCGGGCCAGAAGTTCTCACATCTCTCGACGAACTCGATGGGAGAGTTGCTGATGGCCACGCCGGCATTGTCGGAGGGTGTGATGTATGTCCGCTCCTCGACGAGCTTGTTCGCAGTCGGACGGAAAGGTAAGTAAATTTGACGGACCAGTGGCCCGTTCTCAAGAAGAATAAGACGATCCACGAAAGTACACGAAATGACTCGAACTAAACTAGAGCTGTGCCAGCGCCAACTCCAGCAACAAGATCTTCTTGATCCCCTTGTAGAACGGTTCGATTTCGCAGTTTTCGGTCAGCGCGTGCGAGTCATTGCATGGTCCTGCTCCGGTCGAAATCGAAGGAATACCTTGAAGCAGGGCTACACTCGAATTGTTTGATCCGGTGGGCGTGATCGGCGGATCGAAGCCCATCGCACGATGCACGGCTTCCGCCATCTTCACCAGATCAGAATCCCTGTGGCCCGGAATTACGGCAGCGGGAGACGTAGAGATAATGTCTGTCTTTAGACTCATATTCGCGCGCTTTGCTTCCTCCTCCAGAATGACGCTTATCTTCTTCTCCAACTCCGCGATTACTTCGTTGCTGGTCGAGCGCAGGTCAACGGTGAACCAGGCGTCAGACGCTTTTGCGTTGACCACGTCAGAACCTCCCAGCATGCCAATATTCAAATTCGACGATGGGTTGCTCGGCACCTTCAACTCATAGATACGGGAAATCGCGCGCGCCAGAGGCAAGCTCGCGGAGTAGGGTGGCGTGCGCGATCGAGTGTGGCCTCCAGGTCCGATGAAGTGGTGCCGGTACCAGTTGATGCCGATGCCTGCATAAGTAAACCCTTCGTAACCGCCGTCAAGCGCAATGTAATAATCGATCTTGCCTTTGTTCTCGTTCACAAAGTGCTTGACTCCACCAAAGGTTGTCTCTTCCTCGACTGTGAAAACAAACACCAGATCGCCTTTAGTCTTAATCTGTGCCGCGTCGAGCGCCCGAATCGTCGCCAACAATGCTTCGATGTTGCGCGTGTCGTCGCCCACTCCGGGCGCATAGACTTTTCCTTCCCGCACAGCGGCTTTGATCTTCAAGCCTGGCTGAAACACAGTATCTAGGTGAGCGTCAAAGACAACCCTGCGTCCCCCGCCTGTTCCTTTACGCACCGCGATGAGGTTACCGGCCGAGTCGTAGTGAATATTCAGCCTCTTGGATTTGCGTAGTACTCGTTCCAAATATTTCGCCCGGTCCCGTTCGTGTCCCGAGGGCGCATTTATTTCGGTGATCTGAATCCACTCGCGCAAGATTGCGGAGTGATTCCGGTCGATGTATTCATTGGCTGTTTTTACCTTTAAATTGTTCTGAATCGCTTGGACCTGCTCCACGAATTGCGAAGGCGTTTGGGCGAAAGCAGTGAGCGCTGATAGAAAAACAGCCAGGAAGATTAGGCGGGCAACGTATCTATGCATTGGATCTCCTCTTCGACCGAACCAGGGTCACGGAACGCGTCAGCTCCAGTGGGTGGTAGTATAGTTAGCGATCCATGACTCTTGCACGCCGTGCGGGCTACCCGCCTGGCGACCTCGCATTTTGGAATTTTGCAATTGTTTGAGGACGAGCCTTAGGCGAGTTGTGGCATTGGTGGGCGATACTCTGAGAGGTGAAGGTGCCAGAAAAACAGCCGGCGACGAGTGTGGGAGCCAGAGTCCTCGACGGAGCCATTGTCGTCTTTCTTTTTTTGTTTGCCGTCTCAGCCCCAATCTCGATTGCCGCAACTCAGGCATCCTGGCTCATCGGCATGTTGTTGTGGCTCGTTCGGTTTGCATTCCGTCCCCGGCCCAAACTTTTCAAAACGCCCGTTGATTATTTACTCTTGGGCTTCTTTATTCTCAGCGGACTTTCGGCCTTCCTCTCGTATGAGCCGATGGTATCGATCGGAAAACTGCGGGCCGCGAGCCTCTTCACAATCATTTATCTCTTTGCCGAAAACGTGCCCTCGCTTCGGGTGGTCCGAGTGCTCGCGCTCACGCTTATTGTCTCATGCATGATAAGTGTGGTTTACACTGCCGGTGAACGGCTAGTGGGCCAGGGTGTAAAGATTCATGGCGTCTCGGAGCAGAGTCCGCTTTACAAAGTTGGTGTCCGGGATGGAGACACGCTCCTCGCACTCGACGGACTGAAGCTGCGAGACCCGCAAGAATTAGTCAACTCTCTTTCCCGAGCGGATCCGAAGCCGGCGACCATTGTGGTTTATCGTCATGAGTGGCAATTCAACCTGGACCTCCCTCGCGAGGGCCTCCTGCCAGGCGGCAATGCTCTCGAACAACTTGGCATACAAGAGTGGTCCAGAGGCCGCGATTGGCGGGCATCGGGCTTCTATGGTCACTACGTCAGCTACGCTGAGGTTCTTCAGTTGATCATAGCGCTAGCCCTCGGACTCTTTGTCAGCCTGCCCACTAAACGCAGTCAGGCTGGCGCACTGTTGCTTATCGCTCTAACCGGGTTTTGTTTCGCGTTGCTGTTAACTGTTACTCGAGCATCCTGGCTCGGCTGTGCAGTTTCCAGCACAATGATTCTTCTTCTGGCGGTTCACCGCCGCACTGTGATCATCATCGGTCTGCTGGCGATACCTCTCATACTTGCGGGTCTATTTGTCCTTCAGCAAAAACGTAACGTTGGCTTTCTCGATCAGAAGGACCAATCCACCACCTGGCGCGAAACCGTTTGGCGTGAAGGAGTGCATTTGCTGGTAAGCAATCCACGACACCTATTGGTCGGCATCGGCATGGATTCAATCAAAAGACGCTGGCGCCAGTGGGGACTATTTGATGGCGGCCGTTTGCCGTGGGGCCACATGCACTCTAATCCACTGCAGATTGCACTCGAACGGGGTCTTCCGGCTTTGATTCTATGGCTGGCATTTCTGTTCGTTTACGCCCGAACGCTCGCGCGGCTCCTGCGTAGTAAAGCCAAGCTGCAGTGGATCGAGCGGGGAATTCTGTTGGGCGCCCTGGGCGGATTGGCCGGGTTCTTTACGTCGGGACTGGCCCATTACAACTGGGGCGATTCGGAAGTTGTAATGGTCCTATACATGATTATGGGACTATCTCTGGCTATACACCGGCAGCTTGAGTTAGCCAAATAACAACCATTGACTTCACCAGGGAGTTCACTTAGAAGCGTCTTATCGAATTGTTGAAACCACCAGCGGAGGACTGCCACCCCATGAAACGAATTGGTCTAATCGTCTTATTCATTCTAACAACGGCCTTAGGTAGCGTTGTTGTTAATGGCCAGCAGGACAAAGAAGCCAGGCGCATCCGAACCAGAGAAATGTTAGCCCAGCTACTCGACAAATCGGGTCCGGACATCAAGGTGGCTTTCAGCCGGAGCCAAAAACAACCTTTCAACTATCTAGGGTCCTTGAAGACGGGACTCGTTAACGCGGAAAGTTTTGAAATCGTTATCAGCGTCACACCAAACGAGACAATTGGCTTCCGCATTTATCCGCACTACAAAAATGCCTATATCAACGTTGATAAGGCAAAAAACAGCGCCGCGCTCATGAAGCTGTTACTCAGACTAAGCGACCGTGCATTTCTTTTTTGGGGCGCGGACGAGGCGGGCGATATCTTTACCGGCTACACCTTCACTTTGGAATCCGGTTTTCCGTCAGAATCGATAAAGATTGTGCTGAGCAGCATTGCGAACAGCGACCAGTTTATCGGCGAGATGCGACCCTTTATCGATGGCACAGGCACACCCTGAATACTTAACTACGATCACCCGCAAAAAGAAGGGCATCCCCAGTCTGAATAGGTGATGCCCTTCTTGAATTGGTGGAGTCGAGGGGATTAAAGGCGCAGTCACCTCGCCTGGACAGCGGTTGTCATGTCCTCGAGCAGCTCGACAGTGGGCGAATAGGTTTCGCAGATGAACGCTTCTGCACTTTGAGTGTCAAGCGGTTTGGAGAAGAAGTAGCCCTGGCCATACTTGCAGCCTAGTGACTTTAATATCTGCAGCTGTTCTCTTGTCTCAACCCCTTCCGCAACCACGTCCATCCCGAGGTTTTGCGCTAGGCCTGAGATAGTTCGCACTATCTCCGCGTTCTCGTTGTTTTCGACCATTTGGGTAATGAACGACCGGTCGATCTTAAGGGTGTTAATGGGGAAGCGGTGTAGATTCGAGAGCGATGAGTAGCCGGTGCCGAAGTCGTCCATCGCGAGCTGCACACCAAGTTCCCTGAGTTGATTGAGCATCCTGATGGCGGTCTCAACGTTCTCAATTACGGCGCTCTCAGTGATTTCTAATTTCAGGCTGGTCGAGGCCAGGTTGGTCTCCTTTAGGATATCAGCAACTTTCTCAATCAGGTTCGGCTGAGAAAATTGTTTGACCGAGAGATTCACGCACATAAAGGCCGGGGGGTCAGTTGGGAAGATCACATGCCAGCGCTGCATCTGTACGCACGCCTCCCTCAAAACCCACTCACCAATCTGCACGATCATGCCAGTCTCTTCAGCGAGAGGAATGAAGTCGATCGGAGAGATTAACCCGCGCTCCGGATGGGGCCAGCGAATTAAGGCTTCGAAGCCACACAGTACTCCCGTTCCCAAAGACATGATGGGTTGATAGACGAGCACAAACTCTTTCCGTTCGAGCGCGCGCCGTAAATCGGTTTCCAATTGAAGGAGCTTAAGTGCCTGAGAATGCATTCGCGTATCGAAAATTTCGTGGCGGGCCTTGCCCATGCCCTTCGCGCGGTACATAGCGGTATCTGCATCGCGAAGGATGTCTTCAGGGCGCTCATACTCTTTCGAGCTTAGCGCGATGCCCATGCTGACCGTTGTGAACACTTCGCGGCCGCTCAGGCTGAACGGTGCTGAAAGTTCTGTTTGAACCCGCTCCGCGATCTGAGTAACGGTGCTGCCGTCGCCAATATCCTCGAGTAGTACCGTAAACTCGTCGCCCCCGATCCGCGCAATCGTGTCTCCGGGACGCAGACAAGATTCCAGACGGCGGGCAATGTCGATCAGGAGTTGGTCGCCTCCCATGTGACCTAACGAGTCGTTCACCACTTTGAAGCGGTCGAGATCGAGGTAGACTACGGCAAAGATTTGATCTTCACGCCGCTGCAACCGCGCAATCGCGAGCTTCACGTGATCGATGAAGAGCGCACGGTTCGGCAGTCCGGTTAACCCATCATGGAAGGCGTCGTAGTGCAGCCTCTCTTCGGCCTGTTTGCGATTGGTGATGTCCTGAATCTGGAAGATCAGGTTCGGGGTCATCGTATGAGCGTCATGAGCCAGCGAGGCGCTCCAGAGTGCCCAAACCTCCAAGCCGGATTTGTGAAGATACCGCTTCTCCATCTGACAGGAGCGAATCTTACCCCTCAGCAAGTCTTTGAAGTTGGCCAGTGCCGGACTCAGATCACTTGGGTGGAGGACATTCAGGTAGTCAATCGTCATCAATTCCTGCTCTGAATATCCGAGTAGCTTGCATAAGGAGGCGTTAACCTGAAGCCAGCGTCCCTCGGGCGTCACTAGTGCCATACCGATAGCGGCATTATCAAACGCGCTGCGAAAGCGTTCGGAATTGTCTCTGCTGATTGCTCCGTGATGATCGGTCTGCGGGCCGTGGGTTTCCGTGTTCTTCCGATAACTCAGGTAGGTGAGTAGAGCGATGGCAGTGACAATGACTATCACCATGAATGCCGTATTGCCGGCAGCCACAATGAACCATGCGCTCATACATACCGCAATCGCTCCCGCCAGGTAAGTAAGGAATGTCCAGGAGTAAATGGCACCCCACTTATGCCAGATGGGCTCCTTAATCAGATACGCCTCATTGAGTATGCTTTGCACGGTACTCACGGCGGCTTGGATTAATACGGCAAGAGCCAGGGCTTTGAAGTAATCCAGAGAGATGTCGTGACCGGGCTCGGCGCTCATCCCGAAGTTCAGACGCATTGCCCAGACTATGAGAAAAGCAGAAAGAGCGGAGATCGAGGATTCGAAGAGGACAATGATCCGCTCCTTACCCTGACTCAAAGCCACGCACAGGGCGGTGGCAGCGGCGAACAAAATGGCTGTGTCACCACCGAAAACCAGGATTGCCAGCAAAACGAAACTGCCAAGAATGGAGATTTGCCCACGGCCACGAGGCAGCGGGACCGAGTATCGCGAACTTGTAAGGAATGCCAGAAGCGCGAGGAGCAAAAAGGGGGCCCCGAGTTGCGCGATCGGAGATCGGGAGAGGGAAAAGATAACTGCGAACGCGCCTAGAGCGCTGACCAACTGCATAAGCCTGCTGGGAAAACGGTATCTTTCCATCAGAACCTTGAAATTTTTTATTGAGACTGTCGAGCGAATGTTTGGGAATAGCACTTACAGACGGGGATCCCGGCGCCCCCATTGCAGTTTCAAGGCCAGAGGCTTTCACACGAAATTCTCTGAAAAACCTTGGGACTTTGGTGTATCGGTCTTCAGGCGAAGGGTCACCCGAATCACCGATCGGTCAAAAAGAGATGTTCGGGTCGGGCATTTTGAGAGGGATTACGCGTCGTAAGCTAGAGCGTGACGAGTCTATGCACCAGATCCGGCGTGGCTAACGGATCAAACCCAGGGTGGGGCGAATTGCACGGCCAAGCCATCACCGACCTTGCTAACGCATGATTAGGGAAAACTTCAGGCGTTGTGGAACAAATGTCTCTATTTTCCGTGTAACATCTACCTACCAGGTATCTTTGGAGGTGCACATGAGACGACTGATTGCAACGCTAATCCTGACCTTATTCACCTGCATCATGATTTTGGCACAACAAAGAGATAAGCAGACCTTAGGGCCAAAGACACCTGCGCCGACGGGCGTTCCCGCCTCGGATATAAAATCGACGGGTGCATCGCTTGACCTATTGGCCTCGCAAGTTACCTCTGGCCAATCTCAGACGAACAGCCTAAGAATTCGCCCATCAGCCGAGTCAAGGAAACAGGAAGGCCCTTTTGTTGTTCTGAACGGGGCGGTGTATATGCCTGTGTTGGGCGCTCGGTTCCTCATCCCCCTGGCCGGTGGGGGAGCCAGTGGCTGCTTCAGTCTTGATCTACCCAAAAGAATTACAATCCTGGAGGAATTCGTACCCAAGCTTGATGCCCTCAGAGAAGGTAAGCCGCGGTTGTATTAAGGCTGAGCCCTCTAGGTGTCATGGAATCGAGCAGGTAAGACATCTACCACACGGAAAGCGGACTATCCCACCCCAGGCCGCCTTGCGTCGGGCGCCCAGACTCGAGAATGGGCCAACACCAGGATTGACTATAAGGTTTCCCAACTATCTGCCTTCACCAGGCGATAAACAACTCCGAGCTTCTATGGAGAATGGTGGGAGCGTTCTGTCACCTTCGGTTTGTCGGGGCGCAGTTAACCGTTCAGTTGCGGCGCTTGGGCTGAAAGTTTTGGACAACTTTCAATTCCAAACGAGGCTATCTCTCAAGAATGATGGTAGGAATTGGTGGAGCCGAGGGGGATCGAACCCCTGACCTCATGACTGCCAGTCATGCGCTCTCCCAGCTGAGCTACGGCCCCTGAATAGATCTAGTTACCGGGAAGGCAAGAGTAGCCCAGCGCGGAAGAGACGGTCAAGCGAGCCTCATGTTTGGTCGTGCTTCGAAGGGAGCAGTAGCTCATGTTTCGTCCCAACTTTCGTTTGATAAGGCGCTAGTTCGAATCAATTGAAAGTGAAACCGGGAAACTACCTCTATTCACTTCAAAACCCTGGCCGTCTTGTAGGCTCCAGTCCTGCCCACCTCTGGCCTGTACTCCCAATGCCACGGTTCTTTGTTTACCGTTCGCACAAATCCGTGAGCAGGGCCGTGGGCTTTGAGCCAATCGTAGAGAGGGTTGGCCTCATAAGAGGAGATCGTAAAGTCGTAGGCAAAGCCATCTTCGTGGTTAGAAAATCCTGGTTCCGCCGCAGTGTTAAATCCCGGGAGTCTACGGATCCAACCGTTATAGAGGTGCTCCTGTTTTGCGTAAGTTCTGAATCCGCTCTTCAGCGGCAAAAGCACTCCATCGCCTTCCGCGGCGTTGACCAGCGCGAGGTAGAATTCGGCTATGTCATTTGAAATGAACTTTAAAGCTCCGCCCGCACCGACTATCTGAATAAGAGTGACCTGTTTGAGGAATTGTCCATTGTCCCATGCCGCGTTGGCACCTTTTGGGTCATCATCCGCTGGCTCAAAAGTAGCCAAAGTTTCATTGAGGAACTTGTTCTTCAGATTGTTGCCGGCTGTCCAGCCCCAGCCACCGGCGTTAACGAAGACCTGGTCATTTAGGAGCCGGGCATCGGTGACGTTTATTTCAGTATTCTTGGGAATCCTTTTCGGCTTGCCATTCTCCACCACGAAGGCGAGAAGGTCGTCGTCTTTCCGGATTCTCGCATCAGGGTCCACAATGAGGAATTCTTTGTTAAGGTAACTTTGCATTTGAGCTCCTTTCGGATGTTGTGATCGGGTGTGAATTCTGTGAGGTTGGTCTCTTGTGGTTACCAACCCGAGCATCCTGGGAAATCCCAGAGATTGGTGAAATAGGACGCGAGGATGCGTCTTATACACCTTCCGTGCAGCAAAAGGAAGCGAGGCGTGAAATCTGAAGTTACGAGCGCCGCACATGAGCGCAGACCGGCGACGATCATCCGTCGTTCATTGCCGGACTTCACTCGCGGCGCTCGCCGGTTGCCGGTCGGCCGTTGCTGGTCGGGCTGTTTGGCCCCCGACCATCGGATCCTCTATCGTCCCTTGAACTCCGGCTTCCGTTTCTCAAGAAACGCGCTGACACCTTCGTTCTTATCTTCCGTAGAGAAGCAGAGCGCAAACAGATCGACTTCGCGACGCAGCCCTTCATCGAGTGTCGAACGAGACGCGAGTTTCACTGCTTCCTTGGCCAGGCTCAGAGCAATAGGACTCTTCTCCGCAATTCGATTCGCAATCTCCATCGTTTTCGTCAGGAGCTCTGCGGCGGGAACCACGTGATTCACCAGGCCAATGGAGTAGGCCGTCTTCGCGTCAATGATTTCGCCCGTTAGAATCATCTCCATCGCTTTACCTTCGCCAACCAGACGCGTGAGACGCTGTGTGCCGCCGCCTCCCGGAATGATGCCAAGGTTGATCTCAGGTTGTCCGAAGGATGCCGTCTCGCTGGCGATGCGTATGTCGCAAGCCAGCGCCAGTTCACAACCTCCGCCCAGGCAGTAGCCATTGATCATTGCGATGATGGGCTTGGGAAAAGTGTCGATAGCGGTGAACAGCGAACGCGCGGTCATCACGTCGCGTTGCATCATTGCTGTTCGCCCCGCAAACTCGGCAATGTCTGCTCCCGCGATAAATGCTTTCTCACCCGCGCCGGTGATCACCACAACACCAATAGACGTGTCGCTGCGGAGCTCGTCCAGCAACGCCGCGCCCTCTTCACGCGTCTTGATGTTCAGCGCATTTCTCTTGTCGGGACGATTGATAGTAATGATACCCACACGATCACGCCTTTCAAACAAAAGCGTCTCGTATGATTTAGACATTGCTTGCGACATTGCTAATGGCTCCTTGGCAAAGTTTACAATTTTCGATTTAGCTTACCCCGAGGGAGCCCGCATCGACAATTGTCTTCGTGCCAGAGAGCAGACGAGTAGACAGGAGACGGCAGACCGCAAATACGGTAGTGATGAGTGGCCATGAGTGTTTGCCTTCTGCTTTCTGTTTGTGCCCCCTGCTTCTGTCCTGCGTCCTGCCGTCTGCCGCCTGCCGTCTGCCGCCTGCTTTCTGTTTGTGCCCCCTGCTTCTCCTGCGTCCTGCGTCCTGCGTCCTGCCGCCTGCCGCCTGCCGTCTGCCACCTGCCGCCTGCCGCCCTGCCGTTGCTATTTACTGTCAACACCTTTACGATCTACGATTCACGCGTTTCACCAAACCCGAAGGAGGTTCAATATGTCGGTTTACATGGTTGACCGGGAACTGCCAGGGATAGAGATGGAGCAGTTGGCCGCGGCTCAGAAGGCCGCTATCGAAACCAGCAACAAGTTTACAGCTGAGGGCAAGCCGGTTCGTTACATCAGGACCACGTTTGTGCCGGGCGAGGCCCACTGTATGTGCTTGTTTGAAGCAGGGAATGCTGACCACGTTCGCGAAGTTAACGAGACCGCAAACATACCCTTCACACGAATAGTGGAGGCTCTCGATCTAACGCCATAGAGGCGGTTGCCAGGATCGAGTCAACTATGGGGATCCGAGCGAGTTTAAAACCTCAGGAAATGTTGCGACTTCGGTCTTTCATAGCTTCAGGAATCCGGGCTTACCCTGAGATAGTGCAGAGACAGCCGCAGATGGCACACGCTCCGGCGATCTCAGCTCGCGTTCCGGCTCGCACTTCGGCGGACTTGCCTCCGAAGCAACATCACTTATTTCGAGTCTTCCCTGATCTCGTGGAACTTTCTTCTGCGTTCGGTGTCTAGTAAACAGAAATCTCAGAGGAGCTACATATGCGAAAATTGTTTCTCATCATTGGACTACTGACTGCCGTAGTCTCACCAGCATACGCCCAAACCGCATCCAAAACAGCAGACCAAACCGCGGGCATTGAACAAAGCGTTTTGCAACTGACGCGCGACTGGCTCGCAGCCGAGGAACGTCACGACCGCGCGACGCTGCAACGGATTATTGCCGATGATTTCCAAGGGACATCGCCGATGGGTAATACAGTTTCCAAGGAGGATGTTCTGCCGATGGAGGGAGCTCAATCCGGAGGTCTGTCAATCAGCGCCTCCGACCTGAAGGCCCGCGTCTTCGGCGACACCGCCGTGGTCACTGCTCGCGGTGTTCAGATGGGCGGGGAGAAACGGGAAGTAAGATTTACGCTCGTCTTCGCCAAACGTGGCGATCGCTGGCAAATGGTCGCCGGCCACCTATCCGCGGTGCCAAAGGAATAGCAATCCGGGTGCTGACTGGACCACTGGCTTGAAACTCAGTACTCCAGCACCAATGCGTCACGGCAATTCAAGTAATAACTTTCCGCGCCAAATAACCGATGTAGTAGTAAGTCTCATGGGCCAGGGACTCCAACTGACTTCTCCAACCCTGGTACCTGGTCGTCGGCGTGGGTGAAGGATACGCGTCCAGGCCGATATCCTTGGCCATTGCCACAGCCCGCTTCATATGCATCGGATCGCTGACAATCAGAACTTTCTTCAAACCGTTGGCATCTGCCACTCGTTTGGCGTTGACAACGTTTTCATAAGTCGTGTGCGACTTTTCCTCGATCAAGATATCTTTTTCCGGAATGCCGTTTTTAATAGCAAACTGACGAGCCTCGGCAGCTTCCGTTAACTCATCCCTGTTGCCCTGGCCTCCGGTAAAAATAATCTTTCTTACTTTGCCGCTCCGATAAAGATCAATTGCATGATTTATTCTTTCTCTAAAAACAGGTGACACCTCATCGCCCCAAACCGCCGCGCCAAGGACGATCGCCGCATCGCCATTCACATCGACAACATTGTTCCCGTAGGTATAAATCCTTACCGCGACCAACCCGAGCAGCAACAATGCCGGCCCGATGATGAACTTGAAAATGAAGCCAGCTTTCTTTCTCAGAGCCATCCGTAGCGCCAGATATTTAGAAACCAGGAACCGTCACTGCTAACAAATCCTCGCGTTCGCCGCCAACGCGTCGTTTGCGGTAATGCCTTCCACCGTTCCTCTGTCCTCGCCTGCTCATCACTCATCACTCATGACTTTAGAGTTACCGACTCAACCCCATCACATACTTCTCCCACTTAATTTTGAACACATCCATGTCAGTCTCAGCGAGCACTTTCTGTAAGGTCTTGTACCCGCTTGGGTCATTCTTCTGCCCCGCAAGAAACTCCTGGTAAAATTTCCGGAGCAAGCCCTTCTCCTGCAGGTAGTAACAAAGGTAACGCGACTGCGCGTAGTTTGTTCCTTTGTCGTCGGTGTAGAAAGCGGTCACGTCCATTTCCGTCAGAGTTTTAAATGACGGCACACTCTTTTTCCCAATCGCGCGCTGCAGCCCGGGCAATCGCCAGTTAGTAAATCCGTGGATGTGCCCGTCCACGTCGCCACATTGTTCGTAGAGCGATCCCAAACCTTCGTTGAGCCATGGTGGGCAGGCTGAAAAGTTGGCTTCCATAAACGGATGAACAATCTCATGGACCAGGGTGCCGCCGCCGGTCGCGATGTTCATCACGAGCGCCTTGTGCCTGGATGAGTAGTAACCGTAGGGCGTGGTTGGCGAATCGCCAAAGAGAAGTCGAGTATGCTTTTCATAAGACGCTTCATCCTTGAAAAGCCAGATGTCGAGGATCTCGTTCGGATCTTTGGTGAAGAAGTCCTGCTTCAAACGGTCCACCGCCCACTTCACTGTATCTTCAGCGCGTTGCTCCACAACCTTCCGGGGTTCATCACCAACTACCACAAAAGGCCTTTGAACAACTATTGAAAACCCGTGTGGCCCAGGCAACGACAGTTTCTTTATGATTCGTGCCTGTAACTCATTAACGTGACGAGTGAAGTCCGCCTCGGTGAATCCGAACGAAGTCGCCCCAGGAGTTGACCGCGCGCTATCGTGAACGTCGCCGTCGATATCGCCTGGAACGCTTGGATTTGACTGCGCCTTAAGCTTTGCATCAGAGCTCGCCGACCCGCTCCATTGGCAGGATAAACTCAGCAGCAGCACGAGAGGTATTACCGGAGCAAAGAGACTCAGTTTGGTCATGTGGTTGGTCATCTCTTAAGGTCTTTATGATGTTCCAACTCAAGGCCCGGGTGGCCCGCCGCCTGCACACGGCGAGGCTGCTTTCGCATAATCTGTGAAATCTGCGGATTCTCTATTCACGATTCACCATTTACCATTTACCATTCAAGAGAATGTCATTCCAGCAAACACCGCCAACTCTCGGCAACCAATACGACGATGACCGGGTCCTCCGTTCATACTTAGCGCGCGTTCTTCCCGAAACAATGCTTCGCGAGATAGAACCTTCGCTCCGGGAGTTGGGGCGGCTGGCGGGCGGCGATCTCTACCATATGCAGCTCGCCGACCGGCTCAATGAGCCTAAGCTGACTCAATGGGACGCCTGGGGAAACCGCATCGACACGGTTGAAGTAACGCCTTTGTGGCGTGAGGCTGAGCGCATCGCCGTTGACTACGGGCTGGTAGCCACTGCCTACGAGCAGAGGCATGGCAGTTTGTCGCGGGTGCATCAGTGTGCTCTCGCCTATCTCTTCACCCCATCAACTGACATCTATAGCTGCCCGCTCGCCATGACCGATGGAGCAGCACGCACACTCCTCAGTTCGGGAAACCAGACGCTCATTGATCGCGCCCTCCCGCATCTGATTAGTCGCAACCCGGAAGACTTTTGGACCTCTGGCCAGTGGATGACTGAACTCACCGGCGGCTCCGACGTTGGCTTATCGCAGACAGTGGCAAAGCGAGATAATAATAGGGAAACAGGGGAAAAGGGTAAGGGGGATACTGAGAACTCATCACTTGAACCCTGGCTTCTCTACGGCAACAAGTGGTTCGCCTCCGCCATCACTTCGCAGATAGCTTTGACCCTGGCCCGGCCTGAGGGCAATCCTCCCGGTGGGCGTGGACTCGCGCTTTTCTATCTTGAGTTGAGGGATGAGTCTGGTCGGCTGCGCAACATTCAGATCAATCGCCTCAAAGACAAGCTGGGCACACGCAAAGTTCCGACAGCGGAATTAACATTGGTTGGGACACCAGCGCAACTCGTCAAAGGACCATCCGATGGTGTACGCAACATTGCGCCACTGCTCAATATCACACGACTGTGGAACGGCATCAGCGCAGTCGCTCTAATGCGACGCGGGCTTGCCCTCGCGTTTGATTACGCTCGCCGCCGCGCAGCCTTCGGTGCGCCACTCTCCGAAAAACCTCTGCACATGGATACGCTCGCCGGTTTACAAGCCGAAGCTGAAGCCGCTTTTCACCTCGCCTTTTATGTTGCTGAGTTGACGGGTCGCGCTGAGACTGCTGCGAC
Source organism: Pyrinomonadaceae bacterium (assembly GCA_051004635.1). Taxonomy (GTDB): domain Bacteria; phylum Acidobacteriota; class Blastocatellia; order Pyrinomonadales; family Pyrinomonadaceae; genus PSRF01. Next base: position 23,809 of record JBPCKD010000029.1, read on the forward strand.
AAATGCGACGGTTACGATTCTTGAAAACGAATCTCTCTTGCTACGCCTGCTCACGCCGGTGATGAAACTGACTACGGGAAAACAGGCGGTGTTGGTTCTGAGCGACGTGGTCGAAACTTTCGGTGGGGCGGGTTACGTCGAAGACACGGGCCTGCCGCAACTTTTGCGCGACAGCCAGGTCTTGCCCATATGGGAAGGAACCACCAACGTGCTCTCACTCGACACCCTCCGCGCTTTAGGTGTGGCAGTAACTCAAGTGGGAATGTCTCAGGGTCAGGAAGGTGGGCTTCGTCCCCAGCGGGGGTGCCCCGCTCATGACCGCACTGATACAACGTCCAAGAGCCAGAGCCGACTTGATACTGGGAGCGCTGGCGGCTCACCCGCATCTTCAGCGTCTTTCCAGGAGTTCAAGTCGGCAGCTTCCAAGTGTCTGGGTGAAGCCCGTGATCCCCGTCTCACCGGACCCGCAGGGATCGCTCGCTCAGCGCTGCACCATGCTGAGAGTTGGCTCGCACAGACACAGGATCAAACAGTAATAGAATCCAGCGCTCGCCGCTTTGCGCTGACCCTCGGCCGCACAATGGAACTCGCACTCCTAATCAAACACGCCCAATGGTCTCAAGATCATCAAGCCGACGGTCGAGCCACCGCCGCCGCCCGGCGTTTTGCTAATTCCGGCGTCGATCTTCTCGTCGATCACGCCCTCGACGATGCACGTGCGCTATTCCCCTAAATCCCTGAATCTGTGTAATCTGCGGATGTCTTGTTTTACTTCACCAACACTGAATTCACATTTCCCGCCGCATCTTCTTCAGTGTTCGCATTAGCTGGGTCGAGTAGCCAGTTTCCGTCAACGATAAACTTGTAGGTGTAACTGCCAGGATCCAAATCAATCCGGCAAATCCACTCGTCACCCTCCTTCCCAAAGACAAACTGCGATTGGTTCCAGTTGTTGAAAGAACCCGTCAGGATCACGATCGTTGCTTCCCCGTATCCTTTCAACCTGAAGACTGTATTCCCTTTCAAACTCGGTGGCGGCAGCACGACCTTTTGTGCGGTATAGTCGCCGCCTTCGTATTCGAACGTGACACTGACAATCTCCCCGTCTTCATTCCTGGCAAACGTATACCGTTTGCCGTCGATCTCGTCGACAAATGCCGTCTTCGATTTGTGAATCAGTTTGCGTTTCTTTTGGAGCGAAGGCTTGATCCAGAGCGTATCGTTCTCCAGGCTTACGTCCAGAGTGGAGATCGGAATCAGCCCAACTTCAAGTTGATATCGGCCAGCGTACTTCTTCAGCGCTTCGGGGCTGGGTTTACGCTGAGCTGTCGAGACGCGGGACGAAGCGAATCCGCAGATTACGCAGATCACACAGACCAAAGTGATGAGTGATGAGTGATAGGCGCGGGGAGCAGGAGCAGACGGCAGGAGCAGGCGGCAGGAGCAGCGGTAACAACCAAGGGAATTTTTCTTCCGGCACTGGCTTGGACGGCGGTTTCGATGACTTTCGCGAGGTCCGTGAGCTTAATTGTTTTAGCTTTAGATGTTGCCATAGGACTGGCACCTCCAAGGTAAGAATTTTCCCAGGGTACTTATTTGAGAAGTTGTGAGCGCTGAGCACTCTATGCCCGAGCGGCCACTCATGTCAACGGAAAAACTTCGGCAGGGAAAACATCATTGCCGACTGAGTCGCCGCTCCTCCTGCTACTCCTGCTGTCTGCTGCCTGCTGCCCGCTATCTGCTGCCTGCCGTCTGCTGCCTGCTGCCCGCTGTCTGCTGCCTGCCGTATGCTGTCTGCTGCCTGCCGTCTGCTGTCTCCCGTCTGCCGTCTGCTCAATCTAGCCAAAGTTCTTGCTAGAACGCGATCGTGCCTTGCTTCGCGCATGCATTGCAGATCCTAAATCCTTTTCGACATACTGCAACGTCACACTCAACACCCTGAAGTGCGGCGGCCCCGGCGCCGCTTTGGCCTCGGCGGATTAAATCAAAGCAGACCCGTAGTCACGCCCGGTCGAAACGAAGACCATTCGCACCCTGCCCGCTTGGCCCTAACCGAAACGGAGGCAACCTCAAATGAGCGAAGTCAAACTCAATCTCATCGATGCTCAAAGTATTCTCATCGGCATGATTCATGGTTCGGTGGCGGATTCATCAGTAGCCGCGCTTTCGGCTGAACCAGAAACCATAGCGGAACTGGAAGCAGCTTTAGGCCGGTACATCAGGCCGCAAGCAGAATGGAGTCCGTTCGCGTCGTTTCGTAGTGGCTGTGAAATCGATTCGGAGCCGTGGGATGCTGGTCTCGTAATCATCGATCTCGCGGCTCGAATTGTGGCCACCGAATCTACTTATTCGCAGCCACAACTGGAAGGCGAGGTGCGTTACCACGACGGCACCAAGTCAACCGACATTTCGGTTCCGTATCGTCTCCCGCCTGACTGGCTGTTTGTTAACTCAGTCGACGCGTACCGCTGGTCGTGCGACCGTCGTCGTCAACAGCGCCAGAAGAGTTTGGCGATCGACGCGCGTGCCGTGCTGTATGGACCCGCGTTACTTGAGTTCATTGCTAAGTCTGGGGTGGACCAGCTTGGGAAAGAGCTGACGAAAGGTGACGACGCCACGCAGCAGGCGCTGGCGCAGGAAATCAGCAGCATTCACGCGAACTGGTTGATGAGGCCGCGTGACGATCTGCGTGGACGATTGCCACGAGAGGTCTTGGTTGAAAAGCGAGAGTTCATCGACCGTGATCTCGATACTCGCTGCTGGCAATGGACTATTCAGGGTGAAGGCCCACCATGCCTGGCGCCCAATTCATTCGCATATCGCTTTGCGGGCTTCGGCACGCACGAATGGGTTGTTTACTACGACCTGGTCCGTCACCTGCTTTGGTCCGCGACGGAACTTTGGAGTGCGCCGGCCGGGCGGCGCTTTGGCCAAGGTGAAGTGTCCATGCCTCCTGCCCTTGAAACTCTCATCGCTCGACTCGAGGAACTAAAGTCCGATTGGCTCGACCAGCCCCAGGGCGACTACGAAGGGAAAGTTCCCGCTATCATCATCGACAATGAACGCAGACGTTTGCCGCAGGCGATGAGCGCTGCGGAGATGATCATCGATGAAGACTGCGAATGTTGCCGTATGCTGGCAGCGGACGCGGAGATGGGGTTGGGTCCTGCCTTCTGGCACCTCGACGGTTCCCACATGGACGACGGATTTGCCTTTTCCTCCTGTCTTACGCTTGAGGAATGGGAAGCTGAGAACCGCCAGCGCGAGGAATTTGACAGGGAGTTTAATCGCGAATGGGAGGAACGCCGGCAACGCATCGCCCGTGGCGAGATTGTCGACGATGAATTTAACCTGGATTGGTCCGAATCATCTCAACCCGATCCTGGTAATTCAGATCCCGATTCCCCCTTCTGAAATCTTAAATGTTAACAATCCGCACGAGCTCTCGCATCTATACGAAGCCAAGATCAAACTGTTCGAAAGCCATCTCCAATCCGTCTTCACCCAGCGTGGCAAGGAGTGGGTGGATTCAACCATCGGTGCGGAAATCCGGTTCATCGATTATCGCGGCAAGACGCCGGTAAAAACTCCGAGCGGCATCCGATTGATAACGGCCAAGAATGTGAAAATGGGCTACCTCCAAGGGACGCCAATGGAGTTCATCGCTGCCGCAAGTTACAAAGGCTGGATGACTCGCGGCATTCCGAAGAAGGGCGACAGTCCTGTTCACGACTGAGGCACCGCTCGCCAATGTGGCTCAGCTAGACACGGAGAATAAAGTAGCCTTCGCCCAGCGCATTATCATCATGCAGGCTAACGCGACGAAGCTCGACAGCACGTTCCTGAAATACCTCTTGCTGTCGCAACCGGTGCAGCAACGCATCCGCACCAAAGGAACGGGCGCAACGGTGCAAGGCATAAAGGCGAGTCTTCTTAAGACGATTGAGATTTCGTTTCCAAAGGCTCTTACCGAGCAGGAGCAGATTGTCACCAAACTCGATTCCCTGTCAGAAGAAACCCAACGTCTTGAATCCATCTACCAGAGGAAGCTAGTTGCGCTGGAGGCGTTGAAGAAGTCGCTACTGCACCAAGCCTTCAGCGGAGTACTTTGATGGCCGCACGTCTTTCAATCCCAACGGGATTGAGTAATACAGCCCAGGGTTGCGCGTCGCGCGGTACCCTGGGTAACTCGTCAGGATTAGTCCCCCAACCCCAACTGGGGTTGGTCCGAATGGGTGTCCGCTTTGTACAAAGGTCATCGCTAAACATGCGCGGCTCTGCCGCACTCCGTGCGGTAAGCCTATGGCTTACCGGAAAGCGTTCTTTCCACGAGGCTGTGCCTCCGCGACAGTCGTTAGGTTTAAAGCAAAAGACGGAGGCGCAGCCTCGGTCAGATAACTCATTTACGGTAAGCCGGAGGCTTACCGCACGGAACGCGGCAAAGCCGCCGAACTCAATGCTGAACGAAGCCGAGACCAGAGCAGAACACATCGACCCAGCTTTGAAAGAGGCGGGCTGGGGTGTCGTCGATGGCAGCAGAGTCAGGCGCGAGCATATTTGTCCGGGCCGTCTGGAAGGATTCGGTCGTCGCGCGAAACCAGAAATCGCCGACTACGTTCTGATGTATCGCAATCACAAACTCGCGGTGATTGAAGCCAAAGCCTGGGATAAGCATTACACCGAAGGTCTCGCTCAGGCGAAAGCGTACTCTACCAAACTGGGCGCTCGTTTTGCCTACTCAACTAACGGCCAAAAGATCTACGGCGTGGACATGTCTACCGGGTTGGAGGGAGATGTTGTTCGCTACCCAAGTCCTTTAGAACTCTGGAATAAAACATTTGCGGAAGTTAACATCTGGCGGGATCGATTTGCCTTGATCCCCTTTGAAGATAAAGGTGGGTCACATCCGAGTCGTTATTATCAAGACATCGCAGTTGACAAAGTCCTGGAAGCGATAGCACATGATCGAGACCGCATTTTGCTAACCCTCGCGACGGGCACCGGCAAGACATTCATCGCTTTTCAAATCGCATGGAAGTTATTCCATAGCCGCTGGAACCTTAGTCGCGTGCCGGCTCGCCGACCGCGAATTCTCTTCCTCGCCGATCGAAACATACTCGCCGATCAAGCTTACAATGCGTTCTCTTCCTTTCCCGAAGATGCGCTCGTTCGCATCGCGCCCGATGATATTAGGAAAAAAGGCAAGGTTCCAAAGAATGGCAGCATCTTCTTTACGATCTTTCAAACTTTCATGAGCGGGGTGCCGAAGCACGGCCAACCCTCACCTTATTTCGGTGAATATCCGCCGGACTTTTTTGACTTCATTGTCATTGATGAATGTCATCGCGGAGGCGCAAATGATGAAAGCAACTGGCGCGACATCATGGATTATTTTGCGCCTGCCGTTCAACTTGGCCTTACCGCCACGCCCAAGCGTCGGGAGAACGCTGACACCTACCGATACTTTGGCGATCCTGTATACATCTATTCCCTTAAGACTGGAATCAACGATGGGTTTCTCACTCCGTTCAAGCTCAAGCAGATCTCGACAACGCTTGATGAATATGTTTACACATCTGACGATAAGCTAATCGAGGGTGAAATCGAAGCCGGAAAGCGTTACACAGAGACCGACTTCAATAAGATTATCGAGATACCCGAGCGAGAGAAGAAGCGCGTTGAGATCTTCATGGAGCAAATCAACCAAAAGGAAAAGACGCTGGTGTTTTGCGCTACGCAGGACCACGCCCTGGGCGTCCGGGATTTCATTAATCAGATCAAGGTCAGCCAGGAGCCTAACTATTGTGCGCGAGTGACCGCAGACGACGGCGAGCGCGGCGAACAATTTCTTCGCGAATTTCAGGACAATGAAAAAACTATCCCCACCATACTTACCACATCGCAAAAGCTCTCGACCGGCGTAGATGCGCGGAACATCCGCAACATCGTGCTGATGCGACCCATCAATTCCATGATTGAGTTCAAGCAAATCATCGGACGCGGTACTCGCCTCTACGATGGCAAGGATTACTTCACGATTTATGACTTCGTGAAAGCTCACCAGCACTTCAGCGATTCCGAATGGGATGGAGAACCCGTTGAGGATGAAGTATGCGAGACATGTAACACGCGCCCTTGTGTGTGTCCGGCACCTCCGCCGCATCTCTGCGAGGTTTGCAACCAGAGCCCATGCGAATGCTTAAGCGAACCTTGTGAAGTGTGCGAACGAATCGTTTGCATTTGCAGGAAGCGCTCGAAGGTGAAAGTGAAACTCGCAGATGGAAAGGAGCGCGCCATCCAGCACATGACGGTTACGACGTTTTGGCATCCTGATGGCTCACCGATGTCTGCACAACAGTTTCTCGAAATGCTCTTTGGTAAGCTGCCGGAATTCTTCAAGAACGAAGAGGAGTTGCGCGCCCTTTGGAGTGCGCCTGATACCCGCGCCGCCCTCTTGCAAGGGTTATCTGAAAAGGGCTTCGGAAAAGAGCAGATGGCCGAGATGCAAAAGACTATCGATGCCGAGAACAGTGACCTTTTTGACGTGCTCGCCTATGTAGCATATGCCCTACCAACTCTTAGCCGGGAAGAACGCGCCGCGAAAGCAAAAGTTGAAATCAGCACGCGCTTCAACTCAAAGCAGCAGGTGTTTCTGGATTTCGTCCTCTCGCATTATGTGATCGTTGGCGTCGAAGAACTCGACCAGGAAAAGCTGAACCCGTTGCTCCAGCTCAAGTACCACGGGTCAATTCACGACGCTGTCGCAGATCTAGGTAGACCAGACGAGATCGGAAAAATATTCGCGGGCTTCCAGAAGTACCTGTACCAAGCGGCGGCGTAATCGACTCTGGCGATCCAACAGCAATGCGAAGGGAGTGGGGTTTCACTTGGGCTTGATTTCGTCTAAGCCCACTTCTGAGGTAAGCTCCGCATCGAACTGCCTTCCTAAATTAATTCCTATTCTTCTTCAGATAGAGACAAGCCCTTATGAATGATCATCATCGTTACGCCAGCAAGTGCCGCAAACACGGCCCAAGAAAAAGACTGAGCAAATTGAGTTGGGAGTGCCGCATCTGATGGGCTAGACTGATCAAAGAGCGAAGACCTGAGGAGCCATGAAGTACAAGTTCAAGCTAGAGGGGTTGACCACACCAGCCGGAACGATATCGATCCGAGCCCTCAAGGATTTGGTTGACATTGTCATTGAATCCTCTGAGCGCGGCCTGCGTCTCGCCATTCAAGGCGAAAGCGTTAAGAGAGGCGCAATTCCTGCCTGGCTGGCTCGCTCATTGGATTTCACGGTTACCGGAATGGAAAAGGGATCGACAACGCTCGTGTTTGAAGTTCCCGTTCTGGGCGAAACCGCGCCAGAGCAAATCAAGCAGCAGGATCTCTGGTATTCGAAGCCAAAGCCGGAAGACACTGCACTCACTCTGCTCAGCCGATCAGTGAAGGAAGCGGTGTCTGAAAATCTGGAGAGCAACGCTTATGACAAGGGCGTGCTCGACGGTTTGCTGTCGTTTGAGTCTTTCTTCAAGACTTTCGGAGACAATCTCGTCGTACTAGCGCACGGCCGGCCAGCTGAGAGTTTCTCGCTTAGCTGTAACGAGCTTGAGCATGTGCGCCGCCTCAAGACCGACACGCCTGAGCCAACAGCGCTCGTGATCTCCGGACAGTTCGACATGATTCAACACAGCAGCCGGAGATTTCATTTGTTGCTAAGCAACAGCCACGTAATTCCCGGCACGATTGATCGCGACATTCTCAATGAGGAAAACATGCGAGAGTTTTGGGGAAAGAAAGTAACCATAAAAGGAATGGTCCACTTCAACCCCGGCCGCAGGGTCCGACTGCTTGAGGCCCAAACAATAAAGCCTGCTGAAGAAGGAGAAGAGATATTCGAGAAGATGCCCGCGCCACCAAAACCGATTGGGCTCTTTGAAACGGATTTACACAAGCTAAGCATTGCGCCCGCCCTTGAAGAAATCTGGGGCAAGTGGCCAGGAGATGAACCTATCGAAGAACTTCTCGGCTCGCTCACGCCCTAATCATCCTCCCGCCGCCATGGAAAAATCGCCGAGATCGATGCGTATAGCTTGAGCAAGGATCGAAAGCGCCCGCTTCCAGACGGACAAACAGCGCGCGTCATGGGGAAGAATGATTTGTGGATTGCGGCAACTACGTCGGTGCTCAAGGCCAAGTTGCTAACTACGGACAATGACTTCGATCACCTCGATGGTGTTTTCTTTGAAGTAGCGTTTATTGACCAGGCACTTACAGCAGCGGACGCTTAGTTTCATCACGCAGATGTTTGCTGGGAAGAAGCAACGGGCCGCAGCCGATGATGACTACGAGAGGCGACGCCTCGACTCATTCTGCGCCGACCTTGACCGCGACTGTGGTTGGGCGTAGTCGGCGGTTGGTACTATCTCGAGTAATGGAATTATACCTGCACGCGCCTGGTTCCCAGTTCACGCAAGGCAACTTTCTCCGATCGCTTAAATCTCAACACTGAGACGTAGTGGCTATGATCGAAGTTAAGCATCATTTCCACCTCCAGGTTACCTCCGGAAAACAGATCCTCACTTTCCCTTGACCTACCAGTTGGTTCAGAACCTTGTACGAGACCAGGAAGACGCATTCGTCATCACGGCCTATCTAACAAAGCAACCGAAAGCAGGCGAAGACTTATGGCCGGCAAAGTAACAGTTTGGTTTGACGCAGAAGCCGACTATTTGGAAGTGCAGTTTAAGTGCGCCCCAGGCTACATGAAGGAAACCGCTGAACGAAACTAGAAGCAGCTGGCTCTGTCGAGACTCTCGGCGCTATCCGCAGATTACACAGATACGCAAATTGCGCAGAATGCAGTACGCAGTGAGCAGTAAGCAATGAGCAGTAATCAAGTCCGACCTTCACGTCCGACTTTGGACTTCTTGTTATTGCTAATTGCTGGCTGGCGGAGAGGCTTGTGAGAGAGCGCTATCAATCATCCCGCGCAGGCGGTCACCGCTCTGGCGACGTGAGTACCCAGTCCACTGGCTGACGATGCGCCCGTTGGGGGCGATGACCAGGGTTTGTGGGATCGTGCTTCTGCCGTTCATCAGCGTAAACGCGGTCTCGCGGTCGGCCCAGCCCAGGCGGAACCCGAAATTGAAACTGCGCGCGAACTTCTTCACCCGGTCGGACGACGTGCGCGGATCTTCAGTTGTGAGACCGATGAACTCAACGGCCTGCCCAGCGTACTCCTTGCGCACCTTCTCATACTCTGGAACTTCCGCACGGCATGGGCCGCACCACGAGGCCCAGATGTTAACGACGACGACCTTGCCGTCGAAGTCCGCCAGGCGGAAGCTGCCCTGGTCGAGCGACCTGAGCGGGCGCTGGAGGAGGCTCTCCGGCAGGGCACCCAACTCCGCCCGTGTGTCCGCCCTTGCAGCGGGGGACTCGGGCTCGGGCTGCGTCCAGACTGGCGCTTGAATCGGAGGGTCTCTCTGTGTTGACGGGCGAATGACTTTTCTCCCTGACTGGGACGTGGCGTTCGCGGCAAAGGCGGCAAGGAAAAGGAGCGGGAATATTTTTTTCATAGGAGGCCTTGGCGGAGTCATCATGCGGCAATTGTTCCGGCAAGTCTATGGTAACGAGAGAGCGCAGACAGTGAACAGCAGACAGTGAACAGCAGACAGCAAACAGCAATTAGCTAAGACCCAGTGCCATCTGCCGCCTGCTGTCTGCTATTTGCTGTTCACTGTTTGCTGTTTGCTGTTTGCTGTTCACTGCCTGTCGTCTGCCATCTGCCGCCTGCCGCCTGCCGTCTGCTGTCTGCCATCTGCTGTCTGCCGTCTGCTGATTACGTCACCACAAACTGTTTGTAGTGATTGAAGCGCTCCAGAATGTTTGATACGTAGTTGACGGGTTCGAGGCCACGGCAGAAGCCAAATTTTACCACCGTATCGCTGGAGTATTGTTGAGTTGATTTTTGCAGCAGCCAGTAAGAGACATCTTCCCAGACCTGTTGGTTGCCGCCATACTTTTCAGTTAGCCGTTGCGCGTCCTCGACGTGGCCGGCGCCGGTGTTATACGAGGCCAGGATGAACTTCAGACGCTCGTTTTCATCAGGGATGCGTTTGGCCCAGTAGCGCTGTAACCACTGCAAAAACTTGACCGCCCCCTGGACGTTGTCCGCAGGATCGAGTGCGTTCTGAACGCCAAACTCCCGGGCCGTTGCCGGCATGAGTTGCAGCAGACCGGTGGCGCCGGCCCAGGAGCGCGCCGCCGGTTTGAACCGAGATTCCTGAAACGCCTGTGACGCCAGCAGGCGCCAGTCCCAACCGAGCGCCACGGCATACTGTTTAATCAAAGGGTCATACTCGCTCAGTTTGCCTGTGGTTGAAGTAAGGTATTCGCTCTGGACGCGCTCCAGATAGCGACGGCGATCGATGAAGTATTTTTTATAAAGACTGTCGAAGAGTGGTCCATTCTTCTTCTCTTCGATCCAGCGGTTGAGTTCATTCATCAGCTCCGGCGAGTTTTTTCTCACCGCCCACGAGACACCGTGAGTTTGGCCCAGGATAGGACGCACCTTCAGGTTCTTGAATTCTGCCTCTTTTAGATCCGCCAGGTTCTTCTGCATCACCGTGAATTCAACTTCTCCGCGCGCTACTTTCTGGGCAAGAGTTTCATCCTGGATCTTTTCGCCCATCTCAACCACGTAAATGTCCCCGGAAATTTCATCGGACAATTCGAGCAGAGTTTGGCGATAAGCAGATTTTTCCGGGAGGCTCACAGTCCGTCCGGCCAATTGCGAGGTCCTGGTTACCAGTCGGGCCTGAATATCAATCTCCGGCAGAGGGTTAGCAGGCCCGGGCGCCAGCGCTTTCTGCGTTCCTTCGCCAGCCGCAGAGGGAGGCCCGGCTTGTTGGACCAGCACCGCCTCGGTGCGGTAAAGGGCGCGGGTAAAGGAGACAGGAGATTGATCCTCCAGCGCGGTCGTAGGGCCTACAGGAGGAATCAGACGCGCAGCAGCGATGTCACCCTCGCCGCTGTTAAGCAAAGGAAGCAAGCTCCTGGGGTCTGTGACCACCACCATCTGGAGCGGGACACCGAGGTCTTTGGCAAAGGCCTGGAGTAATTCGTATTCGTAGCCAAGCGGTTGGCCCTGATAAATAAAGTAGGAGGTCGAATTGTAAGGAGCGAGAACAACCAGCGAGCCGCGTTCGCGAATCTGGGCCAGGTCGCGATTGATGGGTTGGACCAACGGCAGGTTGGAACGCCGATCGATCTTATCAATGGCCTCGAGCGAGGGTGGCTTGCGTTTACAAGACGGAGACGAAGAAATAAGCAGGCTGACGAGAATTAGCGAGACCAGTCTGGTCTTCATATGGGGCTCACTGATCAAGCGACAGGATGCAAGAGGCGCAATGGAAAATCCGCAGATTACGCAGATTCCAGAAAGAATAAGCAAACAGCAACAAAGAGATAGAAGGGGGCCTGTAAGCTACATGAAAACTCTTTTGTCAGGAGGGAACGAGAAAGGTTTTATGACAAAACGGGTTGCGAAGTCAAAGAAGAAAAGAAAACCATCCACCAAATCACACTAAGTTACACTAGACAAACGGATCTATTGGTTTGATTGGTCAAGCGATGGCAAGCATCTGGCCGTCGCGCGAGGCGATTCCAATTACGATATCGTTATGATCAGCGATTTCAAATAAAGTGGATCGGGAGTGCGGTTCAATTATTGTGAAGGCCGCTCTATCGCGTTGGGATCAGGAGCTGCTTATGCAAACATCAATTAATCTCCAGGAATGGTTCGGCTCGATCGATATCTATCTGTTTGACCAGCTGTTGAAGGGCCGGTTCGTGCCCGGGATGCGGGTACTCGATGCGGGGTGTGGGTCAGGTCGGAATCTTGTCTATTTTCTCAGAAGTGGCTACGAGGTCTTTGGTGTCGATGAATCGGGTCCGCAGATTACGCAGATTCGGCGACTCGCTGCCGCGCTTGCACCTCATCTGCCGGCAGATAATTTTCGCGTCGAGTCGGTCGAGCGGATGTCGTGGGGGAAGGCAGACAGCAGTCAGCAAACAGCAAACAGCCGGAGGGAGAATACGCCGGGGTTTGATGTGGTGTTGAGTAGCGCGGTGCTTCACTTTGCGCGCGACGAACGACAGTGGCGGGCGATGGTAAATGAGATGTGGCGTGTACTAAAGCCTGGTGGAATATTTTTCGCGCGGCTGGCCTCTACAATTGGTATGGAAGATCAAGTCAGGCTAATCGAGGGAAGGCGCTATCACCTTCCAGATGGTTCGGATCGGTTTCTGGTAGATGAAGCGATGCTGCAACAGGTTACGGCGGCTCTCGGTGGAGAGTTTCTTGAACCGATCAAAACGACCGTGGTCGAGAGCATGCGCGCGATGACGACATGGGTAGTTAGAAAAAAGTTGTGAATGCTGAGCACTAAGTGATGCAGTAGCGGTGGCATCAACAACAAAGCATTAACTGCAAAGGACGCAAAGAACCCGCAAAGCAACGCAGAGAAAATTAACGCGGTGTCTTGCGGGTCAGTAAACAGCATTCAACCACCAACTGGCGGCACTCGAATCCGCTAGAACTTAAATGGCTTCGTCAATATGTTTCCAGTCTTTTTCAAAATCGCAACAACTTTGGAGTCTTCGTGCTGACGCGAACCTTCGGATTGTCGGCCATCCGGTCTCTTCGAATTCCTGGCTAGCGACTCTCTGTTAGCTTTCTCAAATCTTCGTTTGTTCCCGTCCGGTTTGGAGGTCGATGAAAGAACGCGCGCGCGCGTGCGAGGCGCAACCGATAACCGGCTGATTGTGAAAGTGGGCATTGAAGAAGTCTTCTCCTCAGCTCTGATCCTTCGCTCGGTGGAGATAAACATGGGCTTGCCGGCTTGGTCGGGTTCCGCCTGATCCAACGTCTCCGTAGCACGCTGAGGGACCAGATTCACCAAATCGTTCCGACTCTCGCCATTCGAGGCAAGATCGATATTGGGTTCGATATTCGACTGACTCCCGGAATCGTAATAACCGATCACGAGCGCGCTTAGCATTACACCGGCGAGGGCCATGACTGCCAGCGAAACGTGGGAGCGGACGACACGGAGGACGAAGGAAGCCAACACTCCCGGAGGCATTGAAAGCCTTTTGAATGAAGGAACGGGCTCGGGAACGACTGACAGTGTGGTACCGTCAAAATCGCAAAACTGCAGGTGGTCCTCGAAGGTAAACTCACACTGAGAGCAGCGTTTCATGGCTAAACTCCTTAAAACCGAATTGTAGGGGCTTGTGCGGAAGGGAAAGCGGTGCGTTTCTGACCGATATCCGCAGAAAGAAGATACAGCGGAAGAGGGTGACTCGTAAACAGTAATCGTATCCCATGCGGAAATGTTGAGAGGAATGGCCGGGCAATCGAACGGCTTCGGCGTTTACTTACCCTCTAACGCCGAGGGTTCTGACGAGTCGCGCCTCCCGCACGAGCCGGCTCCTGCCCCGAGTTGCGCTACACAAGGCAAGCCCGGCTGTATCATTTTCATATCCCCGACGCTGCTTATCTGTCTTCACGTGCGGCGTCTCGGTCTCCACTTAGAGAGCGAATCGTTGATCAGCCTCGGCCGGATTGTGCTCACATTTTCTCTTCGATAATGCCCGAAAACGCTAAGTGAACAGACTGTGGAAAGCACTCGCATAGTGCGGGACAAATCCTACTTTGCCTCGATGGTATGGTCATTGCAATGAAGCCGCGAACCAAGTTGTGTGGGGTGCGATAGCACGCAGGCGGTATCGCAAAGGAGTGTACTTCGTACAAAACATACGAGTGCGCTTATCAAAAAAACCAGTTATAAAAAAAAGGAGTGAGCAATGGGAGATATTAATACGGACAGTTTAGCCGAGGGAACAGCGCGACAACGCGAGAGCCGGATGATGACAGGTCTGTTTAGAGACCGAGAAAGCGCTGAAGGTGCGTATCGCTCGTTGAGCAGTCGCGGGTACGGAAAAGACGACGTCAATCTGCTGATGTCCGATGACACGCGCAAGAAATATTTTGCTGATGATGGTACCGAATTGGGAACGAAGGCCTGGGAAGATGCGGGCAAGGGCGCGGCGATCGGCGGCGGCGTGGGCGCAACTCTGGCGGCGATTGCGGCCATTGGTACGACCCTGGCGCTTCCTGGTCTCGGATTGTTAATCGCTGGTCCAATTGCCGCCGCACTCGCTGGTGGTGGCGCCGGTGCATTAACCGGCGGCCTGATTGGCGCACTTGTGGGCCATGGCATTCCGGAAGAACAGGCGAAGCAGTATGAGAAGGGCATCCGAGACGGTGGAATTGTCATGGGTGTCAATCCTCGCACCACGGAAGACGCCGATTATTTCGAGAACGAATGGCGCAACAACCGTGCTGAGTCGCTCTACCGATAACTTTAGAGGTAGTCAACGAGCCAACTAACGAGCGAGATAACGAACCAGGGAGACCAATACTATGCGACGCAACCAGGCGCTTGCAGTAGTGTTCGCGGTGGCGGCAGCCTTAACCGGCTGCGCCACTGCCGACAATGCTAACAACAGATCCAACGCAAATAACAGCAATGCCGCATCCCCTCAACGCGAGGGCGTTGTAGAGACCAATGCCAACATTCCGGGGAATGCTAACAGTAAAACTGTACCGTCAAATACCGGGGTGGTAACCAACGACAATGGCAACGCCAACACGGCCGGTGTCCGACCGATCAATAGCAACAACCGAAACGCGAATAAGAATAACAATCAGCACTGAACTTTAGAACAATTGCAAGAGCGTTATGCAGGAACGAAATTCGGTTGCGAACGAGCATCTGTACCAGTCGCAATGGTGGACGCGTTTGGCGGCTTTCAGTGAGCAGCGGGAGAGTCAGGCGCCTGTTGCAAGCG
>JBPCKD010000030.1:0-39672 GCA_051004635.1 Pyrinomonadaceae bacterium
TCCGCTTCACCAACCGGCGGCTACTCTGCAACAATGGCGCGGCGCCTTGCAACCAGCAATTCGCTGCTATTTCAAAACCACCTTAACTCGTTGTCTCACTTTAGGGGCGCACCGCAGCTCGTAAACCAACCTTCCACCTGCGAAAACCTTCCAGGGGTGTTCGATGCCAAAGAAATAAGCGAGGTCCCGGTAGTCGGCCGTATCATGAATTACGAAGTCAGCTAGCTTTCCTGCCTCGAGTGAACCAACCTGATCGCCGCGATTGAGCGAGTATGCCGCATTGATCGTTGAAGCAGCGATTGATTCCGCAGGGGTCATACCCATATGTGTGGATGCGATGGAGTGGATCATGGTCATTGAAGGCGTGGGTGAGGAACCGGGATTGAAATCGGTTGCCAGCACTACCGCGAGGCCGGCGTCGATCATCTCGCGTGCTGCCGGATAACGACTTGAACCGAGCGCATAAACCGACCCGGGCAGGAGTACTGGCTGAACGCCGGCAGCCTGGAGCGCAGCAATGCCCTGCGAGTCGGTATGTTCCAGGTGGTCGGCCGTCACTGCACTCAGCTCGGCTGCCAGTTTCGCGCCGCCTGAGAGGGATAACTGGTCCGCGTGGATGCGCAGGCCGAAGCCCTGGCGATGTGCTGCCGAAAGAATCTTCCGGGACTCTTCAGTCGTAAAAACTTTTGCTTCGCAGAAAACATCGCAATACTCGGCGAGTTTCTCCTCTGCGACCCGCGGCAACATTTCTTCTATCAGGAGCGAAACGTATCGTTCGCGGCGCGACTGGTATTCAGGCGGTATGTCGTGGGCGCCAAGAAAAGTGGGAACATAGCGAAGCGGGGTTTCCTTATCGAGTTGATTTATGGCCCGCAGGAGCTTGAGTTCATCTTCGAGAGTTAGCCCATATCCGGATTTAGCTTCAACCGTCGTAGTACCAGTGCGTAGAAACCAATTCGCGTAACGCTTGCCGCAGGCCACCAGTTTATCGAGGCTGGCCTCGCGGGTCGCTCGCACAGTCGATTGAATTCCTCCACCCCGTGCGGCAATCTCCTGGTAGGTAACGCCCTCGGCCCGCTCTTCAAACTCGCCTGCTCGGGCACCGGCAAACACGGGATGCGTATGTGCATCTACAAAACCCGGCAAGACCACGCGGCCGCCTGCGTCAATGATTTCGCAGTCGGCGCCCCCCTTTTCGATTAGCGGCTCGATTTCATCGCGCGATCCGGCTTTCTCGATTCGATCGCCACGCACCAACAAAGCGCCGCCTTCGATAATCGAGAGCTCGCGCAACTCCGCACGGACCCGCGGACGAGCGGGCCCGGCAAGGGTAACGACTTGTGAGCAGTTAATTACGGCGAGTGAACTTGCCAACTTCTATCTCACGCAGGTCTGAACCGCGCGTATCAGGCTTCTTTGTAAACCCAGGCACCAGCGATGGCCGCCACAACATACTGAATCAGGCCCCACACAACCAGTATACAAATTGTGTACAAGGAACGACCAAAGAGCACGCTGTCTATGATCCCTGTGTAAAAGTAGACGCCAAACCACCCAAAGATGCCGGCAATGATCGCCGTTTTAACGCCCGGGCCGAGACGACTTCTGATCAATGCATAGCCCAACACCAGCACAATTCCCATGACAAAAGTCAGACCAACTGCGATGGCAATGAAATTGCCAGAGGGCTCAGAAAAATTGTGCCTGGCCATGAAATCCTTCATCTGACTTCCCAGCACATAGTCGTTCAGCAAAAACTCGCCGATGTTCAATACCAAACCGGCTAGTAATCCGCCAAGCACTACACGCCCTAAGTTTATGTTACTCATTTTAGGCTCCTTTTGGGGTTTAGGATCAAATCGAATTTTGTGCCGCAGGATTTATCACAGGATTGATTGGAAGGCCAGTATTATCAAGTAAGCGTAATGTCCGGCTGGCTTTCTAAGCCGGTTGCCTGCGCCCCAGCGGGGCGAGATGTTTATAGTAACGTGGGTTTTCTAAAATTTTTCGCGCTCCTCTGGAGCGAGGCAGTCCTTTTCAGTACGTGCCTATAAACATTTCGCCGCTCTGCGGCGAGGGCGGGATTTGTGTTTAGAACCTGGAGTCAGGACACGCTAGGACACCACCTGAGTCGGAGTAAGATCTTGAGCTCCCTTCTTGCGAACTTTGTAAAGCGCCACTCCGATCAGGTTAGCCCCTACAACCACCGCGATTATCTTTACTGCAAACATCAAAGGGCTGCTGACTTGGGTAATGGGAACCATCGTGAAAAAAAAGGCGACCACCGACACCAGGAATCCCGAAACCGCCGCAACCTTGAGCCAGAGCGGAGCCTTCACACCGAACCGTTTTATCGCCACCAGCGGAATTGCGAAAAGCACCATATAAATTAAGGCACAAAGAGTTGTGGCGGCGTTGTCCTGTAACTGAAATGCTTCCTGTTCCTTTACGCCGATCAGGCTGGCGAGGCTGAATGCCAAGGTTATCAAGCCAACAAATAGTATCGAATTCACGGGTGTGCGATGGCGCTCATGCAAACGCGCGAACCATGCCGGCAGAAGATCGTCCCAGCCCGCCACCATCGGCAAACGAGTGTTGCCGGCGAAGTAAATGCTCATCAAAGCCATCTGCCGCGCCGCTATGCCAAAAATGGTGAGCGAGACCAGCATTGATACCCAGCCAAACGAACTGAAGGCCAGGCTTAGCACTTGCGGGATTGGACCGATTAGATCAACGTTGTCCGGATGAACAAAGGCCAGCACTGAGCCCGTGCCCAGAATGAACATCAGGGCAATGATGGGCGCAGAGATCATTACCGAGCGACTGATATTCCGCGCGGGCGCGCGACATTCACCCGCCAGAATGGCGATGTATTCAAAGCCTGAGAGTGCCCCCACCGCCAGTTTGCTGAAGACGTTTATGTTGTATGTACTGAGTTCTGGAAAACTGGTCGAAAACGGGTGATAGTTTGCGAGCGTGCCCCGGCCGGCTGTGATGAACGGCAGCAGAATCAGAGTTGTGAAGGTTATCAACAAAAACGCGCCGCCGAAATTCTGGACCCACTTGCCGAGCACTAAGCCTCGCCTCGACGCCGCGATCATCATGACCATCAATAGAGTGCAGATCAAAGTCGTCATCAACCGATTCTCGCGCATCCATTCGGCGCGTGGTCCGATGGCGTAAATGATGCTTCTCTTGATGATCAGCCTACCCAGATCGTTCCGACCACGAAAACAATTTGAGTCAGGACAAGATCGAAAAGACCGAGTTCCTTTTTGAAGCCAGCGCTGCGAGATTCGACGTCTCGCTCGAGCTCGGCGAGTGTGGGAGGTAGAATTTGTGTTTCAGCTTTCAATCGACCTCTGTGGAAGTCAAGCCATGAAACTCATTAACTTGCCGACGAGGTGTGATCATGAACTATCTTCCAGCCCTGCTTCGTGCGTCGGAAGATTAGTGTAAATCGGCCATGCGGCTCGTCATTGGACCGTTTCAGATGCCACCGACCCAGAACAATCGCGGGGTCATTTCCAACCAGCCTGATCTCAAGATCGGAGAAAGTCAGGGTGCCCATCTTTTCGCGAGAGTTGTAGGTTTTCTTGTAACGGTCAAGCACGGTTTGCCAGCCGCGAGTGACGTTGTCGCCGGAAACGAAAACCGTGTCTTCGGAGCGCGCATAGCCCTCCATATAGCCTTCAATATCTCCGCGATTCCAGGCGTCGCGCTGAGCGTCGAGCACTGCCCGAATGGCCTTGATGATCCTGTCTTCGCGTTTGCCTGGTTTTGCAGAAGTTTGGGCTTGTATCGATAGTGGGATAATCGC
Organism: Pyrinomonadaceae bacterium; assembly: GCA_051004635.1. Classification (GTDB taxonomy): domain Bacteria; phylum Acidobacteriota; class Blastocatellia; order Pyrinomonadales; family Pyrinomonadaceae; genus PSRF01. Next base: position 3,821 of record JBPCKD010000030.1, read on the forward strand.
GACCAGCAGAAGCGCGGCCGAGAGCGAGTTACGCCTCATAGTATTTGTTTGTCCTTTAACGCGATTGAGTCCGATGCTATCTGGCGGCGACGACTATAAAGGCAGTCAGTCTCAGGGAGCAAGCAGTTTGGCTCTATAGGATCTATAAGACTTATCGGAGCTATGTAACACTCAAGTTGTCCCTAAAAGTGCCGATAATGCCCAATGATCTTCCACCTCAGCAGCACGTCTTCCACTCTCGCGCCCGCGCCAATGTTGTGCACAATCAGATAGTGCTTGTCTGCTTCAGACGAAAAGTTTGTGAGTATGCCGATGTGCTCGACACCAGGGCTTAGTTCCCAGGCCACCACGTCGCCGGGTAAATAGTCGGCGCGTTCGTTGGTGACAGGTAGAGATTTACCCTGACGATCAAAATAGGTCGTGAGGTTCAAGACTCGCCGGTGATCGATGCTCGTATCCGTGCCGCGGGCGCCCCATTTCCTGGGATATTCCGACCACGCACGCGTCATGTCTTCGTGAACTTCTTTCTGCAGGTCGATGCCTGCCTTGCGAAAAGCACGCACGATTACATCAGAGCAGACTCCTGTATCGCTCGGAACATCGCCGTTTGGATAATCGATTTTGACCCACGAAGGATCGTATCCAGTTGTGACCTTACTCTGCTCAATCGCTGCTTCAAGGAATTGTTTGAGTTGCGGTGAAGCGATTGACGGCAACGGCCTGGCGACTGGCGACGGCGCTGGGGCCACAGCGGTTGATCTGACGGCGGGTGTCGATCGTTGGCAACTGCCAGCCAGGAGCAGAAGCAAACCGCCCGGCAAAACACGCAGCCAGTTAGAAGGCGGTCGCTTATTCTGCATACTTACCCAACCACACCTTTACATCTTCGCGCATCGCCGGCACAAATTCATGTGCCGCATCATAACTTTTGATATCGACACTCGCCGCGCGCAATCTGAGTCGTTCTTCGTAGTCCGCCACGCGGGCAGGCGGATAATACTCGTCACGCGTTCCGGCCAGATGAAACACAGCAGCCTGAGTGAGTTTGTAGGCTTCGTTCGCCTCCCAATCGCCCGGCAGGCCACCGCATATTCCAATCACACCGCGAAGACAATCCAGATGCGTAAAGGCGAAGCGATAGTTAAGCGCGCAGGTTTGCGAGAAACCAAGCAGGAAAAGTCGCTTCGGGTCGGCGACGCCTTCATCAACCATTGTCTGAATAAGATCCAGGAGCGCCTGGTGATGAATAGCGACCGCCTCTGCCGAGTTAAAGTTAGTCAGCCAGCCAAAGCCGAAGCGCAAAGGGCCGCCTGGCTCTTTCGGTTCTTTTATGTGCTGATGAAGACCCTGCAGCGAAACGATTGCAAAGCTCTCTGGAGCCATTTGTTTCGCCTCTCGCATCATCTGTCGTTTGTTCGCTCCATATCCGTGCAACGCAATCAGCAGCGGCGCCGGTAGCACAGCAGGTTTATGAAGGTCGTAATAGAGTTTGACTTCAGCCTTAAGACTACGTTCGGCAGCCTCGGTTGCGCGCGGTTCGGGATTACTCATTTGTAAAGCTTATAGCAGATGGCGGGCCTCCAGGATAGCGACTAATAGGACCTATAGGACTTATTGGTCCTATAGGCTGTTCATAGCTGCGCTACTTGCCTTCGTTGCATTCGCTTCTAAGGAAAGTTACGATGCTTTCAAACGATATCAGACATCAACCGAACACTAAGAGAGGTGCGCGCGATGAAATTTCCAGGCGGATTTAATATTCAACAGATGATGAAGCAGGCGCAGGTGATGCAGGAGAAGATGCAAAAAGAGATGGAAGAACTGCGCACTGAAGCTTCAGCTGGCGGTGGCGTGGTAACGGTGGAGATGAAAGGCAATCATGAAATCGTCTCGTTGAAGATCGATCCGGAAGCGGTCAAAGAAGGCGATGTGGAAATGCTTCAGGACATGATCCTGGCAGCCATCAACGAAGCCAACCGCAAAGTTGATGAGGCAATGAAGGGTAAACTTGGCGGCATGCTCCCGCCGGGCCTCGGCGGACTGCTCGGTTAAGAATTTCGGATTTCGAATTGCGGATTGAAGCGCGTTCGTTGATGGAAAACGAAATTCGAAATCCGACATCCGAAATCCGCAATTTGCAAAATGTTAGAATACGCCGAGCCCGTCACAAAACTAATCGACGAACTAAAACGCCTCCCCAGCATCGGGCATAAGTCTGCACAGCGGCTGGCCTTTCACATCATGCGCACGCCCGAAGTTGAACTCGAACGTTTGATTACGGCCATCCGCGAAGTAAAGCTGCGAATCGTTCTTTGCTCTGTCTGTAACAACCTTACGGACATCGACCCTTGTCGCATCTGCGCTTCCACCTCGCGCGACCACTCCGTGATTTGTGTTGTTGAAGAGCCTCATAGCATGGTGGCCGTGGAAAAAACTCGCAGCTTCAAGGGCGTCTACCACGTGCTTCACGGAAGTCTCTCGCCCATTCGTCACATCGGTCCAAACGAACTTCACCTGGCGAATCTTTTGCCGCGCTTCAAGCCGGAAAACAACGATGGGGTAGAGGTGAGTGAAGTAATCCTGGCGACGAATCCCACCACCGAAGGCGAGGCCACTGCAAATTACATCAGCCGCCTACTTAAACCTCTTGGCCTGCGCGTGACGCGCATCGCGATGGGAATGCCGGTGGGCAGTGATCTCGAGTACGTGGATGAAGTGACGATGGATAAGGCCCTGGAAAACCGCCACGAAATCTAGAGTGTCATATGCAGTTCATTGCTCAGCGAGCGATTATTGTTCTGTGCTTCGCACTCCCTTTGGCGGGCTGCATCGGGAGTACGCAACAGAAGCTGCAAGAACTCCAGCGATTGGCGGCCGAAACGCCGAAGTTCCCCGATTTCGAGCAAGTTAATTATTCTGATATCAGCAAATCTGAAGAGACAGTCGTAGCGTATTTCTATCGATCGTCGGCGACTTACGACGAGGTGAAGAGCTTCTACACCAACGCGCTTTTGTCACGAGGATGGTCCTCTGTCCAGGAAGAGCCTCTTGCGAAGTGGTCCAGAAGTGACCATAGTCGAAGGCTTAGCTTCAAAAAGGGAAAGTACACGTTTCATCTCGAGTATGACCCTGACCTGGGATCTAAATGGAAGTTTGCCGTCGATTACGGATTATCAGGCGGAGAACCTTCGTCACGCTAAGCAACAATTTAGAACGATCTGCTAGAATAGCTTCATGTCTCAACTCCAGATCGACCAAATGACTTTGGAAGAGAAACTTCGAATTATGGAAGCGATTTGGGATGATTTGCGGACGAGAGCTGAGGGCGTGCCCACGCCTCAATGGCACAAGGATCTATTGGATGAACGCGAGCGACTCATTGAAACCGGCAAAGCGCAGTTTGATGATTGGGACGCTGCCAGGAAACGCATCACCGAACAAACTTCGTGAGAATTAGGATTCTTGATCTTGCAGAGCGGGACCTGATTGAAGGTTTCCGATTCTATGAAGCAACATCGTATCAATCCATGCTGTCCTGGATTGTCGCAAGGATCCGGCCTGGCTCCGGGAGCGACTCATATGATTCACTGCCTCTCAAACCCATTCTGAGGCTGTGAAAAAAGGCGGACACATCGATCTGCCCTTCCCTCTCTTCCGCAATCTCCTTTTTTAGAACCGAACATGCTCGAGAGGCGCTTCCTTTCGGCAATCACTACAAGCGTCGCCGCTGTCGTACATGTGCGCGTCAAACTCAACCAGTGATCTAATTGGGACGTCGCCCAGCTTGTCCGGCGCGGAAGTGAAACGAACTATTGCGCCGCAACCGATGACGTTCGAGCCGAGTGCCTTCACCAGCCCTGCTGTCTCTTCAATTGCGTGACCGCTTCTGATTATGTCGTCAACAATAATGCAGGGGTTGACCTCGCCTCTATTTATGTACTGCCGAAACATTCGTTTGCCACTCTCCTGCTCGGCCCAGTAGATTTGTTCCGCGCTCAGCGCATCGCGCACACCGAATGCGACTGGGATCCCCCCTGAGCTGGGGCTGATGACCGCAACTTTTGGCAACTGGCTCGAGATGTCCCTATCCACACGAAATTTTCTGCTCAAGCCCACCGCCAACACGCGCGCGGTGTCGTAGTAACGAAAGGCCAGCGGCATCTGAAAGTAGTGTGGTGAATGCTTGCCGTTTGGATAGACGAAGTGGCCTTCGCGAAATGCGCCGGTGCGCTTCAAGATTTCCATTACAGTCTCGGACGACGGAATCAGATCTACCATTTTTAATCTCCACCAAAATAAGTGATGAGTCCTGAGTGCTGAGTACCGAGTTGAAGACCCAAAACTTCTGCTTGAAACCGTGCTAACGATCTCAGTACTCAGTACTCATCACTCATTACTTTTTTTTACGGCGCACAGCATACATCAATCCTGTACTCCCGCTCCATCATCGAGAGCGCGTTTTATTAGCTGCGCCTGATCTTTTGGTAACTCCTGAGGAAATTCGTGTGGAAAAAACCATGCTGCTTTTTGAATCTCAAAATTGAGTTCATTTGTATCTCCTATGGCCCGGGCGGTGAATACTATCTCAACCTGCCTGGGGACCTTGAAGGCCCTCGTAGTAAACAGCTCAAGTTTTTCAACTTCGAGCCCAACCTCTTCGCGTAACTCCCGCCGCAGCGCTTCCTCAGCTTGTTCACCCTCCTGCATGAAGCCGCCGGGCATGCCCCAGCCGGTGCCGGGTCGAAAGCGGTGTTTCAGCAATAGCACACGACCCCGGTTATCGGTGATGATGGCGCCCGCAGTAACTGCAAACCGAGGATTACTCATTCGCATGGTCCAGCGCTTGAGTGTCCGCGGCACCCGACGCCAGATCGCTCCCATCAGATCGTTTAGCATTTCCGATCAGCATAACAAAGACCAACCGACAGCGACAGGAGCCTCCGAATTCGATATTGCTTTAATTTTCTACTTAATTCCTAAATTGGCAACCGAGTACAGCAAGAGAGTTGAAATCAGAACACTTCAGCCGCTGCAATCTTGACGAGGATTTGATCCACTCGGTAAGATTCAAAACGCAATCACCACAACGTCCGGGGAAAGTAACCAGCAGCTATGACAGCAACTCCCTCCGAAGCAAGCTCCAGCGAGCAAGTATCTTCCACAAACGCCACTGCGCCAGTCCCGAAACGGATCACCAACGCGCAGACGGTGTGCAACGAGAGAAACGCGAAGGGGAAACTCTGCAACGGGCACTTGAAGCAACTACGAACCGCCGGCGAACCCGCGGAAATTCATTTGCGCGGTGATGATGTGCTTTTCAAGTGTCAGACGTGCGGGACGCTTTACATGGGCCCGCCTTTAGGACACGTTCGAGACCCACAGAAGCAGAGCCGGTTTGTTGAAGCGGAGTTGTCAGCCTTACTGCAAGCCGCGGGTGGCACGTTGCCGGTTATTAAGAAGGATGCGAGGGGTGTCTTTATTATGGAGACTACCGGGCACGTGCCGACCTCGCCGCCGCCAGCCGCCAAGCCCGCGATCCCCCCGGCCGCAACAACTACCGCTGCGAAGGCGGCAACGCCCGCTGCCGGGAAGCCCAGTGCGGCACCTGCCCCAAAACCTGCTGCGCCTAAAGCTGGAGCGGAACCTGATCGGAAACTAATGAAACGCTACACCTATGCGGGTGTGGTGGATACTGGACCAGTCGCAGGTGAAACTTTTGAACAGAAGGTGGCACGGCTCAAGGCCGTCGCAGCGGCAGCAAAGCAGCGGGCCGACGAAGGTGGGGAACAAACGGGAGCCGCAGCGGAAGTTGCACCGGATTCCCCAGTAGTGGCCGCCGTCCTTGAGTCGGCGATGATTCCGCCGGCGGAACCCGAAACTACGGGAGTTGCGGCGGATGGTGGTTCTGATTCCGCACCGACTGCACCCGCCGCGACTGCGGAACATAAGCCAGCAGGCCAAGTCGATCGCACACTAATGATCAGATCCACCTACTGCGGCGTTCGGGACACTGGCCCCGTTCCGGGAGAGACTTTCGAACAAAAGGTGGAACGCTTGAGGACGGTAGCCGCTGCGGCCAAGCAGCGCGCAGATGGTGGCTAGCATTTAGCCGTCTGAATTAGTTCCGTGAGGGTTTCGACAACGGAACCCTCTTAGTTTGACACCGCAACGCGGTTCTGGCCTCCAGCCCAGGGTTGCCGCGATTAGCGGCTACCCTGGGAAACGGATTTTTGAATAGTACCCAACCGCAACGCGGTTGCGTCAATCCCAAACATAACGCTCATCCCACTCTATCTGGTGCTTTGTAAGAAGCGCTCGCACTTCATCCTGAAAGCTCAGTTTACGATGGTGTTCCTCTTGGTTCGCGATATAGCTCTTAACTTGCTCGAGGTTTGACTGGCTCACCGAAAAATCAGCGTAACCACCTTGCCATTCGAAATCAGTTAGCCCACTTTTCTCTTTTACCCAAAGGTTCGAAACACGCTTCAGTTCCTTTACCCAGTCCGCTTGCGTGATGGTTCGACCAAAGCGAGCTAGCATGTGGACATGGTCTTCAACACCTCCCACCAGAATTGGAGGACATTCGAGTGTTTTAGACGTTCCACCGAGGAAGGAGTGCAGGTCGTTCCGCAAGCCTTCATCGCGCAAGAATGGTTGCCGATGTTTCGTAGAAAACACGAGATGAATATAGACAGCAGAAAGTGATTGAGGCATGAGGTGCTCCTGGTTCGCGGCCGCAACCCCTTTGGGGTTGGACGATCAATTCAAATCGTACACCCAGGGTAGCCGCGTTCGCGGCAACCCTGGGCTGGAGGACTTAGCCCCGTTGGGGCAAAAACCGTTTGTGGCAACAGGGGGATCAAATTGAATACTACACCGATTAGTGATCATGAGACAGAGAGGGTGGGGATCGACAGATTGAGATATTATGCAAAGGCTCTTTCAAGAGACATTGACCATGCGGCGCCCATATTTCGCTTCCACCAACGTATGACAGACGACCGCGATCACGATAATCGCGCCTCCCAGTAATGCCCACTGAGTTGGCCGCTCAGCAAGCACCAGAAACACCCAGACTGGATTCAAAACAGGTTCCACATACCCGACGATGCCGGCGTCCAAAGAACGAACGCCGCGGGCCATCGCCACCGTAAACAGCGTATAGGCCAAGCCGATCTGAACAACTCCAAGGTAGAGGACGCTCAAGGCATCGTGCATGTTCATTTGAGGGAGCGCCCTCAAACCGGCGGGGGCGGCGAGCAGCACCAGCAAGAGGTTTCCGTAGATCACCGAAGAAGCGCGATTCACCGAACGCGATTTCGAATGGCGCAGTAACAGGAAGTAACACGCGAAACAAAGACCCGAGGCCAACGCCAACAGATTACCGGTCACGTCCTGAGGCCGGAGTTTGCCGACAAAAAACAACGACATTCCGATGACGCAAACCGTCACCACAATCAGATCCCGTCTGCGAAACTTTTCTTTGTAGATCAGCGGTTCGAGAATAAGCAGATAAACCGGCGCTGTGTACTGCAGAAAGATCGCATTGGCGGCTGTGGTTTCCTTTGTTGCCAGCACGAAGAGCAGAAGCAAAGCAGCGTAGAGCACTGACGCCAACGCCGTGACTTTGTTTAGCCCGAAGCCTTCATGCCTGGTGAAGATTGCAACTGTGATTACCGCCAGCAGCGAGCGGCCAAAGGAGAGCTCCAGCCCGGAAAGCGAGGTCCATTTGATGAAAAGACCGCCGGTGCTCCAAAGCACGGCAGCAGCCAGGACGAACAGCAGAGGAGAAACTTGAGAGGAACTACTCGAGGCCTTCTTCACCTTTTTCCTTCAGCGACCGCAGGTACTTCCCAAACACACCATTCCATGGCGGAATGACGATTGAAACAGCGCCCATTGCCTTAGCCTGGCACGCCAGTCGGATGAGGGGCTTGGCTTCCGTAGTATCGATGTAGCCAAACTCCTTAATCTTTTTCCCTTCGCGCACCGCCACGTCCGAAAGCTTTTCAGCTCCCCCGAGAATTCCCACCCAACATGTGCCGCACGACGCCGATCGGCATTCAACCGGGATTGGACCTTCAGGCCGGCGCGGATCGATCTCGCGCCAGTTGCGCGTGCGATCGTCTGCTGCGCCCCAGGCCATATCCTGATCATGGTTCATCTTGTATCTGGCGCGTTCGTCAGTCTCATCGTAGGTGATGGTCCACTTCTTATCGATCGTCCTTAGAAAACCAAAGAACCCCTGGCCGTCGTCAACGGCACGATCACGAAGAACCTGCTCGGCTGATCTTTTCGCAACCTTGCGGTCAAGCAACATCTGGCCTTTGGCGTTGCGGAACGCCTCCAGTCCCGCCTGCTGCACGGTCATGAAGGCGACGGCGACGATGCCGACCAGCAATGATTGATCAACCCCGGTGGCCCGCGATACATCGCCCGCAACTTTCAGAATCTGATCCGAGAGCGAAGTCTCCGAAGTTTGGTAATTCGCCGCAAACGTTTCGACAGCCTTTTTCACTTCAGGCCAGTAGCGATGGCCATAGAGGAATTTATGCGATGAATCGATTTGTTCCCTGAGCGGGTAAACGCCTTTCATCAGCAGTTGCTGGGAGAGTTTGTCGGGATCTTCGGCGCGTTGAAAAGCCTGAAACAATGAAAGCGGATAGAATCCAAACCAAATCTGGGCGGCGTTCTTATCTACCTCATGAATCGAGCGTAAGAGCGTGGTTAGGATAGCAGCCCATGATTCTTCGCCGTGTTGGTTAAGAAACGTCTCAAACGGGGACTCAATGCTGTTTGTCATAAATGTAGTAGTCATACGAAACGGTGATTATAGCCATGAAGGCGTAAACTGCACAGCGGCGCGCTAAATGGACGGAGGAATTGGTTATGACAAAGAGGCCCGATATGGTGGTTCGGGAGTGTTAGTCGCTCGGATGGCTTGGCTGACTCTACGCGACTGTGTGAACCGGATGACGGTTGTCAGTGACAAAACCGCTGCGAATATGGTGATCGACTATCTGACAACCGCCGCCGTCAACGAGCGAATGAACTCGTTTGGTCTAAGGGCCAGGCGAATCATGTGACGAGTCGGAGGCGGCCACCACAGGAAGGAAGGAAGAAAAGTACACCGGGAGATTTGGTCTGGGCGCGACGCAGGAGATCGTGCAGATTCTTGAAAAGCTTGATCGTGAGGAAATCATCAGCAACGCCGCTTTCAAAGAAGTAATCGACTGATGAAACGCGCGCAAGTACGCTATGCGATCGGGCGGACTCTTGCCGGCGTCGATGTGGCCAGTAAGTACGGCCGCTCGATTGCTTCCGCAGTTGCATCGCGATTGTTTATTCCAAACGCGGAAAAATCGCCATGGTCATTACCGTCGACGACATGCCACGGGTGAACTGGTCAATGGACACCCTGCGATATCACGCTTGTCCTTGATCCTGATAGAGGGCCTGATTGCCCGTGCGCTTGCGCCGCGTTAATTCGTAGGGCTGGGCTCGTCGATTACGCGCACCCCAACTTGCAGTCGTTATATTCCTGTCCGCACGTTTTGCCGCCGTTCCGTCGACACTCAAACATTTGGTCGCTACAAGCATAATCGCACGGAGTACGGCCCAGACCCGAATTTGGAGGATGAGGAGTCCCATACTGTACTGAACAGAGCCCGCTCGCATCCAACCAGCCATAGAGGCAGTTATCATAGTTATTCCAAGTGCTGTTCTGGCAATTGAAGTAAGCGTCATTACATCTGCCCTCACAAATCGGGTCATTGGGCGGGCACTGGGCAATGCAGAGGGTATGATTGTACGAACAGTTTGATAATCCATTGACGTTGTTCTGGTCACATTGAATGCAGTTTATTTCTGAGTCGGCCCGCACCTTTGAACCAGTCCACACATAGATGAGCGTTGCACTCAAAATCGCGAGTACGCAAACTCGCGAAATTAGCTTAAGCCAACCAAAACGATTTGCCATTTTCCTTTCTCCTCTGCTGTTGGTTGTTTTGGAATGAAAACCTACTTCAGCGTTGCCCCCCAAGGCTCGTTCATTTCAAACGACTCAAAACTTCTGATTCCTTGGCGCTCGGCAGTTTTCCGCGCCAGGAATCGCTCACAACGCCATCGCGATTCGCTAGTACGAGTGTCGGAGTACCACTTACTCCCATTGCATCAAGTTGCGCTTGCTTGACGTCGTCGACAATCACGCCGAGACTGGTCAAATATTTCTGTGCTTCTGAAACCGGTTGTGGAAAGACAGCGATCACCCTAAGGTTGGAAGGTGTGGTTCGTTGTTCGGCAACGCGCTGATAAAACGATGCGCTTTCCGTACAGAAGTGACACTGCGTTGAAAGCGCCATCACCAGCGTAGGGCTATTAGCATTCCAATCCACCCCTGGAATTGATAGCTTTGTCCCAGTATGAATTGATGAGGGTTCAGCGTCTGCCGGTGTTCGAGATCCGGATGCAAAATAATTTCTTACGAAGACCACAGCCAACAAAATCGCCACGACTATGATCGCGAGGTTGGCAATGAGTTCGACTTTCTTCGTGAGTGCACCCATAGCTCTAACACCAAAAAAGAGTATTTGAAGGGGTTGCGAGGACCTCTTTGAGAAGCGCGCCGAGTCTATACCGCAGGACTTGCTGATGTCAATGGCGATTTGAATCGCTCGGTTCTGTAACGTTGACAACCATCCATCCGGCGGGTAAAAGTCATTTCCACAACCCACGCATGCATAGCATCAAGATGGGAGGGCTTTTACCAATGAATGCCGAAGAACCGGTTAGAGAGAAAACGGGAAAGAGTTTCGACAGCGCCTACAGCTTTTCATTCGCCATTGCCATCGGATTAATCCTCTTCATAGCGGGGTTGGTTATCAGTCTCACCATCGGCGGAGGCACCAGCTTGGGGCTGATCTTCGGCATCCCACTGCTCATGGCCGGGCTGGTATTGCCGCTCATCATGATGCGCGATCAGTTTAAACAAAGTGATGTTTCCGGACCCTGCCCTCATTGCGGAGCTCCGATCAAAACCTCGGATGCGACGATTAGACTGGAGTGCCCGGACTGCCACGGACTAATCGTGGTGAAAGAGATGAAGCTGTATCAGGCGGGAGCTAACTAAGGGGAATTGCAGTTTAGAGTCCAAGCTTTAGCTTGCCGCTTTGCCGTAACAGCAGCCTAAAGGCTACCACCCCACTGGCAGCCAGCCTCTGGTCCAGTAGTCACTCAGAGTTAAGGCGAAGAGAATCCCCAGCCAAAATAGCGCCGACGCGACGATCACCCAGAGGAGCCGGGAACCGTAGCGAACGTGCATGAAGTAGAGCACGACGAGCGTGGCTTTAATCACGGCAATCGTGAGCGCAACAATCACATTCAATTGACCGGGAAAATCCTGAAGGCCGGCCCACACGGTCAGCGCGGTCCCCACCATCAAGGCAAGGAAAATTATGAGGTAAACTTTTATTGAAACGATGTGTTCGCTCATGAGCATTGGGACAGACATTCTTGTCTGTCACTTCAACGTGGTACGCCCTTTTGCTAGACCAATCTTTCGCCGCACTGCAAGCACTTGTTAATCCGTTGGGCTGCGATTATCAATGATCGCGCGGCACATTACTCAGAATTCCGGAAATTTCAGCCGGAATGGGGAGCGAATTCACTTCGTAAAAATCTCTGACGCTTCGCACAACTGATTGAGCACCAGACGCGCTCTGAAGTTTCCTGTCATTGTGAATTGCTAGCACTAAGGTTGGTAGATTGGCTTCAGCGCGATGTTGCAGTTCCCGCTCTCTATTAGCCCTCAGTTCGTTGGCAATAAAGACTTGCTCCCTCGCAGCCATCACAAAAAAATCGGCGTATCTTAGATAACTGAGTTGACCTAATATGATGAAAGTAGATAAAGCGCCGACAACCAACCCACCACTGAAAACTAATGACACTTTGATTTTGCTCTTCATAACTTACTCTCCACTTGCAGCCGACAACCAATGAAAGGCAGGAATGCCTGTCTTACCCACCATGTTCCAAATGCCTGCCTAATAAATAAAGCAGTGGGAAGAGGAAGATCCAGATGATGTCAACGAAATGCCAGTAAAGCCCTGAGATCTCGACCGGGCTGTGATACTCAGGACCGTAACGCCCTTTCCAGGCTTGATAAAGAAGAACCAACATTATTCCGACGCCGATGATCATGTGCACGGCGTGCATGCCGGTCATCGCGAAATATATCCAATAAAACATCTCGACATGCTTAACGGTGGCTCCCGGCAGGAGGTGCAGCTTATGTTTGTCGTACGGGGTTCCATGCTCCTGCACCTGTGGATTGAAAGGGCGGCCGGGGATCAACTGTCCGGGGATCAGGCTGTCGACGTATTTCTCGCGATACTCCACAGCCTTGATTCCCAAAAACGTCAAACCGAGAAAGACTGTCAGCGCCAGGCAAATGATCAGGTTGCGGCGCTTGCCCGTCTGCGCGCTGTAAACTGCCAGGGCCATCGTAAGACTGCTGAGAATAAGGACGACCGTATTGACCGCGCCGAGGGTGAGGTCGAGGTGATTACTTGCCGAGGCAAAGGCCGCTGGATAGGTTGTTCGGTAAAGCGTATAAGCGAAGAACATCGCGCCGAAGAACATGATCTCGGTAACCAGGAAAACCCACATTCCGAGCGTGCCCGCCTCGCGCTGCTGCTCCATGTTTTCGAAATGGTGCTGCAGCGCCGGGTGGCCGTGTTCATGCTCGACTGCTAAACCTTCTGCCACTTTGCTCTCCATCAACACTTGGGTGTGTCTGAGATTTCTGATCGCAGATCTGAAAATCTGACTTCTGACCTCTGACTTCTGACTTCTGACTTCTGAACCTACGGCTTACCGTCAATTATCACATCAGCATCATTTAATCGGGCTTTCTCCCGAATACCAACCACATGCGTTTCTTCCGGCGGAGCAAACTCATATGCCTCCCAGGTAACGATGGGAGTTTTCAGGAAATTCTCAGTCGGCGGTGGCGAAGCGGTTCTCCATTCCAGGCCGGGAAGATGCCAGGGATTCGCTTCGGCGTGCTTGCCGTAGCGCATGGACCAAACAAGATAAATCAACGGCACCAACAATCCGACGCCCAAAATCGACGCGCCCGCGGATGAGAGCACATTGAATACCTGAAACTCAGGCGGATATGCATGATAGCGCCTGGGCATACCCAGGTAGCCAGCCACAAACTGCGGCAAAAAGGTAAGATTGAACCCAACGAAAATAACCAGCGCTGAAAACCTGCCCCAGCCTTCCGGATACATCCGCCCACTGATCTTTGGCCACCAGTAATGTAATCCGCCGAGGTAACCAAACAGCGCGCCGCCGACCATGATGTAGTGGAAATGGGCCACAATGAAATAGGTGTCACTTACATGCACGTCGATCGCGAGCGCGGCCAGAAAAAGTCCCGTCATCCCGCCGACAGTAAAGAGCCCAATAAAGCCCAGCGCGTAGAGCATCGGCGTGTCGTAGGAGATTGAGCCTTTGTAGAGCGTCGCCGTCCAGTTAAAGACCTTGATTGCCGAAGGAATTGCAACCGCGAAACTCAGGAACGAAAAGACCAACCCCGCATAGACTGATTGGCTGGCGACAAACAGATGGTGTCCCCACACCAGGAAACCGAACACTGCTATGGCCAGACTGGAAAACGCGACAAACGTATAGCCGAAAATATTCTTGCGCGAGAAGTTGGCGATCAGTTCGCTTACTACGCCCATGCTGGGCAAGACCATGATGTAAACCGCCGGATGGGAATAGAACCAGAAGAGATGCTGGAACAGTACCGGATCTCCTCCGGCCGCCGGGTTGAAAATCCCAACACCAGATAGCCGCTCAAAAGCCAGCAGGAGAATCGTGATCGCTATGACCGGAGTGCCCAGGATCATTACCAGCGAGGTGGCATAATGTGCCCAGATGAAGAGCGGCAACCGGAACCAGGTCATTCCCGGGGCCCGCATCGTGTGGATAGTTACGATGAAGTTGAGTCCGGTCAGAATTGAGGAGAAGCCGCTGACGAAGATTCCCAGACCTGTCGCAATTACGTAAGAGTTGGAAAAGGTCGTGCTGTAGGGCGCGTAAAACGTCCAGCCGGTATCTACGCCGCCGGCGAGCAGAGCGTAGATGGTAATGATTCCGCCGAGGAGATAGATATACCAGCTCAGAAGGTTGATGCGCGGAAACGCCAGGTCCTTGGCCCCGATCATCATCGGCACCAGAAAATTGCCCAGCGTTGCCGGTATCGACGGGATCAGGAAGAAGAAGATCATGATGATCCCGTGCTGGGTAAAGACCTTGTTATAAGTGGTAGATGAAAGCAGGTCACCCTGCGGTGTCAGCAGCTCCAATCGAATAAACATTGCGTAGAGGCCGCCGATGAAAAAGAAAAACGAGATCGAGCCGAGATAGAGCAGCGCAATGCGTTTATGGTCCTTCGTCAACAGCCACGACTTGAGACCATACTGCGCGTTGATATAGTTAACGCGCGCCGCCGATGGTGTTTCGAATGTTTCTATTGCTTTCATAATCCTTGGCGCAACTATTGGAACCTCTGATCAAGAACCGCGAAGCGGTTAAGACCTCCAGCCCAGGGTTAGCACCCCACGCGGGCTGCCTGCGTGGGGACCCCGCAGTTGCCGCCGCGGCTACCCTGGGTATCGAAGTCAAATCCGCCTCAACCCCGATGGGGTTGCGTCTTCCTTCAACCGCCCATACCCAACGTAGCCGCTGAGCGGCAACGTTGGGCTGGAGGTCTCAACCGCTTCGCGGTATGAAACCTAGTGGTGCGCTTATCTCAATACCAATTCACTAACCGCTCCAACTTAATCAGACCTTCCTATTGTTTATTAACCGGCGGCGAAGCTGTGGCCGCGCCGGGAACCTGCGCTTTTGGCCTGGGCCCCGCTGGACCCGGCGCCGCTATTGACGATGATGTCGCTACCGGAGACGCGGAATTCGTAGTCCGCAACGACTTAATAAATGACATGATTTGGATCAACTGTTCCGGAGTCACCTGGCCCTGAAAAGTCGGCATGATTGGCCCAAACCCGGAGACCAGCTTTGCTTGCGGATTCTCAATCGACTCACGCACATAACCTTCATCGGCGATCAAGGTTTGGCCGTTGGTTAGAAACACCTGCCGCCCGAAGAGACCAGCCAGCGCCGGACCGCGCCCACCTTCGCCGTTTGCTCCGTGACATGAAACACAACCAAGAGATTCAAAAAGTTGCTGGCCTGCAACAGCCGGTGATTGCTGGGCGGCATTCCCACTTAGCCAATTATCAAATTCGGTGGGCTGCATGACGATCACTGAACCAATCATTCCTGAGTGATTCATACCGCAATATTCGGCGCAGAACAGATGGTAGGTCCCGGGCGTGGTGGCTTCAAACCACTGCGTCGTGTATCTGCCTGGCAAGACGTCGGTTTTGATGCGGAAGGCCGGAATGAAAAAGTCGTGGATGGTGTCTTCTGCGGTCATTATCAGTTTTATCTTCCGGCCGACGGGAACATGAAGTTCATTTATTTCCCGCTGCCCGGTTGAATGCTGAATTTTCCACATCCATTGCTTGCCGACTACATAAATCTCAGCGGCGTTCTGCGGTGGCCGATACATCTGGAAATAGAGTTGAGCGCCCCAGCCAAACATGCTCATCGCAATTATGAAGGGAATAACTGACCAGAGCGTTTCCAACTTGTGTGAGCCGGCAATCGGCCGCGGGATTTCAAAGGGTGAACGCCGGCGATACTTGATAACGAAGAAAACCAGCACGCCTCCAATAAGCAGCGAAAAGAAAACAGTGATCCCCGACAGATAGAAATACAGCGCGTCAACTTGCCCAGAAAGGGTGGAAGCGCTTGGCGGCACAAATGGAATCCAGGATGGCTGCATATCTAGGCCGCGCCTCCGGCTCGCAAATCAACTCGGCGGCCACCCCGCCGCCGCAGCGCCAGCAACAAACCCACGATAGCGATCACTGTTACAACTCCTGCGAGCCGCATCACGTTCATCACTGCGGCGCCATACTTTCCGGTAGCCGGATCGTAGTGAAAGCAATACAGCAGCAACTGATCAACCGGCGACCCAATCTTGTTATCTGCCGCCTCGATCAGACCAAGACGCAGGTCGCGGGGCGCATATTCTATTCCGTAGAAATAGCGCGCCAGCTTGCCTTCGGGCGTGGCCACGAAAACTCCGCTGGCGTGAGCAAACTGATTTGTCGCCTTATCCCAGTGATAACGAAAGCCGACTGCGTCGGTTATCCGCTTTATGCTCGCTTCATCCCCCGTCAGAAAGTGCCAGCCTCTCGCTGCCTTCAGACGCTTTGCTTCCGGCAAATAGTCGACGTAAGTTTTCTTCTTAGCGGCGGCGAGCGCGGGTGTTTCGCGTGGATCGAAACTTACGGTTACGACTTCAAACTCTTCCCCGGGTTGGAAAGCCATAACCTTAAATGCCGTCACCATGCCGTTGAGCACCTGATTGCAAAGCATTGGACACTGGTAATACACCAGCGACAGCACCACGGGTTTCTTTCCAAAGTAGCTGCCAAGTTTTACGTTCTCGCCATTTTCATTTCTAAACACGAGCTCGAGCGGCAGTTGTTCATTGAGCTTCTGATCGATCCCGACACCATTGAGGGCGTTTGGCAAGCCACTCGGGGCGCGCGGCTCATAAGGACGAGAACTGTAGAGCGGCGAGTTGCCCTTTGGTACCAGTTGGCCGTACGCAGTGAGCAGTGAGCAGTGAGCAGTGAGCAGCAAGAGGAAAATCGTGGGCACGCAGTGAGTCGTTAGCAATGAGCTTTTCCCTGCCCACTGCCAACTGACCACTGCCCGCTTCCGGCTGCTTTTTGCTTCCTGCCCTACTTTCATTTCACCTACTCTCATTTCAACCCTGTCACGCGTCCAGAACTTGCTGCTGTTGGTAGAGAGATCTCCGCCGTGTCTCCGGAAGCCTTATCTGGTGGCCGTACCGGCAGGCCCCCACCTTCGAACAGCTTCTCGATAGCCATATCAATTGGCAGGCATAGAGGGTGATCGGCGGTTACAAGTCCACCTGCGTGCTTTGCGTTCCGACAATACAGTTGTTGCTCCCACTGCTCGCGCAGGACCCGGTATTCAGCCTCCGGGGGGCTGTTTTCCAATTTCACCTTCTGGCCATTCGCCAGCGTCACTTCAAAGCCGGGCGCCGCCTGCAGTCGCGGCTCAGGAGGCAATCGCTCCTTTTTAGTCATCGCCATCGGCCCTTTTCGGGGTTCCTTCGCTATTTCCTGGGCGTCGAAGAACCTGAACATCCCCCACATAAGAACGTTAACAATAATGCCAAATATCGTCAGGCCCAGGACGAACTTCAGAATTCCTCCGACGTTAACGTCGCTCGCTTCGTGCGTCACATCAATGTTCTTGATGTGCGACACGTCGGGCGTTTCCGTAGCGTGCCCATGTCCGTTGTGACCCTTATGGCCGTTGTGATCGTTTTTAGCCATTCTTCAAACTCGCATACGAAACAATAAACTCAATCGCGACCTGATGTAACTCAATGGCCCGCGTGCGCGTGCTTCTGTTCAAGCACCGATTCATACTGCGGGTCATTAATCGGAATCAACGGTCGTTGACCGAGCGCCCGCACAAACGCGGCCAGCCAGAGACCCCCCATTCCTATCGGTGCCACGATGTCCATCCAGTTAATGTGAAAATGCTCGTGCGTGAAGCTGGGGACAATCGTCCAGAACAGATCAAACAAACGCATCACCAGAATCAATACCGCCACGATGACCAGCTTACCGGCATTCCGCTTAAACGATCGCGACAATAAGAACAGAAATGGAAAAGCAAAATGCAGGACTATCACCGCCAGCGCTATGACACCCCAGGCGCCGTGGATTCTGGGCAGATACCAATGAATTTCCTCGGGCAGATTTCCCGACCAAACAATCAGGAATTGCGAAAACGCGAAATAGGACCAAAGCATAACCATCGCTAACAGAAGTTTGCCGAGATCGTGAAAATGTAACTGAGCGACAATCCGGTTCATCGGCTCATGCCTGGACAGCGTAGCCATCACCGCGATAACAAAAGCCAGCGCGCTCAATGTCCACGAAGCCAGGAAGATGAAGCCGTATATCGTGGAGTACCATTCAGGCTCAAGCGACATGAACCAATCAATCGAAGCGAAGGTCACCGTGAAAACCAGCAGCACCATTCCTGGTCCACTGAGCGTCGCCATACGCTTGGCATACTGGCGATCAGCAGTTTGGTCCTGCAGTTTCGACCAGCGGCTCAGGAAGAAGGCCAGCGTGATCCAAATTGCGAAAAAAACAGCGGCGCGAATGGTAAAGAACGGGAGATTCAGATACTTCGCTTTCTCTACCAACACTGGTTTTTTTGCAACCTCGGCTGCGTTTGTCCAGGGATAAATCGAGTGGGCGCCAAGCACTATGGGTACGAATAGAATGAGCACCAGCGGAAGGGTTCGCGTCGCAGCTTCGAGGACGCGCCGAATCACCAATCCCCAGCCTCCACCCGTCAGGTGCTGCAGCATCAAAAGCGCGAGCGAGCCGATAGAGATTCCCGCCCAAAAAGAAAAAGCAAAGAGGTAGGAATGGAAGAACTGCCGACGATCAAAGAAGAACCCCACTGCGAACCAGACCAGGAACACCACGGCAACAATCAGCGCGCGCTGCTGAAAACGTTTCACGCCCGGAGGTGCCGCATAAGCAGTGCTCATCATTGCTGATGCCCTCCCGCGTGAGGCGTGGGCGCCGGTGTAGATGGGGCTGTTCCGGGCGTCACCGCCGGTTGCCCAGTCGACTGGCTCAGTTGCAACGCCCGAATGTAGGCGACGATGGCCCAGCGGTCCTGTGGAGGAATCTGCGGTGCGTAACTAGGCATCGCGCCCCAGCCGTTTGTGATCGCGTCAAAGAAGTGGCCCACCGGAGCCTGCCTCAATCTGTCGTCATTAAACGAAGCTGCCCGTCGAAAGCCGCGTCTGACAATCATCCCGTCGCCATTGCCAGTCAATCCGTGGCACGCTGTACAAAAGATTTCATAACGCTCCTTTCCGCGACGCACCGTTTCTCGCGTGACCGGAATTGGGAAAACTTCAACATCGTCGGGATAAGCGGCCGCGCCCTGGGGCGCTGTGCCGGCAATCGAAGTGGCCTGCGGTGCCGGTGTTTGCGGCGGCGGTTGGATAGTGACGTCTGCCCTGCCCGCCTTCTTGCCGGTGAAAAATTCCGTGTCGGTTTTTAGAAAACCGCGCGGCACCGAGCCTTCAACCGGCGGCCGGGACGACTGTCCGTCTCTGAAAAACGTGGATGAGCGATACGGTTTCATCTTCGGCTGGTCGTGCATATCGCGGCGACACGCGGCGGTCGCAATAAACAGCAGACAGCAAACAGCAAACAGCAGGACGGGGAAAGATTGACGCTTGGCAACCGGGTTCAGCGCAGCACGAAGTTCCCTTTCTGCTGTTTGCTGTTTGCTGTCTGCTGTTTGCTGCTTACACTTCCACATCAGAAACGTCCCTGGCTCCCAGCGTTTTCATAAACTGAGTGGCTTCGCCGTATTTGAACTTTGGATCGTTTGCTTCGATCACCAGGAAGAAACGATCGCGGGTTGCCAGCGCAAAATTGGGTGCATTGAACACCGGATGATATGGTTGCGGCAGCTTATTCAGCACCAGCATCCCGAGGACCGCTGCGAAAGCCGCACACAACACCGTGGTCTCGAACGTAATCGGAATGAATGCGGGCCAACTGTTGTAGGGCTTGCCGCCAACATTCAACGGATAGTCAATCACTGCGATCCAGTACTGCATGAAGAAACCGCCCAGCCCGCCGAGGATTCCACCGGCCAACACAATCAGCGGCAGGGTTGTGCGCGTGAAGCCAATCGCTTCGTCAAGTTCTTCAATGGGATACGGCGAATAACCATTGATTCGCCTGTAGCCCGCTTCATGCGTCCGGCGCGCAGCCGCGACCAGCGCCGATGGATTATCAAACTCGGCCATGATGCCGTAGAGGGCGTGAGCTCCGCGGCCACGACCGTGCGAAGATCCGGACGCCTCACGATGAAACGGCTCAGCGTCCAGCTGATCGTGTTCCAACGGCTCTTTCTGTTTGTCGTCTTCAGCCATTGCGACTCACCTTGTAAAGCAAAATGTTAGTTTGCGTCTTGCGCGTTGCCTCCACCCGGCGCTATCACCACTGACCGCAAACTAACAGTTTGCGTTTTTTAGTGGCGACAATTCGTCAGTGTTGACTACGAAACAGTTCTAATTCATTCGTTTCTTGTAAATCGTGTAAATCCTGTCCCTGTCTAGTTCCGCTGGTTAAGAAATAAGAGTTTGACAGGATTAACATGATTCACAGGATTTACGTTTACTCCTCAACTTCCGCCTCCGGCAAAATCGTGCGCATCTCGAAGATCGAAATCATGGGCAGGAAGCGAAGGAACAAAAATAGCAATGTAAAGAAGAAACCAATCGTGCCGATAAACATGGTCCAGTCCCACATCGAGGGCTGATACATACCCCACGACGACGGCACGAAATCGCGATGCAAACTGGTTACGACAATCACGAAACGCTCCAGCCACATGCCAATACTTACTACTATCGAGATCAGCCACAGGACCAGCAGGTTTGAACGCACCTTCTTGATCCACAGAAACTGGGGCGTCACGATATTGCAGATAATCAGGGCCCAGTAGTAACCAGAGTATGGTCCATGCATGCGGTTCCAAATCATGTAACGCTCGAAGCGATTGCCGCTATACCAACCAAAGAACGCTTCCATCACGTAGCCGTAGCCGACAATCAGGCCGGTCGCGAGCATCACCTTGGCCATGTTGTGCATGTGGCGCATGGTGATAAAGCTTTGCAGTCCATAAAGTCTTCGCAACGGGATAGTCAGCAACAGGACCATCGCGAAGCCCGCGTAGATGGCTCCGGCAACAAAGTAAGGCGGAAAAATCGTTGCGTGCCAGCCTGGAATGACGCCGACCGCGAAATCGAAACTGACGATTGTGTGCACGGAAAGCACCAGCGGCGTCGCCAGGCCGGCAAGTAACAGATAGGCCATTTCGTAGCGATGCCAGTGACGAGCGGAACCGCGCCAACCCATCGCCAGCAGGCCATAAAGGAGCTGCCAAGGTTTACTCTGAGCACGGTCGCGCAACGTGGCGAAGTCGGGAATCAAACCAACGAACCAGAACATTGCCGAGACCGTCGCATAGGTGGAGACCGCGAACACGTCCCACATCAGAGGGCTGCGAAACTGCGGCCAGATGCCCATGGTGTTGGGATAGGGAAACAACCAGTAAGCCAGCCACGGGCGGCCCAGGTGCATAATCGGATACATGCCGGCCTGGGCCACAGCAAACAGAGTCATTGCCTCGGCAAAACGGTTTATCGACGTGCGCCACTGCTGCCGGAGCAGCAGCAGAATCGCGGAGATCAACGTGCCGGCATGGCCAATTCCGATCCACCACACAAAGTTGAGAATATCCATTCCCCAGGCGACGGGAATGTTGACACCCCAAAGTCCGATGCCGACAAAAAGAAGCTTCGTGATTGTCAGCAGCATTAACTGAAAGAGAATGAACGAGATGGCAAACCCGACGAACCACCAGACCGGCGTCTTGCGTTTCAAGACGATAGAACTGATCTTGTCGGTCACTGACGCAAACGTCAGCCCCTGGGCCACGACCGGCGCCGTCGTATGGTGCTGCTGGCTGTGTGGATCGTCTGGCATTATTACGTCAGAACCACCTGCGTTAGCGGGTGGCTATGGAGGCGAATGGCCGCCCGCTAACGCAGGCGGTTCTGACCTCTGTCTCTATCCTTCCTACTTAATCTCCGGGTTCGGATTACGCAATGCCGATAAATATGTCGTACGCGGCTTTGTGTTGAGATCCGCGAGCAATGAATAATTTCTTTGTTCCGCCTTCAGTTTTGAAACCTTGCTACTGGGATCGTTGACGTCGCCAAAAACGATGGCTTCTGTCGGGCACACTGCCTGACAGGCTGTTACGATTTCGCCGTCCCGAACCTTTCGTCCCTCAAGCTCCGATTGGATCTTCGCGCCCTGAATACGCTGGACGCAGTAAGTGCATTTCTCCATCACGCCGCGGCTGCGCACCGATACATCCGGGTTGCGCATCAACTGGTACGTCGGCGTTTCCCAGTCCTGATACAGGAAGAAATTAAATCGCCGAACTTTGTATGGGCAGTTGTTCGAACAATACTTCGTGCCGACACAGCGGTTGTAGACCATGTCGTTCAAGCCTTCAGCGCTGTGCACAGTCGCGTGCACCGGACACACCGGCTCGCACGGCGCATTCTCGCAATGCATGCAGGGCACCGGCATGAAGTGTGTGCCTTCGGGATTGTTTGGGTCCTCGCCTTTGAAGTAGGTGTCAACGCGAATCCAGTGCATCTCACGGCTGCGAACCACCTCTTCTTTGCCGACGATGGGAATGTTGTTTTCTGACTGGCAGGCGATGGTGCAGGCGTTGCAGCCAACACAGTTGTTTAGATCGATGGCCATGCCCCAGGCGTAGTTCAAACCGTTGCCCTGGTCTTTGTAGTCATAAAGCTTCGGATCGTAGAGAGTCTCATGTTCCCCGGGAACATGCGTTTCATGCTGCTCATGCTTGCCGTGTAGATAATCTTCCAGCGTTTCAATGCGGAGAATGTCGCGGTCTTCTTTGCTGAAGTTGCGATCCTCCATATTGAAATGAAGCTGTGTGACCGCGAGCAGATATGGCTCGCCGCCGCTCTTTTCAACTTGTACGCCTCTCCCAGACCAGGGCGAATCTGAGGTACGAATCTCATAAGCGTTGAAGCCATAACCGTTCCCGACTCGACCCGCCTGCGTCCGCCCATAGCCAAGGTGAATAGTGATTACGCCGTCGGGCTGGCCGGGCGTTATCCAGGTGGGAACCGATTTGCTAATCGTGCGTCCCTGATAAGTGATCTTCAGGGTGTCGACGTAAATGTCGCCGCCTTTTCTCCCAATCGTTTTTTCCAGGCCCAGTTGCTTTGCCGTGTTTGGACTAACCAGGGCCGCATTGTCCCAGGTTAGCTTCGTCAGCGGCTTTGGCAATTCCTGCAACCAGCCATTGTTGGCGAAACGACCGTCGTAGATCGTTGGATCCGTGCGGAAAACAATTTCGTAAGCCCCGGAACCTGGGGAGGGATTGCCGCTTGTTACTGGGAGCGCGGGCGCCCCGCCCGCATTTGGTTGAGTAGCACTGCCTGTATTCAGTGGAACAGTTTTGGCAGCCAGCGTCGTATTCGGCACAAACCCATCGTGAACACACTTGCGCCACCACGTCTCAAAATCTGCCGGCGGCGTTGCAGCCGAAACCGGCGTTGGCTGAGCACCGGCCCTTGCTGCTCCTGCTTCCTGCCTCCTGCCGACTGCTAACTGAGGCTCGCCCGCACGCCAGAAATCTCGAATGATCTCGTAGGGCTTCTGATCATATTTGGCGGTGAAGACGGCCAGCAGCTCATGGGCACTCTTGTTCTGATACAGCGGCTCAATTAACGGCTGGACGATCGTTACTGTGCCATCGTAGGTACGCGTATCGCTCCAGGCTTCAAGGTAATGGGTTTCTGGAATGTTCCAATGACAAAGCTCCGACGTCTCGTCTCTGTAAAGACTGAGATGAACTCTTAGCTTTGTCTTAAACATCCGGTCTTTGTCGAGCTTCAGATCGGCCGGCGTGTTGTAAACAGGATTGCCGCCAACGATCACCAGCATCTCAACGCGGCCTCCATCGATATCGCCGATGAGTTCCTGGAGCGACTGCCTTTGGTCGACCGGGTTTGCTTCCAGCGGGTCTGTGTAGAAGACCGTCTTGCCGACATTCCCTAGCGCGTCGTTCATCGCATGAGCCAGCGCGTGAACCGCGGGTGGCGCTTCTTTGCCGACGATGACGATGCTCGCGCCTTTGTGCTGTTGAAGATCCCGTGCTGCTCCGTCGACGAAACTTAAGCCAATGTCGACAGCAACCATGGGTGGAAGACTTTGCGTTCCAAAGCTTACGCCCACCTTCCTTGCCAGAAGAGTCACAAGTGGTTCTATTTGCGCCGGTCCTGTCGTCCACCGATGATCCGCGGCCGCGCCCGTCGTGGTTGGCGTAGTCTCGATCACGTAAAGCCGGCTCATCTCCTTCTTGCCTTCGGTGACTCTTCGCCGCGCAGCGAAATCGCGTGCGTAGCGTAGTGTTCCAGGCATAGCCGCGAGAAAATCGGCATCGAGAGAGAGAATGCGGTCAGCCTTGCTGAAGTCGTAGACAGTATTAACCGGCTGGCCGAAAGCCATCACCGCCCCGGCGCGCGCGCTGTCATTATTAGCAGGCTCGTATTGATGCCACTTCGCCTGGGGAAACTCGGTCAGAATCGCTTTTAACTGCGCGGCGAGGGTTGGCGACGTGACGGTCTCCGTCAGGAAGCGAATACCCGCGCCTTGCTTGGGACGCTGTTCATCAAGAGCGGTGCGAATTTCGCCGACAAAAGTTGACCAGGTCCTCGCCTCTTCGCGGAAAAGGGGTGTTTGCAAACGGTCAGGATCGTAAAGCGTCAGGATTGATGCCTGCGAAAATATGTCTGTCGCGCTCGAGCCTCGATCCGCTGGATCGCCATTGCGGCTGTTTGGGTGATCGGGATTGCCTTCGAGCTTCGTGGGCCGTCCTTCGTTGCTTCTTGCCAACAAAGGTGTGGCCAGGCCACCAAGGGTTGAAGCTGTAGCGAAGAAGAGCGCTTTGCCCGGCGTCCCGTGCTCTGGCTGCGTTACGTAAGGAACAACTTTTTCGGGAGGTTGAAAAACACATCCACTGAGGCCCGCCAGCGCCAGCGACGCGCCCATCAACTTTAGAAATGTGCGCCGCTCGACCGGATCGTCCCACTCCTCGGCGTGCTGTGGGTATTCGCGCTCGACAAACTCACGAAACTCGGGAGCGTCAGCCAGTTCTTCAAGGCTGCGCCAGTATTTCTTGGCTTTGTCAGAACCAACTGCGGTAGCGGCTGGCTCTACCGAAGATTTGTCCTGCTGATCGAGAATGTACTGACTCAACAGCTTGAAATTTATGTGGCGATCTTCAGACATCGTTTACCGCTTAGTTTGTTCGCGCTTCGCGCTCATTGCAGGCAAGATGCCTGCGCTCCCAGGTTTGCTCCCAGCTTCAACGCTCCCAGCTTCAACGATGACAGGTCGAACAACTCGTCAACACGTTGGACTTTTGAATTTGATACTTCGTTACGAGCGATCTGCCCTCGGCAATTTCTTCCTTGGTTGTGTTTTCGGGCCGCCACACCATGTCAAAAATCTTTTCCTTGGGTCTCACGAATCTTTCTGGAGCTCTATGACATTCCAGGCACCATTCCATTTGCAGCGTTGATGCCTGATAGGCAATCGGCATTTGATCGACACGACCGTGACACGTCGAACAGCCCACACCTTTATTCACATGAATGCTGTGATCGAAATAAGCGTAATCAGGCAAGTCGTGCACTCTGATCCATTCGATTGGTTTACCGGTGCGAAAACTGGCCCGAACAGGCTCGAGATAAGGACTATCCGCCCAAATCTGCTTGTGGCAGTTCATACAGGTATCTGTAGATGGAAACCCGGCGGAGGCGGCAATTTCGACTGAGGTATGACAATAGCGGCAATCTAATCCATCATCGCCAACGTGGTGCTTATGACTGAACTGGACGGGTTGTTGCCGTTCGACCCACTGACCTGTATTCCAGGATGAACGGTTCAATTGCGCGGTCACCCAGAGGGCAGCAACCAGGATAAAGACAGCGCCGTAGATCGTCAGCTTTGCGAGTGCGTTTGTGCTGTGATGAAAAATCTGTGGCATTGCCGCGGCTTTGCTAATCCCTACCTATCGAACTTCCCGAATTCGAATTAGCGTGCAGCCGGAAAGCGGCCTAGCGTGAGCTGCGCGCGAAGTTTTGCTGCATCCCGCGTTGGCAGAAAAACACAACGGTCCTCAGCACTTCCTGGTCTAACTATTATTCTTGCAAAGTTGTCGTGTACTCTATCAGATGACCAAACTTTTTCAAATTGGCATCTCAGATCCTCGATCCTCGATCCTCGATCCTGAGTTAAGATCGAGAATTGGGGGTGGTCCTGGGCCTCTTGGGAGGGGTAGATCTCAGATCTCAGATCTGACGTCTGACATCTCAAATCTGATCCTGGGATCCGAAAATCCTTCACTTAACCGCGGCATCGCGCGCCAGCATTGCAGCCCCGATCGTGGCGGCCTCAGTTCCCAGGGCAGCGGCAAGGATTTTGGTCGCTTCAAAACAAGGTTGGAACGCGCGCTGTTTCGCTTCCTGGATAATGGGATTGAGGATCAAGTCGCCCGCCTGCATTACTCCTCCGCCCAGCACGATTCGCTCGATATTCAGAAGGTTGATGACAGTGGCGACTCCGGTGCCAATATACTTCCCGGTTCGCTCAATCATCATCAGCGCAAAATCATCGCCCTGCATGGCCTCACGGGCCATATCGTCAGCAGTGAAATTTTTGTTGATCGCCAGCTTTGAAAGTGATGAGGTTGAATCCCGGTTTAGGCGCTCATTCGCGCGCCGCACAATGTTTGGGGCAGAAGCGACGGTTTCCAGACACCCCGTGTTTCCACACTGGCACTCCGAGCCTTCCGTGTCGATCGTGATATGTCCAACCTCGCCCGCGAAGCCGGATGCGCCGGTCCAAAGCTTGCCGTCAAGGATGATGGCGCCGCCTATTCCCTCGCCAATGGTGATGTAGAACATATCCCGGCTGCCGCGACCGGCCCCGATTTTGTACTCACCATAAGCGGCGGCGTTGGCGTCGTTTTCGAGCTCCACTCGCAATCCCGTTTTTTCCATCAGTTCATCATGAAGGTTTCCGTGAACGGTCGCGGGAAGGAATCTGGAAGCGATCACCCTGTCACTGTGCCTGTTAACCAGGCCCGGTATGGCGATTCCGACAGCGCCGATATTGCTAACGCTCTGGCGTAAATCGTTTACCACCTGGGTTACCTGGGCGACCAGGCCTTCGCGTTGCACCGGAGCTTCGCGGCGTTCGCCCACTACGCCGTCCCCGTTTACTGTCGCGGCGCGGAGCTTCAACCCTGAAAGATCGATCCCGATAAAGCTAGACTCGGATTTAGCAGACATCCGTATCCCAAACCCTTCCCACGACAAATTAACATTGCGGACAAGCGAAGCATAATCGAGGGTAGTAGGGCTGTCAAACGGGTCTTTCTGCGTGTAGAATGCCAACCCTAAGAGTGGTCTTTGGGTTTTGGTCTTGGGTCTTTGATTAGTGAGTGGCGGAGCCGGCAAAGACCGAAGACCTAAGTCCTAAGTCCAAATTACTATGCAGATCCGCTCAATTCTTCTGCCAACGGATTTCAGCGATTGCGGTAACTACGCGCTCGGGTATGCCGCTTCATTGGCGCGCACGTTTAGCGCGGCGATCATTTGTGTTCACGTTATCGAGCCTTTGGTTCCAACCGTCGGTTACTCCGGCATGACCGAGCCATTGCCAATCGCGGATATCACAGATCAGTTGGAGGACTCGGCGGAGCGTGAACTGCCGAAACTCGGCAGTCGTGAAGAGTGTGCGGGCCTCGATATTGAGGAAGTGATCGTTCATGGCGAAGCAGCGTCCGAGATCGTGCGAGTTGCAAAAGATAGAAATGTAGACTTGATCGTCGTTTCATCACACGGCCGGACGGGATTGGGTCGAATACTCTTTGGCTCGACGGCAGAAGCGGTTGTGCGCCATGCGTCATGTCCCGTGCTCGTGGTGAAACCGCCGCCGGAAGAAACGCCGTAGTAAGCGGTAAGCAGTGAGCAGTAAGCAGTTGTGCGGAGGTGACAGCTCTAAGCCTCCACTGTTTACTGCTCACTGCTTACTGCTCACTTTTAACCATGCATCTCGATTTTCTTTACGATCTCTTCTTTCGATACGGTATCTATGCCGTCTTTGTCCTCGTGATGATTGAGGGGGATATTACTCTTCTGCTGGCCGGAGTATTTGCAAACAGAAACTTTTTCGGCGATTACAGTTTTGCCTGGGTGCTGCTTGCAGGAACTCTGGGCGGCGCAGTCAGCGACAATATTGCCTACCTGGTAGGGCGTGAGTTTCGCAAGGGTGTTCGCGACATCCGCTTCTATCGCGCCGCCAAACCGCGGATGGAACGCTTGACGAACAAATTTGGCGGACTCTCAATCTTTCTTTCCAAATACATCTACGGACTGCGCTGGGCATCGTGCATATTTTATGGCGTCGGCCGCATGCCTTATCTGCGCTTTATGCTACTGTCACTGGCAAGCTGTTTTTCGTGGGTACTGATTCTCAGCGGGGCGGGATATTTTTTTAGCGGCGCGGTAATCGGGCTCCTTGGCGACTTCCAGCGATTGGGCAAAGTACTGTTAGTTATCGTCGTGGCCGGCATCGTCGGTTTTTATCTCGCCGAGCGGTTCTGGCTATCTTCGAAGGTGGAGGAGGCCGACCCCGAACTTTTGCAGGAGCTGGAACATGCGGCGCAGGAGAGGTTGCAAGACCTGAGGCAGGAGTTCCAGGAGCACATTCCCTTCAAGCAGTCGCGCCATGAGGGCCAGAAGAAACGCACGCGCTCCAAGCGCAGCAAAGCGAAGAAACACCGAAAGAAAGTGTTGCTCGATTCAAACGAATTGGGGCGAACTAAAAACTTGAAAGGCGATTGAGAACCTGACTTGCTAATTGAAACTTCCGCACCCACGCGCGTTGATCTTGCTGGCGGCACGATCGACATCTGGCCCCTATATCTCTTTCATCCTGGCGCTGCGACCGTGAATTTCGCCACCTCGCTTCGTGCTCAATGCCGCATTGAGACGCGCGACGACGGTCGCATCGTGCTCGAATCGCGAGATCGCAAAGTCGCATTTGAAACTGAACTCGCTGCCCTGGAGGACCTTATTCGTGAAGAGCGTTTAGAGCTGATCTCAAAGTTGGTCCACTTCTTCAAGCCAACAGTCGGATTTCATTTGACCGCAAACAGCGAAGCTCCGGCGGGCGCCGGCATGGGAGGATCGTCCGCCCTGGCTATAGCCTGCATCGGCGCCCTAAATCGCCTGGTGGGAAATCGCTACGACGAGCGAAAGTTCATCACCATCGCTGCCAATGTAGAAACCACCGTGATTCGAGTGCCCGCAGGCTTCCAGGATTATTATTCGGCTCTCTACGGCGCCGCCTCCTGCGTCCATTTCGGTCCCGCGGGTATTGAGCGGGAAGCACTGAACATTGACCAGGCAAAACTCGAAAACCGAATCGCAATCTGCTACACCGGCCAACCGCGCCTTTCGGGCACTAACAATTGGGACATTTTCAAGCGTCACATTGACGGCGACCCCGAACTGTTTGAACTCTTCGATGGCATTCGGGATTCCGCGGTGCGCATGCGTCAGGCGTTGCTGGCTGACGATTGGACCCAGGTGAGCGAAATCATGCGGGCCGCTTATCCAAATCGAAAACGACTCGCGGCCGGCGTAACTACACCGCAAATGGAACGCCTGGTTGAAACGGCTTTGGCTAACGGCGCCGAGGCGGCAAAAATTTGCGGCGCCGGTGGTGGAGGTTGCATCGCCTTTCTTTGTGCCGAAGGACGAAAAGCCGATGTCGAGCGAGCACTCATCGCGGAAGACGGGGCTGAAATCATCGAGTGGAAATTTTCTCGCGAGGGGCTAACAATCACCGAGTCGTAGGTTTCATCAACTGGCTACTGGTAGGACAGATAGATTTTTTATGGAAAATCAATACTCCCTTCATAGCATCCATTGCGATCGGTTGTCATAGTAAGCTGGCGAACGATCCGGGTAACGTTTCTTGTATTCTTTGTAGCGAGCCAGCAGTTTTTCGTATCGTCTGTCTGAGGAACGAAGTGGCTGATGCGGTAGCTCGCGTAGATGATCCTCAATTTTTGACATCCTTCTTGGCGAGAAGCGCCAATCGTAGTTCCCGAGCTCGTATAGGTTAGTGAGGCCGTAGCCTTTGATTCGTCCCGAGAAATCCACGTAAGGATCGAAATAACTCCACGTCAAATCCCGCAGCGACCTGAAAAGCGGCTTCCGGCCGTGGAGTCCAATATCACGTGAGCGGGCAATCGCACCCCATAGACCACGTTCCTGAAAAACAAAAATTACGTGATCGAGCAGGTCTTTTGACTCGATATCCAATAACAACGGCGGATAGCCGTGCTGTTCGAGGATCACTGCTGCACCCACCGCTGCCTCCAGACAGTGGGCCTCATTCCGTTTTACCGTCTCGCGGAAAGAACGCAGGGTGCCGCCATCACGCTCCCAGTTGTACGGCATAGAGGTGAAAAAGCGCTGTACTTGCGCCGGCGTGCGAAGCGACTGGATTAGCCGCCACTCCTTTTGAGTAAAGGATTCTCTTTCAGGCTTGTTACTCATTCCTAAAGAGCTATTAGCAGATGGGTTTAGGAAAGGCAAAGGTAAGATCGAGTGAGCCGCGAGCAGTTCGCCTTTGCGACTCTCTGCGCCTACTTCGCGCGCTTTGCGGTTCCGCCGGTTTGCTTTACCGCCAGGAACGCGAAGAACGCGCAAAGAAACGCAAAGGATAGAGGTTCAATGCATCAAACTGCAGCGAACATGCGGTTCTCTGCTCTTGCTTCGAGTGCCCTCAGTGATGTAAGAGGTAGTTATCGAATCCAGTCTTAGGGGTAATAGATTTCATCATGAAACCAGATCTTTCAGTCCGCCGGATGAGCCGTGGCGAAAAGGAAACAGAAACTGAGGCAACCCGGCTCATCGAACTCATCGAAGACGCGCTGGCGGTTGTGGCCCTTCCTACGACTGCCGAGGTGGATTCGCTGGAAGCGATTGCGGATCGAATCGAGCGGGCCGCCCGCGATTTTTCGGTCGCTCTTAGACAGCTGGCTCACCTACGCCGCATCCCTGAAGACGCTTAGTATTCCGGCGACCCGGCATGATCGAATGGCGCTAGCCGTTTCGATCCAAGAATTTTGGAGATCTTTATGACTTCACTTCGTACTCAAGGAGCAGACAAACACGCCGGTGCATTCGGCGGTAAGGACCCATCCGCACCGTTGAGCAAGAATGCTCATCTGCTCAATTGGGTCGGAAAGATGGCCAATCTGACGAAACCCGATGCTGTCCACTGGGTGGATGGCTCGCCGGAAGAAGACGAAGCGCTAAAAGCTCAGATGGTAGCTAACGGCACGTTCGTTAAACTCAACGAAGAACTCTGGCCCGGTTGTTACTACGCAGTTTCCCACCCCAGCGATGTCGCTCGTGTCGAGGACCGCACGTTCATCTGTTCACTTTCAAAGGATGGTGCGGGGCCCACCAACAACTGGGAAGAGCCGTATCAGATGCGCCGGAAACTGAAAGAGCTTTTCGACGGCTCGATGCGAAGTCGCACCATGTACGTGCTGCCGTTCAGCATGGGACCCATCGGATCGCCGATGTCGCAGATCGGAGTCCAGCTCACTGATTCTCCATACGTCGTGGTCAATATGCGCATCATGGCGCGCATTGGTTTGCCGATTTATGCGGAGATCGACAAGGACTACAAGCGGGTCGTTCCCTGCATGCATTCGGTCGGCGCGCCACTCGCGCCCGGCCAGGAGGATGTGCCCTGGCCCTGCAACAAAGAGAAGTACATCGTCCACTTTCCCGAGACGCGCGAGATCTGGTCTTACGGCTCGGGGTATGGCGGCAACGCTTTGCTGGGCAAGAAATGTTTCGCGCTCCGCATCGCTTCGAACATCGCCCGTGATGAAGGTTGGATGGCCGAGCACATGCTGATCGTCGGCGTCGAAAATCCGCAAGGTGAAAAGACCTATGTGACGGCTGCCTTTCCGAGCGCTTGCGGCAAGACAAACTTTGCCATGCTGATTCCGCCGGCGGGATTTGAAGGCTGGAAAGTCTGGACTGTCGGAGATGACATCGCCTGGATCAAGCCAGACGAGAAAGGACGCTTGCGCGCAATTAACCCCGAGGCGGGATTCTTCGGAGTTGCACCGGGAACATCCGCCAGGACCAATCCCAACGCGATGATCGCACTCGCCAAGAACTCAATCTTCACCAACGTTGCGCTGACGCCGGAAGGTGGCGTGTGGTGGGAAGGCATGACTGACAACCCGCCGGCAGAATGCCTGGATTGGCAAGGAAACAAGTGGACACCCGAAATCGCAAAACTGACGGCCGCGAAAGCTGCCCATCCGAACGCCCGTTTTACTGCACCTGCTTCGCAATGTCCGACGATCGATCCCGACTGGGAGAATCCAAACGGCGTGCCCATCAACGCTATTATTTTTGGTGGCCGTCGTGCCACAACAATGCCACTTGTCTATCAAGCATTTAACTGGAGCTCTGGCGTTTACATCGGCGCCACCATGGGCTCAGAAATGACAGCGGCCGCGGCGGGCACCATTGGCAAAGTGCGTCGCGACCCAATGGCCATGCTGCCGTTCTGCGGCTACCACATGGGCGATTACTTTCGACACTGGATCCAAATGCAGCGCTCGCTGAGCGAGACACCTCGGATTTTTCACGTGAACTGGTTCCGTAAAGATGAGGAAGGAAAGTTTATGTGGCCGGGATTTAGCGAGAATATGCGAGTGCTGAAATGGATCGTCGATCGGGCTCGTGGGCGAGCACTTGCCAAAGAGACTCCGATAGGCTGGATGCCACACTATGAAGACATCGAATGGAAGGGACTCGACTTTCCGCAAGAGAAGTTTGAAGAGTTGCAGGCATTCGATCGCCAGGCATGGCGCGAAGAAGTGCTCGGACACGAAGAACTCTTTTTGGATTTACATGACCGTCTACCGCCCGAGACAATCTACGAGCGCGAATTGCTCATCTGCCGGCTGTAAGATCAGCTTGCGGAGCGGCTGGGCCGAAAGAGAGGGAGGGCTCCTTTCTCGGAATGCCTGACATCACATTTGTGAAATAGATCGACCTTCATCGCGCATCATGCAAGACAAAGAGTTAATCGAAAAGATAAGGACATTGCCTCCTGATAAGATCTCTCAGGTCGTGGACTTCGTGGATTTCCTAACGAATCGCGACGATCGGCTTTTAGTAGAGTCAGCATCAAAACTTTCCGAGCCGTCGTTTGCCGCAATTTGGGACAACCCTAACGATACCGAGTACGACAGCTTATAAATTGCAATGCGGTTGCCTCACAAGAAACAAATCAAGCCCTGACTGAAAACAACCAAGGCTTTGATTTTTGCTCGGCTTTTTCTGGACATTTCCAACATGGCAAAGCGGACTAGTAAGCCCGGAGCGATTCATCTTCAAATCGTAGAAGTAATGAAGAATTTTCCGCACGGCATTACAGGAGGCCAGATCAGACAGGAACTGGTTAAGCAAGGTTTGCGCCCCGAAGATCAGACTCACTTGGACCGTCGGAAAAGAGATCTCAAGAAATGGTACATAATCGAAAAGAAAC
The DNA here is from genome assembly GCA_051004635.1 of Pyrinomonadaceae bacterium. Lineage (GTDB taxonomy): Bacteria > Acidobacteriota > Blastocatellia > Pyrinomonadales > Pyrinomonadaceae > PSRF01. The sequence goes on from JBPCKD010000030.1 coordinate 37,345, forward strand.
CGACCGCAATTATAGTCGAAGGTAAGCGCCGGAACGCGGTGCTATACCGATACCTCGGAGAGAGGACAGATATAACAGACGAGGGGCAAATAGGTCAGAAGCCAAGGGCCCAAATAATCCACTCCGCTCATGGCCGTTGTCAGATGTGCGGAAAGACCATCGAAAAGCATGGAATTACGCTTGTGGTTGACCACAAGAAACCCCGAGATTGGGGAGGTACCAATGACGCAGAGAATTTATGGGCCATCTGCGAAGACTGCAACGCCGGTAAGAAAGACTATTTCTCTTCGCTCAATATTGATGCAGAAACCATGAAAAAGGTCACGACGCACGAAAGCGTTCACGTCAGGATCGGAGAGTTACTGAAAGCTGTGGGAGTAGGTAATCAAACTCCCTCCCAACTTCTCGAAGTTGTCGCCAGTCAAGATGATTGGCAAAAAAGACTGCGCGAACTTAGATATCCTGTTATTGGCTGGGAGATCAGAACACAAACCTACAAGGGGCCTTCCGGAAAGAAGCAGGCGGATTACATTCTTGAGAGTTACAAGTCTTGGCCAGAGGATCCCACAGGAAAGGTCAGGGAATTCGAGCGGGCACGCGAGCAGAGGAATAGACGCTAGCTTAGCCCGCTAGAAACCTTCGCAGCCTTCCATTAAGAGTTTTTGCCTTCCGCACTTCGCATTCCCAAACCAATAAGACACGCCAGCCAAGCGAGCGCAACTTTCGAAGATTGTCTTTGTCGCGCGTCTGATTTCCTCTTAACTTTGGACGCCAGTATTCAACTCGCGATTTTGGAATGTGAGAGTCGATGCATCCACTATGCTGATGCCAGAAACAGCCGCGTACTTCAATGATTTTTCCGAGTCTTGGAAAAACGAGGTCCGGTCGACCGGGAAGGTCAGCAACATGCAAGCGGTAGCGGTAGCCCATTCTGTGAACGGCTTGGCGTACTGCGATCTCCGGCTTCATGCCCTTGCTCTTGATCCGACGCATGTTCTCGCTACGCCGGACCGAAGAAATGCTATCCACCATCGTTCAGACAAGCTACCCAGCCATGCTCAAAGCCTTAGACGAGCTTACTAGAGAATTTCTTATTCTTTCCGCAATTGCTTTGGCAAACGGGGGCGGAAAGGCATTGCCCACTTGTCGGTAGGCCTGTGTCTTTCTTCCGAAGAACTCCCATTCATCAGGAAATCCTTGGAGGCGTGCAACCATTCGAACCGTGAGACGCGGAATTCCGGAGAAATTTCGGTGTGGAGCTTCATCCATTATGCCCAATCCGTCAACTCCAAGCTCTGCCCAAGCGCGCCTTGCACGAGTAGGACCGAGATCCGGACCGCCGTGCTTTAAAGAACCGCCGACAACTGTGGGGGCGATTTTCCCTGCACCTTGTTTCCAAGCCTTGGCGCCTCTCCACCCATTCGCGACCATAAGGTCATATAAAATCTCGCCTACGGTCTTTAACGGAAGCTGGGATGCTTCCGGCCAAGAGAAGCTCTCAGCATATGGTTTTCGAAGAGCAATTAATATAACTCTTGGTCTTAATTGCGGAACTCCAAAATCCGAAGCATTCATAAGTTTCCAGCCGCTTTGGTACCCAAGTTTCTTTAACTTCGAGCTGATGTAATGTCGATAATCTTTGAAAATAGGATCCAAGATGCCTCGCACGTTTTCCACCATTAGCGCTTTAGGACGTATCTGATCAACGAGTCGCAGCATGGTTGGAAATAGGTTTCGCTCGTCATCCTTTCCAAGCTGTTTACCCGCCACCGAAAAAGGAGGACATGGCAGGCCTGCCGAGATGATATCGACACCAACAAACGAAGCGCCATCAAATTCCCGAAGATCTCTTTCAATCACGTTCCATTGGGGCCGGTTCAATTTCAATGTTGCGCAAGCATTCTTGTCCCACTCAACCAATCCCGAATGCTCGATTCCTGCCTGCTCGAAGCCAATCGCTTGCCCTCCGGCACCCGCACAAAGTTCTAAGCTAGTCAGTCCCCACTTTTCGCTGTCGACGGTTTGAAAATCGATCGAGTCGGTTCCCCATGGGTTTTCGGGACCAATCGGTATGTTCGGCAGGAGCTTTTGTACGTGTAGAAAACGCCTATTCATATTTTGTTATAAGGAGCCTAAGACCCTCGAATTGTTGAGTAAGTCTTATAAACTAGATTTGTATCTTTTGCTATAGCGTCTGTTGAGAGTGTCGTTAGCACATGATATGTCCGATCGAATTAACACATGAAGTGTCCGATCTGAGCGGAGGAGGTCAGAGCACATGACAGGATGCTGTTATGAAGCAAATGACACCATCCGCGGTGGAGCGGG
>JBPCKD010000031.1:0-8536 GCA_051004635.1 Pyrinomonadaceae bacterium
TTCGCACGCTGTCTGATACAGCCGCGATCGCGATTGCATTAGGGCCGGAGCCGATCGGGGTAGCAATGCCACCGAAGTTCGCACCTATGGCAATGCCCATTAGCGTGGCGCGACGAAAGCGATTGCTCTTGTCGGTTCCCACAAATAGAGGATGAAGCGCCGCGAGCATCATTGCCGCTGCTGCTATGTTCGACATCCACATTGAAAGTGTGGCAGTAGCAACAATGACAAGAGCGACCAGGGCGAGCCGATGTCCGCCGGACAAACGAACCGCTAGACGCGCGATGAGATTGTCTATTCCATGACGGCTGGCGGCTACGCTCAGGGCGAATCCGCCGAGGAACAGAGCCAGGACCGGATTTGCAGACCACCCCAGCACACGCGCTAAGTGAAACTGCTCTCCGTATCCGGCCAACAAAAGCGGCGTCAATGCCCAGAGCAAGAGAGTGGGCACATATGGTGGAACGACTTCAGTAAGCCAGAGAACAAGGCAGATTCCGGCAATCGCTACGGCGCGCGCAAACACTGGATCGTTGATCCAGATCCAGGAGGACACAACGAGCGCGGTTGCAAGTACGCCTGCCCCAAACCATCTGACAATTGGATTGCTAAGGTTGGCTTGCGTGACTGCATTCGCGGTGGAACGGTCGGCTCTTCGGGTCTTCAGATTCTTATTCATCCGCGTTAATCTGCGGCGAAGTGGAGCCGCCCGTCTCCGTTTGACCTTTTCGCAGTTTGATAACGTTCACTATGAATGGGAAGCCTCCCAATACTTTTCCTGCACACGTTTTGCCCAGCTCCAGAAGCGACCCTGTCTTACGCTCGCTGGTTCATTGGTCCAAATATCTTTGTGAACATAGATACTGTCGCTGCCGCCCTCATCAATGATCATCCTCATTTCGTGAACATAGTTCGAGACAGGCGCGTGGCCTCTGATTTCAGCCGCCAGGTTTGCGGCCGCGACCTCAGCTTGACGAACAGCCATGTGGCCCATCTTCGGTCCGCTAAAGTTCACGCAGTCCCCGACTGCGTACATTCGTTCGGCACCGATGACGCGCATGGCCGAATCGACGTTGATATATGACTCGTCGCCAGTAATCCCGAGATATGAGGCTGCCGACGATCCCTGGAATGGCGGGAGCAGCATCAGCAAGTTGAACGTAATTCCGTGTCCATTGCTCGTTGTGGCAGCACCGGCCGTAACCTGGTCAATTGGGAAATCAGGACGGAACTCAATGTCGTGAGCAGAGAGTGCATTTCTTAGCGCGAGCGTCACGTCGGAATCGCCGAATTGTAGGCCGGGAGAATCCGGGCTAACTATTGTTATTCGTGTATTCGCGCGCTCGCCGCGCTCTTCCAGCAAGTGTGCCAATGCAAACGCCGTTTCGTAAACCGGAACCGGCAGTCGTGCTCCCGGACACTGGCCAATGACGGCTCGTCCTTCGTGAAACTGAGCGATAGCTTTACCAAACTCCAGTGCCTTATCCACATTAAGCAGATGATGCGCGTGTTCATAGAAACCGGTAATTCGTTCTGTGGCCAGGCGCCGACCTAGCGCGAAGATTAAATAGTCGTATGGAAGTTTTCCCTCCACTTCCCCGTGGGCGATTGTCACCTTGCGCTCCTGAGGATCGATGCGCGCTACCTCTGCTTCGATGAAGTTTATTCGCCGACTCAGCATCGATTCGCGCAGATCCAACGAAACGTCCTCCGGCTCGCACTTGCCGAAAGCTAACCTCACCAGCGCGGGATAAAAGACGAACCGCCGGCTGCGGGACAGCAACGTGATCTGATGCTCGTCACCCAACTCTTTAGCGAGACGTTCAGCAGCGACAATCCCGCCGAAGCCGCCACCCAGAACCAACACTTTGGCCATTGCTATTGTTCCTTCGCTTTCGCAGTGCGTGGCTCCTCTCTGGCGGTTCGGTCAGCATTCGGACAACGGACTACTTCGACGGAACACTTTGCATGGGCAACCACCGACTGTGAAACCGAACCGAGCAGAAAGCGTTCCCATGCACGGTAGCCATGCGAGCCGACCACGATCAGGTCTGCGCCCCAGCCTTTCGCGTCGTCCAGAATCACAGCACCGGGCGGACCCGGTAGAAACTCTCCAACGACGCTAACCGCCCCGTCCAGCTTTGTCTTGATTGTCTCTACCGCACGTTCCACGATAGCCTGCGCCTGCTGCCGGACCGCGCGGTCCATCTCGTCGAAATAACTTGGAGGCAGTGCCCAACCTTCCGACGTGGGCGGCAAGGGCAGTTCAAATGCCGTCAAGACTTTAACTTCTGAGCCTTTCGGCCAGGGCCGACGCACGATCTCTTCAATTGCCGCATCGCTGCATGGCGAACCATCAACGGCTAAAAGGATTTTCATAGGCTCTCCTATCACAGGACAGTCACGCTGTCTTGCCTCCATCGAGGATACTCTTCGGTTTTGCACTAGCTGTACCACCAGTGGCTTCTTGTTTCACACAGCTTTTGTGAGGTTGAAAGAATTGCGCCCCTCGGCGGTGCGAGTTATTTCTCAAAATGGCGGGGCTTTTCTCGCACCCGATAAGCTCTTGGCTTAAAAGGAAAGGTGAGCAGATGCTCGGCGCGCCAATGTTTATCCCCAACCCATGTCGGTTTTCCTGGATCAAGAAACTCATAGTGGCTCTCACTCCAGCAGCCTTTTCAAAAACATGCCTGTGCCATAGGCGAGTGCTGCGGCGATTGCGCCAACAAGCAATGTCGTAAGGCCCGAACGCCACCAGGACGCGGTCGACCACTTACTCTTGACGGAACCGATGGCGATGAAAACACTTCCCGTCATGATAGTGGAAACTTCGAGCGCGTAAGGGGCTTTGAGTAAATAGGGAAGTAATGGCACGAGACCACAGATAAGAAACGCTGTGAACGTGCTGAATGCCGCGATCCAGGGAGAACGTACTTCGTAAGGTAAGCCATACTCTTCAGTTAGCATCGTACGAATCCAGCGCTTACGATTGGCCGTTACCAGTTGGACAATCCTTTGCAAATCTTCACCGTCGAAACCCTTGAGCTGAAAAATCTGCCTAACCTCTTCGCGTTCGCCTTCAGGCGCGAGATCGATGTGACGATTCTCAATGGCCTCCAGGCGGTGCCAGTCGTCGTGCTCGGCTTTTGTACCAAGAAAGTTACTGGCCGCCATTGAAAAGCCATCGGCAAATAGGTTGGCAAAGCCCAGGGCCAAGATGATCCAGGGGGAAAGCTGCGCGCCGGCTACTCCGCTGACAACTGCCAAGGTCGTGACCGCGCCATCGATTCCCCCGTAGATCCAATCGCGCAGATAATTGTGCGGCGGACCGGCGGCCAGCCGTGCTTTGATCGCTTCAACGGAATGTTCATGTTCCATAGTGAATATACGCTGCGAAACGCTTAAGAAATGGGCAATGCATATGCCGGAACGAACCGGAGCTCTCCGACTGGTTCGAAGGAGAATTCCTCCGCCGCTTGAGCCTCTTTTTTGAACTGGGCCTGCGAATCGTCGAAAAATCCCCAACGGTGAGGAAAAATCCGCAGGCCATAGCTCCGTCGGACAGGAAACATCGGACTTCTCAACCAGCCGAAGCAGGCACATGGATTGCCGAGTTGCCACTTCCAAGACAATGGTTAGTTGACTCTTCGCGAATCCTCGTAGTTGATTGTTGTACTGAATCCCATGGGCGAACATAACGTTGAGCAATTTGACGAACGAACGTCGCAGGCCTTTATGAAGGCACTGCTGGAAGATCTGCGCGCTCTTGAATACATGATCGAGACCGATAGTATTGAACGCGGGGTAACTCGAATCGGCGCAGAGCAGGAAATGTTTCTGATCGATCGTAACTTGCGTCCTGCGCCGGTTTCGTTAGAAGTCCTTGACCTTGCGAAAGATTCGCGACTGACAACCGAGATCGCCAGATTCAATCTGGAAGCCAATCTGAGTCCCCTGCTATTGACTGGCACGTGCCTTAGCCAGATGGAGCAGGAGCTGAATGAGCTTTTGTCGCTGGTGCGCAAGAGTAGCCAGGAGTTGGGAGGCGACGTTCTTCTTTCCGGCATCTTGCCGACCCTACAGAAATCAGATCTGACGCTGAACAATCTTTCCCCGAATCCGCGCTATCACCAGCTAAACGACGGCGTGATTCGTTTGCGCGGCGGTCCTTTTTCAATCCACATCAAAGGATTGGATGAACTACAAATTACGCACGACAACATAATGATGGAATCGTGCAACACAAGTTTCCAGGTCCATTTTCAAACCAGCCCCGGCGAGTTCGCTTCACATTACAACCTCGCTCAGGCCATCACGGCGCCAGTGCTCGCAGCCGCAGTCAACTCGCCGCTTTTGTTTGGTCATAGGTTGTGGCAGGAAACCCGCGTGGCGTTGTTTCAACATTCGACTGACGCCCGGTCCCGCACTCAACTGGCTCGCAGCCAGCCGACGCGGGTCAGCTTTGGCGATAAGTGGATCGAGAATTCAGTGATTGAACTCTTCCACGATCAGATTTCTCGGTTTCGCCCGATCATGATTACGAAGCCGGATGAAAATCCCTTCCAGGTATTGGCACGTGGCGAGACTCCGCTTCTCTCAGCGCTCAGAATGCACAACGGAACCGTCTGGCGTTGGAACCGAGCGTGTTATGGAGTTGCTGATGGAGTTGCGCATTTACGAATTGAGAATCGCGCTTTGCCCTCCGGGCCAACGGTCCAGGATGAAATTGCAAATGCTGCTTTCTTTGTTGGGCTGATGGTTGCCGGCCCGAAAGAATATGGCGAGATTGCGAAGCGCCTGAGCTTCGACGACGCCAAAGGAAACTTTTTCGCGGCAGCTCGGCACGGTCTAAACGCGCAATTTACGTGGGTAGATGGCGAGAGTTTCACCGCCGCTTCTCTGATTCTGGATAAGCTGCTGCCGCTGGCGCGCGCCGGCCTTAAACAGGCCAAGGTCGAGTCAAATGATATCGATAGATATCTTGGTCTGTTGGAAGAACGTGTTCGGATCGGCCAAACCGGATCGCAATGGATGATGAAGTCCTTGGCGGCGCTCAATAATATTCACGAATCAAACGATGTCCGAATACGCGTTTTGACCTCAACTATTCTTGCTCGACAAAAGGAAGGCAAACCAGTGCACGATTGGGAATTAGCCGAAGCGGCCGAGTCCGACGACTGGAGTCAGAGCTATCAAACCGTCGGGCAATTCATGTCGACGGATCTATTCACAGTCCGGCCCAACGACCTGGTAGACCTTGCCGCCAGTGTGATGAGCTGGCGCCACATCAGGCACGTTCCGGTCGAAGACGATGAAGGCCATCTGGTTGGTTTGGTGACGCATCGGGGACTGTTGCGGCTGATGAGTGGCGGTGCAATATCAGATAGAACCCGCGCGTTAACGGTAGGCGAGATTATGAAGGCAAATCCAACGAGCGTGACTTCGACCACACCGACGTTGGAAGCTATTGAAATTATGCGATGTTCTAAGATTGGTTGCCTCCCAGTCGTGGACGACGGACAGTTAGTTGGAATAGTGACTTCTTACGATTTTCTTACGGCGACCGCACGGCTTTTCAAACAACATCTGGAAGGGTCTGGAAGGCCGTTGCGAGAAAAAACAAAAGTACATGGGGCACCTGCTTAGTGCGGCCCGATCTACAGCGGGGCACTATTCGGCAACTTCCTTCACGATGAATTGGCTTCTATAATCTACGTCGCTTCGTAACGTTAACCTTCAAAAAATGAGAACGAGCCTATTGAAAAGCCAGAAAAACAAAATCCTCGTCGTTGATGACGAAAAGATGATTCGCTGGTCGCTTGGCGAAGCTCTACGCGGTTGGGGTTTCGAGCCTATCGAGGCTGAGACTGCAAGTGCCGCGCTTTCTCTGTTTGAAGCAGAATCGCCGGTGGCTGTATTGCTTGACATTAACTTACCTGACGGTTCTGGGATTGATGTGTTACGCAAGGTTCGTCAGCGCCAAGCGGACGCGGTGGTGATTATGATTACTGCGAACGTTTTGGTGGACGAAACTATTGCGGCGCTACGCGGTGGAGCGTACGATTTTATTGGCAAGCCAATCAACCTTGAAGAGCTTCACGTTGCGATTAGGAACGGGATTGAGGCTGGGCGTCTGCGCAAAGAAGTGAACTTGATTCGTCGCGAGCGCGCGCAACAGTTCAGTTTCGATCAGATCATCGGGCAGTCACCGGCGATGAAGGAAATGTTGGCGATCTCTCAGAAGGTTGCGGCGAGCGAAGTGTCGTCGGTCTTGCTGCAAGGAGCATCTGGTACGGGCAAGGATTTGGTTGCCAAGGCGATCCACTATCAATCAAACCGCAATGAGGGTCCATTCGTTGCGATCAACTGCGCGGCAATTCCGGGGACCCTTATCGAGAGCGAACTCTTTGGTTACGAGAAGGGCGCGTTCACCGACGCGAAGGCTCGCAAGGAAGGTTTGTTTGAACAAGCGGAAGGCGGAACGCTATTTCTTGATGAGATCGGCGAACTGGAAATCAGTCTCCAGGCCAAACTTCTACGGGTGCTGGAAGAGGGTGCGTTTCGACGCGTTGGCGGGTTGAGGGACATTTCTTTCGATGCGCGAATCATAGCGGCGTCGAATCGCGATTTGAAGACGGAAAGCGAAGCAGGCCGCTTCCGTTTGGATCTTTACTATCGCTTGTCTGTCATCCAGATCGATATTCCTTCTCTTCACGAGCGCGGGGAGGATGTCCTGCTGCTCACCGATCACTACATCGAATCGTTTGGCAAGCGCCTGCGGAAGCAGGTGCAAGGAATCGAACCTGAGGTGGCCGCTGCTTTCCGTCGATACGAATGGCCTGGAAACGTGCGCGAACTGCGAAACGTAATCGAGCGGGCATTGATTTTGGAAGACGATGACGTGATCACCATGAAGTATGTGCCGCGGGCGCTGGCCGAAGGTGCGAAACAGTCGCTCGCGGAAAATGGAGCAGTAGTAGCGAGTACTTCCTCTCGTTTTCGTTTACCTGCCGAAGGGTTATCGCTGGACGCGGTCGAGTTGGAATTAGTGAGCCAAGCAATCGAACGCAGTAACGGCAATCAAACCAAGGCCGCCGAGTTGCTTGGCATCTCACGCGATCAGCTTCGCTATCGGCTAAAGAAGTTGGAGGAGTCAAAGGCAGTTGCAGCGAATGAGCCTGCACAATAAGCCACTGACAACGACTGAATGTCCAACTCCACAGTAACTAACTCAGGTGAGCATCGCATCGATGCCGACAACGAAGCGCTGGCGCAATCCCTCAAGGAGCTTGCGGACATTAAGTTCGCGCTTGACCAATCGACGATCGTCGCGATCACGGATCAGCGCGGCATCATCAATTATGTCAACGACCAGTTCTGCCGCATCGCGAAATACTCGCGCGACGAATTGTTAGGGCAAGATCATCGCATCATCAATTCCGGTTATCACCCGAAAGAGTTCATCCGAAATCTCTGGACCACGATCGGCAGCGGCAAGGTCTGGAAAGGTGAAATCCGTAACCGCGCCAAAGACAACAGCATTTACTGGGTTGATACCACCATCGTTCCGTTTCTCAACGCCGAGGGGAAGCCTTATCAATACGTTGCCATTCGCCACGACATTACCCAACTCAAACTTGCCGAGGAACAAATTCGAAAGCAGACGGCCGAATTACACCGGGCCGCGCAGCTTTCTTTTATCGGCGAGTTGGCAGCCGGCCTGGCCCATGAGGTCAAGAATCCGCTCGCCGGTATCCAAGGGGTCGTTGATATCTTGATTAGGCGGCGGGACGCAAACGATCCTGAGCGTGAGGCACTTGAAGGCGTGCGACATCAAGTCGAGCGGATCGATGGCACGGTGCGCGCGCTGCTGGATCGAGCGCGTCCGCGTAGCCTTAAACCAACGCGCACATCAGTGTCGGCATTGACCCAGAGAGCCGTTGACCTCGCCAGAGCACAACTGACCGGCAAGGCCGGATTTGACAACAGGGTGATTGTTCAATTTGAACCTCCCCTGGATGACATCGTGATCACTGCCGACACGGCCCAGATCGAAGATGCAGTGCTAAACCTCATTATCAATGCCATCGAGGCCATTGAAGGCGAGGGTCAAGTGGTGGTCAGCATCCGGCGTGTTGAGAACACAACGGATGAGGAATATGCCGATGAAGCGCTGATCGAAGTATCCGACAACGGACGCGGCATCAGTGAAGAAGACCACACACGTATCTTCAACCCCTTCTTTACAACGACCCAAGGCGGTACTGGGCTAGGGCTTCCCGCCGTACGACGCATCGCTCGGATGCATGGTGGGCGTATAGAAGTGAAGTCTCTGCCTGACGAGGGTTCTACGTTTATGCTTTTCCTTCCGATAAGTGTTTAGTTGATTCGAAGATCTGACCATCCTTCAAAATCCAGCTTGACGTTTGATTGAGTAAAGTTGCGCAGAGGTGCGCGAAACCTCGCAAGAGCGCTTTTTATCGTCCCTCATTGACCATAATTTGCTCGGGTACGTGTTGGCACAAACATTGCCGTT
>JBPCKD010000032.1:0-15573 GCA_051004635.1 Pyrinomonadaceae bacterium
ACTGCACTTTCGGATTGCTCTTTCCCAGCACCTTCGTGATCGCTGCCGTCAACGTCGTCTTCCCGTGATCCACGTGCCCAATCGTCCCGATGTTCACGTGCGGCTTACTTCTGTCGAATTTTTCCTTTGACATCTGGTTTTGGCCTCTTTAATAACAGTCAATAATCTTGCGCCACTCTTTGCTAACCTCTACGCGCGCCGGCAACAGTAGTGGAGCCCGCGATGAGATTTGAACTCATGACCTCCTCCTTACCAAGGAGGCGCTCTACCCCTGAGCTACGCGGGCGCGAATCCTGCCTTCAAAGGTATCTGGAGCGGGCGACGAGATTCGAACTCGCGACCCTCAGCTTGGAAGGCTGATGCTCTACCAACTGAGCTACACCCGCTCAAACTAACGCTGAACCCAGAACGATGAACGCTGAACTGAATTCGGAATTCATCGTTCCGCGTTCTAACTTCATCGTTTCCTCACTGGTGCAGGGGGCAGGATTCGAACCTGCGTAAGGCGTTAGCCTGCCGGGTTTACAGCCCGGTGCCATTAACCACTCGACCACCCCTGCATATCCTGTCAAGTGCTTAGTGGAGCCGGCGAAGGGACTTGAACCCCCGACCCTCTGATTACAAATCAGATGCTCTACCAACTGAGCTACGCCGGCCCGCTATAGAATACAAATAGCGCTTTCCGACAAAATGCGGATATTAACAACCCGCATGGGAAAACGCAAGTCGCACTCAGAATCGCGTGAATCTTAACACTTGGGCGGGGTAGAAACTCAGCCGTCTGCATAGATCCTCCGACGCAACGACTCTAATTTTCTGCGCGCGCTACCAGGGAGGAAGTCAATGAGGGGCTAATCACGGACTGCAGGAATACTCGTTTGCCTGGACAAGTCGTCGGGCCTTCTGCTTGAGATGACTGACCTATAAAACGATCTGAAATAACCATACATTGAGAGGCACGCGGAGATTACCACCAACCACAGCATCGCTCGGCCGGCCGTATAAAGCAGCACTTGCCAGTCGCTTGGGGTAGTGACACCGCTGCCAAAAAGGTGTTGCCAAGCCGCTCGCAATTCCGGAACTGTCCAAAACTCGATGGCCGGAAACGGCAGGCCAAAGTTTGCCACCGGAGGTTTGCCGCCAACGCTTGAGACAATGAGCAAAGCCACAGTTAAAACCTGGGCCAGCATCTTGAATTTTCCCATCTTCGATGCAGCGATTACCACTCCGTCCGTGGCCGCTATTGACCGTAGTCCGGTCACTGCAAATTCGCGGCCGATGATAATCACCACTGCCCACGCCGGCGCCAGTTGGTTTTCTACCAATGAGATTAAGGCCGCGGAGATCAGCAGTTTATCGGCAATCGGATCGAGTAGCTGGCCCAAACGCGTTACCTGATTCCGACTGCGAGCGAAATGGCCGTCAAGATAGTCCGTCAGCGCGGCGCCAAGAAACAGGGCAACGCCGAGGATATGGCGCGGCACGCCAAACCAGTTTTCGGAGAACGGCGTCAGCAGAACAACTACCAGAATTGGAACAATGAAAATGCGCAGGAGCGTCAGAGCGTTTGGAAGATTCACTAATTAATACCTTGATGACGCCAACTTAGAAACCAGAATTTCACAAAGCCAAAATTTATAGCTAAAACATTGTGGTCGAAGTCTAGAAGTTGCATTCAATTAGTGTCAAGACAACGGGTCCAATCGACAGCGTCCTTGGCTTGACGTCGTCTTCGGTGCAATCATTGGTGTCCCTCTACCAAACCCAACCTCGCCCGCCGCGACCGCGCCACGCAAGAAGTTATTGGTTGCCACGAGTCCTGCGCTGTAGGTTGACAGTACGGAACCGGACGACTGCCTAGCCGAAGCCATCGCCCACAGCGTTTAGGAAGCCGCCTCTGTGCCTTGTGGTGAATAAACCCCGACAACCCGGTCGCTGCCGCTAATGTAGGCTTTGCAGCGTGCGTTCTCGAATCGTTCGGTTCCAAGCTTGGCGGAGGCGAGGGGTAGTCCAACTCGAATAGCATGGTACAACACTTAGACTGTTGACTTACATTCTGTCGAATGGTACACTTTATCTTCGAAGTTGGAGTAGGAGGCAAATAGTGGAAACAACAGCAACATCTAAGGGGCAAATCGTGATTCCTTCGTCAGTAAGACGAATGTTCGGAATAAAGGAAGGAACGCGCATCCAAATCGAGGTGGATGAAAGTGCGAAGGAAATCATATTGAAACCTATTACACGGGACTACGTCCACAGTCTGCGCGGCAGATTCAAGGGCAAAGGCTTATTGGAAGAGCTAATGACTGAGAAGCAGAGGGAGAGAAAGCTCTGATGCCCCGCAAGCCGAAAACCATTGTGCTGGATTCATGGGCGATCATGAGCTACCTCCAGGGTGAGCCCTCCGCGGAAAAAGTAGCAGACACTATCGCCGATGCGCATGAAGACAATGTTCCCCTACTCATGAGCGTCGTCAATGCCGGTGAAGTTTGGTACATCATTGCTCGCAGAACCTCAGAGGCGTATGCCGACCGCAGCATCCGCGAACTAAAGCAACTGGGAATAGAGTTAGTCGACGCCGATTGGGATATTGCTCACGACGCCGGCAGGTTCAAAGCTAAACACAAAATGTCTTTTGCCGACTGCTTTGCGGCGGCACTCGCGAAACAGCGAAAGGCACACCTCGTGACCGGTGATCAAGAATTCAAACAGGTGGAAGCAGACGTAATAATCACCTGGCTCAAATGAACAGTATTTCATCACAAGGAAAAGTCACCCTTGACATGCACGAGCACAATTTCTTGCGAAGGCCTAAACGAACTTAAGCAATCCAATTCCTGACAATGGAACCAGAAAAAGACGCTGTACTCACCGCTCTGCGGCAAACAATCGACGAACCGACGCTGGCCAACGCGCGTGCCTTGGAATCCGTTCTTCGGCGAGTAGGCATGCCGGCAAAGGTGTTCGGCCGACTCAATCAGAAATCGCCGATCGACGCAGCTGCGGAAAGCGACCGAGGTATCACCGAGAGGATCGCAAATGCCTTCGACGCCTCGGTCACGGCTGATTAGTTGACTAAAAACTTCACGTGAAGTGTCACCGGACTTCGTAGTTCTGCTCGATCCCACCATCACTCGAAGGATCAGTATCTCTTGAGGTGTCCCCGCATTCTTCCTTGTCTGCGAAAGCCACCGGTAACTGAATATCCTGCAGGTTGCGTCCGGTTGCCCCACGCAATCCTCTCAGTTAGAATGACTGGTTCGCTACTCTCCGAAATTCGCATCCGTAGCGACAGAGTTTACTTTTCGCAGCTTTTTTCGTCCCATGGGAATTGATCGCATCACAGTTAGAGGCGCTCGCCAGCACAACCTCAAAAACATCAACGTAGAGATACCTCGCGACAAATTCACAGTCATTACCGGCTTGTCCGGTTCCGGAAAGTCTTCGCTTGCTTTTGACACGATCTACGCCGAGGGCCAGCGCCGTTACGTTGAATCTCTTTCCGCTTATGCCCGTCAGTTTTTAGATCAACTCGAAAAGCCGGATGTCGATTCTGTCGACGGGCTTTCGCCGGCAATCTCAATTGAGCAAAAAACAGTTTCTCGCAGTCCTCGTTCAACTGTCGGCACGGTAACGGAGATTTACGACTACATGCGTCTGCTCTTCTCCTCAATTGGCTTGCCGCATTGTCACAAGTGCGGGGCCGCAATCACGAGACAAAGTATCGAGCAGATTGTTCAAAACGTTCTCGGTCTGACGGAAGGCGAGCGGGTGATGATTCTCGCGCCAATAGTGCGCGGTCGCAAGGGTGAATTCAAAAAGGAACTCGAGAAACTGGCCAGGGACGGCTTCCTGCGTGCCCGGGTCGATGGCGAACTCCTATCTCTCGACGAAGAGATAAAATTGGACAAGCGGCGCAACCACACGATTGAAGCAGTAGTGGACCGGCTGTTGATCAAACCCGGAATCAAGGAGCGTTTGTCGGAGTCAGTACGTACAGCGCTGAAACTTACCGGAGGGGCAGTGCTCGTTTCGATAGTCGACGGTGAGGAAAAGCTCTACTCGGAGCGCATGGCTTGCGTGATTTGCGGTATCAACGTTCCTCCGCTGGAGCCTCGTTCGTTTTCTTTCAACTCCGCCTACGGCGCCTGCAAGCGTTGCCATGGATTGGGCACGGTTCTGGAAGTTGATCCTGCCAAACTGATTCCCGACGCAAACATTGCCGCCGACAAATTGGCTTTCATGGGGACCGTGGACCGGCAAGGCGCGGCATACTTGAGGAGCGCGTTGCTGGCTGTTGCCAAACTCTTCAATGCAGACATTAAGCTCCCGTTCGCCGAACTTCCGAAAGAAGTCTCCGAAGCATTCCTCCATGGCGTGACTGGTCAGTTAACTTTCCGTCAGGGACTCTATTCGTATCAGGGCCCATGGAAAGGCGCTGTGCGCTGGCTGCGTGAGCGGCTTAATGAAGCGCCATCCGAAAAGGTCAGAGTTGCCCTCGAGGAACTCGTCTCGCCTTCGATCTGTCCAGATTGCAAAGGGAGGCGCCTCAGATCTGATTCACTCTCAGTTCGCCTGGGTGGTCGAGGAATCGCCGAGTACACGGCACTGCCAATCGAGGATTCGGTAGCGGCTTTTGAAAGCATCAAGCTGAATGCTCGTGAGGAACAGATTGCCGGGCAGATATTAAGAGAAATAAAGAACCGCCTGCGCTTCCTGGAGAGCGTGGGTTTGGGCTATCTCACGCTCGACCGCTCTTCTGCGACGCTGTCAGGTGGCGAAGGACAACGCATTCGCCTGGCAACACAAATTGGCTCGCAGCTTCGCGGCGTACTCTACGTTCTGGATGAACCTTCTATTGGCCTTCATCCTCGCGATAACCAAAAACTGCTGGATACATTGACGGCCCTTCGCGATCTGGGCAATACCGTACTCGTCGTGGAGCATGATGAAGAAACTATCCGGCGTGCAGACTACGTCGTGGACCTTGGACCGAAAGCAGGCGCTCACGGTGGCGAGTTGGTGGCTTTCGGCACGGCGGATGACGTGGCTAATAATCCGCGTTCCATCACCGGGCTTTATATTAGTGGTCGTAAGAAGATTGAAGTGCCACTCCAACGACGCTCACCAAACGGGAAGTATCTGATCGTTCACGGCGCGCGCGCCAATAACCTGAAGGAAATTGACGTTGCTTTTCCGCTGGGATTGTTAACCGTCATCACCGGAGTTTCGGGTTCAGGAAAATCCACACTCGTTGCCGACATTCTCTATCCCGCCCTCGCTCGTCACCTTTATGGCTCGCTCACTGAACCTGGAGCCTGCAACGCGATCGAGGGATTGGAGCATGTTGACAAAGTAATTGAGATAGACCAGTCACCAATAGGCCGGACGCCGCGATCTAACCCGGCCACTTATACCGGCCTGTTCACGCCGCTGCGGGAGCTTTATGCCATGCTTCCTGAATCTCGGGAGCGTGGCTACAAACCCGGCCGGTTTTCATTTAACGTCAAAGGCGGACGTTGTGAAGGGTGTGAAGGCGACGGCATGAAGCGCATCGAAATGAACTTCCTGCCCGACGTTTATGTGCTCTGTGATGTCTGCCGCGGCGCGCGCTACAACCGTGAGACGCTTTCAGTGAAATTCAAGGGAAAGTCGATCGCAGAATTGCTCGACACCACCGTTGAAGAAGCAGTACCGCTACTGGAAAACGTTCCGCAAATTCAGCAGAAACTACAAACGTTGCTGGATGTTGGTCTTGGTTATCTCAAGCTTGGACAATCAGCCACGACACTTTCGGGCGGCGAAGCTCAGCGCATTAAGCTGGCCAAGGAATTGTCGAAACGCGCGACAGGCCGCACAGTTTACATGCTCGATGAACCGACCACGGGTCTTCATTTTGCAGACGTTCACAAGCTCCTCGACGTTCTGCAGCGGCTCGTCTCCCTGGGTAACACGATAATCGTCATCGAGCACAACCTCGACGTCATAAAATCTGCCGACTACATCGTCGACCTTGGGCCAGAAGGTGGCGAACTCGGCGGCCGCGTCGTCGTCGCGGGCACCCCCGAAGAAGTTGCACGCTCGCGGCGGTCTCATACTGGACAGGTTCTCCGTCCGTTGCTCAATGGACGTCTCGCAAAGAACGGCAACGGAAATTCTCGTCGCGAAGACAAGAAGATCGCGTGATACAATCGTAGAAATGGAAGACAGCAGCGAAAAAACTAGTCAGTCCTGGGAAGAACCCCGGGTAGATCGGTCGGCTTTCTCTGTTTTCAGTTCCTTTGCCGCAGCCGATGCCGCAGATAAGGCCTACTGGCTCTCACGCACGCCGGAGGAACGGGTGCGCCATATGGTGTTTCTACGCCGACTCAATTATGGATCCCGAGCTACCGAAAGACTTCAAAGAGTTCTTGAGATTGCTACGCGCCCGCCACGTTGAGTACCTTCTTATTGGCGGCTGGGCAGTTGGATACCACGGGTACCCGCGTGCGACGGACGACCTTGATGTGTGGATTGCAATCTCCACTGCCAACGCAGCGCGAGTGGTCGAGGTTTTGAGAGAGTTCGGCTTTGACGTTCCGGAATTAGCGGCAGATCTGTTTCTTGAAGACGACCGTATTGTTCGGATGGGGGTCGAGCCCGTGCGCATCGAGATTTCGACCACTATATCAGGCGTCCAGTTTGAGCCCTGTTATCGCGAGCGACTCGAAACCACGTTGGACGGCGAGCCAGTAAGTCTCATCAACTTGCGCGACTTGAAGATCAACAAAAGCGCGAGCGGGAGAGCCAAGGACCTCGCCGATCTGGACAATTTGCCTTGACGAATTGCAATCCCGTCAACCATCGCAATGGATGATCAATCAACAGTCCAGAAGGAAGAATACAGAACCGCCGACGAGTTCCTGGATGCTCTTTCTCCAAGAGCGCAACTCCTTCGTAAAGCACATCCGCCATTCGATTTGTTTAGAGGGCACGGAGATCAGCGCTATCAACTCATCCCAACCGCACTTCGACCCAGCAAGCCCATTGACGCTAATGAACAGCCAAACAAAGTAGAGCGTCAGACTAATGAGGCGCAGATTGATCTTGAGATTGCCACGATCGCAGATTTTTTTGAGCGGGCGGACGCTAATGGATTATCACTCCCGGAAGATTCCCAGGCATTGCGAAGTCGACTGTTCGATCTGACGTATAAGGAGGAAGCCCGCATCAACGCTGACGGTTTGTTTATTTGGCCACCAGAAGAACTCCTATCTCTGATCGCGCTGGCACAACACTATGGACTTCGAACGCGTTTATTGGATTGGACGCGCAGAGCATTTACGGCGGCTTATTTTGCTGCCATCGAAGCAGCACGATGGCAGAAAGAGCCTGAGCATGCGCCAGCGGGTTTAGAGAGATTGGCCGTTTGGGCCCTCAAGGACACCTATGACTTGCATTTGATTGTCTCTGGAAAAAATTGCCAGCGGATGCAAAGAATAAAAGAAATTACTATTGTTACCGCCCCGACCGCTACCAATCCTAATCTCCTTGCGCAAAGCGGCGTTTTCACACTTCACCGACCAGCCACGATTGAACTAAAGTCACAAGTGGAGCCCGAGCCGCTAGATTGTGTGGCGATGAGGCTTCAAGAAGAAGATGATATCCACCAGCACCTGGTTGAATACTCACTGCCTATAGATGAGTCTCCAAAGCTATTGCACCTGCTGGCGATCGAGGGTGTCAATGCGGCATCTTTATTTCCGGGCTACAACGGGGTCGTTAGGGCAATGAAAGAAAAAGAGTATTGGCACTAGCCTGCGTTCGCTATCGAACGCGAATTGATCAAGCTCAAATGGCTTATCTTTCCTAAAAAGACAGCGAAAGGAAATTTGGCAGTTGTGTCAATCTACGACGACGAATTGAGGCCGTTGAACCTTGAGCAGGTACGCACCTATCCGCTTGCATCGAGGCCAAGCAAGGTATCGCTTGATGACTTTGCAAGTCCTGTTCAAGAGAATTCATCGCTGAAAGATTTTCTCGCTTGTCTCCCAAACATTCTGGCGGTTCAAACCTTGAGAGAACTTGCAGCGCGCATGCGTCGTGCGCGCGATTTGCAGAAACCAATTATCTGGGGAATAGGTGGACACATAATCAAAACCGGGCTGGCCCCGCTCATCATCGATTTGATGAAACGAGGCTTTGTCACCGCTCTCGCTGGCAACGGCTCTGTGCTGGTTCACGATTCCGAGATTGCAATGGTCGGCTCCACTTCCGAAGACGTTGACGCCACGCTCGGAGAAGGAGCGTTTGGCGGGGCTGACGAGACCGGAACGCTTTTGAACCGCGCAGCGCAAGAGGGCGCGCAGAATGGAATCGGTTTAGGCGAAGCTACGGGTCGCGCGCTGCTGGCCCTCAATCCAAAACACGCAGACTATTCTTTACTGTGCAGCGCCTACAAAGAGCGGCTCCCCTTCACAGCTCATATTACGATTGGTGGTGACATTGTTCATTTCCATCCGAAAGCCGATGGAGCGGCGCTGGGTGCAACGACGCATACAGATTTTCGTTTGCTGGCAGAACTCGTGCGCCGCATGAATGGCGGCGGCGTCTACTTAAACGTTGGCTCAGCCGTGGTGCTTCCGGAGGTTTTTCTAAAGTGTGTCACGCTAGTCCGAAACCTGGGCCATGAACTCAGCGACATTACCACCGCAAACTTCGACTTCATTCAATCGTATCGTCCTCTGACAAACGTAGTGCGCCGGCCTACCGCCGACGGCGCGGGGCGCGGCTTCTCAATCACCGGCCACCATGAACTGACCATCCCACTCCTGGCCGCCGAACTCATCTGCACCGACTACGCTGATTGAAGTTACGTTAATTTCCCTGTCTGGGATTTGACAAGCTCATCTCTCAGGTCTTATTTTTCATCGGACTTGAAAATCATTTCACAATGAAGAGTGGTCATGAGTCATAACAAGCATTTGCGTAATTTTCTCAGGGCATGGGTACTGTGTTTGATGCTGCCCCTTGGCGTTTGCGCGCAGTCTAAGACTGCTTCTATTTCGGGACGAGTGGTGGATCAGAATTCCGCCGCCATTAAAGGGGCGACGGTCAGTTTGCAGCAAAAAAGCGCGACTTATGACCGAACTGCTACAACGGACGAGACTGGCAGGTTTCGCTTTGATGGGGTTTCCCCCGCTGAATACCATCTGGTAACGAGCCAGTCAGGTTTCAGTAGTTTTGAAAAAGTGGTCACCGTGACAGGCAATGGAAACACCGCGGTTGAGATTGTGCTTCAACCTGGCCTGATCGCTGAATCGGTCATGATTGCTACCAGTCACCTCGCGACTGCACCAGAAGCAATGGAGAGAATTCCTGGATCAGTGGGCGTAATTGATGCGCAAGCGCTTGAGAATAGTCGCGCCTTCTCTTCCACGGAGGTTTTGCGCAAAGTTGCAGGCATTAACGTCCGCGACGAAGAAGGTTTTGGTCTGCGTCCAAACATTGGCATACGAGGATTGAATCCGACGCGCTCAACGAAAGTGCTGTTGCTCGAAGACGGCATACCGCTGACTTATGCACCCTACGGCGATAATGCTTCTTATTACCATCCACCAATAGATCGTTTTGAAAGCGTTGAAGTGCTCAAGGGCTCGGGCCAGATACTCTATGGCCCTCAAACTATTGGCGGCGTCGTTAATTTCATCACGCCTACGCCACCGTCAAAACGCGAAGGCTCGATCGCTATTACAGGCGGCAACCGTCACTATTTGAATGTCCACCTGAGCTACGGCGATACTGTGGGGAACACCGGACTGCTTTTCGGTTTCACGCGCAAACAGGGGAAAGGGTCGCGCGACAATGTTCGCTCGGGCCTCAATGATTTCAATTTCAAGTCGGTAACCACCTTCTCGCATCGACAGGCAGTGACTTTTAAGTTCAATTATTATGGCGAGGATTCAAACGTCGGTTATTCGGGCCTACGCGAGGACGAGTTTCGTCTTAACCCCCGCCAGAATCCCTTTCGCAACGATTTCTTTTACGGCGATCGACTGGGTGCGTCTGTCACACACACGCAGGTCTTGTATCCCGATGTTGCCCTCACCACGAATGTCTACGGCTCTTACTTCCGGCGACACTGGTGGCGCCAGTCTTCAAACTCCAACGAGCGTCCCAACGACGCTTCAGATCCGCTCTGCGGCGGCATGGGAAATCTAAACACAACTTGCGGTAATCAAGGACGATTGCGCCGCTACATTTTCGCGGGCCTCGAGCCGCGCCTATTGGTAACGAAACAGATCTTTGGCCGGCGCAACGAACTCGACATGGGGTTCCGTGCCCACTTTGAAGATCAGGAGCGGCGACAGAAGAATGGTGATCGCCCCACCTCCCGCGACGGTGTGGTCGTGGAAAACAACGAGCGCCAAAACCAGGCCTATTCAGGATTTGTCCAAAACCGCTTTTTCTTTGGGAATCTCACGATCACGCCGGGCTTGAGGATCGAACATGTCAAATACCAGCGGACCAACCGTCTTCTGAACGTAAGTGGCAACACGAGTTTGATTCAGATGGTTCCGGGTCTCGGCGTTTCCTATACGCCGAATGAAAGACTAACTATGTTCGCCGGCGTTCACCGGGGCTTCGCGCCGCCTCGCACTGAGGACGTTATCAATAATTCGACCGGTGGCAGCATTGATCTCGATTCGGAGTTGAGCTGGAACTACGAAGTTGGACTGCGCGCGAACCCACACTCTGCGCTACGATTGGAAGCCACTTTCTTTCGTATGGACTATGAGAATCAGATTGTTCCTGCGAGCCTGGCCGGGGGTGTGGGCTCGACCTTTACGAATGGCGGGGAGACGCTGCATCAGGGTTTCGAACTTTCTGGAGGAATAGATACCGCCCCGATACTCAAGCGACGCTACAACGTTTACCTGCGCGCCGCTTACACGTTCTTACCCGTGGCTGATTTTAAGGGCATCCGCTTCAGTAGTGTGCCGGGTTTCAGCACCACCAGTGTGACTGGCAACCGTCTTCCTTATGCGCCAAAGCAGCTCTTGAATGCCAGCATCGGCTATTCCCACTCCGCCGGTCTTGATACTTTTCTTGAAGCGGTACATGTGGGCGCACAATTCGGTGAGGACTTGAACCGGATCAGCTCCCTGAGCAGCAACGGGCAAACCGGACTAATCCCCAGTTATA
Source organism: Pyrinomonadaceae bacterium (assembly GCA_051004635.1). Taxonomy (GTDB): domain Bacteria; phylum Acidobacteriota; class Blastocatellia; order Pyrinomonadales; family Pyrinomonadaceae; genus PSRF01. Next base: position 11,185 of record JBPCKD010000032.1, read on the forward strand.
CGATCTGGAACGCGACGGCTAATTACCATGTGGAGAAACTGCGGACAACTGTATTCGTGACGACAAAGAATTTGTTTGACCGTCTCTATGTCGCGGATCGCGTTCGTGGTCTGCTGCCGGGTCCTTCGCGGGGATTGCAGGTCGGAGTTAAATATAAATTTTAGGTTGTGCAGTAAGTCTAACGGACTTATTTCAGCGCGAAAGAAGCTTGACTACTGACTCCAACTTCTTTCGTCCCAGCCAATAACGCATGTTCGCGGGCCTGGGTTATAATCCTCCATCCCAAATTAGAACAGCTTTAACGCCACAGGTGGCTTCGAGCAAGCAAGGGAGAGCAATGCATTCGATGGATGAAAAGAGACTGGCACACTTCCGAAGCCTTTTAATCGGTCAGATCCGTCAACACACCGAGAACATTCGCCAGGATCAGGCTGATGCGCTCGGGCTTTCAGACAACGACGTAAAAGATACCGTCGACCTCTCGGTGATGGACGTCAACACGGAGCTGGCGTTGCGTTTGGGTGAGCGCGAATCTCAGATGATTGCAGACATTGATCAAGCACTCTTGCGAATCCAAGAAGGTTCCTACGGGATCTGCGCCCGGTGCGGAAAGTTGATCGATGAACGCCGGCTTGAAGCTGTGCCTACCGCCCGCTACGATGCCGCTTGCCAGGCCATCATTGAGGCAGCCAACGGCGAAGATGAACACGCGTCACTGTAAGCGCGTCCAAAGTCCAAGGTCCAACCTTGGCAATTCTCACTGAAAGGTCGGAGCATTTGAAAGAACCCTTGGCACGGGGTGAGACTATTCATGCCGCGAGATATTTGCTTTCTCATGACAATTCCACGACATAACTCGCTGAGACACTATTACAATCGCTCTGTGCCATCCCTTTAGGCTCCCCGGTTATGCCCCAGCGCAACCATCGCCGCCAAGTTGTCTTATTTCTGATTGCCATCATCGTCCCTGCTCTGGTGTTGGTAGTTCTCAGCCTGCGCATGATCAGCCAGGAGCGTGAGTTAGCCGAGAAGCGTTTGGCTGAGGAGCAGCGCCAGTTGGTGCGGGAAATCAGTCAAGAACTTCTGGCGCGCCTGGAAAGAATCAAGGCCCAGGAAGTAAGAGCGCTGGGGGCACACGCTGCAAATAAAGAAACTACCACTTATGCAAACCCAGAGGTCATGTTGGTAAGTTGGATTGAGGAGAACCGCTTGGTTCTCCCATGGGAGTCAAACGGCGCAGCTAGGGAGTTTCAACAGCTCCTGACTGAAGCTCCGTTCGCTCGTAGGATTAGTCAGGGTGAACAGCGGGAGCTTGCAGACAAAGTGTCTGGCAGAGTCGCCGACTCTTACCGAGCGGCTATGCTAGTCGCCCACCACCCGGCCCAAGTTGCCTACGCAGAACTCCTGCTAGCACGCGCCCTGGCGAAATTGGGCCAACGAAGCGAAGCCAATGCCCATTACCGGAAAATACTGGCGATACCTTCCGAAATAAGGGACGAGCAAGGTGTGCCTTTTGCCCTGTATGCAGCAGGACGCTTACTCGAAGGCGGAGTGGAACATTCGGCCGTGCTTGATCGCATTCGACCAGAGTTAAACGAGCAGCGCTTGCTTTCGCCGACTGTCGCTTACATCCTGCGCGAGCTCACGAATAGATTGGCTGGAACAGCATCGGACACCACAGTTCGAGAGACAGCCCAAAACTTACAGCAAGAGACCAGTACAGTCATTCGCCATCTTGAGCAGGCAATGGCGCTGCAAAACGACTTTTCCAATCTAAAGTTGGCGCACGTGCGTGGTGATAGCACGCGCAATTTCGAGCCGCTGTGGGTTTCCTATGGGCAGGAAATATGGCTAGTGAGTCTGTCGTCGCCTCTGGCCAAACTGCGGCCTGCAGTTACTGCCGTTCGCGGTGAAGATGTTTTTGCCTCTCTCGACTCGGCTAAGAGTAGTTCAAGCAATGAGGCGGGTCGCTTCCAGTTCCTTACGGGCAGCGGCGCGCAGGGCGAGTTGTTGGGAGAGAATTTTCCGGGATTGAAGGTGAGCTTCGCGGAAAAAGGTGACCGCCTGGTTCCAAGAGGTTGGAATCTTCAACGCGCTTTCTATTTCGTTGCCTTGCTCCTGGTTTTGAGCGTCACGCTTTTTGGTGGTTATCTGCTTTGGCTCGATGTGCGGCGCGAGTCGCGCCTGGCGGAGATGCGCTCCCAATTCGTCTCGAGCGTTTCGCACGAACTAAAGACGCCGCTGACCGCGATCCGCATGTTCGCTGAGACTTTGCGTATGGGTCGTTCACCGGATCAGCACACGCAAACTGAATACTTGGACACGATTATCAATGAAAGCGAGCGCTTGACGCGCTTACTGGACAACGTACTCGACTTCTCGAAGATCGAGCAGGGAAAGAAGACTTATCATCTGGTGCCGACCGCTTTGGGTGAGGTTGTCCGCACCGCCGCGCGATCATTGGCTTATCCTCTGGCACAACAGGGCTTCGAGTTGCGTCTTGACGTTGAAGATAACCTGCCAGTTGTGAATGCCGATGGTGACGCACTCCAGCAAGCAATTTTGAATCTGCTCACCAACGCCATGAAGTATTCGGGTACAAGTCGCGAGATTGATCTGCGACTGCACAGGCAAAACGGTCAGGCGGTAATTAAGGTGACTGATTATGGAGTGGGAATTGCCCGCGAGGAACAGGTTCCAATTTTTGAGAACTTCTATCGGGTGCTCACACCCGAAAGCAAACTTATTCCCGGAACCGGACTGGGGCTGACGCTGGTCGCGCACATCGTGAAGGCGCATGGCGGCCGCGTCGAAATCGAAAGTGCTCTCGGAGAAGGCTGCACATTCTCGCTTCACCTTCCGATGGAAACTGAAAGATGAGCCGCATTCTCGTCATAGAAGATGATCCTGCCATTCTGCGCGGCCTCGCAGACAACCTGAAGTTTGAGTCTCACGAAGTGCTGACCGCAGCCGATGGCGAGACTGGTTATCGATTAATTCGTGACCAGCACCCCGATCTAATCATTCTGGATTTGATGCTACCAAAGTTGAGTGGGTATGAAGTATGCCGCAAGGTGCGCGACGAAGGAATCACAACTCCCATCATGATGCTGACCGCGCGGGGCGAAGAAGGCGATCGGGTATTGGGCCTCGATCTCGGCGCTGATGATTACGTGACAAAGCCCTTCTCAGTGCGGGAACTGCTCGCCCGCATTCGAGCTCTCCTGCGGCGCACACAGCCGTCCAGGGCGCTTCCCGACGAACTGCGTTTTGAGGATGTGATAGTGGACTTCCGGCGGTACGAAGCGCGCAAAGGCGACCGCGTCCTGGAGATGACCCGCAAGGAGTTTGGCATTCTGCGTCTGCTGGCCGCGCGCCCAAGCGAAGTAGTCACGCGCGATGAGTTACTGAACGAGGTTTGGGGATTCGAGAACTATCCCACTACACGCACCGTCGACAACCACATCGCCACGCTCCGAGCCAAGCTTGAAAACAATCCTTCCGAACCGCGTCATCTGCTGACGGTTCACGGCGTCGGATACAAATTGGTCCACTGAGGCTGACATGTTCATGACAAAGATCGGACAGGCCCTGGATGAACAATTTGCGGCAAACTTGCACCCACTCCGCGATCGCGTGACACGCCCGGCGGCCACTCGCCCTAAGCTTCCGGGTGTAGTTAAGAACTAATCGCAAGGAGAATGATCATAAAAAGAATCCTGAGGCTCGTCACAGTGGTTTTGCTCTTGCCGCTGGGCGCGGGAACGGCCATAGCTCAGAGCGGCTATGATTTGTTTCAAAAGGCGCTGGTCAAAGAGCGCGCGGTCGGGGATGTCGAGGAAGCGCTTCGTCTCTACCAACGCATCGTCAAGGAATTTGCCGGCAATAATGCCCTGGCGGCGAAGGCGCAGTTAAGGATGGGATTGTTGTACGACCGGCTTGGTCGAAAAGCTGAGGCGCAGCGGGCGTATCAAGTTGTTGTCAACCAGTATGCAGAGCAATCGAACGAAGTGCGGCAAGCGCGAACCAGGATTGCCGTTGCCACCAACGCAAACGGTGCTGCTAAGTCGAAGGCCAATTCCGCCGCGAGCCTGCGCGGTAAATGGGCCGAGAACATGGCTGTGCGTCAGGTTTGGGCCGGTCTCAACACGGACTTCCTGGGCGGTGTCTCAGGGGATGGTAAATACTTGTCTCATGTTGATTGGGAGACGGGCGATCTGGCTGTGCGCGAACTCGCCACTGAGAAGAAGCGCCGTCTTACGAACAAAGGAACGTGGTTTGAATCTGTAGAATTGGCTCTCTTTTCGACTATCTCACCCGATAATAAGCAGGTCGCTTACGTATGGTTCAACAAGGATTTGACATGGGATTTGCGCGTTGTCGGTGTCG
>JBPCKD010000033.1:0-117219 GCA_051004635.1 Pyrinomonadaceae bacterium
GGCTCTGCCTTACCGAAAGGCTGTGCCTAATCGTGAGGCTGTGCCTCCGCAGCTACTCCGGAGGCATAGCCTCGAATCGAAAGGGCGGCGTTACGGTAAGGCATAGCCTTACCGCACGGAAGGCGGCTGAGCCGCAAAGACGCGCCGCGCAGAGTGTAAAAAGGATCAATTTACCAGGTGCAATTGTAGGTCTTCATCGAGGTGCGCGCCTGTTCGGCAGCTTGCTTGCAAACTCCCGCCAGCGTCGCCTTAGTGTTCGGGTTAGTAGCAAGTCGACGCCAGGAGGTTCGCCATTGCTCGATGGTCGTCTTATATTGGGCGCGCGCCGCTTCAGGTACTTTGCTTGAAACGCAGGCGTCGTATGCGGCGATGAAGTCGTCGCATTCCGGTACTCCGATTTTTTCGCCGGTGCTGCTGGCTATTGTGGCGGGAGTAGAAGCGGGACTGGTGGTGGTCGGAGCTGGAGCTGAAGTATTCCGGTTTACTGTCACTTCTGTCGTGCCACACGCTACGAGTAAGAGTCCGAATACAACGCACAGCGGCAGGAGAATTCTCTTTTTCATCTAATGCTCCTCGAGTTCAGATTGGATGTCGGCTGAACTTAAATATGGGATTGAAAAGCGGGGGCATAATACACACTTTCATTCGACAGTTGGTAAAAAACGATCCACGAAGGTACACGAAATTTCACCAAGAGAGCTTAGTGTTGTTAGTGTGATTTAGTGGCTCGTTTTACTTAGGCTGTAAAGTAAGGTCACCTGGATGATCGCAAAAACAAACAATCATCAAATCGGCAAGTCAGCTCCCCGTAAGGAAGGCCGCAAGAAGGTCACCGGTCAGGCGCTGTATGTTGACGACATTTCTTTTCCGGAAATGCTGTATGGCACAACGGTGCGCAGTCCGGTTGCGCGCGGTCGCATCACGGGGATCCATTTCGAAGGCGATATTCCCTGGAGCGAATTTACGATCGTTACCGCGAAAGATATTCCGGGTGAGAACTACGTTGCGCTGATCCTAAACGATCAGCCTTACCTCGCCGACGCCCTGGTCAATCACCCGGAAGAGCCCGTCGTTCTCCTCGCTCATAAGGACAAACATCTGCTCGAAGAAGCTCGCCGGAATGTGCGCCTCGAAATCGAGGAGTTGCCGGCAATCTTTAGTCTGGAAGACTCTGTCAACAAGACCGAGATTATCTGGGGAGATAACAACGTCTTCAAATCCTTTCTGGTCGATAAAGGTAACGTTGACGAGGCCTGGTCCAGCGCAGACCACATCATTGAGGGCGAATACTACACGGGGGCACAAGAGCAGCTCTACATCGAGAACAACGGCGTGATTGCAATCGCGAACGACGCCGAGGGCGTGACCGTTTGGGGGTCAATGCAGTGTCCCTACTACGTACATAAGGCGCTGCTGAAACTATTTGGTCTCACCGAAGAAAAGGTTCGCGTCATCCAGACGGAAACGGGCGGCGGCTTTGGCGGCAAAGAAGAATATCCTTCGCTGATTGCCGGCCACGCCGCATTGCTCTCGTGGAAATCGGGCAAGCCGGTAAAGATCATATACGATCGTGCGGAAGACATGGTGGCGACGACGAAGCGGCATCCATCGCGCACGCGGCATAAGACCGCGGTATCGAAAGACGGGAAGCTGCTCGCCATGGAGATTGAGTTTATCGTTGACGGTGGTGCTTACTGCACCCTCTCGCCCGTAGTGCTTTCGCGAGGAACAATTCACGCCGCCGGTCCATATTATTCTCCCAACGTGCGCATTCGCTCGCGCGCTGTGGCTACAAATGTCCCGCCGCACGGTGCGTTTCGAGGATTTGGCGCTCCGCAAAGTATCTTTGCTCTCGAGCGGCACCTCGATAAGGTTGCCGGCGCGTTGGGCCTTACGCCTGACGAGTTTCGTCGTCGCAATTTTGTCCACGAAGGTGAAACGACTGCCACCAACCAGGTAATTCGCGAAAAGGTCGATATGGACCAGTTGCTGGCCCGCGCGTTTGAGGTAACTGGTTATCACAAAAAGCGCGAACGCTTCGCGCGGCGGAATAGACAGGAGCAGGAGGCAGGAGCAGACGGGGAAGGCCGGAGCCCGCTTGGGGTGCTGGAAGGCAGGAGTAGTTCAAGGATCAAGAAGGGCATTGGGTTCGCATCGTTCATGCACGGCGCGGGATTTACGGGTTCCGGCGAGGTTTACCTGGAGTCGGTAGTTGGCGCTGAAGCGACCGCGGAAGGGCGCGTGCGAATTCTCGCAGCCAGCACTGAGATAGGTCAGGGAACCAATACGATCTTTTCTCAAATCGCCGCGGAAGCGTTGGGTGTGGATAGCGATTTGATTGAAGTCGCTCAGCCGGATACTAAGGATGTTCCGAACAGCGGTCCTACCGTCGCCTCACGCACATGCATGGTGGTCGGCAAGCTGGTGGAATCGGCAGTGCTGGGTTTGAAGCAGACATTAATAGGCAGCGGATTATTGAAGGAAGCGTACAGCTCGGCAGAGTTTCAAAACGCCTGCCGGGAATACGCCGGCACGTTTGGCCCATTGAAGGCCTTTAGCAAATATCAGCCGCCACCGAATGTTTATTGGGACGACGAGAAATACCAGGGTGATGCTTACGGAACTTACGCGTGGGCAGTTTATGTCGCCGAAGTTTCAGTTGACCTGTTGACATATGAGGCTCACGTTGACGACTTCGTTGCGGTGCAGGAAGTGGGTCGAGTGATCAATCCGGTCCTGGCAGCTGGACAAATAGAGGGTGGCGTGGCGCAGGCAATTGGTTTTACGCTCTTCGAAAATGTCGTCTGGAAAAACGGGCGAATGGCCAACGGTCAGATGACAAATTACATCATGCCCACCGCCGCCGACATACCGCCGATCCGTGTTTATTTCGAAGAGCATCCTTATGCGTACGGGCCGGGCGGCGCAAAAGGAATCGGTGAACTACCGATGGACGGGGCCGCGCCCGCGATATTAAGTGCAATTGAAAACGCGACCGGCGTCAGTTTTAACCACGTGCCGCTGCTGCCCGAAGCAATGATGGAACGGTTCACTATGGCGGAGTAAATTCAAGGAATTCCCCGGGGCTTGCGCGGTCTACCGCCTCCAGGATTTGTGAAATGCTTTTTTGGGTGCGCGGCCAACTCGTCGTCCTGAGTACAAGAATAGTGAGCTTCTTTCCAGTGAGGATGATCTCGAAGTGGGACTGGAGTTCCCTGGTCGAACAGGATTCGCATTTTAGAAGCGCAGTTCCGGTGATTTAGACTTCGGCGAGACTGTGCTCGGCATGCGCTAGAACGGCAACGACATGCTCAAGAGTTACTCCCGGAAACCATTCGAGAAATTGGTCGATGGTTGCACCGGTTTCGAGGTTCTCAAAGAGGGCTCGAACAGGCACGCGAGTACCACGAAAAACCCAGGCACCGCTGACTTTGCCCTCGCTTCGTTCTACTTGTTGACACTCGGCACAATCCAGCATGCTCAACATGATATGCTTCACTTTCGGCACCGGCAATAGCAGACGCTGAAAGTGACAATGCCAAACACACCCGCAAAAAAAGCAATCAATTGCACCGTCAACGGCGAGCCGCGAATGGTTCAGGCGTTCCCAATGGCACGTCTGCTCGACGTGCTGCGCGAGCAACTTCATCTGACGGGCACGAAGGAAGGTTGCGGTGAAGGCGAGTGTGGCGCGTGTACGGTCCTGATCGACGGCCGGATTGTGAACAGTTGTCTGGTTCCGGTTGCGCAGGTTGAAGGCGCGTCGATCAAAACCATCGAAGGCGTCGCCGCCGGCGATCAGTTGCACGCAGTTCAGCAGGCGTTCATCGATTGCGGTGGAGCACAATGCGGCATTTGCACTCCGGGCATGGTGATGGCTGCCATCGATCTGCTCGAACGAAATCCGAATCCCACTGAAGCCGACATTCGCAACGGCCTGGCGGGAAATCTCTGTCGCTGCACGGGCTATATGAAGATTTTCGATTCTGTGGTTCGCGCGTGTCGGAAACCAGCTTAGCGTCATGATGGATATCCTTGATGAACTTCGTAAGCTGGTCGCAGTTCTTGATGAGCATAAGTCGACTATGCGCTGTGCGGCGGGATGGCAATGGGAGTCCATGGTCTGACGCGCACGACCATTGATATCGACCTACTGGTCGTTTCGGATTCATTGGAGGAAGTTTTTGCGATTGCCAGGACTCTTGGTTATAACATTCGCGGCAAAGACATGAGTTTCGCCAATGGCGCAGTCGAGATCCGTCGAGTGTCGAAGATTGATTCCGAGGACGGAGAGTTATTGTCATTGGATTTGCTTCTGGTTACACCCGCCACTCTCGGTGCCTGGGAGTCTCGCCTTAAGGCTGAATGGGAAGGAGGGAAGCTTTCCGTAGTTTCGGCAAGCGGCCTAATTGCTTTAAAACAACTACGTGGGAGTGATCAGGATTTAGTTGATATTAAGACTTTGCGAGGTGAGATTTCCAATGAAGCAGGTTGATATGTCCGCCAAGGCCGTTACTGCTCGACTCAAACGCGTGTCTCAGTTGCGCAGGCTTTGTTTGTCTTTACAAAAGGCCAAGCTTCCTGCGAAAGAGAGTGACGCGAAACCGAGCGAGCGCACTCAATCGTCGCGACCGGGGATGCGTCAGACGAAATGAGAGGTAATGTTCCAAGCTATGGACTGGTTTCGCCCAAGAGTTTGGACGACGCCCTGAACGCATTGGCGCGCGAGCCTGGCGTTTGGCAGCCTTTCGCCGGCGGCACCGATCTGATGGTGTTGCTTGAATCCGGCAAGCTGCCTCACAAAAACTACCTTAACATCTGGAACCTCGCCGAGCTTCGCGGCATTGAGGTCTCGAATCAGTACGTCACCCTTGGCGCACTGACGACCTACACGGAAGTTCAGGCAAATCCAATCCTCCGCAAAGAGTTTCCCATGCTTTGTCAGGCAGCGAGCGAGACCGGGGGGCTGGCTATTCAGAATCGCGGTACTCTCGGAGGGAACATCGCCAACGCCTCTCCGGCGGCCGACTCGCCTCCTGCCTTGCTCGCATATGATGCGGAGGTCGAATTAATTTCATTAAATGCCGCGCGATGGGTGCCGTATGCGGGTTTTCATACCGGCTACAAGCAGATGATTATGCGCGCGGACGAACTGCTCACGCGTATCCGACTGCCGCGCGTCTCAACTGAGGTGCGCCACTACTACCGCAAAGTCGGCACGAGAAAAGCCCAGGCGATATCGAAAGTATGTTTCGCTGCCACCGCGCGAGTTAACGAAGGGACGCTGCACCACGTACGCATTGTGTTGGGGAGCGTTGCCCCGGTTCCGCTTCGCTGCATCAAAACGGAAGACGCTCTGCGCGGTGTGAGGCTCGATCGTAGTAGTATTGAGCAAGCCCAAGCCGCGCTGGCTGGTGAAATCGTTCCTATAGACGACATTCGATCCACAAAAGATTATCGTCTCAGAGTCAGCCTTAATTTGCTGGAAGACTTCTTGCTGAATGCGGTGTAAAGCAAACTGATAGTTTGCGGAAAGCGGCGGAGGCTGCCGGCTTGAGTGGCAACGAGTCGTCGCAAACCCGGGGTCCCTGGCGGGGCAGCCCCGCTGGGGTGGCCTTACAGTTTGCTTTACTAAGAGACGAACAAACTTCAATTATGCTGAGGCGCCCTTATTGAACGGCTTTCGCTTGCGGAAGACTCGCATGCCTCCCACGCCCCTAAAGAAAACAGTCCGTCTTGCAATCGGCCTGACCGTCTTATTTCTAATTTCTGCCGGCAGTGCTCACGCCGATTGCCCTGGTGAGGTTAAGCCCCCGGCAGAGGATCCAATGCAAATGCTCGTGCTCGGCGACTCGATAATGTGGGGCCAGGGTCTAAAGCCGGAGCAAAAAATTTCGTGGCGCATTAAGTGCTGGCTGCAGGAAAAGACCGGAAGGGAAGTTCACGATCGGGTTGAGGCGCATTCCGGTGCCCTCCTCGCCGGTGCATCTACTACGCCACCCCGTTTCAAGTCGAACGATGGTGAGGTCAATCTTCCTTTTCCTACAATAAATGAGCAGCTCGACAATGCAGTCAGCTTCTATGGCCCAAGCCGTTCAAAGGTGGAGCTGATTCTCGTCGATGGCTGCATAAATGACGTGGACGTGAGCAATCTGTTGAATGCCGGTGCTTCTCCCGAGTGGCTCCGTGAACGCATCACGACACGTTGCGGTGCGGGAATGCATGACCTGTTGCGGCGCATTACGGATAGTTTTCCTAATGCCCACGTGGTAGTTACAGGCTACTACCGGATTGTTTCTACAAGCACCGCCGACAACGCTTTCATTCGCCTGTTAGTAAAAAAGCTGAACAGCGGACGACCTGAAGCTCAGCTCATGACTTACAAAGAGATGCGAGAGCGGCTCATTACTATTTCGGAGTTGTGGTACAAAGTTTCAACCTCGAGCCTTAGCGAAGCGGTCAGTAAAGTTAACGAGGAGCTCGGAGACAAGAGTTTGCCGGCCAGGGTAGTGTTCGTTGAAATCGAATTCTGGCCCGAGCACTCATTCTCTGCTTCCAACACGTTGTTGTGGAATTTCATGTTTGGATCAACAAACCTTTCCGGCTTCAGAAAAATAATCGTTGCCCTTAGTCTGGGAACAGCCGCCTACAAACCAAACGATGATGTCAGAGATAGCAGAGTCAAAAACTGTAACGAGACCTTTAAAGCTCCGAAGGCCTCGAAGGATCGCAAGGAAACCGAGGAGGAAAAGCGGGATCGCAAGAACCGCCTGCTGATTTGCCGCTATGCTTCATTGGGCCACCCTAATCGGATGGGGGCTTTGATCTATACAGAAGCGATCAAGGGAAAACTGCAATGGCTAATAGACAAGGCAGGTTGGAAACGATATATGAATCGCGGCCTGACGCGGGCAACCTCGTGAGGTGGCCCAACGCTTCAGCTGACGCCCACAAGTGAAAGGACCGAAAACTATGAATGGCGCATCGGCCACAATCGAATTCCGCAGAAACGCAGTCGAGCCCATGGAATGTCTCAGAGCCGGCTGGAATTTGATCAAGGATCAGTATTGGCTTTTCGTCGGCATGACCGCGGTCGGCGTGATCATCGGCAGCGTTGTGCCGTTGGGAATACTAATGGGCCCAATGATGTGCGGACTCTACCTGGCGCTGTTCCAAACCAGGCGAGGGCAACCGATCGAGTTTGGCATTCTCTTCAAGGGCTTCGACTACTTTGGCGACAGCGTCGTGGCAACCCTGCTGCACCTGATTCCCATCGTGGTCGTCCTGGTTCCTACTTACATTCTCTTTTACGCAGGTCTCTTCTTGATGATGAGCCAGGGGGGTGGAGAGCCTAACCCAGGCACAATGCTCGGTTTCTTTGGATTTTTTGCCGTCTTCTGGCTGGTAATGATCGTGATCTTAATTGTGCTTTCTCTTGTTTTCACCTTTGCATACCCGTTAATTGTGGATCGCCGGCTATCCGGAATTGAGGCAGTGAAACTGAGCATAAAGGCCGCGTTGGCTAACTTCTGGCGGCTGCTTGGGTTGCTCCTGATGACTGGTCTGATGGGCTTTGCCGGCGTGCTTTTTTGTTATGTGGGCGCGTTTCTCGTGATGCCGCTAAGTTTTGCTGCGATCGCAACGGCCTATGAACAGGTGTTTGGTCTCGGCCAGTTTCAACCGAATCTGCCGCCGCCGCCGCCGACTTTTGCCTGAGCCCGTAAAATCTCGAATCATGTCAGGCCCAAATCTCATTATACGCGGCAAGCAAGTAGTATTGCCTGGATCGATTTCCCAGGCATCGATCCATATCTCCGGCAACACAATCACCTCGATAAGATCTTATGAGGACGTCTCTGCCGATTGCCATCTGATAGATGTAAACGAGGAGTCGATTGTGATGCCGGGCCTGGTGGACAGTCATGTCCATATCAACGAGCCAGGACGAACTGAGTGGGAGGGGTTTGCCACCGCGACGCGCGCGGCAGCAGCCGGAGGCGTTACCACCCTCATCGATATGCCACTCAACTCGATTCCTCCGACCACGACAGCGGCAGGCCTGAGGGAGAAGTTAGCCGCGGCAGACGGACAATGTTTTGTCGATGTTGGCTTTTGGGGAGGAGTGGTGCCGGGAAACAATCACGAGCTCGCTTCGCTTTTTTCTTCCGGCGTGGTCGGCTTCAAGTGTTTCTTGATTCACTCCGGAGTGGATGAATTTTCCAACGTCACTGAAGAGGATCTGCGGGGCGCAATGCCTGAGCTGACGAGCCTGGGGGCAGTGCTGATAGTTCATGCCGAAGTTCCGGGACCAATAAGTAGGGCAGGCGTTCCTCCGGGGCACGGCCGCCAGCCCCGCTGGGGTGGTCGAGCGTGTCCTGAGGAAGCGGCTACAGCGAAGGGGAACAGTGTCCATCCAATTTCGACAGACAGGAATGTCTGTCCTACTCAATACGCGACCTTTCTCGCGTCGCGTCCGCGTGCGGCTGAGAATGAGGCCGTCGCGCTTATGGTCAAGTTAGGCCGTGAATTCGGCACGCGCATCCACATCGTTCATCATTCCTCGGCAGACGCTTTGCCGATGCTGCGCGAGGCCAAGGCCGCCGGACTCCATTTCTCCGCAGAAACCTGTCCGCATTACCTGACGTTTGTTGCCGAAGAAATTCCCGACGGCGCCACCGAATTCAAATGCTGCCCGCCAATTCGGGAGCGGGAAAACCGTGAACAACTTTGGAGCGCTCTGAAGAGTGGAACGATCGACATGATCGTCTCTGATCATTCGCCCTGCCCTCCTGATATGAAGTTGCGTGAGACCGGAGACTTTCTCGCTGCCTGGGGCGGTATCTCGTCTTTGCAACTGCGACTGCCGATCGTCTGGACAGAAGCGCGCCGCCGCGGCTTCTCCATTCAGGACCTGACTCGATGGCTGTGTAGCGCGCCATCGAGCCTTGTGGGGCTATCGAAAAGGAAAGGTTCGATTGCCGAAGGCTTTGACGCCGACTTCGTGATATGGAATCCGGAGAAGCAATTCAAGGTTGAGGCAGCTGCGCTGCATCATCGCCACAAGCTAACTCCCTATAATGACCGGGTTCTGCAAGGCGTTGTGGAGAAAACTTTTCTTCGTGGCCGAAAGATATATGATGATGGCGAATTCGTTGTTGAGCCGCAGGGGATTTTGCTGACACAAAGAGGGAGCGGCAAGTAGTTCAGAATACAAGCGGTTCAGAGTACAAGCTTCAGCTTGCGTGTGCTCCACCAGCAACCTGAAGGTTGGACTCTGAACACCCGTTACCGGGGTTTAGCGTTCAAGCTCTAGCTGAGTTTTGGCGAACCAGCAACCTGAGCGCTACCACCCCACGCGGGCTGCGGCGCTCCCCGGGGTTGGACTCTGAACTTCTTGACTCTGGCCGAAAGGTCCAAGTGCAAACGACCTCGGATGAGTGGGCAAACCTCGGGCCAACTACAATGGAGAACTTAGAGCTGCTATGGACTTTACTGAACTAGTCGATATCGCTTCAGAGAAACTTGGCGGTGCTGTGCTGGTCGCAAACGACGAGTTTTTTGCGCCCAAAGAGAATCTTCTGAAAGCGAGCGAGCCCATTTTCATTGAAGGCAAGTATACGGATTTAGGGAAGTGGATGGATGGCTGGGAAAGTCGCCGTCGCCGAACGCCCGGATTTGACTGGTGCATTATTCGTCTCGGGCTTCCCGGGATAATTAGGGGCATCGTGGTTGATACGAGTTTCTTTCGCGGCAATTACCCGGAGCATTGCTCGCTCGAGGCCTGTGCGCTCGTCGGCCTACCCACAGCCGAGGAGTTAACTAGTGACGCAGTTCACTGGAAGGAAATCCTGCCGCAAGTTTCCCTGACCGGCGATAGTCAAAACCCTTTCCCAGTCGAGAGCGATGAGCGCTTCACGCACCTCCGTTTCAAGATTTACCCGGATGGTGGAGTTGCACGGTTAAGAGTCTATGGCGAGGCATTGCCTGATTGGGATCGGCTGAAACGCATTGGCGGCGACATCGATCTCGCGGCGGTTGAGAATGGTGGACTCGTGCTTTCCTGCAGCGACATGTTTTTCGGCCACCGTCATAACCTGATCATGCCTGGGCGGGCTTTGAACATGAGCGATGGCTGGGAGACTAAGCGACGCCGTGGGCCTGGTCATGATTGGGTAACTATCAAACTGGGGAAGTCTGGCCAGATCAAACGCCTGGAAGTAGATACTTCTTACTTCAAAGGCAATTTCCCTGAGAGTTGCTCGCTCGAGGGATGCAAGACGACTGGCCACGTTTTGCCTGTTTCGCTCGACTGGAAATCGGTTCTGCCCCGTACCAAACTGCAGGCCCATACGCGACACTTGTTCGAGGCAGAAGTGTTTGACGCTGGAACCGTTTCGCATTTGCGGTTCAATATCTTTCCCGACGGCGGGGTGAGCCGCTTGCGGGTTTATGGACTTGTCGAATGAATTGCTTGCGGCTTCACGTTGTGTGAAGACTTTGTGGCCCTGGCGGTTTGGTCTATACGTGACGACAAATTTGCAGACAAGCCTCGGGCGTTTGAATTCGTTTCCGGCTGCAGAAGCGGAAATTGAGTTGCTGAAATGCTGTGGCTCAAACAAATGGGCCCGACGGATGGTGGCGGAACGCCCTTTTACGAATTTGGCCGAGCTGGTTGAGCAGGCAGATAAGATTTGGTGGTCGCTCGAGCCGCCCGATTGGCTGGAAGCATTTCACAGCCATCCAAAAATTGGAGAGAAGAAGGCGGCTGCGGCAACTTCAGATCAATCCAAACGCTGGTCTGAAGCGGAGCAGGCGGCGGTAACCATTGCTGCATCAGAGACATTAGAGGCGTTGGCAGATCTAAACCGAAAGTATGAAGAGCAGTTTGGTTATATCTTCATCGTTTGTGCCACCGGCAAAAGTTCTGAAGAGATGCTGGCAATCCTGCGCCAGCGCCTGGGAAACAATTCGGATGAAGAGCTGCGCAATGCCGCGGCCGAGCAGGCTAAGATCACTCAATTAAGATTGAAAAAACTGATCGACAGCTCAAGCATTACGCTCTAGACTGCCGACTTAAATATGGGGGTCCCCGGCGGGGCGGCGGTGTGCCAGGCATGAGCACTATCTCAACCCACATACTTGACCTTTCACGCGGCGCTCCGGCTGGCGGCGTGGAGGTCTACCTCGAAGCGCAAAATACTGACGAAAGCTGGACCGAACTCAGTCATGCCTGGACCGACAATGACGGTCGCGTCAAGCCTTTCTTTCTGGTAGGGGAGCCACTTTCCGGCGGCACTTACCGGCTCGTGTTTGATACCGAACCCTATTTCTCCGGGCTCGACATCGAGGCTTTTTTCCCGCAGGTAACAATCGTCTTCAAGATTGACGACGCAGCGCAGCATTACCATATTCCACTTCTGATCAGCCCGTTTGGCTACTCCACTTATCGCGGAAGTTAGTAATAACTCGCCACGTATATGATCGACCCAACTATCAGCGAATGGCTTAATCTCATCTTCCGCTGGATCCACGTGTTTGCCGGCATCATGTGGGTAGGCACCACTTACTACTTCACCTGGCTCGACGCGCGCTTGACCGAAGAAGAGAAGGCCGTGGCCAACACCGGGACACCGGCCCAAATCTGGATGGTCCACAGCGGCGGCTTCTATGTAGTCGAGAAACGGAAAGTCCCTGACCTGGTTTCGCGTACGCTTCACTGGTTCCGCTGGGAAGCGGGCACGACGTGGCTTAGCGGTATGGCGCTGCTGATAATCCTCTACTACCTCGGCGGCGGCGCGCTTATCGATCCGGACGTCTACGATCTCAGCCTGACGACAGCTGTTGGATTGGGAATTGGACTGCTGCTGGCTGGCTGGATTATTTACGACTTGATAATGATTTCGCCATTGGGAAAAAACGAAAAACTCGTCGCCCTGATCTTCTACGCATTACTCGTCGCCACGGCTTATGGCCTCACCCTCGTGTTTACTGGCCGCGGAGCCTACATTCATCTGGGCGCAATGATGGGAACGATCATGGCCGCTAACGTCTGGATGCGAATCCTTCCCGCGCAGAAAAAGATGATCGCGGCTATCAATGAAGGACGACAGCCCGACGACGCCTTGAGTGCCCAGGCGAAATTGCGCTCAAAACAAAACACGTTCATGGCCGTGCCGGTAGTTTTCATCATGATCAGCAACCACTATCCCGGCGTCACCTACGGCGAACGGTACAATTGGGCCATCCTGGCTGTGCTTATCCTGGTGGGCTGGGTTGCCGCAAAGTTTATTCGGCGGGCTTAGGTGGGATAGAAATTAGTAGTGATACCGAGCCTGTAAGAAATCGATTCGCTGGTTACGCACCAGGTACACTATTCGATGCTCTTCTGTTAAGCGCCTTGACCATGCGCCTGACATTAGATACTTGAGCGGTTCTGGCTTCCCAATACCATCGAATGGATCTCGCATTATTGCTTCAACCAAGTCGAGGACTCGCAAAGCTACTTTCCGGTCAGTCCCGATCCAATAACGAAGGTCTTCTCTGAACTCTGGTTGAAAGGCGGCTTCGCGTTTTAAGGGTTTCGTTTCCCCGGCCTTATGTCTTGGTTGTCTCAAGCCCCATTTCCTGACGCAGCTTGTCTATTGACTGGGCTTTGCCTTTCCTGGCTTTAGCACGATTAAACGCCGAGAGGAGGCGTCGTGCATTCTTCGGTGATCTCAAGAGATGAGCTGTTTCCAGCAAGCTGGACAATTCATTGGCCGCAATGAGAGCGACGTCGCCCGACTTTCGTCGGCTAATAATAATGACTTCGCGGTCATCTGCCGCTCTGTCACAGAGCGTCGCAAAGTTAGCGCGCGCCGCAGTGTATGTTGTGCGATGTGACATGACTGACTCCGTACAGAAGTACTGTACAGAGGTTAAGCGTCTCGGTCAACCGCCGCCGCAGACCAAAGCGGCGCCAGGCCGCGGCACTCCAAGGAGTTGAATCCCTCCTTATTTCGCCAGCGGAAAGATCGGCTCGATATCCACAGGCACATCCTTTAGCCGATCGAGCGCACCCTTCATTGCCGGGCGAATCAGCGAATACTTATCAAGCATTGCTTTGGCCTTGTCATACGAACCCTCAGCTTCGATCGTGAGCAACTCGCGGGTTAGCTTTCGCACTGCGTCTTTGATCCTGGCGTCATCAATACTGAACTTGCCGGCGCGTTCATCGAACTTAACCGCGCCTTCGTCCGTGAAATAATTGAACTGCATCGCCACTCCGCGCGCGTGTGACTCGGTAAGTCCGAATCGCACCGAGCGAAACATGCTGGCCAGATACGTGGTGTAGAGCGTGCGCTGCATTTGTTTCGCTATGACGCCTTTGTCGATCAAATACTGTAACGCCCACAGTCCCGTCACATCGGCCTTCGCCTCTTCTATCGCCGAATACTTGTCCTTGAGCTGCAAGCGAACGGTTGTCGCCAGACCGTTGACGGTGATGTTGTGGGGGCCCAGTCCGTGCATCAGCTCGTGCATAAGTATGTGAGTAAAAAACGAATCGAAGGCGATGTCTCGCTGCTGTGCTGGAGATAAGACAACGCGCGAGATCGGAATCAGGACTTTGTTGAACTTCGCATCCTGAACGTTTTTCAACATGATCCGCGCGGAACCCTTTTCTTTAACCACGCGTTCGTCGTTGGGAAGATTGAAAGCCGCGGTCTGAACGCCACTGTTTCCTTCGCCCGAGCCGAAGACTTCATTGACGACACGCATTGGCGACGCCGCACCCAGCTTGGGATTCCGGTAACGCGCTTCGAGCGGTAGATTGTTTTCCAGCTCCTGCAGGTACTGGCTAAACTTCGTGAGCTTTGCGCTCTCAGCGGCGTCCGTCAGCGTGACGTAGGCTTCGAAAGCCGCTTTGTATCCGAAGAGTTCATCTTCGTAGGTTTCGTA
This sequence comes from Pyrinomonadaceae bacterium, assembly GCA_051004635.1. GTDB lineage: Bacteria > Acidobacteriota > Blastocatellia > Pyrinomonadales > Pyrinomonadaceae > PSRF01. Next base: position 13,939 of record JBPCKD010000033.1, read on the forward strand.
CGGACCGATAGTCACGTGAATCGGCGACTGCAGATCCATCCAGGCGACGTCGCTCGCATAGTAGTCATTCGAGCTAAAGGCGTCGGCGCGCGTGGTGAGAAAGTTTTTCAACGATTCGTTTGTCGTCAATGTGGCCGCGTCGCGAAGCAATTTAGCGGCGGGTTCGAGAAACTCGCGATACTCCTGGCTGTAAGGCACGGTCATTAACTTACCATTCGCATCCCGGCGGATCGTAAAGAAGTAGCCGGTAGCTTTCTCTTTCTCCGAGCCAGGCAGACCGTTGAGCCAGGAATTAAACTCTTCCTTGTTAATGTCGTCAGGATAGAAATTCGCGTGTGGCGGCTTCTCGCGCGGCACGCCTTCAATAAAGGGCTCGTTGCTGTCGAGGCGCGACCATGGCCCATCGTTGATCAGAAAATAATGGAGACGTTTACCACCTACAGCACTCTTGTCGGCTTCAAGCTTCATCTTCAACGCCTCATTCCCGCTCCACACCTGGCGCAGAAACAACGGATCCATCAACCTTGCGGCCTCGATGATCTTTTGCAGGGCCTTGCGATCGCCGGCTGACAGCCGAGAGGTGTCGGCGGTTAATAGGGTGGGAGAGAACCGGCGAATCGTTTTTGCCAGTTCAGGATCACCAGCCGCAGCTTTGCCACCTCGTCTTTGCATTGCAGAAATGTTCGTCAACAGCATTGTTCCGAGAAGCAGCAAGCTCACAACTAATCTCATTTGGGCCTCCTGGAATGGAGTCAAGAAGTTCAGAGTCCAACCTTTAGGTTGCTGGTGGCCAACACGCAAGCTAAAGCTTGTACTCTAAACAGCTTGTACTCTGAACTTCTTGACTCCTTCTATAAGTTCTGCCGATTGTTCAGGATTTTGACAAAAGAACCCGAACGCAGTTCCGCCACCGTCAAACCCGAGAGTGCAACCGCCTCTTCTTCTCTCAGAGCGCCGCTATTGGTTGCGCGCAGAAAGTAATTCAGCAATCCCTGGCCCGTGGCTGCATCGTCAAACACATCGCCTGCCAGCGTTGCTCTGGCCGCTTTCTCTACGAAATTCTTCAATCGCTCTGATGCCGCGTCGAGGCTTTCCAGGAAGAACGAATAGACCGCGGCATAACGCGTGGGCAACTGGGCCGGATGCAGGTCCCAGCCCTGGTAGAAGCCGTTCTCCAGCGAATGTTGAATGTGATCGAAGTGTAATTTCCAGGCCCGATGAACGACCGTGCGGTTTTCTGCAATCTGTTCCGGTGTCAGCGGTGTTCCACCTTCACTAAAGCGGTGCGGTGCGACGGGCATGATGTTCGTTGCCCCATCCGAAAGCCATATACCGGTGCCCCCAAAAGAGACCTGCATCATATGCTTCGCGAAGTCACACGCCGGGTGCAACATGTGTTGATGCGCCGCCGTGATGCTACAACTCGCCGTGTAATCGTAGGTCCCGAAATGCGCTGCCACACAACGACCGCGCGCGGCTGACAGCAACAAAGGAAGGTTAATCTGCCCCGCGGCATTAATGATCGATTGGGTAGTCTCGATCATCAATTCGAGATTCAGTGAGCCCGCCGCCAGCCCGGTTTCTTTTTCAAGTGAGTCAAAGATTTGGGCGAGAGCGGTCGCCTGTTCGGGAATTGTAATCTTAGGCAATGTGACTACAAAGTTTGCGGGCAGTTTGCCTCCCGACTTCTCCACTAGAGTAGAAACAAAGATGTCGAGCGTGCGTATGCTGCGTTCGCGCAACTCTTCGCTGAAAGGCTTGATACGGATTCCAATAAACGGAGGCAGGCTCTCGTTTTCGATTCCCAGAGCGACTTCGATTGCGGCCGCAGCGGCATGTCCATCTTCCTCTTCGTCAGGGCGGTTGCCGTAGCCGTCTTCAAAGTCGATCCGAAAATCCTCGACCGGCTCACGCTTCAGTTTTTCGTTGACGCGGTTGTAGATTGTGTGGGCGAGCCAGGCAGCTTTGTTGGTTTGCCGCACCTCTTCCGGACTAGTTCCCAACTGTGCTGTTAACCCGTCGTCCTCTTCGAGGGAGTCGGGCAATGTCTCGGCGTCCGGCAATCCAATCGCTCGCGCGAAACTAAGGTAATCCGGAGCAAACTGATCCAGTGAGCGGCGTGCGAGACCTCCAAGCCGCGCGGCCGAATCCGACTTGAACAGATGGGCGCCGCCATAGACGGTGTGCACCGGCTGGCGCTTCCCGGTTTCACCTGGATATCGCGCGACAAAATCTTTGTTGGCCTGAGCCAGGGGCGCCACCAGTTGATGCAGAGAGTTCTCTGATAGAGACGTTTTCATTGGTCCCCTTCGCAAAAGAGTACGGAAAGTGTAGTACCGACTTTATTACAGCCCGCGGGAAAATTAAAGAGACCGGAACAATCGAGGTGGTTCAGCCATTTGGGTGGCAGGCGACATTGGGCTTTATACTCAGTATCTCAGTATCAGATTGGATCACACGGAGGCACTGTGGCTGAGGTAATCAATATAGGACTGGTCGGTTACGGCCTGGCGGGTCGTGTCTTTCACGCGCCGGTCATTCAGTCGGTCCCTGGCCTTCGGCTGAAGAAAGTTGGAGAGCGCCACGCGGACGATTCGAGCAAGCGTTACCCCGAAGTGAAGGTGGTGCGTGACGTCGCCGCGCTACTCCAGGACGAGGAGATCGATCTGGTAGTCATCACCACGCCCAACACTTCTCACTTCGAGTATGCGCGAGACTCTTTATTGGCAGGCAAGCATACGGTCAGGCAGAGTTAATTGTTAAGCCTGAGGAAGCGATGAATACGATTCGCATTATCGAGTTAGCCACCGAGAGCAGCCGGAGACGCGCCACCATTCCATTCCTAGATCCCAGATCTGAGATCTGAAATTTGAGATCGCAGCTCCGAGATCTGAATAGTCCTAACCAGCGGGCTTTGGCGCCGGCTGAATCGCTTCAAGATGGAGATTTATCGTAACGTCGTGAGCGACGTCGAATCCTCCGCCCGCCAGTGCGTGGCCCCAGGTGATGCCGTAATCGCGGCGATCGATCTTCGTCTGCGCGGCGATGCCGATGCGCGTGTTGCCGCGGCCGTCTTTGATAGCGCCAGTGATTGTAAACGGAAGTGTAACCTGCCTGGTGACGCCCTTGAGCGTTAAGTCGCCGTTGAGGACGTAGCCCTTACCCTTACGCTCGACCCGGGTGCTCTTGAAAGTCATCTCCGGATATTTCTCCACCTCGAAGAAGTCTGCGGTTCGCAGGTGTTTGTCGCGTCCTTCTACGCCCGTATCGATGCTCTCAACCTTGGCCTTGAACTCTACTGAGGACTTGGACACATCCTTATCGTCAAAGTGAATCGCACCGGTAAAGTCCTTAAAGCGTCCACTCACGAAAGTGACTTCGTTGTGACCTATAGAGAACCCGATAACGCTGTGCGCCCTATCGATCGTGTAGTCGCCCCCGGGGATCGGTAGATAGCTAACTTTGATTGGTTTAGCAGCCTTAGCGTCCTGCGCGATCTCGCCGGCCTCGGCGTTAGCCGCCGGGATGATCGCCAGTCGGCCAACGAAGGGCAATACACCAAAGCCCGCCAGTGTGCCCGTTAGAACTATCTTTCTCAGTCGTGTCATCTGTCTCTCCTTATGCTGTTCGTCGATAATTTGATCTGTTGAAGGGAGTGGGAATGAAGGATTGGCCGGCAATCTCTAACCTAAGGTTCAGCCAATTGGCGCTGCCTTACTTTGGCTGGAACTCGGCGTGATATCGCTTCTCGATAATTTGGTAGCGCATACGGGACTCGAACCCGTGATCTCTGCCTTGAGAGGGCAGCGTGTTAACCAACTACACCAATGCGCCGTGAAAACAAAGGTGATTATAGGTGTCCAACGTAAAGGTTGGCAAACCACCGACGATCCGTAAATTTTGGGACGCATTCCCTGCTGGTGCTATACTCCCGCTCGCACCACCATTTTGGAAAAGGCTCGCCCCCGATTCGCGGAAACCTCTTTGTACAGATTCTTATTCTTATCACCAAGAGACCAATGCGACAGCGATCATCCGGGAAGCGCCCGGCGCCGCATTGCCCGAAGTCAAACCCTATTGTGTCGAGCTGAAGTCAAATGAAGATTGCCGTGCTCAAAGAAACCCTGCCGGGCGAAGCGCGCGTAGCGCTCATGCCTGACTCGGTCAAAAAATTGATCGCGCTCAAGGCGTCTGTGGTGGTTGAGAGTGATGCCGGTCTCGGCGCCGCGCGATCGGATGACGACTACCGCGAGGCCGGTGCAGAAGTCATCCAGGATCGCACGTCTATCCTGCAAGCGGCAGACTTGCTTGCTGTGGTTAATAGACCTTCCGCAGGAGAGTTCCATTTGTTAAATAGCGGTGCGGTAGTGCTTGGCTTCTTGCGTCCGCTTGACGAGCCCGCCGCATTTTCACACGCAGTCGCTCAGCGCCTCACTACCTTCGCCGTTGAGCTAATTCCACGAATTACACGCGCTCAAGCGATGGATGCGCTTTCTTCGATGGCAACCGTGGTGGGCTACAAGGCCGTCGTTGTTGGCGCCTCGCAGATTCCCAGAATGTTTCCACTGTTGATGACCGCGGCGGGAACAGTTCCGCCGGCGCGAGTATTGGTGTTGGGTGCGGGAGTGGCCGGATTGCAGGCAATTGCCACAGCGCGGCGGCTAGGCGCGGTCGTCGAAGCGTACGACGTGCGCGCGGCCGCAGGGGAGCAGGTACGTTCGCTTGGCGCCACATTTTTGGAAGTTGATCTGGGTGGACTTAAAACTGAAGACGCGGGTGGTTATGCCGTTGAGTTGTCAGAGGAAGCTTTGAAGCGAGGGCGGGATTTGATTGCGGAACACGCAAAAACGGCAGACCTTGTGATCACGACGGCCCAGGTTCCGGGTAGGCGCGCGCCACTGCTGGTGACCGAAGAGGCGGTCAGTGGAATGAAGCGCGGCTCCGCGATTATCGATCTTGCCGGCTCGACCGGCGGAAACTGCGCGCTCACCAAACCGGATGAGATCGTCGAACGAAATGGCGTGACGATCATGGCGCCCACGAACCTGGCTGCATCCGTTCCGGTACATGCCAGCCAACTCTATTCGCGTAACGTCACTTCGTTTCTGAGCCTGCTGATCAAGGACGGAGAGCTCAACATCAACCTGGAGGATGATGTGGTGGGTCCATCGTGTGTGACTCATGGTGGGCGGATCGTGAATCAGCGGGTGGCTGCCACTTTGGAAGTTTCGGCGAATGAATAACTGCCCGTTAAATTTCATTTAAGACCTCTGGAGAGTAACCAGTTGGATAACCCCGAGAACTCGGCCACAGGTGACAAACAGGGAAGGAACTCCCAAAAAACAGGCCCGATTGATCTCGTGTGGGGCCTGGTCGCGGGCATCGGCACAGCCGTCGCTTTTGGCATGGGAGGCTTTCTCCTGATTTATGACAAAACTAACTCGATGGGCAGCGTGCTGTTTCTGTTGTTGCCTTTCGCTACCGGGTTCGCCACTGCCCTGGTGGCGCGTCGTTGGAACCTGGTACTAGCGTCGTTGATTATTGGTTTGATCCTATGCTCCGCCATACTGTTGTTGACCGGTATGGAAGGTTGGGTATGTGTGTTGATGTCTGCGCCGCTTATTGCCGTCGGCCTGACGATTGGCGCTTTATTAGGTCTCTTGATTCGCGTACAAATCGATAAGTCGAACAGACCGCACGTGCTTAGTATGCTTATGCTGTTTGTTCTACCTCTTTTCCTGATGGGCGCAAACAGCATGGAAGAGCCTTCCAGAAGAACCCCCAGAGCCGAGACCTTCACCAGTGTTCTGGTAGTCGATGCTCCTCCCGAAAGAGTTTGGAATAACATCAAGACTATGGATCGCGTTAACGCGCACAAGGGCTTCCTGATGAGAATAGGGTTGCCGGTGCCTGTGAGTTGTTCGATAGACAGAGAAGGGGTGGGAGGCAAACGCACCTGTTACTTCGAGTCTGGCTTCATCGAAGAGCGGATTACCGTGTGGGATCCTCCTCGTCTGATGAAGCTGGAAGTCACTGAGTGGGATGTTCCTGGTCGGCCCTGGCTGGCATTCAAAGATGCAAGTTACGAAATCCATGAAGAGAACGGAATTACGATCATGACGAGGACCACGACCATTGTTTCGCGTTTGTTACCGGCATGGTATTGGAGGAGGTTCGAGAGGATTGGGGTTGAGACGGAACATGAATATTTGTTCGAGGCGGTGAGGAATAGGGTTCACGGAGAGAAATAGGTGTTATGCGCCAACAAAGTTAAAGCTCGTGAAAGATCGACACAAATTGTATGCTAAATTAGCATCCTAATTCGGTGCCAGGAGACTTATCATGTCATTTAGTTTATCTGAAGATATTAGGTCGGTAACCGACCTGAAGCGCCATACACGGGAGATTTTGCAGCAAGTCCACAAGACTGGGCGTCCCGTAGTCTTGACCGTAAATGGCCGCGCGGATGCAGTGCTGCTGGATGCCAAGACTTACGAGAAACATCTGAAAGCTTTCAATTTGGCAAGGCTTTTGGCTGAAGGCGAAGCGGACGTTTCTGCGGGACGCGTGCGAAGTGCGCGTTCGGTTCTTCGAGAGTTTAAGAATGCCCACAAGATTCGCAGTTAGCTTTTCCCAAAAAGCGGAAGAGGATCTTGAAGAGATTTGGAGTTTCATCGCGGCTGACAATCCGGACCAGGCGACGAAATTCGTTCTCAATCTGGAAAGGCAAGTTGAGAGTCTCGGCCGCTTTCCTGAGAGATGTCCCTTGATTTCTGAGAATGACTTGTTGCGCGGGAAATATAGACATCTGATTTATAGAGACTATCGGACCATCTTTCGGGTCAGGGGCAAAACTGTTTACATCATCAGAATAATCAACTCCGCGCGCTTGCTCGAGATAGCAGTGGTTGAATGATCAAGCACTAACTTGACGATGCCGGGGGGAAATCTATGTCTACCGAAACAGTAATTTCCGCGCTTTACATTTTCGCGCTCGCGGCGTTTCTTGGTTACCAGGTCATCTCGCGCGTGCCGCCGCTGCTGCACACCCCGTTAATGTCAGCGACCAATGCTATCTCCGGCATTTCGCTGGTGGGCTCCATCGTTACTGCTGGCGCCAGATACAATACGGTAAGCACCATACTCGGTTTCATTGCTGTGTTTTGCTCCACCACAAATGTTGTCGGTGGATTTGTGATCACTGACCGCATGCTGAGGATGTTCAAGCGCAAGCCAGCGGCGAAAGAAGAAGTCAAAAAGTAGAGCAAGAGCGGGGGCAGTTACCCAACTTGCTCTAGTGCCGTAGGCACCAAATGTTCATAGCAACGACGATTAGGAATTGAAGGTCTTGTTAGTTTCCTTGGGACCATAACCTGGCGCTCTGGCAGGCTGCCGAAAAGACTAAGGACGATCCACGAAATCACACGAATCAGCACGAAAAAGATCTTAGTTCGAGTTATTTCCTGTGCTTTCGTGGATCGTTTTATTCTTCCTGGGGACGGGCCATCCCTTCTTCAGCAACCTACTAAAGAGCTGAGAGCAACAGCGCTACTTTCGAGATCCTTGATCTATTTGTAAAACACTGTGCGCACCTACTTCATCGAACTAAGCTACCTGCTGGCCTCGGTCCTTTTCATTTTAGGCCTCAAGGGACTGAGCCATCCGGAAACTGCCAAACGGGGAATGCACCTGGCCGAGTTTGGCATGTTAATGGCCATCGTCGGCACCTTGCTTCACTTCGAGATCATCACCTACACCTGGATCATTATTGGGCTGGTGCTGGGTTCGCTGGTCGGTCTGGCGATGGGTGTTTGGGTGCCCATGACAGCGATGCCGCAGCGGACTGCGCTCTCGCACGCGTTTGGCGCTTTCGCGGCCGCGCTGGTAGGGATTTCTGAGTACTATCGCCATGGCGGACACCTTGACACCATAACGATGGGAGCGCTCGGCTTTGAAGTAATGCTTGGCGCATTAACAACCACCGGAAGTCTGTTGGCGTTTGCAAAGTTGCAGGGTTTAGTTCGCGGCACGCCGCTGACTTACAAGGGTCAGAACATCTTTAACATGGTGCTGCTGGCAACGACTATAGGAATTTTTGTCTACCTGATCTTTGTACCGGGCTCCATGCCACTGTTCTTCCTTATGGTGGGCCTGGCGTTCGTTTTCGGGCTACTGCTCGTTATGCCGATTGGAGCGGCAGACATGCCGGTGGTCATGTCGCTTCTCAATTCTTACGCTGGTCTGGCATCTGCCGCTACGGGCTTCGTCTTGTCGAACAAAGTTTTGATTATCGCCGGCACGCTCGATGGCTTCTCGGGTTTCATTCTTTCAATCCTGATGTGCCGGGCGATGAACCGTTCGATGACAAACGTGCTGTTCGGCGCTTTTGGCAGCGCTGCCGCGACAGCTACACAATCCGGCGACCAGCAAGGCGCCATGCGTGAAGTGGGTCTCGACGACATCGCGGTTCAATTGGCTTATGCCAACAAAGTAGTCTTCGTACCGGGATATGGCCTGGCCACGGCGCAGGCTCAACACGCAGTCCGTGAATTGGCTGACACCCTCGAGAAGCGAGGCGTCACGGTCAAATATGGAATCCATCCCGTGGCCGGGCGCATGCCGGGCCACATGAACGTTTTGCTCGCCGAAGCAAATGTTCCTTATTCATCATTGTATGAACTGGAGCAGATTAATCCCGAGTTTCCTTCGACTGATGTTGCGGTGGTGATCGGCGCGAACGACGTTGTAAATCCTGACGCGCGTGATAATCCACAGAGCCCCATCGCGGGTATGCCGATTCTGGAAGTTGACCGCGCAAAATCAGTCGTGGTCCTGAAGCGTGGCCAGGGAAAGGGATTTTCCGGTCTGGAGAATCCGCTTTTCTTCAAAGACGTGACGGGTATGCTTTATGGCGACGCTAAAGAAACGTTGACGCGGTTGATTCAGGCAGTTCATCAAGCCTAAAACATTTCCGCGCTACCCTGCGTAATACCGAACCCCCGGAATGAAGCCTGCTTTAAAAACGAACTACATTAATTACAGCGGAGACCATATGCGAAGATTTGTTGCCACATTTGCCCTGATGAGCGTCCTCATCCTGGGTTTTTCATCCGTCCCATTTGCTTCCCCAGTCCTGGCCCAACGCAAAACCAGCAAGGCCGCAAAAAACGCACCTGCTTCAGTCGCTTCGCAAAGAGGAGCTGACGCAATCACGGCCGCACAAATGAAAGATTACCTTTCATTCATCGCGTCTGACTCGATGGAGGGTCGCGACACGCCCTCCCGCGGACTCGACATTACCGCTCAGTTTCTCGCAATGAATTTGTCACGTTGGGGGTTCAAACCTGCTGGCGACGACGGCAGTTACTTCCAGAAGATAGCCCTTAGCAAAGACGCTCTCGACAAAGCGGAGACCAAAGTGCAGCTAAATAACCAGACACTGACTTTCGGTGATGATTACATTCCCTCTGCTGTAACTGTCGACCTTCCAGCGACGCAACTCGTGTTTGCCGGCAACGGTTGGTTCGTCAAGTCGAAGAATATCGATGGCTACAAAGGAATTGATGCGAAAGGAAAGATCGCGGTGATCGTCGCCTCCCCCCCGAATGGATACCCGCGCGGCATTATGGCTTCCGACCTCACTGGCAAGCGCGGCGAAGATTGGATGAACGCGGCCGAGTACGCGAAGAAGCAGGGTGCTGCCGGGATTGTCATCATTCCGAATTTCCAGTATCTGGCAAATTGGGATCGTAACCGCGCCCGAATAACCGAACGCGGAACAACGAAGGTGGACAAGTTCCAATCTCCGGCAGGTGCGCCGATACCGCAGATCGTGATTTCGCCGCGGATAGTAAATAGTTTGTTCCAGGGCGAGAGACAGACCGCGATCTCGCTCTTCGAATCCGTTTCCTCGGGACAGTTAGCTGATCCGTTTACCCTCAATCCCGATAAAAAACTTTCGCTGACCGTGAAAGTGAAATCCGAGGGTGCGACAACGCAAAACGTCGTTGCGGTGTTTGAAGGTAGTGACCCTGTTCTAAAAAACGAGTATGTCGCACTTGGCGCCCACTACGATCATGTTGGCATTGGTGCTCCACTAAACGGGGATTCGATCTACAACGGCGCCGACGACGATGGATCAGGCACCACGGCGCTGCTGGCGATAGCCGAAGCGCTGGCGAAGGCTAGCACCCGGCCCAAACGCTCGGTGCTTTTGGTTTGGCATGCCGGCGAGGAAAAAGGACTGTGGGGCTCGCGCTACTTCGCGGACTATCCGACAATTCCCCTGGAGAAGATCGTGACGCAGATTAATATCGACATGATTGGTCGCAGTAAGAAAGAAGGTGATACGAATCCCAGGAACAAAGATCTCTCGGGGCCAAACGAGATTTACGTGATTGGCTCAAAGATGATGAGCACCGAACTTGGTGATTTGACCGACGCTGTTAACAAGCAGTATCTCAATCTCACCTACGATTATCGCTACGACGATCCCAACGATCCCAACCGGTTCTTCTTTCGCAGCGATCACATCAACTACGCGCGTAAAGGTATTCCCATCGTTTTCTTCTTTGACGGAGTTCACGAAGACTATCACCGTCCCGGCGACTCGCCCGATAAGATTGATTACCAGAAGATGGAGAAGGTCACGCGTACCGTCTACATGATGCTGTGGGAAATCGCCAACCGGCCCAGCCGACCGAAGGTTGATAAACAGCTACCGGCGCAGTTGAGTGGGAATTGAAGAGTCCTAGCGCTCTCTGTAGGTTTCTATCGTTTTCTGTTGTTTTCTAGGCGGTATCCCTGGGACACCGCCGAAGTGCCACCACAGACGCTGTGTAAGACGGGTGGCAGGCGATAAATCATGAGCCCGTCTTCGTTAGCAGCGACATACACGTGGTTGCTACCGAGAGCGAGTCCCGAGTTCCACACATCGGGCGATAATGCCTGTCTGAAAATTACCGCTGGCCGCGCCGGCTCGGTCGCATCTACGATTAGCACGTCTCCTGTGCCTCCCGCGAGTATGACGGCGTAAGTCCCGCGCACCGTAATCGGCAACTCCACGCCACCTGATCTTGCAAAGGTCAGTTGACTCAACACTCGCGGCTGAGTCGCGTCCTGGAGATCAACCAGGGTCAGCGTGCCACGTTCGCGTGCGGAAAGGTTGCCGCCGGAGCCCACGTCACTGCGGACGAGGTATGCCAGACGACCGTCAGCCGAAAGTGCCACGCGGGGGGTGCGAGCAGGAGGGTCTGTACTAGTCGAGCCGCCGCCGGCGAGACGGCCTGTGATGCGAGGACTATTAGGATCACGAACGTCCAGAACCGTAAGCGAGCCGTCCGGATGTGCAGCGATAAGGCGACCGCGCTTTAGCGCGATGTCGGTCACCACTTGCCCTAAGTCGAGGGTTGTCGCCGTGCGTAGATGACGAGGATTGCGGAGATCAACAACCTCGATTCCGCCCCGCCCGGTCAAAGAAGAGGGATCCATGATGCGCGGAGTCCTGCCTTCCGCGGGAGCGCGATAGCCCAGAAAGGCATGGTCAGCCGTGAGCGCAATGGCCTGGACCAGACCGCGAGGTGTGAACTCTCCGAGTATGATCGGCCGAGCGGGATTACTTTATATCCAGCCACTGAGCCGGAATCGTTTCGTAGGCAACGAAAACCCGCGCGCCCCCTGCTGCCGCCACCACGTTCCACTGCCAGTCGTCGGGTTCGTATGAGGGCACGCCCTCATGGCGTCCCAAGCGCCGCGGAGCCCGCGGATCGGAGACGTCGAAAAAGAGGAGATTGCTGAACGATATGAGAATCGCCAGCCTTCCCTCCAGAATAACGTCGCTTACCGAACCACCTTCATACTCCCAGCGACCGAGCAGGCGCGGCACACGCGGCTCCGAAACGTCCAGGATGGGAGAGGGCCCGTTGTCGCCCGCAACATAGAGCCGGTTGTTGACGAGCGCCATACCCAGACCAGCCGACCAGGGTCCTTTTTGCGTGTAGGTGTGGGTGATCCTGGGAGCACGGGGAATCGAGACATCGAAGGCAGCTAAGATTGAACCGACTTTGAAGGTCGCGTAAACCACCTCCCCGTGGACTATCAGATCAATCGGTAACGAAAGCTGAGGAGTTAACGCTTCGCCGAGTAGTTCCGGCTCACCTTCCGCCCGCATACGATAGACAGCAAGTCCACTCGCCTGTTGTGGCCCGGAACCGGCCTGAAGCAGGTAAAGGAGATCGCCGCGCACTTCAATGTCCCTGAATTGCTTGCCTTCCGGGAGGAGCATCGTACGCGCGATTCGCGGCTTGTCCGGCACGCGAACATCCACAACTATAATCTTGCTCGGGGATCGAACCCCCGCACGTGTGACCAGAACGAAGGCGCGGCCATCTGCATGCGCTAACCCTCCGTATTCAAATCCTGTAAGCGGAACGCCAAGGTCAAGGTTTCCCACCCGTTGAGGACGGGCGGGGTAGTTCATCAAATCCAATACATCAAATAACAGTGGCGTGCTCTCCCTCGGCGAAGAGCTGCCTTTTGCACGCCGCAGCACATACCCGATGTTCCCCGCCATCTCAAAGCCATCATGCATCGTGCCGTCGAGGTCCAGTAGCCGGGTTAAGAAGCGTGGTTTAATCGGATTTGAAATATCGACCACGCCTACTGGCTGGCCGAAGCCTGTGAGATAAAAATAGGGATGACGCAGCGCCATTCGTGACCACGGTGAATTCAACTCCAATGCCGCAACCTCACGAACAGCAGACGGATTGCGCACATCAAGCACGCGCAGGACGCCGCGCTCCAGCGCGTAAGCGTAAGGCGGCACAGCCTTGATGTCGTAGATTGCCGAGACGCGTCCGCGACCCACGAGCGTTAGTTCAGATGCGGGATTCTTCCTGGTGATTATTTTACCGTGTGCAAAAGGCAACGCCGCCAAGGCTATTGCGGCCATCAAGAGAATGTGTTTCATGTCTCAACTCTTCAATTATCAATGAGTCCGAGTGTCTACAAACTAAAGAGGATACTGCGATATGGCGCCGGCAACATCACCTTATTTCGAAATTAGTGAATTCTACTCTTTGCGCTCAGCTGCTAACCGTCGATAGGCTTCATCTCGGGACACTCCCAGTTCGCGCGCGGCTTTTTTGAGTGCGGCGCGATGATCCAATCCTTCGGCCTCCAACGCGGCCACCAGCGAAGCGATACTGACAACCGAGGCGTTGTTCGCAAACTCAGACTTGAGCACCGTGCGGTCAATGATCAGCACCATCTCGCCACGGGCGTTCTCAGGCGACAAAAAGCGCTCGGCGAGTTCACTTAAGCGTCCCCGCACAACCTCTTCGTGCATTTTCGTCAACTCCCTTGCGACCACAGCCTCGCGCTCGCCCAATATTTCATGAGCATCCTTAAGCGTCGCCGCAATGCGGTGTGGGCCTTCGTAAAAGATCAAAGTTGCGGGAAACGAACGAAGCTCTGTAAGTCGCGCCCGCCGCGCGCCTGAACGCGCCGGCAGGAATCCTCCGAAGAAGAATTCATCCGTAGGCAGGCCGGAAGCCACCAAAGCCGCAATCAGAGCACTGGGTCCGGGCACAGGAACAACCCGCACACCGCTCTCGATGGCGAGTCGAGCGATGCGAAATCCAGGATCGCTGATCCCGGGCGTACCCGCATCGGAAACGATGGCCACGTCTGAACCCGAGTCAATCAGCCTCAGTAGTTCAGTGGCACGTTCACGTTCGTTGTGTTCGTGATAACTAATTGTCCTGGTGTTGATGCCGTAGTGATTGAGCAACTTCTGCGTGTGCCGTGTGTCTTCGCAGGCAATGAGCTCGACTTCGCCAAGCAGTCGGACGGCTCGATGCGTGATGTCTTCGAGATTGCCAATAGGAGTTGAAATGAGATAGACCGTCCCCGACATGCGGCTATTCTGTCATCAAGTGTGGCACATGCAAACGCGCGGCGTAAAAAAAGCAGCGGGGGCATGCCCACCTTCCCGACCTCGAGCTGTTCTGACTGTTGTGGTGATCGCGTGCGAAAGGCTTTCAGGCATGAGACGACGAGTTAATCCTAATGGTCTCGAGGTCCGGGAGGTGGGCTTGCCCCCGCTGATCTTAAAGGACAATAACGAAAAGCCCCGACCGGACTTTCAACCCGGGTCGAGGCTTTGGCTTGTGGACTACTCCTTATCGATTTCCTAGTTAGGAAACGGAATTCTCCGCCACCAATCGTTATTGTTGTTGGTCCGGTTTCTGTTGCGGTCGTTCCGACGGTAATCATCATTGCGACCATTCGGGTAGTAACCGCCATTGTTGTAGCCGCCGTAGCCCAGGCCATACGCATCCGAGATGACGTTCAATTCTCGCCGAATTTGAGACCAATCTGATGCAAGCCGCCGGTTGCCGAAGTGATGTCGCGCTACTTGCTCGGTGCGATTAGCCTCCTGCAAGACTCGTTGCGCGTCATTGCTGCTCCGGTTTAGATCGCGTCCATTGCCGAAACGTGATTTCAAGCTGCTCACGGCGCTACGGAAATCGCGGGCTTCGTTGTTTAGCCGGTCTTCATGGCGAGTTCCATCTTCGTGACTACGGTCCAATTCGCGATCAAGAGTTCTTTCAAAATCTTTTGCCAGGCGGTCCAGTCTTTGAATTGAATCGCGAAGATAACGGCCATCGTAGCGGCCAGAGTTGTCATCGCGGTTACGTCTGTTATCCGGGTATCCGTAACCACCTTGAGCGGCTGCCATTATCGGCAAACCCAGGGCCAATATCGCGGCCGCGAAAATTGAAAAACTAAGTGTGCGTCGGTTCGTCATTAGTATCCTCCTCAATCTCTTTTGGAGCCAGCCTGACTCGATGAGCTGGTCCGCTGAATTTTGGCCGGTCCGGTTTTTTATCGCTCGTCCTGGGGGACACCTACACGGTCGAGCGTCGTGCCGTCCCCCGCTTTCGCAAGCATCGTGCCTAAGCGTGTGGCAGGGTCGACTTCGCACGATTTACCATAATTAGCACGCTCTTCAACGCGACATTGGTTAGGATGAACTATTCTGATGTTTTGGGAGTGGTTCGAAAACGTGCAGTTCTGGCGGAAATGGTCAGGAGTGTGATGGATGGTTTCGCGAGTCATTCATAAGAATCGCCATGTGATTTCGAATGTTGGCCTCGTGGAACTCGATGATCCCTTTGCGCTCGCCGGGGTGTGCGTAAACGTTCCAACGCGGGACACCGCTCGAGTCGACGACCAGCCGAAGCAGTTCGCTTGCGGATTTGATTCCGAGATGTTTAATGTTTGCGCAAGCCAGCCCGCCTCCTCGAATAAAGCCATCGCTCGGCGAACGCGGCCAGCCTACTTCAACAAAGAGCATCCGCACGCCTCTGGCTAGATTCAAGCGACTACCGACCATGGTGGCCGTCCCAACCTTGAAGCGGTGACCATCTTCTCTTGAGATTTGAATGCCGGCGCCGGTGCGATTCGCTTCGCCGGCAACGATCGAAAACATTGTCTGCAGCCAATTACGTCCGGTTTCTCTTAGCAAGTCGTTGGAGGTGCGCAAAGCCAGATAGGTCGTGATATCTGTTCGTCCAGCCGCGCGCGCCCGCTGCTCGGCCTCGGCCAGGGCGAGGGCCCACGCTTCGTCGAGTTCGCTAACATGTAACGTTGGAGAGTCGTCTTCCATGATTAAGGCTACCAGTAACCGCCAAGACGCCAAGAACGCCAAGAACGCCAAGCGAAGAACAAACGAATAAGACAGCAGGGATACCCGCGCTCTTGGGGGGTCTTGGCGTCTTGGCGGTTATATCTTGACGCGGGTAGCGGCTTTCCCAGGGGTTGTTACTGCCTGAAGCACTGCCTGCCCGAAGGTCTCCTCGCTGAGAAAAGCACGCGATGTTATCATGCGCGCAACGTCTCCCATTGGATTAGCTGGAAATCATCGAGAATCGGGCGCTCACCCTACATTCATAAATCTGAACTTAAAGAGTCCAAAGCATGAAATTATCTGATCATCGGAAACCGAAGTGGATATTACTTTTGAGCTGCAGCGCGGCTCTCTTCTTCTCCGTTGGAGTGGATCAGTTTGCGCAGCTCACGATGCAAAGGCCGGCGCGATCTGGCCACGTCAACGACTTTGCCGGAGTTGTTGACGAAAAGACCCGACTACATCTGGAAAACGTTCTGGAAAATGTGAAACAAAAGACCGGAATCGAGTTTGTTATTGCAACGGTCGAGTCAACCGCGGGCCAGGAAATCTTCACTTTCTCAAGACAGATTGCTTCGGAATGGGATATTGGCGTCCGCACCAGCCCTAAGAAGAGTTTGTTGCTGGTTGTGGCTGTCAAGGAAAAGCAGTCGTTCGCTTTATTTAGCAAGTCGGCTCAAAACGATCTGCCTGAAGGTGTTTTGGGCGCACTGAGTCAAGGTATGCGCACGTTAGTTAATGCCGGCAACTTCAGTGAAGGTCTAAACGCAGGCATCCAGCGTTTCGTGAATGTGCTGGCTCAGAAACTGGCGGTCGATCCGGCCGACTTTAATAAGACCCCGAGAACAGCTACCGCAACGTCCCCGGCAACTGGTCCGTCTCTGATTAGGTCGTCTAATGAGACGAGGCCGCGGGTGGCGAAGCCAACAGTGACAGCGACTCCCGAAGTCAGGTCGGCGACCAACGACGCCAAGCCTGTGACCATTGAGTCGAAGCCTGCGGTCACCGAGGCAGGCGCCACAACAAAAAAAACCTCTGCGCCTCGCGATGAAAAGACTGCTGTGAAAACAAACGAGGCAGACCAGTTGCTGATTGACGAGGATGAATCTGAAGAGGTGGAACTGACGCTAACGCTGCCGCTTGAAGCTCGCGTCGGCAAGCTCAAAGCCTTTATCGACGAGCTGCCCGATTCGAAGTCGAAGCCGCGTGCCGTAGAACTTCTCATTAGTGCTCATGCGGGTCTGGGCGATCAGAAGTTAAAAAAAGGCGATAGCGCGGGCGGCACTGAACAGCTAATGCTGGCCATTGCCAACGCCCCAGTCAATGCCTCGGAGAAACTGTTTTCAGGAGTTATCTCTCAGATTCCACTAAATCTATATCTGCGTGGTGAGCGTGTCGCCGCGATGAAAGCGGCCCAGGAGGTTGAGGCGAAATTTGGCAGCGATCCGAAGCGACTACTGGCTCTTTCCACTTTTTATATTCGTACTGAGCAAGGCGGCGAAGCTACTCGGATAGCAACAAAGGCCGTCAGTCTGGCCCCCGATCTGGCCGAAGCACACCAGGGCCTGGCGCTGGCATTGCATATTTCGCTTCGCCTCGACGAAGCGGCCGGGGAATATAAACGGGCGCTTGAACTTGATCCAAATTCGAAAGCGGCTCGGCGCGGACTTGCCGACCTCAGCCGCGGTTTGGGCAAGACTGAGGAGGCGCTGGCCCTCTATCGACAACAACTCATCGCAGAGCCAAAGGACAAAGGTGCACGGGCGGGCCTGGTTCTTTCGCTACTCGAGCTCGGCCGCACGACGGAAGCAAAAAGCGAACTCGAAGCGGCGCTCAATGCCGACCCGCGAAACCTGGCTCTACTGGCCGGCGCCGCATACTGGTTTGCCGCGCACAACGATAGCGAGACCGCCCTCGCGCATGGAAACAAAGCTATTGAGGTGGAACCGCATTACACCTGGTCGTACGTCGCGGTGGCCCGGGCATTAATAGCGCAGAGGAAGCCGCTTGAAGCGGAACGTGCTGTTCGTTTCGCTCGACAGTTTGGAAAGTTTCCGACACTCGATTATGAGTTAGCGACCGCGCTTGCATCCGCGGGACTCTACGATGAAGCCGCGGAAGTTTTGCAGCGATCGTTCAGCGTGAAGGACAGTCAGATCGAAGTGCAGCTTGCGGGGCGTGATTCTGCGCGAGGGGCCAGCTTTATTGAATTACTCGCAACTGAGCGCCGCGCGAGTATTTTCCAGTTTGCGGCAGCGGATACTGAGAACAACGCGAGAATTCTCAAGGCTCTGCTGACGTTTACTAGTTTGATTAATCAGGTCAATAACGGCGGAACCATTAACGAGCGAAGCGCAATTGCCGCCGCAAAGGAGTTTGCTTCGGGTGATGACGCAGCCCGCGTCTATCGCGAACTCTATGCTGCCAGCCGGCTCCTGCAACGAGGAATTGGTTTCCAAACGGCGTATGAGCTCGCCGAAGCAGCCCGAAGTAGTGCCGATGCGGGAATGAATGTTGCCGCTCTGACGGTCGCTGTTCAGGCTGATGAGTATCGCGACATTCGCGCTCAAGCTATCGCATCAGGAGGCACGCCCGATATTCCGGACGCCCCGCGGAACGTTCTTGCAAATATCTTGCGCGGCCGTATCGAAGACCTTGCGGGTTGGGCGCGTTTCAATCAGGACAAACTCGATGAAGCTGTGGACCACTTAAAGCGCTCGGTCAACATCCTTCCCGAAGGCACACCTGCTTCGCGTAACTCCCTGTGGCATCTCGGGGCCGCACTTGAGCGTCAGGACAAAAAAGAGGAAGCGCTTGCCAATTACATCAAAAGCTACAACGCCGGTGAACCTGACTCGGTTCGGCGCACAGTAATCGCGAAACTTTACCGGAGAATCAATGGTTCAACTGCTGGACTCGATGAGCAAATTGGCCCGGCTGAGACAACTGCCTCTAACTCGCAGCCACTCACGCGTAACGCCGTTAGTACCGACTCAGGCAGTGTGCCCGCTCAACCTGCTTCGTCGCCAGGCAGCCTGCCGGCGCAGACGTCTGTTCCCGTAACCGGAGGGGCGGAGCCGCCAACTCCTTCCGCCACTCCTGCGCCTGAGGCCATTCCCACACCGGCTGCGGCACTGCCGCCGGAAAAGCCGACCGTCACCACCCAAACGACCGAACCGCCGGTGCAAATAGCGGCGAAAAACGCCAAGCCGCGCGCGACGATCACGATTACCGGCCAGATGAAAGATTCAAGCAATAATCCGATTACGAATGTCGTGGTGGTTCTGATAAGCGCGCAAGGCGCCGTACTTACTTCGACGACTGATAGTGCGGGGAATTATTCCTTCACAGTTGCGCCATCGGAAAACGGTTATAGACTGATTCCTTCAAAGGATGGGTTTACTTTTGAACCCGTTGACCGGGTCCTGATTGGAGTGAGCGATGATTGGAAGAGGATGGATTTCACAGGGAATCGCCGCCCGGCGCCTTAATTCTCCTCATAGCCTGGTCGAATCAGCCAACCGCCCGCAACTTCTTACCATCCAAAAGCCCGACGCAGAAAGCTTCTACCTTTTCGGACACTCCTGCCGGTCACACACGCGCGGGCACCCGAAAAATAAGATTCGAGAGTGCTGTTCTGTAATAACATTGCGGTTGTATAATCCGTGGAATAAGAGACCGAAAAGCAGAGAGATTATGAAGATATCCAGGCCCATCTTTCCCCAAGTGTTTTCCCAACTTCTTTCCCAAACCTTTTTATTGCCGACCGCGTTTCTCGTTTTCGCGTCTTTGGCAGGCGCCCAGCAGCCCGCGCCGCAACAGAGCGCCTCGCGCTTTGATGTCACAAACTACCGCATCGAGGCTCAACTCATTCCGGAACAACACATGTTGCGAGCGGGCGCCGACGTCACACTCATACCGTTGGAGGCAACGCGTTCCCTGGTGTTCGAGCTTAACGGCTCGCTGCGCGTAGAGGAGATCCAGCGCGACGGCCGTCCGTTGACTGGCTTCGTTCAGGACGCGGTGGGCGTCGGTTCGCTGGGTCCGAGCGTTAGGGTCGACCTCGGTCAGGTTGTCCCTGCCAACCAACCCATAACCCTTCGTTTCCGTTGGAGTGGGGCTTTGCAATCGCCTGAAGGCGGACCATTGGCAACCAAGCGTCTCGCCTATGTCGGGCCTGAAGGTTCTTATTTGATGTATGCCTCACGCTGGTTTCCATTTCACGACTATGCCGCGGATCGCGCAACTTCCGACATCACTCTAATAGTTCCGTCTGGTCTACAGGTGGCGGGCACCAGCGATGACCCGGTTAGCGCGCAGCCTTCCCCAAAAGAGGGCGCGGTGCGTTTTCGCTTTGTGCACCGCCAACCAGTGCTGATCGGAAATTTTGCTGCCGGCCAATACATTAGCCGCCCCAGGCGGTTTGGAAATCATGAAATTCAGTTTTACGCAAAGCCGGGCAGCGAGAGCCGCATCGACGGGTATGCCGAACTGATGGGCCAGGTACTGGATTTTTACTCAAAGCAATATGGTGCGCCGCTGATTGGCACTCGCCTGGTGGTGGCCCAGGTTGACGATGACAGTTTGGATACTTACTCAGGGCCCGGAATTATTTTTCTTGCGTCCCGGCTGTTCGACTCTGCGCGCCCAATACCCGAAGAGAAGCTCGCGCGTGAAGTGGCCTATCAGTGGTGGGGACAGACAGTTGGTTTGAAGTCGTTTGACGATTCGTGGCTCTCGCAGGGCCTGGCTGAGTGGAGCGCCTTCGCGTTTCGCGAAGCAACGCTAACGGGGGGGGCGCTCGAGGCAGCACAACGCGAGCAACAGGAGCGTGCGCTCACGTTTGAGCAGACGGCCTCGATTGCGAGGGCTCCAAGTGCTCTGGACGATCAGTCGGCTGCCTATCAATCGATTGTCTTTCACAAAGGCGCGATGGTCTTCCGGATGCTGCGCGAGACGTTGGGCAAGGAGAAATTCGATTGGCTTTTGCGTACTTACCTCGAGCAGAATCGCGGAAAGAATGCTTCGATCGATAGTTTCGAGAAACTGGCTTCGCAGGCAGCCGGTGAAAACATGCGCTACTTCTTTGCGCAGTGGATCGAAGGGACTGGCGTCCCCGAATTTACTGTCGACTATCAGATCATTCGTACGCGCGCAGGAAAGTTTCGAACCCGCGGCACGGTAAAGCAAACGCTGGAAACTCTGCGTATGCCGGTGCAGTTGATGTTGCGTGCCGAGGGCGATAACCAGACGATCGTTACCAAAATTGAAGGCAAGAGCGAGGACTTTGATTTCGAGTCAAACGGTCAGCCGCTTGAAGTGGTGGTAGATCCAAACTACAAAATCCTGCGCATGTCGGAAGATTTGCGCGTGTCGATAATTGCTCGCCGGGGCATCGAACAGATGAAGGAAGGTCTCTACGCTGAAGCTCAACAGCAGTTTGAAGCCGCGTTGAAGCTGGATCGTTCCAATTCGTGGGTCTATTACAACCTCGGTCTGCTCTTTCTCGAGCAGCGTAATTGGCAGCAGGCTCTGGATAACTTTGAAGCCGCACTTAACGGCACTCTGAAGCCTTCATGGATCGAGGTCTGGGCGCGCATCAAACGCGGCAACGCCTACGATGCCAAAGGTGAGCGCGTCCGCGCGGTCTCTGAATACAATAAGGCGGTGACCTCCGGTATCAACTATGATAATGCGCTGACGGTGGCTAAGAAGTTTCTGGCTACGCCATTCGATCCCAAGGCAGCGCAATCCGCCGAACTCATTTCCCCGGGAAACTAAAGGAAGCTGATTAGGTCTCAGGGCGCGTAGTTTTTGAAAGTAAGTGGGCGGTGCATTTCGCGATGTGCCGCCCTTTCTTTGTTGGCGAGGTCGTTCCACAAAAAGTCATTCGGCGACGAAATCCAAGCTAGCCCGCTACCGCGGGCTGGGACTCGGACCTTCCGTTGGAAGTCTTCCCGCAGCTCAATCTCGAGAAACGCATGGAAGCGTATTCGCAAAAACAACCTGGCAATTGAGCGTCAACTCTTTGGAGTGCGCCCGGCCTGGCGGCGCTTTGGTCCGACGCTAGCTGTCACAGCCCTTAAGCACTTGAGTGCTAGCTAACAACGCAGCGGCGGGCCGCTGCAGACCAAAGCGGCGCCAGGCCGCCGCACTCCAAAGAGTTGCCTCCACTTGATAACGGCGTCCAAGGTTTGTGGCCTCGCTCACCGGCCGGGAACGTAGGTCAGCCAGAAATAGACTGCCTGCACTACGCCGATGAAGAAGCCAATTACCGCGCCAAAAAGTTCAATTGTTTTCAGGTGATGCTGAGCGACTGACAGCACCAGCGCCTCGAGTTTTTCAATCGGATATTCCGACACCTTCTTACGCACCAGCCCGCCGACATCAAACTCAGCAATCGCGGTAGGCAGCCGCTCGCGCGCTGCGGCGGTTATGCGTTCGACCAGCGCCGCTCTCGCTCGTTCCATTGAATGTTTAGAGATGTGGTCGCCGAGACGGCCAATGGGCTTGATGAGGAGCCGCTCTATTTGCGAGCTCAGGATTGCGTTAATTGTGCGCGCAGTATCATCGCGCGATAAGAGTCCAATAAGACTCGTGGTCAGAAACTGCTTGGCGCGTTGGATCGCATCGGGGTCAACGTGCTGCAACGCCGAACCAAGAGTTTGCGGGCGAAACCGTTCGATCGCGTCGCGGACGTAGGCGGAAACGGAACTCGCCAGTTCTTCGCTCTTGGCAAACTCCAGCAAGCGATTGGTTATCTGGAGCTTTATAGATTCAAACTTTTCCTCTTCCATTTGGCCAACGAGCTCATTCAGTGGCCGCGCTAAAACATTGTCGATGGTTGAATTCAGGAAGGCCTCGGCTTCCTGCTCAAACGCCTGTCCGCGCAAGTATTCCTCAATACGTTTCGGCAGAGTCTTGTTAACCAGCTCGTCTACTTCGCGATGAATGCGTTCGCGGGAGATGAAGATCTTTTTGATGAGGGAAAGGTGTTCGTAATACTCGTCGACTTCGAGCTTAATCAACGCCCCGATTTGTTTGCGCGTGTTCTGACTGGTGGCAATGTCTGCCAGATGCTGAACGATCGGTGGTACCTGTTGGTCGATGCGCTTCTTTATGAACGCAATCGTCTCAGGCGAAAACATCTCCGCCAGCGTCGCATTGCTATGGGCCAACTCGTCAATCCGTCCGGAAACAAAATTACGGACTTTCTGTTCGAACCCTTCTTCATTAACCAGACGATGAAGGCGTTCTTCGATGAAGTTGACAATGGCGGCAAAAGCTTCATCACTGAGCGTATCGCCGACCTTGCGCGAGAGCAGCTCGTCAATCTGGCGGTCAACGAAACGCGAGATGGCTTCGGCAGTTTCATCGCTTTTCAGCATCGCGGCGATGTATTCCGCTAACCGGTATTGCAACGCGGAGATAGTGTCGAGAATGGGTGCCCGTGCCTGCGAAGGCAGCGCATCAACGAAGGAAGGATAAACTGTTGACAACAGATCGTTTGTATACGCCTCTACAAAATCTTCGACTTTATTTCGAAAGAAGCTCGTTTCAAATAGGGCGTTGAAAACAGTCTCCTTTGAAACCAGTTCGTTGCCTACGGCATTGCCGATAGACTCGGCCAGCTTTTCACGATGTCGCGGGATCATGCCCTGAGGCCAAACGGTTACGCCAAAAAGTTTCACCGGTTTGTAGGGATGAAACAACATCCAGATCGCCAGCCACGCCGCGCCGTATCCGTGAATGGTAGCAATGACAACGATGGCAATGCTGATTACGAGTTTGAACGTAAATGGATCGATGACTATTACCTCTGGGGGAGAAAGCTTGTTGGGGGAACACTGTGATGCTAGACGGAGGCGTGCATTGCGTCAAATCTCATCTCCGTTTACGAAGCGGACTTGTCCGCCCGTTGCGGACGGGGGGCCACAGCCACCCCAGCCGGGTTGCCCGGCCGGGGTCCCCGGCAAGTGCCCTTTCTAAACATGCGACTGACTATGCTGTCACGGCCTCTCAACAGCATATCCCGCATCGATCCAGGCTCCGGTTCCACCCGTTACATTCAGGAGCTTCTTAAACCCCTGCTGCTTCAGAATGCTGGTGGCCGCGCTGGAACGATAACCGCCGGCGCAGATTACGGCAGTAGGCTTTGCCGGGTCGAGGGTAAGGTTTGGAATATTCGATTGCAGAGTTGCAAGGGGCGCGTGGAGCGCATGCGGCACATGCCCGCTTTCGTATTCCGGTGGACGGCGCACATCAATAACCTGTAATTCGGCCTCTGTCTCGATGAGCTTGCGCAAATCACCGACAGTGATCTGCGTCAAGTGGGCCATCCCTAATCCCGCTTCCCGCCAGGCATCAATTCCGCCGCGCAAATATCCCTTCGCAGTCTCGATGCCCACCCGCGCCAGGCGCATAACGGCCTCGTCGATTTTCTCGTCTGACTCCGCCACGACTACGATTGGAGTTCCCATAGGAATCAAAACGCCGGCCCAGCTGGCGAATTGGCCGCCAAGTCCAATGTTAACTGCACCCGGCACATGGCCCCCGCCAAATTCGCGAGCGGAACGAACATCGAGAACCACATGTCCCTGCGTGGCGAGCTCATTCACTTCTTCCGGCGGGAGAGCCACTGGGCGCGAGACCTCAGCCAAAGCGTGCGCGCCGCCGCGATTAATTTCAGCATCTTTCGGAAAGTAAGCGGGTGCTTCCGGCAGATCGGCGGTCATCATCCTCACAAATTCTTCTTTAGCCATTGGCTTGAGTGCATAGTTTGTCTTCTTCTGCTCACCGATTGTGGAAGACGTTTCCTTCGAGATGTTGCGTCCACACATTGAGCCCGCGCCGTGTGCCGGATAAACCTCCACGTGGTCCGGCAGCTTCAACAGTTTTTCGTGAAGCGTGTCGTACATCATTTCGGCCATCATTCGCGGTGTGTAGCCTTTGCCACCGGCCAGGTCGGGGCGGCCAACATCGCCAATGAAAAGGGTATCGCCGGTGAGAACTTTCTGCGGTTTGTCGGAGACTTGCCGCTCAATCACCAGTACGCAGATGCTTTCCGGCGTATGACCCGGCGTTTCCATAAATCGCAACACAGTTTTGCCGATGGTGATTTCGTCGCCATCCAACACACCACGATGTGGAAATGTGGCGCCGGCTTTCGCGCCAATTACAACCTCTGCACCGGCACGGTCGGCGAGCTCACGATGGCCACTAACAAAATCCGCGTGCAGATGCGTCTCAATCACATACTTGATTTTGAGACCCTGCGCCTCGGCTTCGGCGATGTACTGGTCCACATCGCGTTGCGGATCGACAACCGCAGCTTCACCGTCGGAACCGATCAGGTAAGAAGCATGCGCGAGACACGCCAGATAGAATTGCTTGAAGTACATAGGCTCTATTGTAACGCGTATTTTCTGGAAGTGTAGAGCTTAACCTTGATTAACCATTCTTGGGGTTCAACCCTTCTTGGGACTCACTCCTGCTTGGCCTTTTCGCTTTTCCTTTTCCGCCTTGAGCTTTTCGATGGCGGCGGCCACAGCATCTTCCCAAGGGAGCTTTTCGTCCTTGGCTGGATCGTAGGGCGGGAGGTTGGGGATGGGGACGTTGAGTTGCTGAAGAAGTTCAGTGGTCCTGGTGAGTTCGTAGCGTTGCACGTAAGGCTCGCCGTCGGCCCAAGCCCATCTGTAGGCAGCGAGGGCGTGTTTCTCCGCTTGCTCGTGATCGCCGATGGCGAGCCAGAGAGTGGCGAGAAGGCGAGGCGCGCGTTGGCGCCCGCGTTGGTGAGGCCTCGCTCGCGGGCCATGCGAACGGCTTCTTGCAGACTTGCCACGGCCAGAACCCACTCGCCTCGCTCCAGTCGCCATACTCCACGAAGCCTGTGGACACTGCGGATGGTTGAGCGGTTCTTGCCTTCCGCCGCCAAGCGCTCCGCCACAGCGATGTGTTCCTCCTGTAAGGTTCCCTGGTAAAAATGAAACCATGCGTAGAGAGACTCAGCACTTCCAGGACGGTAGTGGCTGCGCAACCAAGCGCGGCCCATCGGATCGAGGAGTTGCCAGGTTGCTTCGGCCTCCCTCCATTGCCCAATAAGGGACTGAGCCGCAAACAGCCGGAGTCGGACCGTGAAGAGGCCTTGCTCGTTCTCGCCCAAATTGGCCACTGCCAGGGCGAAGGCTTTCACTCGAAGGGCTTTGGCTGGCAGATTCTGGTTCAACAGATTACGTGAGATATTGTCCAACCAACGCCCTAGATCTACCCAGTTCTCACGCTCCAATTCAACGCGAAGAGCGCCAACCTGGGCTGCGAGGCTTTCCTTCAGTTCATCGCAGCCTTCCAAGGCAATGGCAGCACAACTGGACAGGTAAAAACCGTCTATTGATGTACGCCCTTTGGCAGTTCACCCCAGCCGGCGGGAAAGAGCGGCCGCAGCAGTGACAAGGTTTCTGCATAGGCTTCGAGGTTGAATAAGAGCGCATTCGACAAGTCGCCTCGGTAAGTAGTACCCGCCTGTTGAAAATGACCGAGCTTGAGGAGTGGGCGGACGACATTCAGGCCGGAGCGCAGGTCCTCCAGCGTCTCGGCCTCTTCATAGGGGTTGTGGGGTTGCGAGGAAAAATGGTCCACCACCCGCTGGCCGTAGGATTCCTTTTCCTCCGCATTCAGGCCTCCGGCGGCCACGCCGCGCACCACAGGGTGAAGGTCATGCCGCTTCGTCTGCGCATCATATTGCAGCAGGCCACGGCGTTCGAGATCGCGGACGGTTTCCGTCAACTTCTTCGGTGCCTCGCTATACTCCGCCGAAGCGAGCCGAGCCATTAAGGCTTGTTCATACTCCGTCCAGCGGGGAAGAGCGGCTTCGTATTGCCTCCGGCTCTCGGCTTTGTCTTCATCTGACAATTGCTCCCAACCCCAGTATTTCTCTGGCGGCTCGGGCTTCTCCACTTCCTCCGGCTCCGGGGGTAGGTGGGGATTGAAGGCCCTGAGCGTCTCATAGTCCACTGACTCGGACAGGAGCGCGAGGGTGGAGAGAAGTTGCGCGCTCTCCTTCGACAGCACGGCGAGCGCAGCGCGCAGGATGTGGTTGCGGCGTTGAATGAGGTCAAGACCGGCGAGATTCAGTTGACCACCCCCGTCAGGATCCACAGACCAGGCATCGAAGTTCCCCCGGTCAGGCAAATAGTCGTTGATGAGACCGGCGAGCACACCGATGATCAGCGGATGGTTGTCGCAGTTCGCGGTGAGGTAGTTCTGGATCGCGGCCGAATCGCCCTTGATGCCGCAGGAGATCAGGAGCATTTCCGCATCCGGCGGGCGCAGGCCGGGGAGAGTGACGCGCTTCGCCCCGGTGATCGGCTGACCGGAGGGATTCAGGAGCACGCGCGGCGTGAGCCGGGAGCTGATAAGAATCTTGGAAGGCGCAGCGGCGGCGAGGGCGCGGAGGAGGTCGTTGTCCTCGTCACGGATGGCGTCGCATGGGTTGCGGTTCACGATCTTATCGGTGGGGTCGTTCACTTCCTCGTCGGGAACCTCGGCGGCATCAATGCGGTGGTAGGCGACGAGCACTCGCTCCAGTCCATCGAGGATGAGCAACCAGGGCTTGGCATGGAGTTCCGCGAGCAGTGGCTGCTTCAGTTCGGCGGTTTTCTTTTTGCGCAGTTCCTTCAGCGGCTGGCCGGTCATGTAAGCGAGTGCGCGCTGGCAGAAGTCCGCCATGATCGCACCGCGCTCATAGAACGAATACCAAAAGCGCCCGGCCCAGTCGGGTCGTCCAAGCGTGGCGTGTTTGGTCGTCCACTCCCAAGTAAGCATGCTCTTGCCGTTGCCGCCGATGGCCTCGAACAGCAGCAAATTAGTGGGGTCGGCAGGCTTGGCCCAGTCGCTCAACTCCTGAAGCTGCGAGTCGCGTCCGACGAACGTGTGCGAACCAATGTAGTCCGGCTCAGCGTAGAAGGCCGGGGACTTCGGGATAGCGTTCTCTTTGCGAGATGCTTCGACCACAATAGCTGCGGTTGAAACAGGTTCGAGGCGGCGTTTCATGTCAGCGAGGGCCTGAATGACTTGTCCTCCCAATTTCTCACTCGACTCAAACTTGAGCATCACCCTCCCGGAGGATGCTCGTTGCTTGAACTCTCTTAACTTTCTTTGCGCCTCTTCACCATCCTCCTTATCGCGCGCCAGGATCGGATGCTTATCGTGCATCAGGAAAATCAGAATCTCTTTGAGTTCGCCACGCTGTTTACGTTCAAGCGCTCGGTTGAATTCCATCTCGGTTATCGAAATCTTGTCCGGATTGTCGAAGTCTGGAACCCAGCCGTAGCGCCACGCATATAGGCCGATGTAGATGTCGGCCTGGTCCACCATTTCAAGTGAGGCCTGAAGGCCGGAAGCATCACGCGCCGGAAGGTGTTCCATTCCGATTGGGAAAACGCCCTCGGCAAGACAAGCATCAAGAACCTGTTCTCGATGCGCCGGCAGATCCAGTGCCGTGCTGCTGATCATTGCGGTGAGTTGTCCGGGTTTGTTCATTGCTTGAGTTGGAGATCTCTGCAGCTTTTCTTGCCAGCCTGGCTGCTACAAAGCAGGCGGTTTGAGCATCCGCCAGATTTCAGCGTCGATGCGCGCCATGTCCGCTTGCGATAGTCGCCCAATCCGGCGAACGATGCGGTCCTTATCGATAGCTCTCATCTGAAAAACCATGACAACCGAAGGCATAGTGAGTCCGTTTTCGGTTGAAGGTTCGACGCGTACAGAAAAGGCGAAGCGAAGCGCGCTAAGATTTGAGGTAACAGGTGCGACCATCAACATCGGCTCTCCTGCCTGGTCCGTTTGCACGGCCACGGCCGGTCGACGGCCACTTTGCTCACGCTGATCGCTTGGTGGGAGACTGACAAGCAACACGTCGCCGCGCGCCATCTATTCCACCTCTGGCATGGACCGTTCGAGCTTCAGGAAGTCCTCGTCACTTGCTGATTCCCAGGATTCGAATTCACGTTGCAGTTCGCCGTTCGACTTCAAACGGAGGAAGAGCGCAAAGTCGTAAACTTCGCGTTGCAACGGTTCCGGCAGGTTCTCGACCTCTTTGTTGATTAATTCTTGAGTGCTCATGGGTCCAACTTTATCGCAGAATCATGGTTCCTTGTAAACCTTGCCAGGTCTGTCGCCAACAGAGTCATAACCTCCTACGGTTCGCGCTGAGCGCGCATTTCGGGCGGGTCGAGCACCCAGCCGGGCTGGCCGGCCGGAACTCCGCACGCCCGCGGTCCCATTGATTTACTTGACGCAATGACATCGTTAGCGCTTTTCACCAGGTCGGTATCGGACGACCGCTTGAGCATTCACGTCGGCCTCGGTGAAAGCGACCTTCTTCAATTCACCTTTCGCGAAGAGTTCGGCTTGATCCGCAAACCACCGAGAATTCGGGCGGTTGCTCTGGCCGTACGCGAGCACGGAGTAAGCGCGGGGAACATCGCCGAACTCCACTGCCAGGACCCAGCCATCGCCGCCGTTCGCCACCAGCTTGCCGTCGGGATCGCGAGCGAAACCGAGGACGCGGAAGCAACCTAAGCTGCCGGAACAACCGCCGACTGGAACGTCCACTGAACCACGACGAACGCGGTGCACATTTCCCCATGCAACGTCCCAGCTTCCATAGCGACGCTTCGTCTCAGCCACCGCCCACGCAAACGACTCGACGGCTCGCGCCGGGTCAGCGAGTCCGCGCGGCGTGTTCAGGGGATCGGACGCGTCCCATACGCGCGCGAATCGTTTCTCATCAGGTAGAACTGCCCTCTCGGGGGGACGTATCCCGGAGTAGTGTTGCCACCACAACTCGAAGAGCGATGAACCGCTGCTGTCCGGCGCGGCAGTGTTGTTCCAGCGCTCCAAAACCTCGACTGCGGACGCCACATCACCGGATGGAGTTGTCGCCTTGACTGCGGCGATTAGATCCGGCTTCACCCGGTCGGCGAGCAGCATGCGATAGTTGTGTTTCAACCGAATTACGTCTTCGAGACTTAGCTTATTGTCGCCTCCCACGAGCTCGATAGAGAGCTGACTGCGCAGCGATAGATCGGGTCGCTCGAAGTTTGGATAGGCGTTCTTAGTGTCGATGGGAGTGCGCACATTGGTGAAGTGCGGCGAATCGTTTTCATTATGAATGTACCCGCCGCGCGGGTTAAGAACCTGGGGCAGCGATTCGAAGGGAACGTAACGCGTCCAGACATCGCGTGTCTCGCGTGCCGGCGTGGCCATGTCACCACCAGAGGGGTGTGGCAGGAGGGGTAACGCAGCGTTCCATATGAAGTAAATATTTCCCGCGCGATCGGCGTAGGTGAAGTTCGAAGTCACTCGGGCCCTGATCTTCATCGCCTCTTTCCACTCGGCAAGCGAGGAAGCACGCATCATTCGCAGGAACTGTTCGCCGGCCCGGAACTCGCCATCGCCCCCAGTCTTAACGATGTAAACCTTTCCATTGGCGCGATGAATAACCGGGCCCAAAGGCGTGGACCAGAATTCGCGCGTTTCAGTTGAGAGACCGTCGCCGTTTCGAAACGGCACCGTCAGCAGCTCACGCGCAAGAGAGAGCGACGCGCCGTCGAAGAGATAGTGGTCGGTAGCCTTTGGGTCAACGTCGAGCGCGTAAACTTCGGCCAGGTCCTGGGAATTATTTGTTGTTGCCCAGCCCAGGTTGCGATTAAAGCCCGCCACTACTGCGAACGGTCCGCCAATGCGAAAGTCGCCATAAAAATCGACGACCCCGGGAACTGTCAAATGCGCCTCGTAGTAGCCGGCTGTCCAGCCCAGATGCGGATTGCGCAAGAGAATCGCCTTGCCCGACTTCGTGCGATTGGGTGCGAACGCCCAGGCGTTGGAGCCCTCGTCAGCGTCAGGTTCGGAGCCCTCCTTATTGTTCGCGCCGCGCGTCGCGTCAGGCTTGGCAGGATTGAGCTTTGCCAGAAACGCTCGTGCCTTTCTGGTTGAAGATCCACCGATGTCGAGTGTGGCGACGTCGTAACCGCTGAAGTTGGCCGGCATATGAGGAGGAAACTCCTCCGGGTAGAGCTCGATATAGCGATTCAAGCCGGCAGCGAAGCCATCGTAGACGTCTCGTGTTTCCTGATCGAGCAGGTGATAAGTTTGGATAGCGCGGTTGCGGCCGCGTCGAACCAGAAAGTCTGACTCGATGCTGTCGTGTCCAGAAACCTTTGCCTTCTGACCACTGGCTTCGAGCACGTTCATGGCAGTGCGCGGTCCATAGTCCTCTGACTGCAACCACGCGAGCGCGTAGCCGGCTGCGCGCAAATTCTCAGCGCGAATATGGGGAACGCCATGGGCTGTGCGGATGATCTCGACCTGACGCCAGAGTTCAGGCGCTGACGGTTTACTTGCGTTCGCCGTAGCCGACTCGGCAGGTAGCGAGTTGACCTTATCTTGCCCGAAGCAGGTCGAGGCTGTGGGAAAGACCGTCGCGATGGTGATCGCCGCAGACAAACAGACTGTGGTCAAACTATTCATAGAGCAAGAATATTGGTTTGTTACTTTTCTTGCAGCTGCAAATTATAAAACTCCCGCGCCGGCTTCAACGGGCGCAGCATCCAATACGGACGGCGTGTGCCATCTGGTGAATACTTATCCGCTGGGCGCGTCATTGCCAGCCACTTCTTGTAAACTTCCCGCGATTTCTGGGTGTCAACAAATACATCCCCGACGCCATCTCCCGCTTGAGCTCGCTTGACGCGAACTGCCTGGTGCCAGCAATGCATTCCCGAAATCGGATCGGGATGGACGGGGAAGGTCATGTTCTGATGCACGCCAACATCGCTCCACCAGATGCGCAGCGTGTCCGGGTCGCTCGACTCATAAGGCTCGGCGCCCTTTTCACGCCTGAGTCCCCACTCGCTGCCCTCGTGATCCAGCTTAACCGTCGCCATCAATTGACGCTGCCCGTGGTCGCTCAGCTTCCAGCGGCCCATGTGATGGCTGCAGGCGACAATGCCCGGCAGGATGCCTTCAGTCACCCAGGCGCGCACGACGTAATGACCAATCTCAGTTTCCACGCGTAGTAGATCGCCGGTGCGGACATCGAGTTTTGCTGCATGGCTGGTGTGAATCCACAGTGGATTGGTGTGCGCGATTTCGTCGAGCCACTTGGCGTTGGCGCTACGGGTATGAATTTGAACCGGCAAACGAAAAGTTGAGATCAGTATTGTCTGATCATCTTCCAGATTATCGGGATGAACATGACTCTTAATATAGTTGGGAATCGAATACTCGTGCCAACCCCAGTCAGCCAGGGTGCGAGAATAAAACTCCAATCTCCCACTGGGCGTTGGGAATCCGCGCTTGATGTCGTCGTCAACCCTGACTCCAACAAGCCGCCGGCCATCGACATCGCCATCAGGACTCGGGATGGGGACAATGTTAGACGAAGCAGGCTTTGCCGCGCGCGTAAAGACGCGGCCGAAACGGTCCTCGCGAATGTCTTCCAGCTCCGCCGCCGGAACGCGTTCTTCGTATATGGCTCCGACTTTCTGCTTTACTTCAAAAGCTCCGTAGCGACGCATGAATTCGAGCGGCGTGAGATTTTCTGCCGCCGCTTTCTCTGGCAAACCCGGCACAGAATTGTTGAAAATCCACTCGTAATACTCGTCAACGCTGAGCCGCGTTCCCGGACTCTTTTTCGATTCAGCGTACTGGCGAATGCCCAGCGAACCGTCCCTGTCGATGCGCCAGGTCAGTTCCAACCAGAACTCATTCTCTTCCCAAACCTCGCCCGGATTCACCTCGCGAGTGTCATTAATCTCTTCGCCGGACCGTTGACGATCGGCCTTCTTCACAGGCTGTCGGAAACCAAGCCACTGCGCATCATGCGTTTCATAAGAATGAATGTCATGACGCTCGGAACCATGGCCCATCGGCAGAATGTAGTCGGCGAAGTAGGCAGTCTCATTCCAGGTGGGAGTCAGAGCGACGTAACAACCAACCAGCTTCGGATCAGTCAACATTTCAATCCACGAGAAGCCGTCAGGGTTGGTCCAGACCGGGTTGTAGACGCGCGTAAAGTACACGTCAAGTTTTGCCCGGCCATCCTTTAGAAAATGCGGCAACAGAAACGACATCTCGTTCATCGAGAGCGGGTACTCGCGTGGCCATGTCGTTTCATTCCACATCTTCGGATGTGGCGGAGTGTAAATGGGCTTCGGGACGAACTTGTTCCAGGCATTAGGAAAAACACCGCCTTCCGTCGCCACCGCGCCCAGCAGGGCATTCAGCATGAACAGAGCCCGCGCCACTGACCACCCGCCGCTAACGCCGGATGAAACGCTGCGCCAGTTGTGACTCGAAAAGCGCGTGCCCGCAGTCGCTACCAGCTTCGCAATCTCTTCAATCACCCGCGCGTCGACACCGGATTCCCGGGCGGCAAATTCGAAAGTGAACTCCTCATACGTTGCCTGCAAAACGCGCTCGAAGTTTTCGAAGGTGGTTTCAATCTCCGGCCCCTCGATACCGAGATACTCGTCCCAGTTCCACCAGCGTCGCACGAAATCGCGATTGTAGAGATTGTTTTGAATCAGGTAATTCGCGATGGAGAGCAGTATGGCGGCTTCAGAGCCGGGATAGGGGGCGACCCAATAATCGGCATGGGTAGCGGTGTGGGAGAGGCGCGTATCGAAGACTATTAACTTCGCGCCGTTTGCCTTGCCGTCGATAACCCGCTGGGCGTGTGGATTGAAATAATGGCCCGACTCGAGATGCGCGCTGATGAGCAGGATGACTTTTGCGTTTGCATGATCGGGACTGGGGCGGTCGAGTCCCATCCACAATTGATAACCTTCCCGGCTTCCTGAGGAACAGATGTTCGTGTGCGAGTTGTGCCCATCAACACCCCAGGCGGCGAGTATGCGTTCGGTGAAACCGTCTTCGCCCGGCCGCCCGACGTGATACATAATTTCATCCCGTCGATCCTCGACGATCGCTTTACGAATCCGGGCCGCAATTTCATCAAGCGCCGCGTCCCAGGTTGTGCGTTCCCATTTGCCTTTGCCGCGTTCGCCGGCGCGCTTGAGCGGATAAAGAATGCGATCGGGGTCATGAATCTGATTAAGCGTTGCCGGGCCTTTAGCGCAGTTGCGTCCACGCGATCCGGGATGCTCTGGATTGCCTTCAAACTTCTGCACCTCGCCGGTAACTTTGTCGATGTAGGCGAGCAGACCGCAGGCGGATTCGCAGTTGAAGCAAGTGGTGGGAACGAGTGAGTAGTGCCGCTCCTTGCGCCGCGGCCAAGCCTGAGAATCAAGCTCGGTCCAGTTATCCCAACGCTCCTTTGGGGGATACGCTGCGAGATGGCTCCGGCTCGCGCCAGGATAGAATGTTTCCCCGCGAGCTTCTGTTTCCTCGCGCGATGCGTCAGCGGGTTGACTCGAATCCTTAGGTCTCATCGGCGCATTTTTTATCTTCGGCAAGGAGCTTACGGTCTAAGTCGGGTACCGTTATGCCGGTGAGAAACGTGATGGCTGAATTTCGGGTCAAAATCAGAACGGGGCGGCGCTTGTCAGGAGCACGGAACGTGTGCCAGTAAACGTCGCCTTGTTTCATGGCTCTCCCCACTCTTGTTCACTTTGCCATTCCTCGACTTCTTCCGGTCGCTGTGGTTGCTCCAAATAGCCCTGGGCGTCTCGTCTCTCCTTGGCGATGATCTCACGCTGTGCGAGAGCCCTTTCCAAAGCAACTCTCATGAAATCAGAAGGGGTCATCTGCAAGGCGCTAGTGGCCCGATTCATTTCAGCCAGTAGGGACTCGTCGATTGTTAGTTGGATGGTTTCCATAAACTCATTCTAACATGCGTGGCAGCGTGCGGCAGCGCTTTGCCGCTGACGCAATTACTTGATTGAATCGGGGTTTTCTTTTTGGAGCTTGGCGGCTTGGGCTGCCAGATCGGTCGCCTCTTTGGCAAGCTGGTCTACCTTCGCGGTAGTAGCGTTCGCCAGGCTTACGAAATTCGCATGGGTTTCGTTATCTATCAGGGCCTGCGGAACGCCTTTTGCCGTCTCGATTAATTCCGCGCGCTTGTCGAATTCCTTCATTTTGAGGGTCAAGTATTCCTTGAACTTGTCCTTGACCTTCAGCTTGCTGGCCTCTTCATACTTCCTGGACGCCTCTTTGCATTTTTCCCTGGCCTTGTCGTAAGCCGCGAGGGCTTCTTTGGCAATCGCACGGCCCTCCTCGATTTTGGCTATGTTTGTTTGAAACATTTTCTGCTTCTTCGTCTCAGCTTCTACCACATATTTCCTGGCCTCCTGCAGCGCCGCGTTGCCCTCATCGACAAGTTTGTTCGCCTTCTCCGTTTCATCCCTGGTACTGCACGCCGACACGATCGCTACCAATAAGAACAATGTCATGACCGCGGTCGAATGACGTTGACTATTGATGTTCATCCTCATCTTCTGTTTCTCCTGTTCGTCCTGGTCTTTTCTTTGGCGGATCACGCCAGCGGGACCGACTGGCCCGCCTGCACATACGCATTCTCGTAAAACATCAATCCAACTAAAGCCAGTGGAGCGCCGGCCACCCCCAGCGACGCGCTCACGTAACCGAATATCGCCATGCAAGGCAGCAGTCCACCGAGAATAGATAACGCGATTCCAAACCAAAAATCGCTTTTGTATCTGCCCCTCACCATCTCCCACACGGCGAGTCGGGCATGAGCCGTCGCATGCGTCAGTGACACTTCGCCCAGGACCATTAATAGGTGGAAGAGACTTGTTACGGATAGGATCCACAGCAAAGGTGAAATAGCCGACTCGAAAACCCCGGGCGGTTCAAGCCAGAGGGCGAAGGGAAGCAGCGCGGCTGACCCGAGCAGCAAAGCCTGGGTTAAGAGATGCGGCGGCAGCAGGGGGTTCTGCCACATGTCTCGCGCCTTGGCCTGAGCGAAGAGGTAAGCTGTGTAAATTGCGGTCAGCGCAGCCAGCACTACCCCGGGGATTGTCAACGAAGACTGCAACAAGAACCAGGCAAAGGCTTCGCGCCTGGTGGGATCCCAACCTTCTGGTCCCATGCTGCTACTGAGAAAGATGCTCGCCACGAAATGAAGCAACAAAATAATCGAGTACCCTGCAATGATGAAGGCGCCTTTAACGAGCCAGCTCCTCCACTGCGGACGCGTGAAGATTAGGTAGAAGCGCTCGGGATGTTCGAGATCCCAAATCAACAGACCACCCGTGATTGCCAGAAAAGCGCCCGAAAGAATCGGTGTGACCCAAAGCCAAAGCTCACTGTCGCCGCGCAGGAGACCAAACCACAGCAGCAACCCAGCCACGAGATAGACGCCGCTAGCTATCCCCTTAGTCCATGTGTAAAGACTTACTCGCCAATCCCACGGAATAGAATGGGCGACATCGTAGGAGAGCAACGCCGCCGCCGAGCTGTTGTTGTAGTTTGGACTGCCCGAAACAACCTGAGACGAACCCCACTGCTGTTCGCTCCACATGAACAAGCCGCCATCGGGCCGGCGTGCGGCAAGTGGATCGAGCGTAGCCTGATGGGCGCCCTTGTAGAAGAGTTTTGGGAGTGTCTCTTTCTCCGGGCGTCTTACTGCGACAGGCTCGCGATTGATGATCTGCGACACGTAAGATTCGGTGTCGTTCATGTCGCCAATCAGAATTGCCTGAGTGGGGCAGACAACAACGCAAGCGGGTTCCAGACCAATATCGATGCGATGCGCGCAGAAGTTACACTTCTCAGCTGAATGGTCTTCAGGGTTGATGAAGATGGCATCGTAAGGACATGCTGCTATGCAGGCTTTGCAACCGATGCAGATCGATTTATCGAAATCGACAATCCCATCGGCGCGTTTGAACATCGCCGTTGTGGGGCAGGCGGTGACACACGGCGCGTGAGCACACTGGTTACAGCGCGTGACCTGATGTGCGCGGCGAGCTTGAGGAAAGACACCCACGTCGACATGCTTAACATAGGTGCGGGTGACTGAAAGCGGGACAAGATTCTCCGACTTGCATGCGGTTGTACAGGCATGACAACCAATACACCGCGTTTGGTCGATGACCTTGGCCCACTTCACCGGATGGCTCTGTGGCTCTTCAAGCATGGCATTTGCCCCACCCTGCGCGGGCCGCCCGCGGGGACCCGGGCCGGTTTGGGATTTTGGCGAGTGCGAACTATATCATGCAAAAGAGTAAAGAAAACATGACCGTTTGCCGGGCTTAAAAGTATGGGTGCACTTTGAATTGGACCCCTCCTGTTGACAAAACCACAGGGGCATAAGAAATTAGCTTCGTCTGATTTTGTTTTCATCGCCATTATCTGTGTCTGGAGGTTAATAGATGCGTCTTATCCTTTCCTTTATTTCCATAGGGATGCTTGGGCTTTTAGTTTTGACGGCCTGTAACTCGGCCGAGCAGAAGACTAGTTCGCCACTCGCCGCGGCGTCACCCGCCACCAAGCGTCCCGCGGATGGCGTTCGCCGCGTTACCGTCGTTGAGCTGAAAGATTTGCTGGCCAGAGACGAGGCAGTAGTTATTGACGTGCGAAACGAAGATGCCTACAAGGTGGCTCATATCAAGGGCGCGAGGCTTATACCCGTAGCTGATGTCGCGAAGCGCAGCAACGAGTTGCCGAAAGATAAGTTGATAGTGACCTACTGTTCTTGACCAGCTGAACAGACGTCCGCCCGTGCGGTGGCCGACCTAAAAGCAAAAGGTATTGAAAACGCTGGAGCCTTGTTGGGTGGTTTTGTGGCCTGGCAAAACGCAGGACTGCCCATAGATACTAAACAGTAAGCAGCTAACCAGAATGCATTGTTCCAACTGTGGCGCTTATATCGCTCCCGGTGTGCGCTTTTGCTCGGGATGCGGTTCGGCTGCAACCGATCCCGAAGCTACCAAAATCGCGCGAATGCAAGCGGGTGTGCCTGAGCGAGCGGGTGGGCCTGGAGATCTCGAACAGACGATATTCACCGTGCGACCCACTTTGATTTTCATTAAGTTGGGTTACGCGCTGGCGGTGATTGGTGCGATTGGTCTCGTTTTTCTCCTGGCCCTAATACCGGTGCCTGCCTACATCTCAATACCGCTCGCACTGGCGCTCCTGCTGATTCCCGCCTTTTACCACCTCCGGAGAAACATGGTTCGCTACACTCTGACCGACGCGAAAGTCGAGATTGACACTGGTCTGATAGCCCGGACGACCCGCAATATTCCGCTCAGCAAGATTCAGGACGTAACGGTGTCCGCCAGTATTCCTCAACGAATCCTCGGTTTTGGCGATATCATCATCGACAATGCCAGCGAACTGGGTGGATCAACAGTCCTGGACAACATCAGTAATCCCCGCCACTATGCCGACCTCCTTTTGCGCGAACTCAGACGCTGGCATTAGACTGCTGGCATACGAGCTCATGCCAACTGATCAGAGGTTTAGGAACATCAAAGGGCAGTTGGGTTCTAAGATGACTACGGAACAACTGAGAGGTCGAGTTTCAGCGTTGAGAATCGCATTTAAGAAAATCATCGTTCTGTTACTGATGTACTGCGCTCCGGTCGCATTAGCCGAACCTCCGTCCGCTGAACTCTCAAAGATGCTTCCCAATAAGATCGGGGAGTTTAACCAACTACGCTCGATGCGCCCTCTTGTTATCCTCGGCAGGGAAGGACTTATTGACATTTCATCTTTTAGGGTCATGAGTGATCAGGGGAAGTCGCCCTTTATTGGCGGCGAGGTTGATTATGTTTCATCAGGAGGCGAAAAACTCACAATCGAGATACTTCGTTTGAGGGGGGAATCGGACGCCTATTCGCTGTTATCGCTGGTCGCGAACAAGATGCGCGAAGCCGAGCCAGCCGAAATCAATTTAGGCGATGTGGGCACTGCCTCCGTCATTTCATCTCGACAAGTCGCCTTTTGTAAGGGTTCTACTTTTTTAAGGGTCACTCACGCGAATTCAAGCGCGTCCTCCTCCGCAACAGCTCTGACTTTAGCTCGGCTGTTTGCCGAGCAATTCGATCGGGGGAGTGGCGAGATACCAGTTCTGGTGAAGCACCTACCCGACTGGCAGAACGTTCAACGGCGAGTTTCGTACGCGGTCAGTCAAGGCACTCTCAAGAATCTATTCAAGAATCAGCCAGTACTGGATGCGCTTAGTTTCGAGGGTGGGGCAGAAGCCGCTGTTGCCAATTATGGCTCGCAAAGACTTGTCCTGGTTGAATTCACCACAGCGTCGCTGGCAACGGACAATGACCAGCGCATCAAAGTAAGGCTGCAGGAGCTGCGCAATCAGGGGCAACCCCTGCCGACGGCCTATCGGCGTGTAGGGAATTATTCGGTGTTTGTTTTTGACGCTCCCAGCGAGCTGGCGGCGAACCAACTGATCGACCAGGTGAAATATCAGCAGGTTGTGCAATGGTTGGGCAAAAACCCCTACGCTTACCAGGAAGCGGTGCGCGAATTCACCCAAACGACTTTGGGGGTTTTGGTCAGTGTAGTGAAAGCATCGGGCTTGGCGCTTCTTGGCAGTCTGGCTATTGGCGGATTCTTTGGTGCGCTATTGTTTACTCGGAGGAGGGCGAAGCAGCAATTAAGGGAAGCTTATTCCGACGCCGGCGGTATGCTTCGCCTTAACCTGGATGAAGTGAGCTCGCGGACCGATCCCGCAAGGATACTGGGGCCCGGGAACTAGATTTGATTTCACAGCTACATGGACCGAGAGGCGCCCAGTCTCGTCAGGCATAACGACCGTTGACCGCATTTACCTGAATGACAGGGCACTACTTCAATATCTTGTTCATCCTGTAAATCCTGTCTTTCTTCTTAGCTAAACAAAAAAAGCGCTGGACCGCCCAGCGCTTTTCTTTATACCCAATACCCCTTGGAAAAGTAAATACCCCTGATGTTAAGACTAATGCGGGCTGCTGATCTTCCTGGGAGGCTCCCCCAAGCCCCTTCAGGACGGGATCAGCAGCCACGCAATGATTGCTCGTCGGTTGCGTGCGGGCGTTAACTCCGTTCCCCCGAAAGAGCCACCGCCTGCCTTTTTCAATCGTGAGAGGACGCCTCCCCCAAAGCTTCCACTCACCGCAATCTAAGAGCCTGACCCGATTTACCTTTTGTCTTCTCTTATTTCGGGTTTCTCCTTGGCAACGCCTGTGCCATCAACCTTAATTAGTGTCCGTCACAAGCGTTGCGTCTAGTTTTTCCTTATTTTTTCGATTCACATTAGGCCGCCGTGGACCAAGGGCCAACTTCGAGAGCTACGGGTGCGTACATCTTCGGTACATTCGCTACCCGCGCGACGAACGATAATCACTCGCTCAATTGAAAACGGGGCAAGGAGTCGGGATGCTAATCAAGCTTCGTTTAGAGGCGGGCACCGCCCGCCGGTGCCGCGTGGAGAAAACTAATCATGCTTCGTTTAGAGGCGTGCACGAGACAGGATTATTTGTCGCACCTTGAGTGGTTTCATCCACGTTGCACCGGCGGGTGCCCGCCTCTAAACGAAGCTTAGTAGAGCTTATTCAGGGGAGGGCTTCAACTAATTCATCAATCTCTTCGAGAGTATTGTAGAGGTGCGGCGAGATGCGAAGTCGATCGCCCCGCGGGGCAGTAATGATGTTTCTTTTCTTCAGGTGGCTGTAAAGGTCCATCGACGTCAGACCCGCAGTATGCCGAATACAAACAATTTGTGACTTTTCACCTGAGCGACGAGAACTAACGACTTGATAGTCTGTGTCCCGGAGCTTGTCGCAAAGATGATCGGTTAAGGTTTCGAGATGACTTTGGATGTTAGGGATCCCGGTTGCGGTTAGGAGATCTAAACTCGCTTCCAGCCCATAGATGAGAGCTGCTGGTCCGGTTCCAGTTTCCCAGGCCAGCGTTCCGCTTTTCCATCCCTGTTCAAAATTGCTGTAGTCCTCGGGGTTGGGCACGCTGATCCAGCCGACGAGGGTTGGCTGGATTCGTTCGCGAGCGCGAGACGAGAGATAAAGCAGGCCCACTCCCTCTGGTGTCAACAGCCACTTGTGACAAGCCGCCGCAGCGACATCGATCAGCTGCGCCTCCACGTTGATTGGGACCACACCCAGTGCTTGAATCACATCCACAACCAACAGCGCATCATGCGCTCGGGCCGCCCGGCCAAGACGTTCAAGATCAGCGCGAAAACCCGAGGCATACTGGATATGGCTAATGGCAACGACGCGGGTTTTTGCATCAATAAGGCCGATTAAACTCATCGAGGTCAATTCGACCGTCCCGCTCTTCACACATACGCACTTCCACACCCATCGCGTCTCGAACCCGGAGCCACGGATAAATATTGGAAGGAAACTCGTTTCGGAAAGTCACGAGGTTATCGCCCGGGCGCCAATCCAGGCCATTTGCAACTGTCGAGAGCCCGTCAGAAGTGTTGCGCATGAATGCGACTTGCTCAGCACGCGCGCCAAGCATGCCCGCCACAAGTTGCCGCGCGCGCTCCTTAACTGCGACCCAATCGCGAAAGTTTACCGAGCCGTTTTCGGAAACATCCCGTAACTGCGATTGAATTGCTTCGATTGTTTTGAGTGGAGGCGGCGAAACCGCGGCGTGATTGAGATAGATAGCGCGCTCCGTAACCGGAAAGAGCGCCCGCATATTGTCATTCATACACGTCAGTGAACTATCGTTTAGAGGTGGGCACCGCCCACCGGTTCAACGTCTAATGCAACGAGACCCCTGTGATTAATCTTGAGATGGCGGGCGATGCCCACCTCTAAACGTTTCAAATTAATAAGGCCACCATTTGGCAGCCTCTATGGAGCAAACGCGCGGCCGTGGATCTCCTTGTACAACCAGCCCAGGACTCGTGCTTCAGCCGTGCAGAGGGTCTCGATCCAACAGTTGATCAGGAAGTCTCGACGCCCGCGTGCCGAAGGAATCTTGTCCGCTTCTTTTATGATCGAGCCGCCACCAGCGAGGTCGAGCTTGTAAGCCTCAGCGGCGGCCTCGTTGGCCTTCGAGGCCGCATCAAGCGCGTTGAGAAGTTGGCTAATCCAGGAATGAAGCGCACGCTCGGTTGAATTCTCCGCTAGTGCCTGGATGATGCCGATGGCCAAGCGATCCTCGGCCCGATTGAAAGCAAAAACTTGTTCGCCCGCAGCGCGACTCTGT
The DNA here is from genome assembly GCA_051004635.1 of Pyrinomonadaceae bacterium. Classification (GTDB taxonomy): domain Bacteria; phylum Acidobacteriota; class Blastocatellia; order Pyrinomonadales; family Pyrinomonadaceae; genus PSRF01. Next base: position 55,799 of record JBPCKD010000033.1, read on the forward strand.
TCCTGCTTCCATTGAAACACTTGCTCGACGTTTGGGTGCTTGATGATTGCCACCCGGTTGTCGAAATCAAGAAACCATTGAATAACGTCGGGCACGGAATCAAAATCCACGTTCCCGATGGCATCGCGCTGCAGAGACGGAAGATTAAGCGGAGCCTCTTCACTATCGGAAACAGATTGTGAGAAAGCCGTGCCATCCATGCGTTACGCGTTACCTTTCGGGGCCGCCGTCACATTTCAACTTAAACTCGGCGGTTACTTCCCCCACCACGTCTCCACGCCGGTTGCGCACCGGGAAAAAGGCGTAGCGCGCTACAGCTTCCAACGATTCATCAGCCAGTATGCCCAGTTGCCTTAACGACTCAATCACCACTGTTGGACGCGCGCGAAGGTCGTCGCCGTCCTCAATCTTCAACGCCAGACCGAAGCCGCGGGGCCATTCTTCACAGGGAAGTACTCCGACAGTATAGACGCCTTCCGCGCCCACTTTCGAGACCAGGCGCCTTTTTGCCGCGCGCATGATTTCTGTGTCGAGCCGATTGGAGGTGCCACCGATAAGCTCTGGATAAGTCGCCATTGCGGAAACGATTCGCATGCAAGCCTCCCTCGTCTCGTCGTCAAATGAAACGGGTGGCGAGATTAGCCGCGCGTACATCAAGGCCATCGCCTTGACCGTCACACCAAACACCGGTACGCCGCAACCATCTACGCCGACAGCTATATCTTCCAGCGGAACTCCGGAAAATTGAGCAACCGTGCGTCCGATGGCCAGTTGGACTGGATTATCGGGCTGATCGTAAGTTTCTGTCGGCGCGCCAAGGTGGACCGCCAGTGCAAGCATTCCTGCGTGTTTGCCTGAACAATTGTTCTGCAGCACATTCGGCGCTTCACCTTTTTCGCGGAGTTGGCGCGAAACTTCCAGACTGAACGGTTCATGTGTGCCGCACTTCAGGGCTTCCGGACCCAATTCAATCTTCTTGAGCATCGAAGCGGCAACTTCAGTGTGGATCGGCTCCCCGCTGTGAGACGCACAGGCCAGGGCAATCTCCCTTTCGGTGAAGCCGAACCTGTCGGCAGCGCCCGAGGCAATAAGGGGAACAGCCTGGTGTGGCTTGGCTGACGAACGCAGGTAGGTAACAGTTTCGGGTGCACCCAGGTGGGCCACAATCTTCCCGTCAGATTCAACCGCCACAATGTGCCCCCGATGCCGCGACTCAGTGATGCCACCGCGGGTAATCTCCACCAAAGGTTCAGCAGTGGGAATCTCTTTGTTGTTCTCAGACGCCTGCCTGGAAACCTGCATAGTAGTTCGACGGACCTCGCCAGCTATGAAATGAATTGGACGCGATCATGTTAACACGGCCTACTAGTGAAAACTCAGCACGTCCAAAGGGAGGGCTCAGGCTCGGCCAAATCGATTCGTTTAGAGGCGGGCACAGCCCGCCGTTGCAATTCGCGATTGCAGGCGTCTTGAACCGGGGGGCGATGCCCCCCTCTAAACGAACATAAGAAAAAGGCAGAAGGGTTGTCCTCCTGCCTCGTCCATGTCACGCAATTGCTGCTTTCTAATGTTGCTTACGATTTTGCCAGTCGCCTGGCTCGCTTGGCGGGATAACTCAACACAGTAAGCTTTACCGTGCGTCTTCCAAAACGCATTGCCTCACCTGTACTGGGTATCCAGATGTCGATTCGCTTACCGCGGATTAGCCCCCCCGTATCGGCAACGAGATATTCGCCGCTATAGCCCGGATGTTCTAACCTCACGCGAGAACCCAGGGGCAGTACTCTTGGATCAGCAGCAATAAGGCCTCTGCTTACCATGCGTCCACTAGCAGTTTTGCCGCGGAGGCTATAAGCGGTGGCCACATAGTTGGTAGGCTGTGAGAGCGGGCGCGGCTCTTCACTGCTGAGCGTAGCCGAGGAGCGACCCGAGGGAAGCGCTGCTTCCGCGTCATACTTGCCCAGAGTTCCAGCCGAACTCTGTTTGGATCCTTCTTTTTGTGATTGAACTTGCGAGAAGGGCGTTTCCGCTATGGAAGGCTGAGCCGAGAAAACTATTAATCCTAAGAGGAGCGCTGATGCAATGATCGCGCTTCGACCAACTATGGCTTTCATTTGTCGGGTCTCCTGTCCTAGGTGATTTCTATTTCTTAGCGCTCTGCGCGAGTCCGTTCTTTCCTGGAACTCGACCTCCGGCTCAAGGAGTTGAGAACAACGTCAGCCGGAGTTGGGGGCTTGCATCCTTGATGCATGCGCTAAAGACCCATGTGCGGATAAAACGATTAAGCGGGGCGTTAATCCCCGCTTGTCGGCGAGAAAACTAGCACACGAGTTAGGGGGTGTCTACTCGGCCCACCTGCAAAATGATCCAAAAATGGGCACCTTTCGTGTAACTACTGAAATATTGAGAGTTAGGTATGTGCTGCCAATTTGCCCGCATAAGTTGGCTCATTACCATGCACTCGAAGGCTTAGGATGACGAACCAGGGAAGGAATATGAGGTTTGGCGGAGCGTACAGGACTATATCTCAAGAAAGTTCTCTAGTATCTGACGACCGTCCGGGTGATCTTCATCAAAGAGTTCGGGGTGGAATTGCACACCAAACAAGGGACGTTCAGTGTGTTGCATCGCCTGAATGGCGCAGTTCTCGTTGAAGGCGGTGACCTGAAAACCTCGAGGAAGTTCCTTCACTTCGTCAAAGTGGGAATGCCAGACAGTGATTCGGGGAGGGAGGCCTGTGAAGATGCCCTCGCCAGTAGTTTCACCGATAGTTTCAATAGCGAAGTAGCCGCGTTCGCGTTTCGCTCCTTCATAGCCTTCGCCAGGTTCAAGCCGCGCCATCAGATCCACGGGGGCGCCAAACGCCAGGGCAATTTGCTGGTGACCCCCGCAAACTCCGAGCGTCGGCTGAGAAGCTTGCCTTATTACCTCAACCACGCCGGCCAGCGATTCCGGCGAGTAGTTGTCCCACGGATGACTCTGGCCACTCAAAATAATATGAGAAGGACAAAGCGACTCCATGCGTTGAAGAGAAACAGCTTGGTAGGGCTCAATCAAGATCTCCAAACCCTCGCGCATGCGACCAAGTGTCGAGCGCAGCTCGCGCGGACTAGCACCCTGTCCATCCAGCGTGTTGTCGATGAGATAAACGAAAGAAGCAGCCATCGGAACAGAGGTTAAAGGGAAAAGGTGAAAGGGTAAAGGGGTCTATTAGTGAGTGCCCTGTGCCGGCTGCTTATCCGAAGTTTCTTTTGGGCCGAGGGCGAAAAGCTTGCCGTTGAATGCACCGATGTAGATGCGACCATTCAGGATGGCGGGGGTGGAGTTTATGTTCTCTCCGATCTTCAACTCCCAAAGTCGCTGGCCATCTTTCGCCGAGAGCATGTACATCCATCCGGACTTATCGCCAAATACCACGCGTCCATCAACCACTGGCGACGTGGCCCAGATCGGTGCCCGCACCAGGTGCTTCCAGACAAGTTCGCCCTTATCGGCGCTGAGGCAGTACATGAAACCGTTATTGGAGCCAATGTAAATCTTGTCCTTCACAACAATCGGGCTGGCCCAGAAGCCGCTTCGCTCTTTGAAATTTCGGCTCAAGCCACCATCCGCTTTGAATTTCCAGACCGGCGCTCCGTTTGATTGGCGAAAACAATAGACGTAGCCATCTTCAGCGGCGGTATACACAAGACCATTGGCCACGGCGGGAGTGGAATCTGAATCCGCACCGATGCGGGCCTTCCAGACGGTAGAGCCATCTGCGAGATTCAGACAGTAGAGATCGCCTTGCTCAGTGCCGATGTAGAGATGGCCGTCAGCCGCTGATACACTGCCCTCCATCGATCCAAGTCGCTCGGTTTGGTAAACAAGTGAGCCATCTTCAAGATTGAGGCAATAGAAAAAACCATCTTCGGATCCAAAGTAGACGCGCCCATCGATCACGGCCGCGGTACCGTCAATTTCAAAACCCGCTTTGTATTTCCAGAGGAGTGTGCCGTCCTTCAGACTCAGACAATAAAGGTAGTGGTCCAACCCACTCGCCAGCAGACGATCACCAGTGATTGTTGGCGTCGACTTTAAGCTGTCTTCCGTCTTGAAGCTCCAGATCAGGCTGCCGTCTTTGGTATTCAGGCAGTAAAGATTGCCATCAGCCGAGCCGAAATACACACGATCATCCCCGACCGAGGGCTGTCCGGGCCAACTCGTCCCTCCCCATGGATCCTTGTGAAGACGGCCCGAAGCAAACCTCGTCTCAAACTCCCACAGAATCGCGGTGGGGTGATATGACCAGGGTCCAGTGCCGTAGAAGGTTCGCGAAGTGTTGCCCAACCAGGTTGGCACACTCGTGGGCGGAGGCGCGGGTCGATCAACTTTCGGTTCCGCGATGGTTTCCTGGACGAGCTTGCCCCCGCAGCCAGTCAGCGAGAACGAAAGGGCGAGTAGCAGAACCAGGCACAGCGCGCTTATCAGGCTCTTGAGATAGCGAGGCTGCCGACGAGAGAACTTTTCTAAAGGATAGTTCATTGGGGGATAACTCAAAGAAGGTTAGAGTTCAAGCTTTTGCTTGTCTCTGACCAGGAGCAGCCCAAAGGGTACCACACCCGGCGGGCTGCGGCGGCTCCCCGGGCTGGATTCTGAACTGCGGGTTCAGTTGGTCAACCAATTACCGCCATAAATTACTTCAGCTGAGCCAGTAATGACAACCTCGCCGCCCTCATCATCGCCTCGCCAGTGAATTTTTGCCTTGCCGCCCGGCATCAACACCGTTACGAGTCTTTCGGTTTTTCCATTTATCATCGCAGCTACGGCCGCGGCGCAGGAACACGTTCCGGAAGCCTCGGTCTCGCCGACGCCGCGTTCCCAAATCCGCAGTTCGATGGTCTGCCGATCCCGAACGCGGATGAACACAACGTTTGTGCGCTCCGGAAACAGATGATGCGTTTCGAGTGTACGGCCAATCATTCGCCAGTCGAGTGCATCGAAGTCCTCCACAAAAATACAGCAATTGGGATTTCCCATCTGGAGGGCTGTAACTCTGAACGGAGCACCATCGACGTTGAGCTCATAGTCGACGACCCTCTCGAGCGGCTCGTCTGACAGCATGGGAATCGACTGAGAGTCAAACTTTGGTTGGCCCAGCTCTGAGTCAAATACGTATCGTCCTGGTTCCGAAGTTTCCAGCAACGTATATCGCTTGACGCCGGAACGTGTGCTCAATCGAAGCTCACCCGGCATCCACAGTTGTTTGTAGTAGAGGTACGCTGCGGCGCATCTGGTTCCGTTACCCGATAACCCAGCTTCGCTACCATCGGGATTGAATATACGCACATGAAAGTCGGCGGCTTGGTCTTTCGCGGGGCTGATGACAGCAATGCCGTCCGCGCCCGCGCCATAGTGGCGATTGCAGATGAGGCGCGCAAATTGGCCCAACTTGTCAGCTTCGGCTGAGGGTGCGACTACGCTGAGATCCTTCTGCTCGATAACAATGTAGTCGTTACCGAAGCCATGAAATTTGATGAAGCTTGGAGGCATTTTCAGTTCCTGGTAAAGCAAACTGTTTAGTTTGCAGTAGATTGGACACTCCTCTCCGGACAATGTCGATAATCGTTCGCACCCCGAAGGAGTCTGTAGGAATAGCCTTAAGCACAGAGAAAAGACCAGTTATGTATCTTCCCGACCAGACTCGAAGGAGTGCCGCGGTTGTTCTGGCACTCCTTCTTCGGGGTGCTGAATAATTTCCCTCGCCTACCGGTGGTCTACGCTGCGCTCCGACCACTGGCTACTGTCTTTCACGCCTTCGGCGTGAACAAAGCAAGAGCTTGAACTCTGAACTTCAAGCTCAACTTAACCGGTTACGATTTTCCCGCGAACGACGCCAGCAATATCGCAATCGGATCGATGCAAACAGACGGCGGGTTTGTACCTTGCGGATAGTTGTTGACCATGATCGAAAAAACCAGCTCTTCGCCAGCCGCAGTGGTGACGAAACCCGAAAGGCTGGAAGCCGCACTGAGTGTTCCCGTCTTGGCCCGAAGATTGTTTTCTGCCACCGTGCCCTTCATGCGATTTCTGAGCGTGCCGTCGACCCCCGCGATGGGCAGTGCCTCGCGAAACGCGGTCGCGTAACGATGACGACTCATATAAGTGAGCAACTGAAGCGTCGCTTCGGCCGTCACCATGTCATTACGCGAGAGACCGGAACCGTCGTTCAATGAAAGAGGCGACCCATTAACGCCAGCTTCGCCCAAAAACGTTCTGACTACTTCGATGCCCGCTGTTTCACTCCTGCGGTCGATATTGATTGAAGTTGGCGGGGGGCCGACGACCTTGCCTAATGTTCTCAAGATGAGTTCGGTGTAAAGGTTTTGGCTTGGTTTGAGTGTGTGCGCGGCAATCAGGCTTAGCGGCGGCGATTGTAGAGTCGCTAGTTCAACCAATCCGGCGCCACCCGCGACAGCCGAAGTCTCAAAGATGGGCTGCGGGATGGTTCGAGTCTTCCCCTTGATGACGACGCCCTGTTGCGCGAGCGACGCCCGAAGAAGGTAGGCAAACAAAAGGGCGGGACGAGAAATGCCGATGCCGCCTGAATAACCTTTGTCGTCGAGCGCAATGGAACCGCTTATCTCCATCTCGTCCGACGCGAGTGCCCGATAGGCGTTGAGGTCTCGCCTGGTTCCCTTTGGCGCGGTCGTAACCTTGTTAATAATCGTAAGCAGCGGATCCGGCGGGCCGGTGGTTACGATTGCCGGAGCGCCCACCTGCATTCCCGGCTTGATTGAGAGATCGAGCGCATTGTCGTTGCTAGTCAGCGCGCTGACTTCCGCGCCATACCACCACTGCAGATCATCCCAGTTCCATCCCGCGCCATATTGAGGTCCAGTGAAATAGGTTTCATCGCCAACCAGATCGCCTTCAACGCGTTTCACGCCCGCGGCCACGATGCGTGCGGCGAGATCGTCAATCCCTTTGAAGTAGTTGCCGTTATTGAAACGCGCGGCGATCGACGGATCGCCCCGGCCGTAGATGGTCAAGTCTCCGCGGACGGTTCCAGCGGAATCAGGTTTGGCGCGCGCGTAAACGGAAGTGATAAAACGATAGTCAGGCGAAAGCCGATCGAGCGCTGCGGCCACCGTATACAATTTCATATTGGACGCCGGACGCAGGAGCTTATTTGCATTCGCCTCAAACAGGATATGCCCGGTGTCCAGCGATGCCACCTTAATCCCAACCATCGCCTGGGCCAACTCCGGCTTTTGCAGGATCTCAGTAATGCGCCCCTGCAACTCAGCGAGTGTCAGCGTGGTTGTGGCGACCTTAGCTGTGGGTGAAGCCTGAGGACTCGGAACAGGGCTGGCAACCGGACTGGCAATTGGGCTCGGACTCGGCGTCGGAATCGCAACCGCCGAAGCACCCACTTTTCGCTCGCGTGAAGACTGTTGCTGCGCACTCGTGACCGGCTTAAACGATTGGACCAGCGAGAAAAGCAGAAGAAATATTAATGAGTTAAGTACGCGTTTGTTTGTCGACATTATGTGGTGTTCTCAATGCGAACCGAACTAGACAGAGACTAGCTGCAACCCAAGGGACACGATCCACTAATTACACGAAAGGACACTAAGGACTTTTGTTCGTGAAATTTCGCGTGATTTTGTGGATCGTTTTCTGATCGTTATAGCAAAAACCTACTCAGCGGCCGGAGCCTTGATTTCCAGCGCATGACTGGCATGGACCTTGGCCATCAAATCCAGGAACCGCGGGTCGCTCCTCAACGACGACCAGTTTGGATCGTTTTCGAAGCAGAGTTGATTTTCATTTCCCAAGGCGATCGCGCGTGCCAACCACTCAAAAGCCTCGGCTTGCATTCCTTCAAGCGCATAGACGGAGGCCAAAGAATAAGCGATATCAGGATCGACTTCTGCGGTTCGTATGACCGCGCTGCTTATTTGCGCGCGCGCCTCAACGTGCTTCCCCTGCGCGCTCAGGAACATTGCCAGGAAAGGTCTAATCCCATGCATGTTCGGATGACGCGCGATCACTTCGTGCATCAGATCGGCAGCAGCGTCGGTTTGACCGGTGTAATACAAAAAAAGCGCGCGAAAAGTTTTGACTAATGGATTATCGGGGTCACCAGCCTGATCCAACTGTCGCGAAGTCTCTTCGAAGTTCCCCATGTACATGTAAACCAGCGCGCGATTGAAGCTGGCTACCACGTGCGCTGCCGGATCTAAACGCATCAGTCGATCATAACTGCGCAGCGCCCGCCCATATTCTCCATCGAGGCGATGAAGGGTGGCCTTAACAAAGTGAACTACAGCTTCATCCGGCGCCTCCCGGCGTGCGCGTGCCACTTCTTCGCGAGCTTTCTGCTTCTGGCCGCGCCAAAGATATACGAAGACCATCAGCATTCGCGCTTCAATTAGCTTCGGATCAATAGCCAGCGCCTTATTGAACGCCACTTCGGCGCGCTCGTAGTCCTCTGCGCCGCCAAAGCCCTTAAAAACGCGATTGACGTAAGTAGCCCCGAGACCGTCAAGAGCCAGCGCAAAGTTTGGATCGAGTTCGATCGCGCGCTGAAAGTGCTCGATGGCGGCGTCGCAATCTTCCTGGGCCACAGTTCGGAAAATGAATCGGGCGAAAAGATCGCGTCCGCGCAGGTATTGCTCATAGGCCGCGGCATTTTGCGTGGAGGGTTTCGCGAGGCCATCCTGTTCAGCTGGACTCAATTCAAGTCGCAGCCCCTCCACTATTCGCTGAGCAATCGTGTCCTGCACCGCGATGATGTCCGCTGCGGAGGTGTCTATGCGGTCGCTCCAGAGTATGTCGCCCGTACCGACGTCCAAAAGTTGTGCCGTGACGCGGAACCGCTCGCCGGCGTGAATGAAGCCCGCAGTCAGGACGGCGTTGACATGCAGCTCCTGACCGATTTCGCGCGCGTCCATGTGTCCTCCCTGGTATTTCGCAATAACTGAAGATGGTCTCACTACGAGCGAACGCACGTGCGCGAGTTCGGTGATCACCGCATCGGCAAGTGAGAACTCGTAAAAGCTCGAGGCAGGATCATTGCTCAAGTTGCGGAAACACAAGATGGCCAGACTCTTCTTTTCCTGATCGGCGATCGTCGTAAACGGCGTCTCATGAATATTGGGCTTTGTCGGCGTCGTCATGCCTGGCGCTGAAGTAGAATCGGTTTTAGTTTTTCCTTTGAGCCATCTCATAGCTCTCGACACCGGATTCGCGCCCGCTAAATGCCGCGCTGGTTCCGGCATGACGCTGGTAAACGGCTGGCCCGTTGTTTCCGAGGTCGTGACCTCCTGCAACACTCCGCGAAGATCGTCGCGCACTTCTTCCATCTTCTGGTAACGGTCGCGTGGTTCCTTCGCCATGCAACGATCCAGGATCTGTTGCAGACGCGCGGGAAGAGCCTCTTTGCGAAGTTCTGCAACGGGCCGCGCCGCATCGTGAAGCACAGCGTGTCTCACATCAATAGTCGTCTTTCCGCGAAACGGCCAGGTGCCCGTCAGCATCTCGTAAAGCAGGACACCGGTGGAAAAAATGTCAGCTCTTTTATCTACGCGGTCGCCGCGTGCCTGCTCTGGCGCCGCGTATGTCGCAGTACCATAGGGCACGCCGATCTCGGTCAAGTCGGTGCGATGAATAGTGGACTTCGAACTATCGTCTGTGTCGTCCAGCAGCTTTGCCAAACCAAAATCCAATATCTTTACTTGTCCCGAAGGCGTGACCATTACATTGCCCGACTTGATGTCGCGATGAATGATGCCCCTGGCATGAGCAGCAGCGAGCGCGTCGGTAACTTGAATGCCGATCAGGAGTGCGCTCTTTAACTCGAGCGGGTGCCCGCCGACAAGTTGCCTGACGTTGCGACCTTCGACATATTGCATGGCGATGAAATGGTGCCCTTCGGCTTCGTCGAGATCGAAGATGGTGCAGATGTTTGGATGATCGAGAGATGAGGCGAGCCGCGCTTCGCGCTCAAAACGCTTCAGGTTTGCCTCTCTTGCGGTCAACTCAGCGGGCAAGACTTTGACTACAACGGTGCGGCCAAGTTTTCCATCGGTGGCTTTGTACACGGTACCTTGCCCGCCAACGCCGAGCTTTTCGAGAATCTTGTAATTTTGCAGAAACTTTCCGACCATGATCTTTGTAAAGCAAAAATAGGTCCTATAGGTCCTATAGCTCTTTTCTACTCAAATGTTGCCAACAACTCCTCGGCCGTCGCGGTTGCCGTTCCCACTTTGCCGACCACAATGCCCGCGGCATGATTCGCTAAATTCGCGGCTTCCAACATCGTCCCGCCCGAAGCGAGCGCGGCTGCGAGGGTGGCGATAACTGTGTCGCCTGCGCCCGTGACATCGTAGACTTCGCGCGCGGTTGTGGCGACGAAAACCGGATCATTGTCGCGTTCGAGGAGCATGATGCCCCGATCGCCGCGTGTGATCAGAACGGCATCACAGCTGAGTTTTTCCTGAATTATTAGCGCCGCCTTGTGCAAACCCTCGTCCGAGTCTTCGTCCGTATTCGTCATTCTCAGCGCTTCGTGATGATTCGGTGTAATCAGCGACGCAGGCTGATAGTGGGAGAAATTTCGAATTTTGGGATCAATGAGCACGGGAAGTCGCGTGTAAGCAGCCTTCAGGATTTGGCCCAGGATGCGCGGCGTGACCACTCCCTTGTCGTAATCAGAAACAACGAACGCGTCAGCATCCCGAAGCGCTTGTTTCAGCGAAGCAAGAATGCGTGCCTCGACCTGACCGTTGACTGGATTGCGGTGCTCCCGGTCGGCGCGCACTACCAACTGGCTATGGGCAATGATGCGAGTCTTGGTTGTCGAAGGTCTGTTTTCGTCGACGACGAGGTAGTCATCAGTTTGCAACGCACTCGCTTCCCTCAAACTTGCGCGCAGACGCTCGCCCGCCGAATCATTTCCCACCACACCGACGACGCACGCTTTCGCACCCATAGCGACAACGTTGGCAAGTACATTCGCCGCGCCGCCCAGATGGACCGATTCCCGGCGGATGTCCACCACCGGCACGGGCGCCTCCGGGGAAATACGCGTGACGTCGCCCCAGACAAATTCGTCCAGCATCACGTCGCCGAGCACGGCGATCTTCCGATCGCGCATTGCTCGAATCAACTCCTTGGCGCGTTGTCGTGTCAGTTGGGGCATGAAGAACCAGATCGTTGCGGGTCTGCCGCCTTCCGTGCGGAAAAGCTGTGCCTTTCCGCAAGTGCCTAGTTTGATGGGGACGCTGGGCCTCCCCGAAACCCGGAGGCGTAGCCTCCAATTCCAAGATCGTTTAGGGGAAGGCCAAGCCTTACCGCACGGAAGTCGGCAGAGCCGCTACATCGAACGGCTCTCCCTCAACACTCTTTCAACTGCAGCCAATACCCGTTCCACCGGGACTCGCTTGATGCATTCCGGTTGCTCAAATTTTTCGCAGAAGTAGCCGTGACACGGTTGGCATTCCATCTCCTCGTAAACAATCTCAGCAGCAGCGGTGGCCCACGGTCGCCAGTGTGCGCGGTTTGATGAACCAAAGATCACCACTGACGGTGCTTTAACGGCGGCGGCGATGTGCGCGATGCCGCTATCGTTGCCGACAAATAACCGACAGCGTTCGAGGAGGGCGGTTATCTCCGGCAAAGAAAGATCCGTCAACCCCAGAACCGGCGTGTTTCGCTTCAGCTCGTCCACAATGTGCGTTTCGTTTGGCTTCACGATAGCAACTATTGGAAGACCATTTCTGCCGAGCTCCGTGGCCACTCGGCCAAAATGTTCCGCCGCCCATTGCTTCGTGGCATACGATGCCGCCGGGTGAATCACCGCAAACGGAGCATCCAAAAATCCCGCGGACTCAAGACGCGACCCGATAGCCGCGGCTGCCTGTTCCGTGACCGCGAGTTGGGTGGGTGGCCGATCGCTGACTGGGATGCCTGTCCATCCGAGCAACGCCAGTTGTTGCTCCACCGAATGAGTTTTGTCGCGCTCCCAAAGCAATGAAGAAGAAGGTGCGAGGTGGCTATGCAGACGCGCGTATTGATAGGTCTGATAACCGACGCGATGCTTTGCGCCCGTAGCCCTCGTTAGAAGAGTTGCCGTAGGTCCGCCGTGCAGGTTATAGACGACGTCGTAACGACTGGCCCGCAGTCGATGGGCCACACGCGCGCGCGAAGCGACGCTTCCTCGCGTGAATGTGATTACGTTATCAACATGCGGAAATCCCTCGAGCACGGGCGCGATCCAGTCTTCCAATAAGATGTCCACGGATGCCTGCGGCAGAAATCTTTTTAGTGCGAATAGCGAGGGGGTGGACAAGACAGTGTCGCCGATTGATCGCAGCCGCACGACGAGAACTCGCTCGACTTTTTGCCAGTTCCATTTTGCGGGGGCGAGCGGCTGGGGACCCCGATCTTCACCGCGCAAACCCTGCATACGGAGTTCCCGCAACCGCGGAGAAGATTCAACTATTTCACGTAGGCTATTCAACTCTTCTGTGACTGCTGTTCTGTTTCGTCCTCTATCGTTGCTTCGTCAACCAGCATCACAGGAATGTCATCGCGGATCGGATAAACGCGCCTGCACTCGACGCATTTCAATCCGTTGCCATCGGGTTTCAGCTCAACCTTCGCTTTGCAGGCTGGGCAGGCGAGTATCTCCAACAAATCCTGACTGATTGCCATGGGCTTGGACCTCTCACATTGCGGTTAACGGTGCACGGGAGACTCTGGGAAGAAGCGTTCGGGAAGTGCAAAGCTTACCACAAAGAGGATAAGAGTGATCAGTAAGCTGGAGGCGGGTAGAGATCAGTTTGGAGTTAGCGCGGCCGGTTCTTTTACAGAACCGAGCGCGCGGTTCGAGTATTGAGTACTCGCGGCTCCCGACAGAAGAAACCGGAGTTTCTGCCAAACGTTGTCCGGGGTAATTTCTACCAGACAAGCCGGCTTGAACTCCGCCACTCCTGGGTAAGTGCATTGCGTATCGTGGCAGGCCACGCACTCAAAACCGGAGACCATGTGTGTTTGGTGTTTGCCCCTGGCGCCTACCAAAAGTGGGTCGGTCGCTCCGTAGATAGTTACTGACGGAATATCGAGTGCCGCGGCGATATGGCTCAATCCGGTGTCCAGCCCGACAGTGGCGCACGCGATATTGATGATGGCAGCCTTTTCGGAAATCGAAAGTGGCGGCAAGACGATCACTCCGTCATGGCCATTGGCGATCCTTAAGGCGCGCTCATGCTCCGCTTCGTCACCCCAAGGGAGAACGACAGAAAATCCCGCGCTGATTGCTTTCCTGGCCAGGTCTTGCCAGTAGAACTCAGGCCAACATTTTGAGGCCCAGCTTGTACTATGGATGAAGACCATGAAGCGCTCCGGCAATCTAACCGAGACTGGGCCGAGGCGCGCGTGATCGATTCCATAATCTATCTCGTGCTCCGCATATTCATAGTCCAGGGCACTAGCCATCAACTGGCGCATGCGCTGAATGGAGTGCTTGTCTTTCGGCACAAAGAATTTTTTCTGATATGCGAACTGGGCTCCCCATTCGTGTACTGCGCGGCTGTCATAACCGCACCGAATCCCGCGGGCAAGTCGAGAGGCAAGAGCGCTCTTCAATTCACACTGTACGTCGATGACGAGATCATATTTTTGACTGCGTACTTTTCTAAGAAACTCCTGCGGCTCGCGACTCTTGAAAGCCTGACGCCAGTTTTTTCGCCACCGGCGAAAAGCACTCGGTATGACGCTGTCCACGTTTTGGTGCCAGGCAGGCACCTGCGCAAACGATTCGTCCACCACCCAATCGAAAGTGACTTCCGGAATAGCCCTGGCTGCGTCGGTGAGGGCCGGGAGGGTTTGAACTAGATCCCCCATCGAAGAAAGCCTGACGACTAGTACGCGCATGGTTTGTGGGAAAGAAATTACTGGGTCCCTTTCAGGAAAACTTCTTTGAGCGACTTCAATTTCGCCGTCATGTTGTGTCGCAAAAGATGCCGATTGAGTGCGGCGGCGTCCGTTACGTAATTGAGTTGGAGCACTCTTCGTGTTCCCTTAAAAGGTTTGTGGCCATGCCAGCAGTTGTCGGTGACTTTGAAGAGCAGACAAGTTCCAAAAGTTGGGGGAATTTCAACGACGTAGTCATCAAGATTCTTGCCGTTTCTCAGGATCCGCAGCCAACCGCCTTCAGCCTCCCAGACGGGGTTAAGATAAAGAAGCATTGTCAGAAACTTCGATTTCGTGTCGGTATGGATGCGCCCATCACGCGCGCTTGCCTTGCCTCGAACCGTGATCATCGTGGATCGGTCATCGAGGTTAATTTCGAATTTTTCCGCGATAGCGGCTTTCAAGGCCGCACTGTTCAGCTCTTCCACTAAACGCTGAAACGCTTCACCTGATTCGAGCTTCGTAATCGGGAAACTGCCGCGCGATTTGATCTCAGGAAAATCCTTAGACACCTCAGGGGCATACTCAGCGTGCAAGAAGTTCTCGATGACTACGTAAGGAAAAGGATGGTCCTTTAGCGGCGCATCGCGCAAGGCATCGAGTTTAATGATGGAAAGTGGTTCGACCATGAAACAGCACGCGGAAGGCGGTCGCTGGTATTCTCCAATGACGGTCAAGCAGTTTAGAGTTCAACCCGGGGTCCCCATGCGGGCAGCCCGCGTGGGGTGGTAGCCTTCAGGTTCTGTTTTCTGAAGAGACGCAAGCTAAAGCTCGAATCTGGGCTACTTGAACGGCAAAGGTTCAAGAGCAATTGTATGCTCGGCCTCGGCGGACTGTCTAATTGACCAAAGTGCGACTGCAGTGTTGACGCACCAATCGGCCCCTTCTATGCTCGTGGCCGCGCGAGTGATTCCCACATGGCTAACGTCAAAATCTCAGCCTGCATCATCACGCTCAACGAGGCGGAACACATTCGTGCCGCTTGTGAGTCTGTGGCATGGGCGGACGAAGTCGTAGTCGTCGATTCAGGTTCCACTGATCGAACGCAGGAGATTGCCAGGGACTGCGGCGCGCGAGTGATTGAAAGGCCGTGGCCGGGATTCGCCGCCCAAAAACAGTTTGCGGCCGAGCAGGCCGAGCACGATTGGATCTTCAGTCTTGACGCTGATGAGCGAGTTTCCGACGAGCTGCGCGCTTCCATTGAAGGGTTACAGAGGCAAGCCGACTCTGAGTTGGCAGACGGCTATCTGATCCCCCGCCGAGCCTTCTACATGGGACGCTGGATACGCGGCGGCGGCTGGTATCCGGATCGCCAGTTACGCTTTTACAGAAAATCAAAAGGACGTTGGGAAGGAGCTCATGTCCATGAGTCCGTTAAGATGAGTCCGGGCGTTTGCGTCGGAGAGCTTAGTGGAGACATTCTGCATTACACGGTTCGCGACGCAGCCGAGCATCACCGGATGATCGGAGAACGCTACGCCCCACTGGCTGCCCGCAAGATGTTTGACGCGGGAGGGCGCACTTCTCCCTGGCAAATCGCAACTATTGGCCCCGCTACCTTCATACGAAACTTCATTCTTAAGGGCGGCTTTCGCGATGGTCTCGCCGGGTTCAGCATCGCCAGCTTCGCCGCCCATCATGCATTTTTGAAGTATCTACAGTTGTGGGAATTGCAAAATCGCGAAGGATTGACCGACCACCAGAAGACTGCGCCAGACAAACAGGACTAAGAAATTTCGTGAAAGAGAGCGCCGGACAACGCGGAGCGATCTCATTAACACCGTGGCTTCAGCCCGGTAACCATGGATGCCTAATCATTCCGTGAACCGTTCTAATCGTTGCTCGTACGCTTGTTAACATTACGTATCGAATCAAGGTCTGGATTGTGTTTTTGCAGTTTGGACGAATGTAGGGCGAGGACATGGGTAACCCTTTCTTGCCGCGCGGGCCCAGGTTTGCTTCCTGTGCTGCCACTGTGTTAGTGATTTGAAACGCAATTGGAGCATTGGTCAAACTCTAAATTCGAAGAAGATGTCACTCGAATTCGCCGTCCAATATCCATGTAGACTGCGCGCCCGCTACTCGGAGAAGCACCTGCGCGAGTGGGGACGACTCAGTAACCTCCACACACGTCTCACGACTGGCGACACCGGCGCGCCTTCGCAGGAAAAGCTTGAGTGGGTGGACAACGCGCGCGAAGAAATTGAACTCATGCAGACAGAGACCGCCATCTGTCCAAGCTGTCCAGCGTGTTTGCCTGAGGAAGCGGCGGGCGAAGGTGAAGCGGTAGGTTGTTTGGGACGGACTACTTATCCAATCGAAGCACAGTTTGAGAAGTTTCTGGCCGACCGTGTCCAGCTCGCGCTCGACACTATCGACAGCGCTGATCAGCCGAGACTCCTGCGCATACTCGTGGATCCGGAATCGCCCTTCGATGGCGAGGCCACAAAGGAATTGCGACGCGTTACCACTCCGGAAGGCTTACGCTTCTTTGAACTGCGGGTGCCAATTCGGTTGTCAAGAGAAGGGACCCGACTCACCACTGACAACATATTAGATCTGCTGGCGGGATTTCGTTCCGAGGACAACGAGCAAACCAGCTACATCCGCGAGCTTCCCTTACAAGCTACGGGGGACTACTACGACTTTCTCGACCTCATCCTGCGCAATGATCTTACCCAGTCAGAACTCGCGCGCCTAACTACGCGCGGTAAAAACTATTCGCAGTTTCTTCGGTTACTGGCGGCGATTGAGCGCGCGGAAGCATTGAACACGCGCGTGTTGCTGGACTAAGCGGAACAATCCGCAGATTACGCTGATTACGCAGAAGAACTAAGGGACATGAGCCTTGAACCTTTTTGGGCCCGCCTTTGGTTTCACTACGGTCTAATTAATCGGCGTAATCTGTATAATCTGCGGATGGTTCTGTAGAAGTTCATATGGATTTAAGCTTCCGTTCACTTGAGTTTAAGGCCGTCCTTTCATTCTATCGTCCGTGGCTGAAAACAGTTGTTAATCAGACTAGTTTTGCTGCAAAATGACTTCCCTGCCTATTATTCCGCAACTAGACCTTCTTCGCGAAAAGGATGTGAGCCATGTTGATGAGACCTGGTCCAAATACCCGTAGTCATAGGTTGATCATTCCCGTTCTTGCCATTGTGCTATTGGTAATAACAGCGCATGGCGTTTTCGCGCAGAGTGTGGCGCGGTCAACTTCCGGGAACATATCTGCCGTCGCGAGTGAACCTGCGAAGCCGACTGCAGAGTCATCTGCAGTTAACAAACAGCCGGAGACAATTGAAGAGAAACTCAGCGCGATGGAACAACTGCTGGAGCGACAGAGTCGGCGGCTCGATCAGATGCAGCAAACACTCGCGGAACAACAAGAAACCATTCGGTTGCTTGCGAGCAGGCTCAATCCGGGAGAAACACTCGCCTCGCCATTGGCGGTTGATGCTTCCAGTCAGTCGAAGCCGGCCCAGGCTCCCGCAATTGAGGATCGGCTGAAAAAGGTCGAGGCTCGGGTCTCGGAAATTGGGGCGATCAAATTTAGCGGAGACATACGTCTTCGGTCGGAATCAATATTTGGGCAATCGAACAGCCTGACGAACGGCGCTAACCCCGCAGTGCTGGGCAATGATCTGAGTCCGCGTCACCGCATGCGCATTCGTGCGCGCCTGCAAATGCGCGGAACCATTAGCGAGGAATTCGACTGGGGATTGCGCATCTCCAGTGGCAGCTTCGCTGATACTACTTCAATCAACCAAACCCTCACGGATTTTTTCAACCGCAAGCCTTTCTCACTTGATCAAGCCTTCATTACTTATAAGCCACGCCGAGCGCCCGGACTGCGCCTCCAGGGCGGCAAATTCGAACCCCCGTGGACGTTCACTGAAATGACGATCGATAACGAAATAATGATGGAGGGCTTTAACGAATCGTATTCGCGCGCCTTCAAGAAGTCCGCGCTCAAGGAGATTACGTTTGTCGCATGGCAACTGCCCATGCTTGAACGAAACTCGGCCTTTGTGCGCAACAGCAACGGCACCGTGAACATCGAACAGTCTCGCCGCGGTGGACGCGATCTCGCGCTTTATGGCGGACAACTTCGCGCGCGCCTGGAGCCGAACGCAAAGGTGGCACTTAGTCTTTCGGTCGCGGATCTTTACTTCTCAGGCACGCAATTCATTTCAGCCGTACAAGTTTTCGGAAACCAGTTGCAGCTTCCCGTAACGATCACGATTCCCGCCAGCGGCGCAACGCCTGCGCAAACTGTGACAACCCAAGTGTCAATCACCCGCGATCTGCTCGTGGCCGGCAATGGCAATCTCGGTCTGACGAACGCAAGTAACAATGCGACTAACCGTGACGGGCGTCTGGCTTCCGGGTTCAACCTTGTCGACATGCTGGCCCGTCTTGAACTGAAACATAGCAAGCGCTGGCCCGTCACAATCCTTTTAAATCTCGTTACCAACACCCAGACGCATGACCTCGTCACAGCAGGCCCCGGAGGCGCCGATTTGGTTCTCCGTAATAACGAGAACAACGGCTTCTGGGGTGAAGTTCAGGTCGGGCAGACGAAAGCGCGCGGCGACATGTTGTTTGGCTACACGTTTATGCGCATTGAAAAAGACGCGGTGCTTACGCCCTTCAATTGGTCTGACGTAACCCAGCAGTCTGACATGCGCGGGCACCGTGTCATGTTCTCCTACGCTGCCGATCCGCGCGTGACGTTTAGCGTGATTGGTATCATGACCGCGCGTCCAAACGGATTGCTGGGCCCGTTTGTCACAACTCCACCGGGCTCGTCGAATCGCACGACAACACGTGTACAATTCGACACCACCTTCAGGTTCTAAACGCTTGTATCGCACCCCGGGGCGCACAAGTGCGATTTTTAAACTGACGTCTTTGAGTGTTCGCCTCGTGTATGTTTAGAGAGCGCACTTGTGCGCCCGTATGCGACAATAACCAACCTACTATTCCAGGATGCGGACCCTACTTCTCTTACGTCATGCGAAGGCAGTTTCCGGTAGCGACAGCTTGCGGGATCTTGACCGCTCCCTTAACGATCAAGGGCGCAACCAGTCCGAGCGTGTAGGAAAGTATCTGAAGGAACAGAATATCGGTCTCGATCTCGTTTTGAGTTCGACCGCCCGGCGAGCCCGCGAGACTACGGAGCTGGTTCTGACGGCAGCCGAGTGTGTAATCGAAGTTCGTTATGACCTACGGATCTACGAGGCAAGCCGGCAGCAGCTACTGGAAGTAGTCTCCGAACTCGAAGAGCAGAAGAACAGAATTCTCCTCGTGGGTCATAACCCGGGGCTTGAAGAGCTGCTGCAACGACTAACAGGCCGCTTCGAGTCCATGGCAACGGGTACCCTTGCCAAAGTTGACCTTAAGGCTTCCCATTGGACAGAAGCTGCCGACCATGAGGGCCATCTCGATTGGCTGGTGAAGCCGCAAGAACTAGTCTGAGGCTGATGGCGCGATCTCCCGTCAGCGCTCGCTTACAAACTCCCCTACCGTTGCACGCCTTTGCGTTCGCAAGCGTGCGGCCAGCATCGCGTAAAAGCACATCAGACAGAGGCGATAAGAATCATCGCTTGCGTTGTCCCGGAACTTTACTCCACATGAAATGCACAACACCTTGAATACGGTTTTGTGTTTTGCGGTTTGTTCATTCATCGCCTAACCTCCAAATAGTCCTCCAAACAGGCTTCAGATAGTTTTTCGATTCCCAGATCGAGAAAAGTGTGGCGCGATGGTGTTACGCCTGCGTGGCGATGGGGTTAAAGCGGGATTAAATGTCCTTTAGATCGACTGCCACCCACTGTGAATGTGATTGACCGGCGGGCGAGTTAGCACTTAAATAGGTGATGATTGGAACGCGTAGAATTTTCCTATGGCAAAGTATCTGGACCTAACAACCTGGGGCCGTCGTGATGTGTTTGAGTTCTTCCTTGGCTTCGACAAGCCTTACTTCAACATTTGTACGCGGCTCGACATCACCAGGCTGCTTTCTCTACTGAGCGATCGCCCTGATGCCAGTGTGATGTTGGCTTATCACTACTTTGCACTTCGAGCTGCAAATGAGATCGAACCATTCCGTTATCGACTCAGAGATGGCAAGGTGATCGTCCACGATGTGCTCCACGGTGGAACTACCGTGATGTTGCCGAATGAGAACTTCACCCTCGCATATTTTGACTACGATGCGAACTTCGAGAATTTCATCACCCGGGCAGAACGCGCGGTGAAGGAGGTGTTATCGGGCGACGGCGCGTTCAGGCCAAACCCAAGCGATGACCGGATTCATTTCACGACTCTGCCCTGGGTGTCGTTCACAAGTTTTTCACACGCGCGGAATTGGGGACGTGAAGATTCGATACCGAAGATTGCATTCGGGAAATTCATCCGGGAGAACCAACGCACACTGTTACCTTTTTCAGTAGAGGTGCATCACGCGCTGATGGATGGCCTGCACGTGGGTCGATACGTGAGCCGTCTCGAAGAGTTGCTGGCGGACCCCCAGGTTTTCATCGCGCAGGAAACGTAAGTGATAGCGTTGGTCTTACCAACTAAGTAATTGACTTGTCTGAGATACGTTAACTAAGATAAACCGCCCTCGCAGTAGATCTCCAACAAAGTTCTGAACCTGATCTGAATCGCAACTTGGATCATAAGCCACAGGAGAACATCATGCATAACCCCCTATTTCGCTCCTTTGCCGTGCGGGTTAAAGGATTCGGCATTTGTCTGTTCATTTCCCTCGTTCTTGCCGTTGCAGTCGTAGCCCAAACGCAAAGCACTACCGGAACCATTCAGGGTACTGTGTTGGACGCCAACGGGGCCGCCATTCCGGGTGCCAGCGTCGAAATCAAACACATCGAAACGAACTTCACCAGGAGCTTTGCTACTGATGACGAGGGGCGTTTCGTGGCGTTGAGCTTACCGCCCGGTAGATATACCGTGACGGTAGCCAGGCAAGGCTTCGGTACTCTCGTCCTTGAGCAGGCCGACCTCACTGTGGGCCAGGCGCTCAATCTCCCTCTCTCGATGAAAATCTCCGGGGTGGAAGAACGGGTGATCGTCACGGCGCCCACAGTTGACACAATCAAGACAGAGTCAAGCACCACGCTGAACCAAAACACGATCAGCAACACTCCAATTTTGGGACGCAAGTTTGAAGATCTGTTGACTCTCACACCAGGCGTCAGCGTTGTTCAAGGACCTGACGGTGACGAGATCACTTTTTCGGGACAGCGCGGCGTTTTCAACAACGTCACCCTGGACGGCGGGGACTACAACAACGGTTTCTTCGGCGAACAACTGGGCGGGCAGCGAGCAGCCATCGATATTCCACTGGATGCGGTGAAGGAGTTTCAGGTCGTCGCAACGGGAGCCACCGCGGAGTTTGGCCGCACGGCCGGCGGCGTCATCAATGTGATTACAAAGTCAGGCACAAACGATGTCCACGGCAGCTTGTTTCATTTTCAACGTCTCGAAGCTTTGACGGCCAAGGGCTCGGATGGCCAGCCGCTTACAGACTTCCGTCGCGAGCAGTTTGGCGGAACAGTTGGCGGACCAATTAAGAAGGATAAGGCGTTTTTCTTCTTTGCCGTAGAAAGCATTCGCGAAAGGCTGACACGGGCAAATCTTAGTGTGCCGATTGGAACGCCCTGTTCGGTTAACGCGCCCACCATCCAGGCTAATGAAGCATTGATCAACGGCAGTCCGGACTGTCAACGACTTGCGCTAATCAATTTCTTTAGGACCAGCCGAACCCAGGAGGAGGGACTGCCTGTTGAGCGTCCGATTAGGAATACCGCCCTTCTCGGCAAGCTTGATTTCAATCTGAACAATGACAATAAACTGGGCATCTCCTATAACTTTGATCACTCGAAGAATACCAATCAGACTTTCGACGTTGCAACCTACGGCAACTCAGCTAACGGCATCGAAGGCCCGTCCAAGATCAATAATCTGAATTTCAACCTCATCAGCACGGTCTCGGCTACAAAAGTAAACGAGGCACATTTCTCTTACTCGCGTGAGAACCGGCCTCGTGCCGCGGTGTCTTCAAATGTTCCGGCCGATACCGCAATGGGATTTGCTACCACTTTCAGGTTCGGTGCGCCTTTCTTTCTTCACCCAAATGTAGACGAGCTGCTTTGGCGCACACACATCAAAGACAATTTCTCAGTTGTGAGCGGCAACCACAACGTTAAGTTTGGCGGTGAGTGGATACACACTCTTAACGATCAAGTGTTCCGCGGGTTCTTCCAGGGGCGGTATATCTTCGACAGCGTTAACGGTTTCCTGCGCTACGCGTCGCCAGCCTCGCTGGGTGCCGGCTTCGGTCCTAACGCTGGTCGGTGCACGAATGGAACCTGGACGAGTATTGCGGCGCCTGCTTGCACGGGGGCCACCACTCCCCTCCTGCTCTTCCTGCAGGGAGCAGGGCCAAACGGACCGGCTACGGATGCGGCGGGAGCATCAAAAATCAAGAACGAAGACTATAGCCTTTTTGCCCAGGATAAATGGCAGGCACGACGAACCCTGACGCTCAGTTTTGGACTCCGGTGGGAGGCTCAGATCTTTCCCGAGCCAACTGTTCCCCCATCTCAGACCGCCTACGGCTTCGCGCTCAGCGATCCACGCTTTCCATCTGATGGGACGCTACACAGCCCCAAAAAAGAATTTCAGCCGAGAGTGGGCTTCGCCTGGGACATCGGCGGCAAAGCCAAATCTGTCTTGCGCGCGAGTTACGGGATTTATTACGGCCGTCAGAACATGTTGAGCCAGGTCGGCTCAATAACCACAAACGGAGTGCAGCAGCAGACCATCGCCGGGGGACTTTTCGCCAACCCCACGATTCGCCCAACCTGGCCGGGTTTGGTGACCCCCTCCGCCAATTCGTGCGGCACCAACCCGTTTCCGTGCTTCAGCGGCGTGCGCGTGTTTAGTAAAGACTATGCAAACCCTCGCATCTATACAACCAACGTTGCCTTTGAACAGGAGATTGCTCAAGACGTATCTTTGTATCTG
Source organism: Pyrinomonadaceae bacterium (assembly GCA_051004635.1). GTDB lineage: Bacteria > Acidobacteriota > Blastocatellia > Pyrinomonadales > Pyrinomonadaceae > PSRF01. The sequence continues at coordinate 78,812 of JBPCKD010000033.1, forward strand.
GATTTCACCCACTCCAAGGGCGTCCACCTGACCCGCTTCATCGATTTGGGACGCACAGGTATTTTCGCTCCCCGTCTCGGCGACGTGTTCGTGGCCAGCGCTGTCGGTCATTCAAACTATAACGGCTTTACGGCCGGAATGAGGAAGCGCTTCAGCAAGCATTATCAATTTGAATTCAATTACGTGCTCTCGAAAGATAAGGACGACGATTCAAACGAACGCGATCCATTTACGGACCGCTCTTTCAATCCGCTGAATCTCAGTCTCGACTACGCGCTTGCCGACCGCGATATCCGCCACAAGTTCAACTTCTTCATGAATGCCGAATTACCCCTCGGTATTAATGGCAACTTTCGCGTTCAGGCCCGTTCGGCGCAACCCATAACGCCTGGAGGGCGAACCGCCACGAATCGCAATACTGCGCGAAAGGACAACAAGTATTTCTCATTCGACTGGCGTCTGGAGCGGCCCTTCAAATTTGGTGAACGCTTCGCCCTGACTCCCGTATTTGAATTGTTCAATACCTTCAACAATCCTAATAACATCAACCCGCTCAGCACACCGGGCCTCTTCAACTTCGATGGGTTCCTGCGGCTGGGTGTGGGAGATCCAAGGCAAGCGCAGCTGGCGCTAAAGTTCACGTTCTGAAACCGTCGGGTTTAAAGTCTGCGGAAGCTTCAAGAAGTTCAGAGTACAAGCTTCAGCTTGCCTCCTGGGTAACCACGCAAGCTAAAGCTTGTACTCTAAACTGCGCTATTCTTCGCTCGCTGAGCAATCACCTGTCTGGAGCGAAGCGACATACTCACTGATCAGGCGCGCGGTCACGGCGGGTAATTGATTGGTCGTATCCAGGGTTATTCCCTTTGGAAGTTTGGGAAAGCGACAAGCGCCTGAGTCCTTTAACGATCGATACTCCTCAGCTGACGACAACTTGCCTACCTCTTTCCGGGAAGAATCCTCCATGCGCCGCTGCTGTTCATCCTCCGCGCAAGTCAACCCGACGAAGATCACCTGCCCGCTCGCGACGCCAACCGCATCGAGAGTATCCTGAATAAAACGATCTGGAACCGTTCGTTCCGGTGCGAACGTAAAGATAAGCGAAACGTTATTCCGAGCCGCTGCAGCAAATGTCGCGAGCCAAATTTGGTTTCGCAGCAGAACAAACGGTTCACTTCCGAAGTCGAAAAGGGAACTGACCAGATCCACTGTTTGATGATTATGAAACAGACGGAAGCCTGTGAGACTGGCAAGTTCGCGAGCGACCGTTAACTTTCCAACAGCTGGGGCGCCATGAATGAAGACAAGTTTCATTTGATCCGCTCAGAAAAGATTGAGTAGCTAGTTGTCATTTTCATCGTTGAATATTTGCGGGAAGGTGATCGCCTATCTCAGCCACGATGAAGGGCTTCACCCCCTCGCGTCCTGTAAGGCTCAGCCAGGTGGCGCCGCCCTCGCGTTCAATCTCTAAACTAAACCCGAAGAACGGACAGCATAGCCGTTCAAGCGCGATGAACTCTGCTGCTGTTCGTAATATGTCCGACTCGTTGGGTAAGCGGAAGGTGTAACCGTTCGGGATTTCGCGGAGGCTTTCAACCGCCCGAAAGAGTTTGTTAATGGTAGTCAGGTGTGCGGCGCGTTGGTCCGCCGCTATCGCTGTCATATCACACGCAAAAGGAGATTGTTTTTCTGTCATACTTCCTTTAGCTTCCAGGCCAGTACATTCGGCAAAGTAGATTAGGATTTGGTTATGGTCATGAATCGCTCTCGTCTTGCAGGTGATTGTAGCGACTAGTCCCGTAGTGCAACAATACTTCCAGAAAAAATGGGCCATACCCACGACAATACTACGACCTTGACGGGAAGAAGACTGGGGCTTTCAATCGCCATTACACTATTCTTCGCCCTGGCCGAAGCAGTTACTGGCTACTTCTCACACTCGCTCGCTCTCATGTCGGATGCCGGCCACAATTTGGCTGACGCCCTGGCATTGATCTTTTCCTGGTACGGTATTCGGATAGCCCGCAGACCTTCCACAGCCCAACGAACCTTCGGCTATCACCGCGTCGGCATTCTCGCTGCCTTAGTCAATGCAGTTTCCCTGGTCGTCATCGCGTTGCTTATCTTTTGGGAAGCTGTCGAGCGGTTACGTCATCCCGAGCCGGTTCAGAGCACGCCGATGATCGTGGTAGCGCTGATTGCGGTTCTAATGAACACAGTAATTAGTGTCTGGCTCAAAGACGCGGCTAAACACGACCTCAATGTGCGGAGCGCGTACCTGCACATGGTTGGCGACGCTATTTCAGCCGCAGGCGTAGTCGCCGCCGGAGTAATCATAGCTTTTACCGGAGCTTCGATTGCCGACCCTGTCGTTTCTATACTAATTGCGGCGCTGATTCTGTGGAGTTCGTGGGGGATTCTTAAAGAGTCGGTTAACGTTCTGCTTGAGGGAATTCCAAAGGGCGTGGACATGGCTAAGGTTGAGGAGACAATTGGCAATGTGCATGGCGTACTGGCAGTGCATGACCTGCACGTGTGGACAGTCGGGTCAGGGATGATTTGTTGTAGTTGCCACATCATGGTTGATGAGCAAAGCGTGCGTAGTGGAGAAAACGTGCTCCGCGCGGTGACGCAGCAGCTCGAGCACAATTTTGGAATCGCCCATACAACTATTCAGGTGGAAGTGGAAGGCTGTGAGCCAAACGACATGTACTGCATTAAGAGGGCAGCAGAGCATGCTCCCGCGCCGAAACGCGGTTTCTGATTGCATGGTTCTGCTAATGCGCCGGTTGTAGAGACCTGGTCTGACCTCGCAAAAAACCGAGAGGCCGGGTTTGGCCCGGCCTCACATCGGTTGGCGGAGACATTCAGCCTCGACAGGTTACTGTCCTCACTCCAGCAACCCAGCGCCATTAACGCCGCATTCTAATCCTAATTTTGAATTCGTCAATAAAAGAAAACTGTTATTTATCGACTCAAGCAAGAAATTTTTCTGCGCGCCTGGTCCGGGGCCTTATAATCCCCGGAAATCCGTACCTGGAGTGCTTATCCGCGGCGTAAAACGTAGTCAGGCGGCCAACCAAATTGAATCTTCGGATGAGGAGAAACTCATGAGTCATGATGAATCAGGTTCACGACATCGCTCTATTATCACGATCCTGACGGTAACGAGGTTGAATTGAGCGTGGATAATTTCCCCACTAAAGAGCAGTGTGATGCTTTCGTAAGGAGCAAGCAGATGGAGGAAATCGGTAGACCGCCTTTCGGTTATATCTTCGATCCTGATGAACTTGCCAGCTTGTTTCATCAAGGTGTGCCGGAAGAGAGATTGGCGCGGATAGGGTTGCCGGATAGCCACAGCAGCACTAACATTTAAATAATGTGAAACTATCTTGTTCATAGCCGTGAACATGATTGGATTTCTTGTCGCTATTTCATTCGCCTAAGATATTTAGTATTCCGTCTTTTAACAGGTGCGAGCAGGCGCTTGGAATCAGGAGCCGGTGTCGCCGGGTTAAACGGGAAAGCATTTTCAGAACAAGACTGTCTGTTTAGGCAGTTCCGTTGCCTTCGCCCGCCGGGGTCAGTTTAGGTTTGTTTGCGATCATGCTTGAACGGGTGTTGCAGCAAATGTTATAAGAATGCGTTCGGCCGGCCTCCTCCGAAGCGGCAATTTGGGAGCAGTTGCACGCTTCGGTTCCAAGGATTGCTTACGTAGCGATCTACGGCTCCCGCTTTATTCCTCATTAAGGAGCGCCTGATGTCTGACGAAGAGATCTCAAAACTTCACGCGATTCTCTCTCTCATACTTGACGAGCTTAGAGGCACAAAGCAAACAGCTAATCTCGAACCTCTGCTCGGCAAAACAAAAGGCGACTTGCCCTTCCTCGCGGACATTGAAAGAGTTTACGTGGCGCATGTTCTGCGTCACACCAGGGGAAACAAGCAGGCTGCCGCGCGAATCCTGAACGTGGATCGCAAGACACTGGATCGCATGATCAAGCGTCACAATCTGACTGTGGCTCAGCTTCAAACTGCTCAATAGCCGATGTGATTCCGTTACTAACGCTTGAACCAGGATAAAGCCCGGATCAGCCTGATGCTTGAAGCGCTCCTGTAGCTTTCGAATGTGGGTGCGACAACTGCGGCCACTTGAAGAAAGGCGTTGACCTGGGCGAGGACTGACTCCAGTTTTTTTGGCGACGTAGTTACTTAACTAGAATTTAATTAGATGGTAACCGCAAGTTAGCATCTGGCATTGACAATCTCCGCCAGGTAATCGTTACAGACAGATTGCGCAAGCGATACACAAATAATTTGTGGCTCGACTTTCTCCAAGTAGATAGACATTCCCTCGCCTGTGGGCTATATTGCGGACTCTTCGAAAACAATAATCCAGCAATGGGGTCGAAACTTTCAAGATGGGCCTGCTAAATTTCCTTCCAAAAGAGGAACAGTATTTTACCCTCTTCATACAGATGACGGTCTACATTTCCGATGCAGCCCGCGAGCTCAAGGAAATGTTGGCTGACAAAAACCATGATTACCCCGAATACGTGCGGCGCATCAAAGGACTGGAGCACGCCTGTGACGAGTTAACCCACAGCATTTCGACCAAGCTGAACAAGTCCTTTATTACTCCTTTCGATCGTGAAGACATTTACACGATGTCTACCGCGCTCGACGATATCGTCGATCTGATAAACGACGCCGCGCGAGCGATTATTGATTTCGATGTTCGCGAGATCAAAGACTATGCGCAAGACTTCGCTGATGTGATCGTGCGCATGGCCGAACAACTACGCGAGATCGTGTCCACGCTTCAGAAGCCTAAGAACATTACGCAGCGATTGGTGGAGATTCACCGTTTGGAGAATGAGGGCGACGATATCTACCATGCCGCGATTGCTGAGCTTTTTCGCGAAGAGGGCGATCCGCTTACGGTGCTGAAGTGGAAAGAAGTTTATGAAAAACTCGAAGCGGCCATCGATCGGTGTGAAAACGTGGCCAACATCATTGAGAGTGTGGTTATCAAGCATACCTAGGAACCCACTAGCGAGTGTTCAGTTATGACAATTGCCCTCGGGTTAGTCATCTTCATCATCATTATTGCCTTTGTCTTCGATTACACCAACGGGTTTCACGACGCCGCAAACTCGATAGCTACTGTCGTATCCACCCGAGTCCTCTCCCCCGGGATGGCGGTCACCTGGGCCGCGTTTTTTAATTTCGTAGCGTTTGCCATCCTGGGCACGCGCGTCGCCAAGACTATCGGCGGCGATCTGGTTCGAATTGAACTCGTCGCGCAGGACATGCGGCTCTACATGCTGCTTGCCGGTCTGCTGGGCGCAATCATCTGGAACCTGATCACCTGGTATGTAGGCCTACCCACGTCCAGTTCTCATGCGCTTATCGGCGGCTATGGTGGCGCGGCCATTGCCGCCTACGGAAGTTTTATCGGGATTCTAAAACCCGAGGGTTGGACCAAGACGATAATCTTCATAATGGCTTCGCCGCTCATCGGCATGACCCTCGGCTTCTTTAGTATGGTGGCGGTGCACTGGATTTTTCGGCGCGCGTCGCCTCATAGCGTTGACAGGATCTTTCGCAAGGGACAATTGGTGTCCGCTGCCGCTTATTCACTTGGTCACGGCGGCAATGACGCACAGAAGACTATGGGTATTATTACCGCCGTGCTGGTAGCGGGCGGGATGCTGGCTTCCGGACCCGGCGGTAAGCTCCCCGAAATTCCCACCTGGGTCGTCCTCTCGGCGCATGCCGCGATCGCGCTCGGTACCCTCTCAGGCGGCTGGCGTATTGTGCATACGATGGGTTCGAAGATCACAAAACTAAAACCTGTTGGCGGCTTCTGTGCGGAAACATCAGGCGCCCTGGCACTATTTGGCGCGACGCTCGCTGGGATTCCAGTTTCAACAACTCACACAATCACCGGCGCAATCGTGGGCGTCGGATCAACTCGCAGACTTTCAGCCGTCAAATGGGGCGTGGCGCGGCGCATCGTTTGGGCCTGGGTCCTTACGATTCCCATGGCCGCTACCATCGCGGCAATCTCCTTCTTCATCATTCAAGCCATCCATCGCGTCGCGGGCTGAGTCCCTTGACTATTGCCGGACAGGCCTTAATCGTACCGCTCAGGTTGCGCGATCCGATAGGTGCGTTCTCCACAGATAATCTGGAAGTGGAAGGCTCGAAGGCGATTCGATTGCCCCTCGGAGGGATCGGCATCAGGGGCATTGAATATGACGGGCGGGCAAACGTATTCAGAATAATCAGTGGAGCGACTGAGGAGCAGCAACTAACCGATTTTGGTCTCTGGGAGTGGAACGGAGATGGAAAACAGCCCATGGTTCGGGAGATGAACAGGTTCGACAAAACCTTGAAGCCCGAAGGGGTGGCACGAGCGACAGTAGGCAATCGCGATTTTCTGGTCGTCGTCTTTGACGCAGGCGGATACACCATTATGGATTAGTTCTACACTAAAGCTGGCGTCAGCGCTCGCTGACAAACTCGCCGGCGGCAACACGCTTCTGAGAGCGGCAGCCTCACAGCCAGCATTGCGTAAAAGCACCTCAGGCAAAGTCCATACGAATCATCACTTGCGTTTTCCCGGATCTTCACACCGCACGAGATGCACACTACTCTGAATCCGGGCTCCCGGGTGTCTGTTCAAGCATTTCTTCTACCCCCAAATCAATCGCGAGCAATACTTCGAGGGCGTACCGCCTGAAGTTTGGAACTTTTACGTGGGCGGTTATCAGGTTTGCCAGAAGTGGCTGAAGGATCGCAAAACCCGCAAACTGACTTAAGATGACCTTACGCATTATCACCAAATCGTTTCCGCACTAAACGAAACGATCCGCTTGATGTCAGAGATTGATGCCGCAATCGAAGAGCACGGCAGCTGGCCAGTAAGTTGACCCCACCGCGTAAGAGAAAATAATACAGCGGACGCAAGGGCGTTGCTTTCCTGGCGAGGATAGCGCCGCCTTTTTGTTTGCCCAGCATGAATGCTTTCATAGTACCTCGCCAGTCGATTACGTCGGGCGTAAATATTTCCGCAAAGCTCCAAATTCCATCCCCAAAAACTGTTAACAGAGAATTCACCCGCAGTTCAAATAGATGTAACACCTCACGCATAAATTCCTTCTCGAAAATCAAACGTTTAGGAGAAACACATGTTGACTGTCTGGAAAGCTCCCCAACTGAGGGCCTTGCTCGCCATTACTTGTCTCGCGTTGCTTGGACTTGCGTGCGGAGGCGGCAGTACTGGGCCAGGCGCCAATGAAGCGGCTGTGATCAAGATCGATGGTTCAAGCACCGTCTTCCCAATTACCGAAGCTGTAGCTGAGGAGTTTCAGAAGGAGAAACAAGGCAAAGTAAACGTAACGGTAGGTATCTCCGGCACCGGCGGCGGTTTCAAGAAGTTCGTGCGGGGGGAAATTGATGTTGCTGATGCTTCCCGTCCGATTCTCGCTGAAGAGATGGCGCAGGCAAAGGCCAACGGCATTGAGTTCATAGAACTGCCCGTCGCTTTCGATGCACTGACAGTGGTAGTCAACAATCAGAACGATTGGGTGACTTCAATGACGGTCGCCGAACTGAAAAAGATCTGGGAGCCAGGCGCCCAGGGAAAGATCACGCATTGGAACCAGGTTCGTCCTGAATGGCCCAACGAGAAAATTGCGCTCTTCGGCGCGGGTGCCGACTCAGGGACATTCGATTACTTTACCGAGGCCATGGTAGGAAAGGCCAAATCCAGTCGAGGCGACTATACCGCGAGCGAGGACGACAACGTGCTGGTGCAGGGCGTGGAAGGAAACAAATATGCCCTTGGCTACATTCCCTATGCCTACTATGCGCCGCACAAAAACAGAATGAAGGCAGTCGCTATTGAGTGGGAAAAGAACAAAGTGAAGGGCCCGGTTTTACCGAGCCCTGAAAACGTTCTCGCCGGCACTTACAACCCACTGTCGCGCCCCTTGTTCATTTACGTCAGTCGCAAGTCGATGGATAAACCGGCCGTAAAAGAGTTCGTTGAGTTTTACCTTAAGAATGTCAAAACTCTGGCGGCAGAGGTCAAATACGTTCCGCTTACTGACACTGCCTATCAGATGGCTACGGAGCGATTGCGCTCTCTGCAGACCGGCTCAGGTTTTGGCGGAATTCCCGAGGTCGGCTTGCCAGTAGAAGAGATACTGAAGAGGCCGCCCAAAGCCTGAGGAGGCGAGCACTTAAGAGCAAGCGATCCACGAAAACACACGAACTAACACGAAATCTTGTTAGTGTTATTTCGTGTGTTTTAGTGGATCGTATGGCCATCTGGATTTGGTTGTGGAGCACACCGCGCTATGCGATCTCTGTGTCTCATTGGTGAATACACCCTTCTATGAAAGAGATACCTATTCTTCAACACCCGGTCGCAGCAGCGGCCGATCAGGGAATTCGTTCCCCGCCCCCTGAAACGCCTTCAGCCAGAAGACGTCTGTCTCGTTTCAAGGAGCGTTTCATTGAAGCGCTGTTGTTTCTGGCGGCCTTCTCGTCGGTCGCGATCACGGTGGGAATTGTCGGGACCCTGATCTATGAGTCTTCGACGTTTTTCGCGCACGTCTCACTAAGAGAATTCCTAACGGCTCCGCTCTGGACGCCACTATTTTCACCGCCTCGGTTCGGGATTATGCCCCTCGTAATGGGCACGCTGGTCACGACGGCGGTCGCTCTCGCGGTCGCCTTACCAATCGGTACGGTGGTCGCTATCTATTTGAGCGAGTTCGCTCCTGCGTCTGTGCGGGAAATCATCAAACCGGCGCTTGAACTCCTGAGCGCGGTGCCGACAGTTGTCTACGGCTACTTTGCTTTGCAGTTTATGTCACCGCTGCTGCAAAAGCTTTTCCCAGGCTTGCCGACGTTCAACATGCTGAGCGCCGGAGTAGTGATGGGAATCATGATCATTCCTTACGTCAGCTCCCTTAGCGAGGATGCGATGCGCGCAGTTCCCATGTCGCTGCGGGAAGGCGCATATGCCATGGGCGCGAATCGCATTATCACCGCGATTAGAGTTGTTTACCCCGCGGCGTTGTCAGGCATCGTTGCCTCTTACATACTCGCGATTTCCCGGGCCATTGGCGAAACGATGATTGTTGCGATCGCCGCCGGGATGCAGCCCAACCTGACCTTGGATCCACGCGAGCCGGCCGCAACTATCACGGCATTTATCGTGCAGGTCAGCTTGGGGGATCTGCCCCACGGCAGCATCGGATATCAATCAATCTTCGCGGCGGGTGTCACCCTTTTCATCATGACGCTTATCTTCAATATCCTCGGCTACATCTTGCGCAAGCGTTTCAGAGAGGTCTATTGAGTGAGCGACTTCAAGCGCATCATCGCTAAACGCAAGCGACAGGACTTCATCTTCAACGTCGTCGGCATCCTGTGCACACTCGTGGGGATTCTCACTTTGGGAGCGCTGCTCGCCGATCTCATGATGGATGGCTTGACTCGCCTTAACTGGACGTTTCTCACCTCGTTTCCGTCACGTTTTGCCGAACGCGCGGGAATTCTATCGTCGTGGGTGGGAACCCTTCTCATCATGGTTGTAACCGCGTCTGCAGCTGTTCCGCTCGGAGTCGCCGCGGGAATCTATCTTGAAGAGTACGCACGCAAGAACTTGGTGACGAACCTTATAGAGATAAACATCGCCAACCTCGCCGGCGTACCGTCGATAATTTATGGTCTGATGGCGCTGAGCCTCCTTGTTTACCAATTCCGGTTGGGCCAGAGCATTCTGACGGGCGGGTTAACCCTGGCCTTCTTGATTTTGCCGATTGTAATCGTGGCGACGCGCGAAGCTTTGCGCACCATTCCCCAGGGCATACGGGAAGCTGCCTATGCGCTTGGCTCGACAAAGTGGCAAGTGGTAAGACACCACCTGCTTCCATACTCGCTGGGCGGAACGATGACCGGGATCATCATCGCGCTCTCCCGTGCTATTGGTGAAACTGCCCCATTGATAACTATCGGGGCACTCACGTTTATCGCTTTCTTGCCTCCGCCGCCCATCAAAGGCCAGCCGCCGTTTATTTCATTTGATTGGCTCTGGTCCCCGTTCTCCGTGTTGCCTATTCAAATGTTTAATTGGGTATCGCGGCCCGATCAAGACTTCGTCGTCAATGCCGCCGGGGCTGGTTTGGTATTAATCATCGTGACTCTCCTGCTGAACGCTATTGCGATCATGATCCGATACCGCGTGCGCAAGCGAATCAAGTGGTAACTGTGATCCCTATGAAAGAAGAGTTTGCTCGCGTTCAAGTGAAGCAGGAAGTTAGCGAGGCAGCCAGGAATGCCGGCGAGGCGCCGATAAAATGTCAGATAGAGGACCTAAACTTCTTTTACGGAAAGCTGCAGGCCCTGAAGAACATCAACATGGTGCTCCATGCCAACCAGGTGATGGCAATCATCGGCCCATCAGGTTGTGGCAAGTCCACCCTGGTGCGTTGTTTTAATCGGATTCACGACCTTTACCCTGAAACACGGTATGAGGGAAAGATCATATTGCAGCCGAGCGGGATTAATCTGATCGGCCCGGAAACGGATCCCCTCGAAATGCGTATGCGCATGAGCATGGTTTTTCAAAAGCCTAACGCTTTCCCAAAGTCGGTATTCGAAAACGTAGCTTTCGGCCTTCGTTTGAGAGACGTCAATGGGAAAGAACTCAATGCTCGGGTTGAACGAGCGCTACGTTCGGCTGCGCTCTGGGATGAGGTCAAAGATCGATTGCGCGAGTCTGCTTACACTCTTTCTGGCGGCCAGCAACAGCGCCTTTGTATCGCCCGGGCGCTGGCGACTGAGCCCGAGATGCTGTTATTTGATGAGCCAACTTCGGCCCTCGATCCCATAGCTACTGCCAAAATCGAGAGCCTCATTTTCGAACTGAAGAAAAACGTCACCGTAGTGATCGTGACACATAACATGCAACAGGCGGCGCGAGTCTCAGATTCCACAGCTTTTATGTACCTGGGCAAGCTCATCGAGGTGGCTTCCACGAAGACAATGTTTGAGAACCCCTCCAACAAGTTAACTGAGGAATACATCACCGGGCATTTTGGTTAAACTTACACCGATGTCAGCAGAAGTCTCAAAGCCAGTATCTCGCGCACTTCCCGGGCCCGGCGCCGCCACTCTCCCGCAGGGGACCGCGGGAGCGGCCGCTCTGCCGGCCAAGATCAGTGTGCGGCATCTCAATTTCTATTACGGCAAATCGCAGGCTCTCTTCGACATTTCTCTGGACATCCCCGAACGGATCGTAACGGCTTTCATCGGTCCTTCGGGCTGCGGCAAGTCAACCTTTTTGCGTACGCTCAATCGCATGAACGACATAATTCCGGGGACGCGGGTGGAAGGCGAGATCTTGATAGACGGTACCGAGATCTATGCATCCGCGACCGACGTCGTTGATTTACGCCTTAGAGTGGGCATGGTTTTTCAGAAGTCAAACCCGTTTCCTAAATCGATATTCGACAACGTTGCCTACGGGTTAAGAATCAACCGGATGACGTCCAGCAAAAGCGAGCTTGAGGGTCATGTGGAACAGGCACTTAAGGACGCCGCCCTTTGGGAAGAGGTCAAGGACCGTTTGAAGGAATCCGCGCTAGGTCTATCGGGCGGCCAGCAGCAGCGATTGTGCATTGCCCGAGCGTTAGCCATTCGGCCCAGCGTGATCTTAATGGACGAACCGGCGTCAGCCTTAGATCCGATGGCGACGGCGAAAATCGAGGATCTGATTTTTGAGTTGAAGAAGCAATACACGATTGTGATCGTGACTCACAACATGCAGCAGGCGGCGCGCGTCTCCGATATGACGGCGTTCTTTTGGTTGGGTAAGTTGATTGAAGTCAATCCCACCGGAAAGATGTTTACCAATCCCAACCAGAAGTTGACGGAAGACTACATTACGGGAAGGTTTGGTTAACTAAATCGGTCTTTGGTCTTGGGTCTTTGGACTTCGGCCTGAGGAGAGCCAGGCAGTTGGGGCGATCAAAGCCCAAAGCCCAAAGGCCAAAGACCAAAAGCCAAAAGCCAAGAGACAAGGGCACTAGAATATGGAATACCACAGGCATCTGGATGATGAGCTCGACTCGCTACGTGACAAAGTGTTGCTGCTTGGCGGGGAAGCAGAAGCAGCACTTGAGAGTGCGATGCGGGCGTTGACAGAGCGCGACAGCGAACTTGCGCAAAAGGTACTTGAGGATGATGACCGCGTGGATCGGTTAGAAGTGGAGATCGATCGCCAGTGCATCGACATCATTGCCCTGCGCCAGCCGGCGGCGCGTGACCTGCGCTTTGTGATCTCGGTTGCCAAGATGGCGCCGGTGCTCGAGAGAATCGCCGACCACGCCTGTAACATTGCTCGCGCCTCCATTGACCTCAACAACGAACCGGAGCTGAATTCAGTTTTTGATCTGAAGCAGATGGCTGAGCACGCACTCGGAATGCTGCGTGCAGCGCTGGATGCCTTCACCACCAGCGATGCTCTTGCGGCCCGCGAAGTTATTGCCAGCGACTCGGTGATTAACGATCTCTACAACCACATTTTTCATCGTCTGATCGAAATGATGGTGACCGAACCGACCACGGCGACGCGCAATGCGCGCCTGATTTTCGTAGCTAAGCACCTGGAACGGATTGGCGATTACGTCACAGACATTTGCGAGTTGACCGTCTATATGGCTGAAGCCGCATTCATCAAGCACGACAAGTAGGACAGACATTCCTGTCTGTCGGGATCATCATTGTGCTGGCGCCTTAATCAGGACCGGGAGCGGTAGCGACCGGGTCACCCCCACAATCGAGGCTAGGATGCTTGAGACCCGGTCGCTACGGCTCCCGGTTCTGATAGTTAGCAGCCAATGGCAAAATGAGAAATGGAAAATCTTCGGTCTTGCTCAGATTAATTTGAGGCTAAGCAAACACCCGAACAGGCAGGAGTGCCTGTCCTACATACTATGCAGCGACCAATTCTTATCGTCGAGGATGATCCTGACATTTCCGAGAGTTTGAAGTACAACGTCGAGCGCGAAGGTTGGACGGCTGTAACTGCAGCCACGGGAGAAGCTGGATTGGCTGCCGCTCTTAACGAAAAGGAGCCGCCATCTTTAATAATCCTGGATCTGATGTTGCCGGGAATGAGCGGGACCGAATTGTGTCGCAGGCTGAGAAGAGAACCCGCAACCAGGCGCACGCCCATCATCATGTTGACAGCGAAAGCGTCTGAATCAGATCGAGTAACTGGCCTGGACCTGGGAGCTGACGACTACATTACTAAGCCCTTCTCGGTAAGAGAGCTTCTGGCGCGAGTACGCGCCGTGATGCGCCGCACGGATGAAAATCGCGGGAAGACTTACGAGGACGATCACCTGCTGATCGATTTCGACGACATCCGGGTAGTCTGCCACGGCAATAAGATCAGGCTGACGAACAAAGAGTTTACCTTGTTATCGGTTCTGGCGAGGAGCGCTGATCGAGTTGTTACCCGCCAGCAGCTTCTGGACAATGTGTGGGGCTATAGTTATTACGGCGATGCGCGCACGCTGGACGTTCACATACGTCGTCTGCGGCAAAAGCTCGGCGAATGCGGCGATTGTATTGAAACAGTAGTGGGTGTCGGCTACCGCTTTGTGGGATCACAAGCCACTCAACCCTGAATTAGTCATTCAAGCGGGGACCCGGCGCTACGCTTGCCCACCTTCCCCACCTGCAAATTGTCTGAGCTAGAATGGTTGTGTCGGGTGTTTATTATGTCCAAGCGCAACGTTTTTCTCATTGCCCCACTCGCAGTTAGCATAGGCGTCGCGTTACTGCTGCCATCCCTCACCATGCGTGCTATTGCCGCGGGGCTGGTCGTAGTTGTCGCATTGCTCTTTGTCGTAGGCTTCCTAAGAACTTCTCGCATTCAATCGGCGTCGGCGCTGGATGATGGGGGGCGGACGCAGGAGCCATCTCAGGAAATTTTCGCCCTGGGAAAATTGTTTGAAGCAACCATGGGCGGAATGCGCGAGGGTTTGTTGGTGGTCGACAAAGACATGCGGGTGGTCGCTTCAAATGCTGCCGCGCACGGGTTGTTCAATCTTTCCCGGGGCGCGCTTAACGCACAACGTCTGACAGAACTAACGCGCAACCCAGCAATCTACAGCGCTTTTTTGGATGCGTTGCAGGGAACTGAGCGCAGCGGCGTCAAGATTCAAACGCATGGACCCGAGCGGCTGGTTTTCGATCTGCGGGTGGTCCCCTTAGCCAGTGCTGCGAGCTCTAATGGCCAGAGCACTGGAGGCGTGCAGGGCGCATTAGGCGTGTTCATCGACGTCACACGCATCGAACGGCTCGAACAGATCCGGCAGGAGTTTTTTTCCAACGTTTCACACGAACTGCGAACTCCGTTAACCGCGATTCTTGCTTTTGTCGAGACGCTCGAGACGGGCGCGATGGATGACAAAGAAAGTAGCCAACGCTTTCTCTCGATCATTCGCAGGAATGCCGCGCGGATGCAGGACCTCATCGATGACATCCTCGAATTGAGCGCAATCGAAGGCGGCAACGTGCAGCTGAGAGCCGAGCACGTCGAGCTTTATCCAATTGTTAGCGATGTCATATCTTCGCTCGCTGGCAAGTCGGCCGCACAAGACTTAAAAGTAACCAACGCCGTGCCTCGCGAGGCAAAGGTCTACGCTGATGCGCGCCGTCTTGAACAGATGTTGACCAACCTGGTAGAGAATGCGATCAAGTTCAGCCGCGCCAGTGGAGAGGTCAAGATCAAATACGAAACCGGGGCCCGATCTGATGAAGCCGGAACATGGAACCAGGAGACAAGGGAACACAGTAGCGGCACTGAGAATCTCGACAAGATCATTGTTGAAGACACTGGAGAAGGGATTCCGTCGCAGCATCTGGAGCGATTATTCGAAAGATTTTACCGCGTAGACCGCGCTCGTTCGCGCGAGATGGGAGGCACCGGACTCGGGCTTGCCATCGTCAAGCACCTGGCACGAGCGCACGGCGGGGAGGTCACTGTTACATCTGAACTCAGCAAGGGCTCAACTTTCACAATCGAGCTGCCGAGTTTCAATGAGTGAGGTCAATGTCAACAAAAGGCGCCCGATGCCTGGTAGTCAAACCACATGAAAGTCGGCAGATTCGGAGATGAAGGTTCCGGAGTCAAACCAAAATCGATAAGCGATGAGGGCAACAGATCTTGCTACTTATCACGCTATAGGCCTTGGAGTAAAGTCCGCGCCGTATCTCGCACATAAACGTCTCGTTACGAACGGCTCACAATACTTAGTCCTCTCGTGGCGAACAACAATTTGAATTCACAAGACACTACCTGAGCTAATGTTCGGGTAAGCTAGATCTGGCTCGTCCTTACCGTGGGAGTGCTGGCTTTTCCTGGTGGCGGTAAACGTCGCTACGGTCCTGCTCTCCTTGGCCTCTTCGCCGGTGCCGGTGTCTTTGCCGATCGGCGATCTGCTGATGCGGGGCGACGACTCGGGCCTGCTCCAATACAGCCGCTACGGATGGTGGTACACCGCAGGTCTACCGGACGGTCGTCGCCTTATAGCCTGCATGACCGATGCCGACCTCGCGCGCCGCATGAGACTTCACGACGCTGAGGAGTGGCGCCGAAAACTCGCCGCCATGCGTAACGGGCGCGTGCCTGGGAGATTGGGGAAGGCACCCGGCCCGAAGCATCTGGAGAGATATTCGACCTTCAGGGCTTGGGGAAACGGGCGGCGCATCGTAATCCGCTGCGCCGCCTCCGTTGAGCAGGATAGAATTCTTAGGTGAGTACCTTCGCTATGAGAACTACGATTAGCGCACGATCCCTGATTGTGGCGGTACCCACCACCACCTTCTCACCATCACGCAGGTTGAGCGCCGTTTGCACCGAAGCTCGGTCTTTATCGGTCCGGGTCGCAAACGAGAATGCGCCAATCTGGATCGTCATAGCGCCCGCCTGACTCGGCACCATCGAGACTGTGTTGATAGAGTATTCGTAAGGTAGGGCCAGGTTGGAGACTCCCGACTGTCCACTCGCAATCTCCGCCGTGCCAGTGCCGCTCAGGCCACGCGATGTCTCCGTAAGTCGCTGGACCACCGAGGCGGCCAGTTCATAATTTTTGTAGGTGAGTGTACCTCGCAATTGTGTGATGACGTCTTTTAGTTCAGCAGGAAGCTGTTCGGTGGAGCCGCCCGTGTTAGACGCTACGAGGATGTGCATGTGCAGTTCGATGTTGGGGCGTGGAGTGGCGGGCGTATCGAGCCTCTTGATGGCCTCTTCGATGGTCACGAGGTTTTCGGGAAAGTCGCGCACCGTGACGGTCTTGAATTCGGAGTTGACCGAAATCTCAGCGCCCTTGAAACCGCTGAGTAGTGGCCGCAATGCAGCGAAGAGACCGTTCACATCGCGATGACTAACCGTAAAGACTTTACTCTTAAACCCCTTCTCGGTGACGAAATCGGGCTCAGGCTTGGTTTGCGCGACCGGGCTTGGCTGCTGTGCGAATGACGTAGCGTTGACGATCAGAACCAGGACGACTGCTGTCAGAAAGTTTTTCATAAGTATGAACATGAGACCTTGCCTCCTAGATATTTGGACTAGATGCCTTTGGAAGATTCAATCGGAGAACCTTCATTGGTAAGTGGATGTGAAAACCAGATGATGCGTATATTCCGGTCGCTCGTTTGTATTTCCAACCTCAGAGTCTTCTCGGAAGTTACTGATGTGTTGGGGGTGGGATCCTTTGGTTCTACCGTCGAATACTGGGCCGATGTTAAAGGGACCACAGGCGGGCGGGGTCCCCGGCCGAGCAGCCCGGCTGGGGTGTTTGACCCGCCCGCTCTCTTGGAATGCAACGCTGCCTGAGTTGTAAGGTTCAATCGTGGCTTGTGTGAATTCGTTGCTGATGCGGGCGAGGCTCCCACGGGCCCAGTAGGGGCGGGCTTCAGATCCTTGCTCGAAGGCGACGGCGAAGATTTCAAATCATCCTGTTGTGACGCAGCGTTTGCCTGTTCGTATCGCTGTCCGCTGGTGCGGTTGGCGATGAAGTAGTAGGCAAACACACAGACGGCGAGGAGTACTGAAGTCGACACAGCCCACATCAGGCGGGGTTGGAAGGTTCGCCGGAGGAACTCCAGCGCAAATATGCTTTGGGGCGCGCTTGACTCTCGTTCGATCTCGCGCAGCACGCTGCTGCGGACTGCCGCATAGGTTGCTTCACTGAACTGCGGCGGCTCAAACAGTTGCAATAACTGATTCGCCTCACCGTACTCTTGTGCGGAGCGTGCACACTGTGTACAGGCTTGCAAATGAGCCGTGATCAGCCTGGCGCGTTCTTCTTCCAGGTCGCGGCCAACGTACAAGGGCATCAGCTCTTCAACGTGTTTACAGTTCATGAGAGTGTCACCGCTCCTTTCTTCTGAGATACCGTTCGCAATGAATCTTGATCTTCTTTCGTGCGGAACTGATTTGGGAACGCACTGTCGTCGAGCTTGACTTCAGGATCCGCGCCACTTCATGCGTAGAGAGGCCCTCTATGTCACGAAGCAGGATGGCCGCACGCTCTTTCTCCGGCAGTGTAGCCATCGCGCTGGCGATCAACTCGCGTTGTTGCGCCGCGATCAGTGCCTCATCCGCGTCTGCCTGCCGGGCTGGAACTTCGAACGCCCGTTTGTCACCAGTCGTATCAAACCCCGGGAATCGATCGGTGTGGTGTTGACGCTTCCTGGCAATGTCACGGCAGACGTTTATCGTGATCTGATAGAGCCAGGCGGAAAAGTCCTGATCCTGCTTGAAGCGTCCCAGATACTTGTAAACTCTTAGAAACACTTCCTGCGAGGCATCGCGGGCATCTGCGTCATTACCCAACATCCGCCAGGATAGCGACATCACTTTTTGCTGTGAGTGAACCATAATTTGCTCAAAAGCCATGGTGTCGCCGGAGATGGCGCGTTCGATGAGAAGTGAGAATCCTGTCTGAGTCTGGCATGTCTGATTCTCGCTCAGGACGTTCACCGGCAAGTCGTTTCTGTTAAGAGCTACCTCGCTCAGCACGTTTGTTTTTCCTTGAGCTAATGGACTTCTCACTTACTACTACACGCGAGAAGAGGAAAACGTTGAGAAATATTTTGCGAGCCGGCCCCAAGCTGCTTCGTTTAGGGGGGGCCCGCCCCCGCCTCGAGACACGTCGAATCGCGAATTGCACCGGCGGGCGGTGCCCGCCTCTAAACGAAACGAATACGTCGCTTCGCTTGACCCCTTCCCCACCTGAGAGTTTTTCACACAGTCCGGAGTGGCGATTCTACCGCTTTTCTTCGTCTAGTTGGCTTAGCGTGTCGAGGATTAGGTTGGTATTGCTTAGCGCTTTTATCCGACCCGGGAACTTGTGGGCTGACTTCTGAAACTCGAAGGTGCCACTCGTGATTTCCACAATCCGGCGGAATCCCTGCTCGGCCGTGGCACCGGCGGCTTCGGCATCAACAATGCTTCCTTCGTTGAAAAAGACGCTTCCGGTTTGCGTGATATTGGTGGAGTCAGGAGTCAGCAGGAGTGTGCCGGTCAACTTTGAATTTTCGATAACCTGAATCGCATCGAAGACACTGATGGCGGAAAGGTCGCCTGCCAGGGTGGTGTATGGAGCGTGTGGTGTTAGTTGCGTCGAGACTTCCTCAGGCCGAAGATCCGGACGACGCGCCCGCCGGATTGCTTCCAGGCCGCTCGCAATGTTGATGCGAGCATCGAGCTGCTTTGCCTCGAGCAGCCGATCATAAGCGCTGTCGAAGTCATCCCGTTCGATATACAAGCTCGCTAATGCCAAACATTGCCGAGCTGCCTCGTCCTGCTGCTTTTCTGCGATACAGACTTCACGCATCCGTTCGCGAACCGGAATGGAACGAGGATTTCCCTCGAGCGCCGTACGGAGTCGATTGATGGCTCGTTCGGGCGCCTTGTATTTGATAAAGAGCTCAGCGTCAAGCAACGCGGAGTCGACTTCACTGGCGTGCTCTGTTTGTGATGAAGGATCTGGCATTGGTTTGGGGAAATCTACCACAAAAATGTCAGAACACCTGCGTTAGCGCGTGGGGGTAGCGTCTTATTTTGAGATCTGGCAGTTTCTTGTCGGCTGGTAAAAACGGTCACGAAATCACACCAAAATTCACGAAGCAGGTTTCGTGTTGCTTAGTGTCATTTAGTGCGGGGTGCCAGGGGATCGTTCACTTCCCTTTGAGTTAGGACTACTACCCGGGCGGGCAGATAGGTTCAGAAGTCCAATCGAACGCCGATCCGAACCTGACGTGGACGAAGGGTGCGTGTGGTCACGAGAAAAGAGTCGAGGAATGCCTGACGTTGCTCGAGCGTAGCGGTAGGCGAGAAGGAGCTGAAGTTTATGAACTCACTCCCGAAGCTGAAAACAGTTTTGTTGAGCACATTGTCAAACTCGATCGTGGGCCGCAGCCTCACGCTGTCACTTAAACGAAATTCGCGAGTGACGTTCAGATCAAGAAAAAACTGGCCGGGACCCTGGCCTGCATTGCGTGGAAGATTTCCTGTTTGGCCGATAACGGGTAGCGCAAACATATCCAGGATAGACGGATCGATGGGATCGCCCGGGCTGCGCCAACGAAGCAGGTTCATGTTCCCGTTGAAAATAGGCCGGTCATTTCCCACGTCGTCAAGGTTTCGATCGGCGCCGCCAAGCGAGATATTAAATGGCGCTGCTGAGGTGAGACGCAGGATGGGTGAAAGACGGACCTTGCCTAGAAACTGTGGGGTGTCGAAGGTTCCCGAAAAGACGAACCGATGCCGCCGGTCGAGCAGGCTGCGCGATCTCTCGCCGGCGAAGTCTCCCGGTCTCAACGCATCGGAAGTATTTACAATCCCGTCGTCTGTCAGCCGGGAATAGGTGTACCCAGCGCGGAAAGACAAGCCGAAGTTCTTTGATTGTTTGAATCGCTTGCGAAGTTCGAGGGTCAGACCCTTATAGAAACTATCGCCGGCAGCAATTAACTGCTCCACCTCGCCACGCGTGGGTTCAGGTCGGAGCGCATTCAGGGCGGCGAGCGCGACCTCAACTGACGTGGTCGACGTAAAGCTGTTGAGGTTGAACACGGAAACGGGCACGCCAAACTCTGTCACTCGTACTACGGCGTTGGGATTCGAGGTATCTGCTGGCCGGAAAACAAATCGGACGAGTTCACCTGCGGTTGAGACATTGTAGAGCGGTCGTATGCCGAAGGGGCCGCTGCGAAAGTTGGTAAAATCGCGCGAGCCAAGGTACTCGGAAAAGTTCTTGAATCCCGCCGGCAGTCTTGGCGCGTTGGCGTTGAATTCCCTCCACAAATGTAACCCGCGATTGAACGTAAAGTTTGTTTCAAACACAAACCCACGGCCCAGGTCTCTTTCCAGTCCCACGTTCGCCTGGTAACTCTCGGGTATGCGCAGGGCAGGATCGAGCCGGCGAGAAAATCCCAGGTTAAGAACGCCAAACTGCTTTACCAACGGTGAATCAACAGTAAGCGTGTCAGGAAATTGAAGGTTCTTTGAAATGAAATCGCGGCGAAAGTCGGCGCTTCCTAATCGACCGGTAGCAGGATCAACTAGCTCATTGGTGTCAAAGAAAAGCTGCCTTGCGCCGAGCGTAAAGTCGTCGATGGTGCGAAGTAGCGCGCGGTTGTAGAAAATCCCTGCGCCAAATCGGATTACAGTCTTCCCATTCTTGAAGGGATCATAAGCAACCGAAACTCGTGGCCCCCAGTTGTTCCGATCGCGAATGATCGTTTCCGTTTCATATCGCAGGCCATAACTAAGCACGAGATTCGGACGCAGTCGCCACTCATCCTGAATAAAGAAGCCGAGGTAAGAGTTCTTCTGCGTTGACTCCGCCTGAAAGTTTTGCCGGAAGCGGCTGGGAGCGTTGGCCAAAAAATCCGCGGCGTTCGCGAAGGTAAACGTGCCCGAGATATCAGACAGATCGATAAAGGTCGAACTGATGTAGTGCGCATCGCCGCCAAACTTCAGCGAGTGGTCACCGCTGACCCAGGAGACCACCTCCTGAATCTGGGCGCGAGACTCACGGCGATCCGTCGCGCCTGAAGTTGACGAGCCGGCGACCAGGGTGCCGGATCGTTGCTCAGGATCGGTGTCAGGCAATGGGTCGTTTAGTGTGATCAGGACCACAGGCTTCCTGCCACCGCTGGCTTCAACCGCCGGCGTCAGGCGAGAAAACTGCACACGCATTTGATTAACCAGGGTCGGGGAGAAGACGAGGCTGTCGGTGTAGGAAACAGCATCGGTGCCGCGTGTTCGACCAAGCAATGCTTCCGCCAGACGATTGCCGCCGCCAAATTGTCGCAAGTTATTCTGCCGGCCCAGCTGGTAAAGCACTGCTCCGTTGTGCTGGTCGGAGAATTTATGATCTATTCGTGTCGTGAACGAATGGTTCCGGAGCGGCGTTGACACGGTTGAAATGAACGGCGCGATTCCCTCTGCGAGGCGCAGGGTGCCGATGATTAGTGGGTCAGCGACAGTCGGCGGGGGAAGCGGAAAGCGCGGGTTCTGTTGAATCGGCACGAGCGTGTCGATTGTCGCTGAATCTAGAATCGTCTCGTACTCATAAGATGTGAAGAAAAAAGTGCGCTTGCGGCCGTCGTAAATCGGCAGCCTAACAGGGCCGCTTAACGTGAAGCCGGGATTGTGTTGCTTGAATGGTAGCTTTGCCAAACCCCTCGCCACATTGTTCGAGGTGTTCGCATTGAAGATGTCGTTTCGGTGAAAGTAGAAGAGACGTCCGCGATAACGATTTGAGCCGCCGCGCGTGCGAATGTTGATTCGTCCGCCAGACGCTCTGCCATATTCAGCCGAGAACTGATTGGTGATGACCTGCACTTCCTCAACCGCCTCAATCGAAGGTTGAAAACGTTCACGCGCAGCCCGGTCGTCATTGTTGTCGAGTCCGTCGATGGTGATGTTGTTGGAAGAAGCCTGGCCTCCCGAAAGCGAAAACGTGCCTGCTTCTTCGGGAGTGTTAGCCGTCGTCGTGATGCGATCTTCGGCGAGATCGCGGGTGGATAGTGGTTCCTCGGAAACACCGGGCAGAGTGAAAATCAGATCGAGTGGCGAACGTGATCCAACTGGCAACGATTCGATTTCATGCGTGGTGACAGTGGAGCCAACAACCGTGCGTGTAGTATCCACGGGGGGCGCATCAGTTGTCGTTACCAGCACCGGATCGACTATCACACCCTGGGGAAAGAGAGTGATGTCGAGTTGTAAGTTTTGCCCGGCAACAAGCGTCAGCTCAGGTTTCTCCTGTGGTCCAAAGCCGGAGGATGAAGCCCGCAGGTTATAGACTCCGGGCTCAAGCTGAACGATGTGATAACGTCCCTCCGCATCAGTAACGACTTTGCGAGCTGCGGAGGTCTTAACCAGAATAGCGTCTACCGTGGCTCCCGGAATGAGAGCACCATTCTGGTCTATTACTTTGCCCGTGACCGTGACGTTATCGAGATCCTGTGCAGAAACAACTTTCGGTGCCGCCACGTTCAACGAAAGCAGAAGGCCCAACAAGAGAAGGGTCGACAGAAGGAAACGCGTTGAGACAAACCTTGTCATTTTGTAATCTTCGGAACGCCAACTAATAGTCTGCGAAGTGGTCTTTGCAGAACGGCCCGGGAATATCAGAACCGGGAGCAGTAGCGACCGGGTCGCCGTTGGCAGTAAGCATTTCGCCCGGGCAAGAGGAGGTTGACGAATTTGTGGTATAGCTGAGCTTACACATCTATACCCAGTCGCTACCGCTCCCGTTTCTGATAGTTGCTTATGGGAGTGGCTCACCCTGATCGTTTCCACATAGGCGATGGCGTTATTCAAATCCGTCTCAGTCCACAAATATCTCCTGCTGCCACGATCAGCCCACGGACTCTCATTCCCAGTCCAGCAGCCACTCTCCCTCATTTTTCGCGTGAGCGTTTGCCTTAAAAGCGGTACGTATTTTTTCTGGTCTACATAGTGCCGACACCACCGTGTGAACGTGATTAGTTCTCGCATTCATTGCCCACAGACGCCATTTGCGAATCTGACACGTCTCACAGATAGCTTCTTCCACGGCTGATCGTTGGCGCGAACTTAGTTTGACCGGCGGGTGCTTTAGTTCCTTCAGATTGTGTTTTTGCCATTTCGCGTTGGATGGAATAAGCGGGCTTCCAAAACGGTTGTGGAAACGATCAACAGATCCGCGACTGTCGCCGTGAAGCCACGTTCCATGACCGCGAAAGGTGACAAGGTAACCCAGCGGGACGTTGTTGAATTCGAAAGGTTGGCGAGACATAGCAACTCACGAGTCGTGATTATGCTAAACACGATTCGCCCGAATTGCTACCGCTTCCTGTTCTTCACCCTTCACTGAATTATGCAAAAGTTTTGGCTAGCTGATCGCTATCAGAACCGGGAGCGGTAGCGACCGGGTAATCGCGTGAAAGGACAAGGTTGAGATGGGCAGCGACCGGTTATCGTTGGTATGGGTATGTGTTGGGCCACCACGACCCAGTCGCTACCGCTCCCGGTTCTGATTTGAGTTTATTTAGCCGCGTGAGACGCTGTGGCGGCAGTAGCGACCCGGTTATCGGAGGGGGATGACGAATTGGTAAAGGTATGTGTTGGGCCACCACGACCCGGTCGCTACCGCTCCCGGTTCTGATTTGTTTTATCGTGAGGCGGCGCGGCGGCGGAGTGCGGCGGCGCGTGTGATGGGAACGAGCGCGTCGGACGTCCCTTCGGCGGGCGGCTCGACGAAGTTCGTCAACTCATCGGCGTGGGTCTGCAGATATTGGAAGAAGCGCTCAAACTCATGCTGCATTGCGTCCATCTTCTCGCGCATGTTCAAAATGATTTCCACACCCGCGAGATTTACCCCAAGATCACGCGTCAAGGCGAGAATCAACTCCAACCGCGCCAGATCGGGGTCGGTGTAAAGGCGTGTGTTGCCTTCAGATCGAGACGGCTTAAGCAGCCCCTCGCGTTCATAAAGCCGCAGCGTCTGCGGATGGATGCCGTACTGATCCGCCACCGCGCTGATTGTGTATGTCTTTGGTTTGCGCTTCATAAAACAGATGCCAGATGCCAGATGCCAGATGTTAGTTGTCAGATTGAAAGGAGAGGCTAGCGTCAGATGAAAGCGGTGCCGATCAATTCTTAGCTGACATCTAGCATCTGACCTCTAGTCCAGTCCCATCTCCACCCGTGGGTTTTCGTCGTTCATCTTTGAAAAACGCCGCAGCAATTCCTTTGTCTCTTCCGAGATTACTTTCGGCAACATCACCTGCGCTTCAACAAACTGGTCGCCGCGTGCTCCCGGATTGCGCAGAGACGGGGCGCCACGCTGACGCAAGCGAAACTTCTGGCCAGACTGCGTGCCGGGCGGTATGCGCAACTGCGCCTTGCCTTCAACCGTGGGCACTTCAATCTTCGCGCCCAGTGCCGCCTCAGGCACAGTTATCGGAACCGTCACATAGATGTTGTCGCCCTTGCGCGTGAAGTACTTGTGCGTTCCCACATTCGTAATGATGTGCAGGTCACCCGGAGCGGCACCGAGTCGTCCGCCTTCACCTTTTCCCGGAATCCTCACTCGCGAACCCGTTTCAACTCCCGCGGGAATGCGCACTTTAACTGTTTCTGTTTTTGGGATTGTGCCCTTGCCCTTGCATAGCGAACACGGCGATCGTCGCCGACCGGTGCCACCGCAGTCCTGGCATTCCTGAGCAAAGCGCAAACGCCCACCGGCGCGTTGGACTTGTCCGGAGCCCTTGCAGGTGGCGCAAACCATTACCGGGCCACCGATGTCACCGGCGCCATTGCAACGTGAGCATTGTTCGGAACGATTGACGGTGAGGTTGGTGGTTAATCCGTTTATTGCTTCTTCAAACGAGAGCGCCAGGGGCATCTCGATGTCCGCGCCCTTTTTTGGCTGAGGCCGAGGTGGCTCCTGCTCCTTCGCCCCGCCGCCAAACAAATCGGCAAAGATGTCGCGGAAACTTGTACCTCCGCCCCCGGCGCCGCCAGGAGTTGTAGTGGTGCTCCAGTCAAAGCCGCTGAAATCAAATCCGGGAGCTGTGCGTCCTGTAGTTGGACCAGCGCCACGCGCCGCGGCATCGGCAAGATTGTCGGAATACTGCCCGAAGCGATCGTAAACTTTGCGCTTCTTCGGATCCGAGAGCACATCGTGCGCCTCGGTGGTTAGCTTGAAACGATCTTCCGACGCTTTGTCGCCAGGATTAACGTCGGGGTGATATTTGCGCGCCAGCCTTCGATAAGCCTTCTTGATCTCATCAGCCTTAGCGTCGCGCTTGATGCCCAGTACTTCGTAGTAGTCTTGCTTGGCCATTAATTAAAGGACGCGGTGACTGGGAGACGCGGAGACCCGGCGAAATATGTGCAGTTTCTCCGCGTCTCCGGTTCTCAGCGTCACCGCGTCGCTTGCCTTACTTGTTCTCGTCTACGTCGACGTATTCAGCGTCGATCACATTATCTTCGCCTGCGCCCCCCGCAGACGAAGCTCCGGCCGCTGAAGCCTGATCCTCAGCAGGCGTTTCAGCTCCCGGCGCCGCGCTTTGCTGATAGAGCGCTTCGGCAAGTTTATGCGAAGCTGTTTGCAGCTGATTGAAGGCCTCGTTCATTTTTTCCACGCCACCTTCCGCCAACGCTTTCTTGGCTTCAGCAATTGCGACCTCTACCTCTCCCGCAACTGCCCCAACTTTCTCGCGATTATCGTTGACTGTCTTTTCCATCTGGTAAACCAAGCTGTCCAGACGGTTGCGCGCTTCGATCTCCTCGCGCTTCTTCACGTCGTCTGAAGCGTGAGACTCGGCATCGCGCATCATCTTGTCGATTTCTTCCTTCGAGAGACCGGAAGATGAGGTGATGGTTATCTTTTGCTCCCGGCCCGTACCCATGTCCTTTGCCGAGACGTTAACTATGCCATTAGCATCGATATCAAACGCCACTTCAACCTGCGGCATGCCGCGCGGCGCGGGTGGAATGCCGATCAAGTGAAACTTGCCGAGCGTGCGATTATCGCTGGCCATCGGGCGCTCCCCTTGAAGCACGTGGACCTCCACTGAGGTTTGATTATCCGAAGCCGTCGAGAATATCTCCGACTTGCGAGTAGGGATTGTCGTGTTGCGCTCGATGAGTTTCGTGAAAACTCCACCAAGTGTTTCAATGCCGAGGCTAAGCGGAGTAACGTCGAGCAGTAGAATGTCTGTCTTCTCACCTGACAACACACCCGCCTGAACGGCTGCACCGATAGCGACTACTTCGTCAGGGTTCACACTCTTGTTCGGCTCTTTGCCAAACAGATCTTTCACCATCTGCTGCACTTTGGGAATGCGCGTCGAACCACCTACCAACACCACCTCATCGATCTTTTTGGCTTCAACCCCGGAGTCCTTTATTGCCTGCTGCACCGGCGCCTGGAGACGCGCAAGAATCGGCTCGGCCAACTGCTCGAATTTCGAGCGCGTTAGTTTCATTGCCAGATGCTTCGGACCCGACTGATCGGCTGTGACGAAAGGAAGATTGATTTCCGTCTCCATCGTACTGGAGAGTTCGATCTTTGCTTTTTCGGCAGCTTCTTTGAGCCGTTGCAAAGCCATCTTGTCATTTGAAAGATCGATGCCCTGGTCCTTCTTGAATTCTTCAATGATCCATTCGATCAGGCGTTCATCTATGTCGTCGCCGCCCAGATGGGTGTCGCCGTTTGTCGACTTTACTTCAACTACGCCCTCGCCTACTTCAAGGATCGAGATATCAAACGTACCGCCACCGAAGTCGAACACCGCGATAGTCTCGTCTTTCTTCTTATCGAGACCGTAAGCCAGTGCGGCCGCAGTGGGTTCATTCACGATGCGCATCACTTCCAGGCCGGCAATCTTGCCTGCGTCTTTGGTCGCCTGGCGCTGTGCATCGTTGAAGTAAGCCGGAACGGTAATCACCGCCTTGTCCACTTTTTGGCCCAGGTAGTCCTCGGCGGACTGCTTCATCTTTTGCAGAATGATCGCGGAAATCTCCGGCGGGCTCCATTCTTTGCCTCCCGCTTCAATACGTACATCGCCGCTGCCAGCGGCCTTTACCTTGTAAGGGACTTGCTTGATCTCTTCGGTCACTTCGTCAAAGCGCCGCCCCATAAATCTTTTGATTGAATAAACTGTATTCTCCGGATTGGTAACCGCCTGGCGCTTAGCCACCTGGCCAACCAGCCGGCTGCCGTCCTTGGTGAACGCTACTACCGAGGGGGTGGTGCGTCCGCCTTCTGAATTCGTTATGACGGTTGGTTCACCGCCCTCCATGACTGCCACTACGGAGTTGGTCGTCCCCAAGTCAATTCCTATGATCTTGCTCATCTCTTTTTGTTCTCCAAAACGATATTTAGCCCGCTAACAGCGCCCCAGCCGGGCTTGCTCGCTTGTCATCCCAGCGTTGCTGCCGGGAAACCCGAGGTCCAGGGCACCCATTCAGCATTCCACGAGCTATTGAAACTAACCTATTCGTATCACCCGCAATTCTGGTTGAATGGGAGGGTAATATAATACCTGAGTCTTGGGTTGTCAACTTTGCTGAGGAGGGTCTGGGAGGGCGGACAATTGGCTAGTTTGCCGGGGTTTCCGAGGGGGTTTCACCCGGAGAGGACGGTTTTCGGTCTTCATTCATGAGCCTGGAAACAAAGAAGACGTAGTGGAGACCGGAGAACACGGCGAGGGTGAACACCGTCGCATAAACGGTTGGGAGGTAGTAGCCCGTGTAGTAGGGCACGCTGGCAGCGAACATGATGGCCGTTATTCCGACAATCTGGACGGTCGTGTTGAGCTTACCTAGCCAGGAGGGACGGAAACCTCGAAAGCCGGTCATGATGTTGATTGCCGCCGCACCGACAATGATAAAAACGTCGCGGCTAATCACGGCGACCGTTACCCAAAAAGGCACCGGCAAGTGGCTGGGTATCGGCTGCGGAAAGACACTCCGCATCGACAGCACGATAAAGGCCGTCACCAGCATAAGTTTATCGGCAATCGGATCGAGGATAGTGCCGAGTTGCGACTGCTGATCAAAGCGACGGGCGAGTAGGCCATCGAGGCCATCAGTGAGCCCTGCCACGACGAAAACAGCCAGGGCGAGAACAAATCTCTGATAGAAAAGAAGTGTGACAAAAACAGGAATGAGCACCATCCTGAAGACGGTGAGCAGGTTGGGAACAGTAAGAATTCGGGAGGACATGAAGGAATTTGTAGCGCAAACTGCCGCGTTGGGAGTCCGGGCATTCTACGCCGCAAGCGAACAGGTTACGTCAACGATTGATTCAAATGTCTACGCTGGGCGTCAAAAAAGGCGGCCTGAGCTGGCGCATCGGAGTTCCAGTAGTGAAACCTCGGGGGGACAGCCAAAACGAACTGGCAAAACAACGGTTCCAAGACCCCTCGTTACGTAGATCTGCGTTTCGCCCTGGCGTGCCAACCCTCGCAGTAAACGTCGCCGCGGCCGGCCTGATGCGCTGCGCTCTGAACGAAGACTAACCTGGCCTCCATGTGTGTGGCCGCTAAGGACCAGGTCAACTCCGGCGCGCGCCGCGCGCCGCAGGATGATCGGATTATGAGCGAGCAGCAGCTTCAATTCGTCTGCTCGAGAGCCCGCCAACGCCAGTGGTAAATCTTCCAGGCCTACCATCGTGTCGTCTACGCCCGCGAGCCACAGAGCGGCGCCCTTCATTTCGAAACGCATTCCCTGATTCACCAATACCGTCATCCCTTCGGCCCGGAAGAGGTCAGTGATCAAGGCCGCATCGGTCCAGTGATCGTGATTGCCCAGGACGGCGAAGACGCCGTGGCGCGCGCGCAGCTTCCCCAGCAATTCAGCGCAGGGTGCGGCATATCGGCGCTCCTTGGAAATGTAATCACCGGTTAGCGCCACGATGTCAGGTTGCAGGCCATTGGCCGTCTCAACTGCACGTTCGATTTGCGCTCGGCTGGTAAATGGACTGTGGTGGATGTCTGAAAGCTGAACTATGCGGAAGCCATCAAAAGCTGGTGGCAAACGCCGAAGGTGAATCTGGTGGTGTTCGATAGTGAGTCGAAAAGGCTCTGTTAGCGCCGAACGCGCTGCTTCACTTAGATTAAGCGCGAGGGCGCGCAGAGGCGTTTCCGGCCTACCACTCAAAGACGGGACACGACCGCGCTGTTTCCACCTGATTGGAGTTGACATTAAGAGTTTGGTTTCGGTTAGGTTCGCCTTATTAAGTCGCGGGGCGCGGACTTCACTAATAATCCTGCCAGATTACAAGCCTGCTTGAAATTTGGCGCATTATAATGGTCAGGACTGCCTTAAGCAAACCGGATCAAGCAGAAAACACACTGCGTCTCTTACCGAAGAATTGGCCACAGAGTCGCAGAGAACACAGAGACCGCACAGAAAATCTGAAATAGGCCACCTGCCTTTGCATCGACGACTCGCTTTCACGGTCCATGATCTCTATAATTCTGCCTTCTTTAACCTTGAAGTTTCCCCGGTATAAGCAACCTCGTCCGTCCCAGCAACTAATGAGCTTCGTTTGGATAACTATCAGGCTGTTTTTTAGTTCGCATGCTCTGCAATGGCATGGGACAGTGTGGCTGGGGTGCGTTTGTTTTGTTTTGGCACTTCCCGCGCCGACGCTGGCCCAGCAGCCGCCCGGTTGGCAGTGGCAGAACCCTTTGCCACAGGGCAATACAATTAACTCAATCAAATTCACAGCCGATAAGAAATATGGCTGGGCGGTTGGGAGCGACGGAGCAATTCTGCGAACGCGCAACGGGGGCTTTGAATGGGAAACGCAAATCTCGCAGGCCAGCACCACACTCTATGGACTTTATGTTAAGGACAAATCACGTGCAGTGATTTCCGGAGCGCGCGGTGTGATTCTTACTACGGCCAACAGCGGCAGCAAGTGGATCCCCAGAACGACCGGCACGAGAGATCATCTTTTTTGCGTAACGTTCGCGCCGGATAATCCGCTGCAGGGGTGGGCAGTCGGAACCTTCGGCGCCATCGTCTCGACAACCGATGGCGGTGTGACCTGGAAGCCTCAGACTTCGCACACCTCGGCCCACCTGTTCTCAGTTGCATTTCACGACACGAAGACAGGCATCGCAGTCGGTTCGCGAGGAACCCTGCTGGTAACAAATAGCGGCGGTGCTGACTGGAAGCCGCACACCGGTCTGAGCAACCTCTCACTCACCAGCGTCTCTTTTGTTTCCGCCCAACGGGCGGTGGTAGTCGGTTACCAGGGTACCGTTCTCCAAACCGATGACGGAGGTGTGACATGGCGTTCCCTTAGCACGCTGGTTACGACGGACCTCTTCTCAGTTTCGTTTACGGATGAAAAACACGGCTGGGCCTCGGGGGACCGCGGGTTAGTGCTGACGACGGGAGACGGTGGCAACATCTGGTTGCCGGTCAACGTTCGCACCAGTCCCAAACTTAACACGGTGCATTTTGCAGATGAGTTTGTTGGTTGGGCGGCCGGCGCGGACGGTCTGGTGGTGCGTACCGACGATGGCGGACTTTCCTGGCGTCGCCTTACGGAAGGCGGTCGCGAAGATCTATCCGACATTTATTTTTACGATAACTCTCACGGTTGGGCCGTAGGCGCGCGGGGGAAAATTCTCTTCACCAGCTCAAGCGGAAAGAACTGGACCGTGCGTCCGTCAGGAACTGGGAATCAACTCAATTCAATCAAGTTCGTAAATCAGAAGAACGGGTTCGCGGTTGGGGACCGTGGAACAATAATACGCACAGTGAATGGCGGCGTGACCTGGACACCTGTCGCGATCGAAGGCCGGGAAGATCTTTTCAGCGTTGACTTCGTTTCACCCGAGAGCGGATGGGCGGTGGGAGCGCGAGGAATGATTTTGCACACGAAAGACGGCGGCGCCACGTGGCACTTTCAAAATGCAAATACTTTCAGTTGGCTCGAGGACGTGAGTTTCACGGATCAACAGCATGGAGTTGCCGTCGGCTCCAAGGGAACGATCCTGCGCACTGAAGACGCCGGCGAGACGTGGAAACGGGTTGACAAAAATTTGAAGGAATGGCTCTACGCTGTTGCTTTTGCCGACGCTCAGCGAGGGTACGCTGTGGGAGAGCGCGGAACCATTCTGCGGACCGATGACGGCGGTGCAACCTGGAAAGATCTGGAGAGCGGTTTCACCAGCAATCTTTTTGCGGTGGCGCTCGGCGGCCGTGACGACATACTCATAACCGGCGATCAGGGAAGAATTCTAAACAGTAAAGACGGCGGTGCAACGTGGGAGATTCAGCCTACCATCACCAGTGCTCCGCTTTTTTCCGTCGCCTATCGAGGGGGTTACAACATTTGGGTGGCCGGTCGGGGCGGAGCGATTCTTCGTCGAACGGATCCCATTGCCACCGTCAGCATTCCGACTCCAAGCCTGCCGCCCGCACTGCGTGGGGGCCCACCAAAGATTCAAGCTCAGAATCCACCCGACGACGGTGATATTCCGCGCGCTGTGCCTCCGGAAAAAAAACCGGCGCAACCTTATCAGAACCGGGAGCGGTAGCGACCGGGTTTAGTCTTCGATGGTGTGGCCTTTAGTGTTACGACCCCGTCGCTACCGCTCCCGTTTCTGATAAGACAGCGGTAGCGACCTGGTGATAACGAAGGCAGCTAAGTAACCCATCGGCAAAGCATTCAACCCAACTACGAACGCGCTCGAGATTCAGAAATGATGTGCAGACAGAGAAGCACCCGCAGACTACTGGGAGTCTGCGGGTGCTTCGGACCAAGGTTGCCAGTCATAGCAAGGATTTCATTTCTAGCAAGAATTCTGGCATGACTGTACGCGTCCTAACCAGAAGGTGACATCGAACTATTAAGTAGGTTTGTCGCTATAGCTAACGCTTCTTCGTAGATTCTGTCGTTGCAGAGAATCTCCATCTCGCGACTAAGCAGTTGCGCCGCGCTGCGGTTTCTCACCGGCAGCACACGGCCCCGATGAACATGTGGTCCTAACTTAGCTTCCGCCAGCAGATGCAGATTATCCGCGCTGCGGGTGACCGTGAATGACGCCGGCTTGTCAGCATTCATTCGCAGCTCAACCCGAATTAGTTTTCCGGGCAGGTGCTCGCCGTGCTTCACGCGACTGAGTTCCAGTGTTATTTCGCGATCACGGGAACCCTCCTTTACAGTCGGGCTACTGCCCCGATCCACGCTACTGCCCTGCTCCTTAGTCGAGCCACTGTCCCGAGCCTTGCCTGAGAACTTGAATGAAAGAGTTTCATTGTCCTCCCCAGGCGTTTGATCGCTTGGCAGGCTCCATCCCAACCGGCTTGCCAGCCATCCAGCAATTAGCAGCGCCTGCGTAGCAACGGTGGTGGGTTGCCGCTCAGGCGCGACGTAATCGATCCGGACATAGTCAATTTCATCCAGCCGCTCCTGGTATGCCGGGACATCATAAAAATCTGCCAGCAGCCCGCGCCACAAGGTGAGCCTCGCCCAGTTGAGATCGCTAATTCCGACCTGACCCTGGCCTTTCTGGTTTTCCTGGGCGAAGAGTTTATTTATTTCACCAAGATTGGCGCGCGGATTCTCAAACTCAGCGGAATCTATTACCAGACGGTCGGTCGCCCGGAGCAATGTGTCGAAAACTTTATCCGTAACTTGCACTGCATCGCGCCACCAGAGGAAGGTAGTGAGATCGGAAACGAGCAGCGGGAGTGTTGCACTCGGAAGTTCAACCACGAAATTGCCCTGAGCCTTCAACGTGACTTCCTCGCAGCAGAGTCGCTTCCTACCGCCGCGTTTGTCGGTTTGAAGGAGCGACCCCACCCCCATCTCGATGTCGAGATCCGCTGCGCCTCGATCCCCGAGCATCATCAGCACGCGACTCGGATGGATGGCAGTTAGCTCGGGCAGCATCTGATGCACCTCTTCCAATAATTCGTCGGTGGACACAAAGACAAGCAGATTCGCAACCCTGGCACGTAACACCGCCGCCTCGTCGTCCGTCTCACGATCATCTGACGTCTGTTTCCAGAGTTCAGCGAGCTGGCGTTCGACAATTGCTACGTCGAGAGTTTTCTCAATTTGAATCAGTTGCATAAAAAGCTAGTCGCTTTTGGTCTTGGGTCTTGGGTCTTTGGCCTTTGCTCTGTGATACGAAGTTTTTGCTAAGTGCGAACCTCACCGACCAAAGTCCAAAGACCCAAGACCAACGTCCTAAGACCAATTTAGAGTTTCCGCCATTGTCTTCGATCGCGCTCTATCAACTCAAAAGCTGCTCGCGGTCCCCATGAACCTGCTTCATAGTTTGGGAAATCACTTGCGGGTTTTTTCCAGGCCTCGAGGATAGGCGCCACGATTTCCCAACCCCGCTCGACCATGTCCCGCCGTGCATAAAGCGTGGAATCACCGAGCATGCAATCAAGCAGCAATCGCTCGTAGGCCTCCGGCGATTTGACCCCGAAAGACGAGCCATACCGAAAGTCCATGCTGACTGCACGGATGCGCATCGCCTGCCCGGGCAGCTTCGCGCCAAACCGCAGCGTGATTCCTTCGTTGGGTTGTATGCGAATTACTAAGACGTTGGGTTCCAGCGGCGAATCAGAGTCGGTGAATAGCCGGTGCGGAACGTCCTTGAATTGTATTGCGATCTCGGTAACGTGTTTCTGCAACCGCTTGCCTGAGCGCAGGTAGATGGGCACCCCGGACCAGCGCCAATTGTCGATATGCAGTTTGAGCGCCGCAAACGTTTCGGTGGAAGAGTTGGGATCGACGCCGGGCTCTTCACGATATCCGGGGACTTTATCGCCCAGGACAATGCCCGGCCCGTATTGCCCGCGTAGGGCAAACTCATCAATCAGCTCCGGAGGAAATGGCCGCACAGATTGCATCGCCTTAAACTTCTCGTCGCGCACACTATTAGCCGACAACGATGCCGGCGGCTCCATGGCAATCAGAGAGGTGACCTGAAACACATGATTCTGAATCATGTCGCGCAACGCGCCGGCCTTTTCATAGTAAGCGCCTCGACCTTCAACACCGATCGTCTCGGCATTTGTTATCTGAATGTGATCGATGTATTGCCGGTTCCACAAAGGCTCGAAGATGCTGTTTGCAAATCGGAAGGCGAGGAGATTCTGAACGGTCTCTTTGCCGAGATAATGATCAATTCGATAAATCTGTTTCTCATCGAAAACTCTGGCCAGTTCTTTGTTGAGAGCACGCGCGCTTTCCAGATCGTGACCGAAAGGCTTCTCGACGATGATCCGCGTCCAGGCTTTCTTTTTTGGTTTGGCAATGCCTGCTTCACCTAGTTGCCTGGCGATCAATCCGAAGTAGTCGGGGGCGGTTGCCAGATAGAAAATGCGATTGCCTTGAGTGTCGTATTCGTGGTCAATCTCCTCGAGCTTTTTCTTCAACTTCTGATAGAGCGCCGGATCGTTAAAATCACCTCCGAGATAGAAGAGGCGTTTGGCAAAACTCTGCCACGTGGATTCGTCCAGCGAGTCTTCATGGCCAAACTGGGCCACGGCTTCCTTCATGGCTGAGCGAAACTCGTCATCGCTCTGCGTGTGACGGGCAGTGCCCAAAACGGCAAATTCACTCGGAACAACCCGCTGTTGCGATAAGCGGTAAAGAGCTGGAAGAAGTTTGCGCCTCGTCAGGTCGCCCGTCGCTCCAAAGATGACCATGGCGCACGCTGGAGCAGTAGGCTCGAGCCGCATGCCGGCGCGCAACGGATTTTCAGAAACTGAGTCAATCGTAGCCATTGAGACAACCACGTTCGGCGCGGATTTGTTTAACTCGCGTACTTAAGATACCGGAGAAACTCTTCAATCGTCATCCCCGCTTACTCACACATCACCTGGAATTCAATTGCTTGACTCTCCCTAACCTTCGCCTAACAATACACTCATGCTCAAGAGTCCAGAGACTGTCCTCATCATAATATTGATCGTCGCTGTCGCGTTTGCGATCGGTTCCTACCAATTGGTTATCAATAAATATTACTGGGGACCGAAAGGTCCGCCTGAGGATGGCGATAAGAAGCGGGGAAAGAGGTAAGGTAGTTGGCTACACCACAGAGCTAATAGAACTCAACCATGGAAGAGCAAAAAGGGCGCTGCCGTTGTTGTCGGCATCGCCCTTTAGTTCAGGTGCGAATGGGATGATCTTTCGCGTATGAATAAGCAGTGTAGGCAGCGATAACGTGACAAATCCATCCCAGCGTGCCGCCCGTCCCAATCCAGAAGCCGGGGGTGACGATCAACCAAAGTATTCCCGCGAGAATTCGCCCGTTGTAAAGCTGGCCCACGCCAGGTATCAAGAAACTAAGAATTCCGGCTGTAAATGGATCGCGCATTTCGTTATTACCCTCCGGGCGAGAAATACGAAGCGCAAACTGGAATTGTTCAATGGAAATTCTTCAAAAACCAGAGGCATCCCGGTGTTCATGCATTTTGAAGCCTTCGCTTGGATCTAACAGGGAGCGCAGGCGGCTCAGGCGC
This sequence comes from Pyrinomonadaceae bacterium, assembly GCA_051004635.1. Lineage (GTDB taxonomy): Bacteria > Acidobacteriota > Blastocatellia > Pyrinomonadales > Pyrinomonadaceae > PSRF01. The sequence continues at coordinate 114,426 of JBPCKD010000033.1, forward strand.
TAGCGATAACTGGGCGCACCCACGGCGGGCCGCGGGCCAACAGTCTCGATAATCGCTATCTCGGGCCGTGTTCTTGTCTCAGCCGAGAGCAGGGAGATGAGATCCTGATCGTAGATTCGCTTTTTGCGATCGGCTAGTTCGGTAAAGCGGCAATAGGCTCCATTGAGTTCGGTGGGGGTTAGGAAATAACCAAGATCTTCGTAACGCAGAGCGAGGGCATGGCGGCCGGAATGCTTGCCTAAGACAAGACTATTATTAGTCACACCCACGGATTCGGGAGTCATGATCTCGTAACAAAGCGGATTGTTGATTACGCCATGCTGGTGAATGCCGGCCTCGTGGGCGAAGGCGTTGCGGCCTACGATTGCTTTGTTAGGCTGCACCTCGGATCCAATGATTGCCGACAGCAACTGGCTGGTCGGATAAAGCTGGCGCGTGTCTACGTTGTTTTCAAATGACAACTGGTCGGCGCGAACACGCATAGCCATCACTAATTCTTCCAGCGAGGCATTCCCGGCACGCTCGCCGATTCCGTTTATCGTACACTCAACCTGCCGTGCCCCTGCCTCGATCGCGGCCAGACTATTCGCGACCGCGAGTCCAAGATCGTTGTGACAGTGAACGCTAATGGTTACGTCTCTATCGCCAACCACTCGCTCGCGGACCGTGGCCACCAGCCGCGCGTATTCTGACGGAAGCGTGTAACCCACGGTGTCAGGGACATTAATAACCGAGGCCCCTTCATCCACGGCCACCGCGAGAACCTCGCAAAGATAATCCACGTCGCTGCGGGTCGCGTCTTCCGCCGAGAACTCCACCTCTTCCGCGAAATTTCGCGCCATCCGCACAGACGCCCGCGTCATTTCGATAACTTCGCTGCGAGTCTTTCGCAGTTTGTGTTCGAGGTGAATGTCGGAAGTCGCGCAAAACGTATGAATGCGTGGATGGGCAGCGTCGGCCAAAGCCTCCGCCGCGCGAGCTACGTCGAGTTCAGACGTGCGGCAAAGCGCCGCGACAGTCACCTTTCGACAGGCAGCCGCGACAGCTTTAACTGCCACAAAATCGCCTTCAGAAGCAATTGGGAATCCCGCTTCGATAATGTCGACGCCCAGAAGCTCGAGCTGCCTGGCCATCCGCAGCTTTTCCTCCAGGTTCATGGAACAGCCGGGAGACTGTTCGCCGTCGCGCAAGGTTGTGTCGAAGATTGCGATTTTATCTGTACTCATCAAGCAGGCCTCCATTAATCGAAGGGGTAATGCTAAGGGCTATGGTCCTCAAAGTCAAAGTTATTATCTTTATAGAAGAATAACTAATTATGATACGATAACCAGTGGCGTGGGCGGTCATAACTTCCCCTGCCGGAGGAGATGAATGGACATAAATCAACTTGAGGTGCTGGTAACCGTTGCTCAGGAGCAAAGCTTTTCGCGCGCGGCCCGGGCGCTGCATCGAACGCAGCCGGCCGTAAGTCAGGCAATACGGCGGCTGGAGGTCGAGCTTGGTGAGCCTCTATTCGACCGTTCCTCCAAAGACGGCACGTTGACAGCGGCGGGTCGAGTGCTTCACGAATTTGCGCAGCAGATGCTCAATCTGCGCCAGGGCGCGCACACAGCCATCAAAGAACTGAAGGATCTGCACCGTGGAAAACTCACGCTCAGCGCCAACGAATACACGGTCATGTATCTTTTGCCAGTGCTTCCCGTTTTCCGTGCGCGCCATCCTCATATCAAGATAGAGGTGAAGAGGGGCCTGGCCAGCCGCATCCCGTCAGAAATTCTGGGGCGTGAGTTTGAGATTGGAGTTGTTTCCTACAAGCCGAGCGATTCCTCAATCGCTTCGGTTCCGGTGATGACAGATGAATTGGCGCTGATCGTGGCGCCGGACCACCCCCTTGCAAACAAGGAGGCCAACAAGGAGATGGTTTCCGTAAAGGAGCTGGGGGCGGAGTCGTTCATTGCCCACAATGTTTCCTCACCCTATCGAGAAAAAGTCGTTCGCACTTTTGAGAAGTACAAGACGCCGCTCAACATCTCGATGGAGATGCCCACGCTCGAAGCAATCAAGCGATTCGTGGAACAAGGGATGGGCGTGGCCCTGGTGCCGCGTTTGACGGCACAGTCAGAGATAGCGCGTAAACAGGTCGTGGCTTTGACTGTGCGCGAGATGCGACTGGAACGAGGCATCCACTTGATCTATCGCAAGGGCGCAACTCTTTCACATGCCGCCCGAGCCTTTCTCGCCGTAGCCCGCGAAAAACGAAGCACGAATGCATAGCACGGCTGCGAGCCGTAGCCGAAGAGGAAGATCCACAAAATTCCACGAACAGACACCAACGCAATTCGTGTTAGTTCGTGTCATTTCGTGGATCGTGATCTCTGTCAAAACTTTACTCAAAAAACAACAAATCGCGGACTTGTTTCACGGAGCCCTGGAGGTTAATCCGTTGTTACTGCATCGTGAAATAGCATGGAGAACAAAGCAGGATGCTTCGGGATCTGGAGACACACTACCCCCTGCTGCCGTGAGGCCGCTATTTTTGTTTAAGTTGTGAGGGCCCGCCGGGAAAGTAGCTATACGGTAACTGCCAAAACTGCCAAAGCGGAGGTGCAGATTAAATGGCTGTCCAGGTACTTACCGATTTGCCTACCCCTTACCCAATCGCTCTGAGAAGCAATTGGACGAGATCGAGCGCGGCCTCTGACATTTGCTGCGTAAGACCGACAGACGGTACGTCGCCGGGCGCGGGCGCGGTTGCTGTTGCCGTCGTTTCATTGGGGGGTGGCGCGGTAACACC
>JBPCKD010000034.1:0-34127 GCA_051004635.1 Pyrinomonadaceae bacterium
TGTAACCGACAATCGGATGTACGCCGATCGCCGCGGCAAACCCTAAGACTCCGGCAACACACAATATTTGCCAGAGACTTCGCGACGGTGTGCCACACCAAACGCAAAAGAAGACGGTGATTCCTGCCGTACAAATTGCGCCGCCAAAGCCAGCTCGGTCATGGGCGATTAGAGGTATCAGGCGGTCGCTGATGCTTTGGAGATCCGCTCTTTCAAGACCCATAAAGATCAAATCCTGCGGCACAAAGACTCGCGTCATGCCGAAGGTCATCACGGTAAAACCACCGGCAATCATACCGGCGGCAGTGGCTAGCAGAAGCGCCCGCCCTACTCCGAATGGAGACAGCCAGGGAGTGCGGGCGCCAGATATCAAAAGGGAGCTGATCCCGCGTGGCGGTTCCAGAAACGAGCGGGTTCTTACTAAACCAATCAGGAAACAAGGAAAGAGCAGTAGCGTAGCTGCGCCGTGCCATGTATCCAGGTAGCCATAACCCAAGTACGCGAGGAAACTACCAAAGCCGCCGATGCCGCTCACGATAAACAGCCACCAGGCCCAGGCTTTGCGCTGGCGCAGAGGAAACTCAGCCAGCCACATGTAGAGCGCCCCGATCGCAATCAGTGCTCCGCCAAATGCAACCCGATCGTGGAACATGAAGTAAACGATTCGGCAATCGGCGATCCTGCAAAGCTCCTCGGCGGTCATGCCGAGATAGTGAACGTCGTGAGGCAGAAAGTGTTTGCTGGCTGAAAGGAACAACGCGAACCCGCCGGCAAGAACCAGTATCAAACCACTGAAGAGCAGCAGCGGCCGGCCGTCGCCAAGCAAAGCCTGAAGCAGCCCTCTGTCGTCACGCGACATATGTTCCCTTCGTTGCTCTTCTTAGTTGGTTGATGAAAAGCAAAACCGATCCACGAACTCACACAAAGCGGCACGAAAAAAAGCATTAGTTCGAGTCATTTCGTGTTTCTTCGTGGATCGTATTCTTCTTCATTTAACGGGCACCCTTTTCAGCAGCGAGCTACTGTTTATCGGAAAGGCCTAAGGCTTCGGCTATCTCCGCTGCGATATTATCAGTGGACTTGTTACCGACTACCTGGACGTGCAATTTTGCAATCGCATATTGCTGTCTCCGCGCAGCGTATAACATTTGGGCCTGCGCTTCGTCACGGGCGAGCGGACGACCGCCTCCGCTGCTGATAATTCTGTCCCAGCAAAGCCCAAATGGCGCATCGAGCCAAACTGTTACGCCATTGTGTTGGTCTATAAGATTCCGGTTTCGCTCGAGAGTCCAGGCGCCGCCGCCCAGAGCCATGACGCCAGGTAAACTGCTTTCCAAAACCTGACGCAGGTTACGTGTTTCTATTTCGCGAAACGAGTCCTCCCCGTCCTGCTCAATGATTTCCCTCGCTGTCCGACCTTCTTGTTCAGCGATCACATGATCCAAATCCAGCATCTGGCAGCACAAAATACGGGCCAGCCCCAGGGCAACGGTGGTTTTGCCCGATCCCATAAAGCCGGTGATGATGATGTGACGGCTGCGGTTCATGCTGTAGTCGGTAAACCGGACGTGACGCGCGGCTCTAATATAGATCAGGAAAGCTGACAGGTAGTCAATGAAAGCTCTTACCCTGATGCAGTTTGCCCAGCCGAATTGCGATAGGTGCGGTCCCATGAGCTGGCACTGACTTCACGATACCTCTCGTTGTACTAAGAGCAAGCGCTCAAACTGCATCACTACCTTGCGGTGAGAGCTTCTTGACACGCGGCACGCCAGCATGTTAAACCCTCGGTCTTCCGGGTAGCTTTTGGAGTTTCACAGAAACAGCCGAGACCCAACACTTTGGCTCTTGGATCGGCCATGTCTTTTAATTGTGACTCTAGAGACGATTGAACTCAGATTCCCCAGCCGTGTTGAGGCTGTTAACCAGGCCGCTGCTGCAGTTTCTGAATTCCTAAGCCGCGCAGGTGTCGGCGATGACGCTCTTTTTGGAATCGATATGGCTGTGCGGGAAGCGGTAACCAATGCCGTGTCTCACGGAAACAAGCTCGACGAAACAAAGTTTGTTGATGTCGGCCTGAAGAGTTTTCCCGGCTCTTTCGAGATCACAGTGCACGACCAGGGACCTGGGTTCAATCCGAGCGACATCCCCGATCCGACCATAGAAGAGAACATTCTAAAAACTTCCGGGCGTGGCATTTTTTTCATGCGTAACTTCATGGATGAGGTCGAGTGGTCAGCGGATCCAAAAGGTGGAACTATCGTGCGCATGACCAAGAAACTATGAGTACTATTTGAATCGTGATTGCGATTTGCGATTTTCATTGGTGGCAGGTGTGCTGCCGATAACCCCCGACGCAACGGTCGTAATCGAAATCAGGTCGCAAATCTTTAAAGGAGATTGCTAAAAATGGCTGAGTTAAACATCTCGGAGCGCCACGTTGGCGATGTCACGATTCTGGATATGGATGGCAAGATTACCATTGGCGAAGGCAGCGTGGCCCTTCGTACCGCCATCCGCCGGCTGCTGGAAGAAGGGAAGAAAAAGATTCTTCTTAATCTCGCCAAGGTGGGCTACATCGATTCGAGTGGCATCGGAGAGCTGGTCTCCAGCTATACAGCGATTAATAAAGAGGGTGGCGAGTTAAAGCTCCTCAATCTCACGCAAAAACTTCAGGACCTGTTGACGATTACCAAACTGCTTACCGTTTTTGACGTGTACGACAGCGAAGAAGAGGCACTCGCCAGCTTTAAGTGAAGCGGGGGGTCCGCGGCGGAGAAGGGGCCGGAATGCTAGTCCGCGGGTCCGACAAACAATAATCTCGCCGTCGCAGACGATCACAACCGCAGCACGACAACCGGAAAGTTTGCCGGAGAATTCAAGGGAGATGAAGAGATGGCAGAACTCGAACTCAACGAGCGTCAGGCAGGCGACGTAACAATTCTGGATATGAGTGGCTCGGTAAGAATGGGTGAAGGCGCCGTCTCGCTCCGTAACTCCATTCGTGGGCTGAATGACGAGGGCAAAAAGAAGATTCTTCTCAATCTCGCTAGGGTGAAGAATATAGATTCGAGTGGGATTGGTGAACTAATTGCCAACTATACGACGATCAGCCGAGAGGGCGGACAACTCAAGCTATTGAGTCTTACGGATAAGATTCGTGACCTTTTGGTAATAACTAAGCTCCTCACCGTGTTTGATTCATACGACAACGAAGCGGAAGCCTTGAATAGCTTTAAGTAGGTAGGACAGGCATTCCTGCCTGTCCCGTCCTTGCCTAACGAGCCAAACGACAGGCAGGAATGCCTGTCCTACATAATGTTTCGTGCCACCTTTCGCCGTTTGCTCGCGCTGGACGATCCACCTGAGCGAACGGCGCTCGCTTTTTCAATCGGAGTCTTTGTTGCCTTTTCACCGTTCCTCGGCCTTCACACAATCCTGGCCACTTCCATCGCTTTCATTTTCCGCTTTAACAAGCTGGCGATCTACAGCGGGACCTTTATCAACAACCCCTTTCTGACACTGGTTCCCATCATCATTACGTCCTATGCAATCGGCGCGTTTTTACTGGGGCGGCCACTCAGAATTTCTCCCGAAGGCGTCGAACTCCTGAGAAATCCCCACCTCCTGACGGCTGATTACTATCACAAGGTATTTCGCGAAAGCTGGCAAATCGTTTGGCCTTTCACCATCGGCGCCACGGTGCTTTCGGTGGTTTGTTCACTTATAGCTTATCCAGTAACATTATGGCTGTTGCGAGCGCATCGACGCAGAAAAGGTGCCGATTAATTTGCTTCTGCTATTTGTGGAGCATGGCATCTGTTTCGTCCCCGGCGCGCATCTCTAACAATCCCCGGAACTACCTAAAACAAGCCAGAACGAACCTGGTGTCTGCAATCTTATGAAGAAGACTATTTTCCTAAACGTTCTCTTAGCCCTCAGTTGCGCCGTTTCCTATTCGCAAACTACCCCAAATCAGGGTGCCTCGCCGCGCCCGGCCGCAAGCCCGGAGATCCCACAACGTGAAGCGGCAAGTTTCGAGCTTTCGGATTATGGGGTGACCTTCACGACTGAGCCGCGTCTAATAATCATGATGGCCGCGCTGGAAGCCGCCGGGTTCGACCCGACTCCCGCCGGCGCTGACCCCTCAGTCTTCCGCGCGCAAGTTAGGAAGGACCTCGCGGAGCTTGATCCTGACCTCCGCAGTCGTTTACGAACCTTTTATGAGCGCAACAGACTGCCGGCGCCGGCGAGTGCGGCTGATCAGGCTGCGCGGTATGTGTCACTTGCGTTTGCACTTGGACCACCCCCATCGCTTGAAGCGCCTGCCCGATCTGAGGACCTGCCGGGAAGTCTGCTTGAAGTGCTCGACTTTGCTCCATTGGTGAAAGAGTTCTACCGCCGGTCGGGAATTGATGAAAAACTCGTGAGCTACACCCGTGCCTATCAAGCTGAGGGGGACCGGCTCAGAAAACCGACAAGCGAAATGGTCCGAGCGGTGTTGTCTTATTTGCACACGCGGCCCATCACCAATTCCCTGGAGCGCGTCCTGGTCAAAACGCCGGCCGCCGGAAAAAAGAGCCCACTTAGGTATACGACTCGAGAGCATCAGCGCCGCTTCTTCATCGTGCCCGATCTGCTTGGTGCTTCGGGAGCAATTAACTTTCGTGTAATTGGCGACGAATATTACGCTGTTCTGCCAGAGGGCACAGACCCGGCATCTTCCGAACTGCGCCGGGGTTACCTGCAATACGTCGTTGATCCGCTCCTGGTGCGATTTAATCGCGCGATTGCCGATCGTCGCGATCAAATCAAACAGGTCCTCGTCGAACGAGAAAAAGCTGGAGTTACCGTGACGCCGGACCCTTTCGTGGCGGTCTCGCGGTCGCTGGTGGCTGCTGCCGAGGCTCGCTTCGAGTTAGTTAGCAAAATTGAAGTACTCTCGCGCGAAACTCGAGCCAAACTCGATGCGACGAAAGACGACGGAGCACGTCAGGCGATCTCAAAAGATTTTCAAGCTGCGACTGCGGCGATCCAGGATGAAAGCATCGCGAGACTTGCAGAGGAGTATGAACGCGGCGCTGTACTCGCTTTCTTTTTCGCGGAACAATTAAAAGGGATCGAGAGTTCCGGCTTTGATGTCGCCACCTTCTTCGCCGATATGATGGCGTCGTTTGACCCGGCGCGAGAGACTCGACGTCTCGCTGAAAACGCTCAGGCGCGCGAACGTGCCCTGGCTGCTCGACAGTCGCGCCTGGCCGCCAGACAGATTGTTGTGGACCCGCCCGTCTACTCAGACGCCGAAAAGGCCAGGGCTGCCGGGCTCATCAGGAGGCTTACAGAAATCGAGCAGACTCTTCGTCTCAAAGACTATGAAAATGCCGAGGCGCGGCTCAAAGATTTGCTCAAAGACTATTCGGGCGAACCGCGAATCTTCTTTGCGCTCGCTCAAACTGCAAGCTTTGCCGCCGCCGACGCTACGGACGAAGAGGTGCAGTCGACTCGACTCAATCGAGCACTGGGGAATTATAGGCTTGCGCTCGCAGCAGCTTCTCCTGAAACAGATCGCGCGCTTATCTCCCGCGCTCATGAAGCGATGGGACGAATCCACGCCTTTCTCGAAAATACGAGTGAAGCCTCTAAGGAGTTTGACGAGGCGATCAGAGTTGGTGACGTACCGGGCGGCGCCTATAAAGCGGCGATGGAAGGTAAGAAGAACCTGGCACCGCCGCGATAAAGTCTAATAGCGGGAAAGGTTAAAGGGCAAAGGGAAAAGAAAAAGGTAACGGGGCTTCTTCCCCATTACCCTTTTCCCCTTGCCCCCTTTTTATTTGTGTTGGCTAGATAGGCTGCGACGAGGGTCTTCTAACCACGCGCACTTTCGGCATAGCAGGAATAACGATTCGGATCTCGGGAATGACCGGCATCTCGATCCGCGGCGTTGAAATGTTGATCGCCGGAATCGTGGGTATAGCAATTGTGGGAATCACAACCTGACCATTAGCGATACCCTGTCTCACCGCAGTGCGGATTTGATCCCGGATGACTTGGTTCGCAACACGTCCGGGTCGGATCACCTGACTCTGAGTTTTCTCAGGCGTCAGTTTGATTGTGCGCTGCTTCTTGTCACGGGTGATTATCACCGTCACCTCGCCGTCCTTATTCTTATTGACGGCTCTTGAAAGATCACCTGGGCCTTCAATCGTCTCGCCGTCAACCATGGTAATAACGTCGCCCGCCTTAACTCCCGCCTTCGCTGCCGGACTGTTATCGGAAACTGCAGTAACAAGCACTCCCTTGCCATCCGCGATTCCGAAGTAGTCGGCAAGTTGTTTGGTCAACTGTACTGTATTAACGCCCATGCGCCGATTGTTGCCTAACGCTAGTGCAAAGCCATCGGGTCCCTGATTTTCCCATTTCCAAACGTTTGCTCCCGGGACTTTCAATTCCTTCAAATTCTCCAGTCCCTTGAAGCCTTCCAGGTTCTTGAATCCTTCAAAGTTCTTAAATCCTTCCAGCCCCTTCAGTCCTTCCATTCCCTCCAGGCGATGAAAAGCGTTAAGTGACTGGTCGCGTTTTCCAATCGTGACAGAGACGTCCTGTTCTGATCCGCCGCGGCTGATCCCGAGCCTGACGCTTTGATCCGGCGCAACCTCCGAAACGAGTCGCGTGAGTTTGCGGACGCTGGTAACACTATCGCCCTCAAATCTCAGGATCACGTCATCCTTTTTTAGACCCGCTTTTTCGGCGGGGCTGTCTTTTACTACCTGCGTAACCCCGACGCCGCGGACCTCGCGCAGTCCGTAGCGACCCATGTTTTCCTTGTTTACGTCCTCGGCATGAACGCCGAGAAAGCTGCTGCCTTCAATGAAGAGAGAGAAACCGCCAAGAGGTTCACCTGGAACGGCCGGCATGCCCGGACTACCCGGGGGAGCCGGAGTTGCTTGTTGTGCCAAGACGACACCGCTGGTCAAGAGAAGGGAGACTAGAAAACAAAAGGCATTTTTGAAGTTCATAAGAGAGAGAGTCCTCCGGATAGAATTTTGATGGATTACACGCGTGGGTTTCGGGCGGGTTCCAAAAAAGAGTCAACCTAAAGATGCCAAGACAACGTCCTATAGGTCGGTCCTATTGTCTTCTTGGTGTGTCTTGGCGGTTAGTGGGCAGAGGTTGGTCGGTAGATTTCTTTCCCGTCGCCGAGTTCGAGTGCGATTTTCCCCTCAGAATGCGCCAGGTCGAGGTGCGCTACTGCCTCTGAGACGGCGAGAAATCGGTGGACGTCGTCAGCCCCCGGAAACATCTCCTGGGCTACGTCCCAGGCAGTGGCGCCGGTCTTGGGAACCAGACGAATAACCTCAGTCTGACGCTCCCTGATTGCCCGAAAGTAGCGGTTAAATAACTCTTCGAAGTCGTGCACCGGCTCGCCGTGGCCGCCATGCACCAGCGTTGGCGCAAAGCTGCGCAAACGCGCCAGGCTAACCAGATACTCCGCGAGTGAAGCAAAACGCTTTGATGGATCGACGGGGTCAGGCGAAAGAATAGGGTTAGGGGTGATGCGCTTCAACACGCAATCGCCGGCGATTACCGTGCGGTCTGCTTCGCGCAGGAAGGAACATGAGCCTGGCGTGTGACCTGGCGTGTGGAGGATGCGCAAGGCGCCGTTTGAAAACTCAAGCTCTTCCTCGTCCCGCAGTTCGCCATATTCGTCCGTCTCGAATGAATCGGCATACTGCCGCACGCCTTCATACATTTTGCGCATGCTCTCGATTTCACTCGGCGGCACACCCGCACGCGCTAACAATGTTCGATGTTCTTCATATTCGAGCCTGCCGACGCGATGTCCGGTTTCCCATGAATGAACCAGCACCTCCGCCTCCTTTGCTTCATCGCGGAGTGAACGGGCCAGCCCGCAGTGATCTTCGTGGGCGTGGGTCAATACGATGCGACGAATATCGGAGACGCGAATGCGCGCCTTTCTCAGGCCCTCACGTAGAGCTTCGTTAGCCTCCTTCGTTTTTGGACCGGTGTCGATAAGCGTGATGGGATCTTCGGCGATCAAATAGACATTGACCGGGCCGATGTAGAAGGGCGTGGGCAGTGAGATGGGAACTATGCGCATAGCAAGAAGGGGAACGGGAAAAGGGTAAGGGGGAAGGGGAACGAGTAACGAGGAAAATAGCCGTTCCCTTACCCTTGTCGCTTTACCTTTTCCCCCAGGTCTTTCAGTACGCCCACTTATTCGCCCCAATCAGCACATCGGCGATGCGCTGCCGCGCGGTGATGGTGTTCATCGGCGTCAGCTTGGTGAAACGCCTCAACGCAGCAAGCAAGGTACGCAACTCATCTCCTTCAGCCATTCCCGCAAGCGTGTTCTTTGCTCGGGCCTCAATGCGCTCTACTGCGTCGTTGCAAAAGACGCGCGTCATGTCGATGTACCTGGCCGCCGCATCTTCGCCTTGAGAAGCGGCGAGCTTCTGTGCGCGCAGGATTGCCGACTCCATCGCGTAGGTGTCCATGATGATATCCGCGATGCCCAGGAGCACTTCCTGTTGGTCGCCCAGTGTCATCATGTACTTTTGCGCGGCCGTGCCGAGCGTCATCAACGCGACCTTCTTGCCGTTCTTTGCCAGCTTTTGTTCGGCTGCTAATGGTGTTTCATCGTCATCAAACGCGGCCATCTGCGGCGTTAACACTTCATCCATCAACGCTTGCGCGGCCGGCAGTAACTTCAACTTGCCGCTGAGGGCGCTCTTCATCAGCCGGCCCGGAATCAACATCCGATTGATCTCGTTTGTGCCTTCGAAGATGCGGTTGATGCGCGAGTCGCGATAGGCGCGTTCAGCAGGATAGTCTGCGGAATAGCCATAGCCGCCATAGATTTGAACCATCTCGTCGGCCACGTAGTCGCAGTATTCAGAGAGGGCTACTTTGATGATCGAACACTCAGCCGAGTATTCCTCGATTGCCTTCAGCTTGGCGTCAGGGTCGGTGGTGTCGCTAATGGCTGTTTCGATCATTCCGACCGTGCGATAAATCATCGACTCGCCCACCCACGTGCGGATCGCCATCTCGCCGAGCTTGGACTTAATGGCCCCAAAGGAGGAGATCGATTTACCAAACTGGTGACGTTCATTGGCGTAGCGAGTTGCTTCGTGCACCATCAACTTCATTCCACCGATACACATCGCGCCGAGTTTGAAACGGCCGATGTTGAGAATGTTGAAGGCGATCTTATGACCCTTACCCACCTCACCGAGCAAATTCTCAAGCGGCGCCCTGGCATCTGAGAGCACTAATGGCGTTGTGCTCGAACCCTTGATGCCCATCTTGTGCTCTTCCGCGCCCGGTGACACACCTTCCTGCTTTTCGACAATAAACGCAGAAAATTTGTCGCCATCAACTTTTGCAAAAACGATGAAAATGTCGGCAAAGCCGCCGTTGGTGATGAACATCTTCTCGCCGTTGAGGAGGTAATGCGTTCCGTCCGCGCTTAGCCGAGCCGTCGCTTTTGCAGCCATTGCGTCGGACCCTGAACCTGCTTCTGTCAGCGCATAAGCCGTGATCAGTTCGCCGGAAGCGATCCTCGGAAGGTATTTCTGTTTGGCCGCTTCAGTGCCAAAGTAAATGATGGGAAGCAAGCCGATGCCGCTCTCAGCTCCCAGCGTGGTGGCAAACGAGGCTGAACGGCCGATGTTCTCACCTACCAGCGCGCTGCTCGTTTGATCGAGTCCGAGGCCGCCGTATTCTTCAGGAACGTTTGCCCCAATCAAACCAAGGTCGGCGGCCTTCTGGACCAGTTCGCGCGCGAGTTTCCAGTCATGTTTTTCCAACTCCCCGGTGCGCGGGATGACTTCGTTGTCGACAAACTGGCGCGTCGTCTCGGCAATCATGCGATGCTCTTCGGTGAAATCTTCGGGCGTGAAAATCTCGTCCGGCGTATGATCTTCGATTAAGAACGCCCCACCCTGGATTACTTCTTTTCGTTCGGCTACGGCTGACATATATTTTTCCTTTCAGAAATTTAACTAAACGCCAAGAAAACAATAGGTCCTATAGGTCGAATAGGTCCTATTTGCTAAATCCGCTCAAAAATGCCGGCAGCGCCCATGCCGCCGCCTACGCACATCGTCACCATTCCATAGCGACCGTTGCGGCGTTCGAGCTCGCGCAAGATCGACGCGGTCAATTTCGCGCCGGTGCAACCCAGCGGGTGGCCCAGCGCGATCGCGCCGCCATTTACGTTGACCTTATCGATGTCGAGACCCAGCGTCTTGATGACGGCCAACGACTGCGCTGCGAAGGCTTCGTTGAGTTCGATGACATCGATTTGATCAAGCGTTAGACCAGCTAATTTTAGGACTTTCGGGATGGCGTATACTGGCCCAATGCCCATCTCTTCCGGTGGGCACCCCGCCGTGGCATAGGCCACGAAACGCGCTATCGGTTTCACACCCAGACTCTTCGCTCTTTCTTCAGACATCACCACCGCCGCCGCTGCGCCATCAGACATCTGCGAAGCATTGCCCGCGGTTATAGTTCCCTTTACATTGAAGGCCGGCTTCAACTTCGCGAGTCCTTCTATTGTGCTCTCCCGCCGTACGCCCTCATCACGGTCAAAGATGACTTCACGCTTTTGCTTGCGGCCTTTCTCGTCCAACTCCTCGAAAGTCACGGTTAACGGCACGGTTTCATCCTTAAACTTGTCCGCGTCGAGCGCCGCCGCCGCCCGCTGGTGCGAGCGCAGAGCAAACTCATCCTGTTCTTCACGGCTCACATTGTATTTGCGCGCTACGTTTTCGGTGGCCAGGCCCATGTTCAAATAGAAGTCCGGATAATGCTCCACGAGGTAAGGATTGGGCCGAATGATGTGACCGCCCATTGGAATCATGGACATCGTTTCCAGTCCACCAGCCACGATCGTGTCCACGCCGCCGGCGCGGATTCTATCGGCCGCCATCGCGATGGATTGCAGACCGGATGAACAGAATCGATTGATTGTCATGGCGCTGGTCTCAACCGGCAGGCCGGCCCGGATCGCCGCGGCACGCGCGACGTTCATTCCCTGCTCCGCTTCCGGCATGGCGCAGCCCATGATCACGTCTTCAATCTCAGATGCCTCAAGACCCGGAACACGCGCGAGTGCTTCCTTAATCACCGCCCCGCCCATTTCGTCAGGACGAGTATTTCGCAATGTACCTTTCGGCGCCTTGCCAACGGCTGTGCGAACTGCGGATACGATTAATGCGTCTTTCATAAATACCTCAAAGAATTCAGAAAACAGAATTCAGAATACAGAAGTCAGGATACAGAATTCAGAATACAGAAGTCAGGATACAGAAGCTGTAATCGCAGCCGAATAGCCGCCTAATAGCTTGCTGACTTCTTCCAATTGTCTAAACAACTGTGCCGTGTCTGTGTAATCCAGATCTTTGGAGAGAATTAGATAATACCGACACTCTTCCAGCGACCCCTGCGCAATATTCATAAACCGGACTTTGTCAGCACGGCCCCTTTTCTTAAAGCCCTCGGCGATGTTCGCCGGGATGGAAATCGCTGCCCGTCTGAACTGAGACGTCAAACCATAAATTTCTTCGCGCGGAAACTTTCTGCTCACCCGATAAACGCCTAATACAAACTGATGCGCCTTCTGCCATACAATCAGGTCTTGAAAACTTCGAGCTGGTAGCCGCTGCATGTCTCTTCTCCTTTCCAGAGTGTTTGCCCACTAGGGTCGTCTAAGCGGCTTCGTCGTAATCCTTTCGGCAATGGGTGATTTCTGACTCCGACCTTCTCGTTTCGTACGGCCTTTCGGTTTCTCCTGTTTTCTGAATTCTGTCTCCTGAATTCTCTTATTAATTTCTTAACGGCTTCCCGGTCTTCAACATTGCTGCAAGGCGTTCCTGAGTTTTCCTGGTTCCCGCCAACGATAAAAATGCTTCTCGTTCGAGATCCAGCAGGTACTGCTCCGACACTCGCGTTTCATGATTCAAGTCGCCGCCCGTCAGAATGCGTGCCAGCTTTTCACCAATCAGTGCATCGTGATCGGAAATATAGCCGCCGCGTTTCATCTGGTGAATGCCGAGTTTCAACGTCGCCAGCGCAGGATTACCCAGCGCCAGGATGTCCGTTCGTGGCTGCGGCTGCACGTATCCACTTGCTGCCAACGCCAGGACTTCCTTTTTCGCGTCAGCAATCAAACGATCGCCATTCATCGAAATGGTGTCATCCTCCGAAAGGAAACCAAGCGTGCGTGCTTCCTCCGCCGAAGTTGCGACTTTCGCCAGGGCAATTGTCTCAAAAGCTCGCTTCACGAACGGAAATGGATCGGCATCATCGACGTTTTTCGGAATTGAATCCAGCGTGCGCAGCAACAGCTCCTTCGTTCCGCCACCCGCGGGAATGATGCCAACTCCCACTTCAACCAGGCCAATATAAGTCTCGGCTGCCGCGCGCACTCTGTCGCCGTGCAGAACCATTTCGCAGCCCCCGCCAAATACCAGGTTGAAAGGCGCAACCACCACAGGCTTCGGCGAATATCGCAGACTCATGGTGGCGTTTTGAAAAGCCCGGCCCATCATATCGAGCTCTTCCCAATTTTCTTCCTGGGCCTCCATCAGCATCAGCATGATGTTGGCGCCCACCGAGAAGTTTACGCCCTGGTTTCCGACCACCAAGCCAACGAAATTCTTCTCCACTTCAGCCAGCGACTGCTTGAGCATCTGCAACGTGTCGCCGCCAATAGCATTCATCTTTGAATGAAACTCAAGGCAAGCGACGCCGTCGCCGATATCGATGAGCGACGCCCCTGAGTTTTTCTTGATTACGCCGGTGCGGTCCTTGATCGACTTGAGCACGATTACGCCGGGCTGATCAGCAAGGGGTAGGTACTGTTCCGATTCAAAGTCGAAGTAGAAATTCTGGCCATCATGCTTTTTGTAGAAGGAGTGGGCGCCTGAGTCGAGCAGTTTCTGCACATTGGCTGGAATCGGCTGGCCCTCTTCCTTCATGCGCGCCACCGACTTCTCCACGCCGATAGCGTCCCAGGTCTCGAAAATGCCCAGTTCCCAGTTGTATCCCCAGCGCATTGCGCGATCTACTTCGACTATGGTGTCAGCGATCTCCGGAATATGGTTCGCGGTGTAACGGAAAGTGCGCGACATCGTTTTCCAAAGAAACGCGCCCACGCGGTCCTTGCCCCACACTAATGCATTAAGTCGCTGAGGTAAGTCTTCGATATTCTTAGCAACGTCGAGCGCGGGCAGCTTCACCTTCTGCGACGGGCGATATTCAAGTGTCGCGTGGTCTATGGCCCAAATCTCTTTTTTCCCGCCTTCGCCAGTCTGTCTTTTGTAAAAGCCGCTTTTAGTTTTGTTGCCTAGAAATCCGCGACCGATCATCTGCGTCAGAAACTCAGGCGCGATGAACACTTCGCGCTCTTCATCTTCGGGCAGCGCGTCGTAAAGATTCTTGATCACGTGACCACCCACATCGAGCCCAACGAGATCTAACGTGCGAAAGGTAGCGCTCTTGGGGCGTCCTACCGCCTGGCCGGTGATCTTGTCTACTTCTTCGATTGAGTAACCATCTTCCAACATAGTCTTGATCGTGACCATCGAGCCGAAGGTGCCTATGCGATTCGCGATAAAGTTTGGTTGGTCTTTCGCCGAAACCACTCCCTTGCCCAGTCGCTGATCAAGGAAGCCGTACAGGAAACAAGAGACTTCAGGCTTGGTCCATTCAGTCCGAATAATTTCGACCAGGTGAAGATAACGAGGAGGATTGAAAAAGTGGACCCCGAGAAAGTGGGCGCGAAAATCTTCCGAACGTCCATCGGCCAACTGTCGAATGGGAATGCCGCTGGTATTGGAACCGATTATCGAAGCGGGCCGCCGATGCTGCTCTACGAGTTCAAACAAACCCCGTTTGATTTCTAAGTTCTCAACCACCGCCTCAATGATTAAGTCGCAGTCCTTGAGTTTGCCAAGGTCATCGTCAAAATTGCCAATGCTCACGAGCGTTGCGGCATCAGGTGTGAAGAAGGCCGCCGGCTTTGCCTTTTTCGCAGCCTCGAGCCCTAATCGAGCAATGCGATTGCGCACTTCCTTCGACTCCAGCGTCAGACCTTTGGCCTGTTCTTCTTTTGTTAATTCGCGCGGGACAATATCCAGCAGGATGGTGGGCACACGAGCATTAGCCAGGTGCGCGGCAATTTGCGCCCCCATGGTACCCGCGCCCAGGACTGCAGCTTTTTCAATACGCATTTGCCTCTTGCGACTCGAATTGGTGATAAACGAACGGCCACATAATACTGAATGAGCACTCATTCAGCAAGGGTTGACAGCCATGGAGGCTAGCCATACTAGGTCAACAGAATATAGGACCGATACGTCCTATAGGTCCTATCGGTCCCACTCGTTAGACCTCAGTAGTTCGTCAAGATCTCATTAGGTGCAAAGCCCATCTGGCCGAGACGGTCACGGGTTTGCTCCATCATTTCCCGGGAGCCACAGATGAGTGCGATTGGAGATTTCAAATCCGGCAGCACGTGATCGAGAAGCGATTGGACGTAGCCGGTTGGTCCAGACCAGTCGTGGCCGTCGGGTCGTGAAATAACCTGCCGCAACTCAACGCCCTGCTCCTCCCAACTTTCCGTCTCATCCCGAAAACAAAAGTCGTCCGGGGTGCGGGCGCCGTAAAGCACCACAAACTCGCCAAACTCCTCTTTACGTTTCAGCACATGACGCAGCGCGGATCGCAAAGGCGCAACGCCGGTGCCCATCGCCACGAACACCAGGTCTTTGCCTTTCTGATCGTCAAGCGCGAAGCCGTGGCCGGCAACGTCCAGCAGATTAATCTTTTGCCCCGGCTTCAAGTTGAAGATCAAATTGCTGGTGCCCATCTTTTGCTTCACCAGCACTTCAAGTTCCTTGTCGTCCGGGGCACCGGCAAAAGCGAAATAAGCCGGCGCTTCCCCTTCTAGCGACAACACCGCAACCTGACCCGGGACAAACTTAACACCATGTTGTTCTGTCTCGCCCTCAGGCATGAGATCGAATGAACGAATGCCCCGTGCCTGATCGCGGACTCTGGTTATGATCAGTGACTGCAAAAATCCCCCATTAATGGTTTCAGCAGCACGCGTTTAGAAGCGGAGCTGTCCGCCTCGCGCGGCGGGTCAACAGCTACCCCAGCTGGGCTGCCCGCCGGGGACCCCGGTCGCAAGTGCCTTATCTAAACGGAGGCGCATTGAACCATCCGATAAGCTTTTGGCTTGACGCCGCCCGCGAAACGACAAACTAAAGTGTGTCGAACGCTGTACGGAAAACGACAAACTAAAGCTTGTCGGACAAGGTAGTCTGAAACTCGGCGTGCAGTTTAGCAAACGAGGCCCGGAATACCGCAGGCAGGTGTTACAATGTGCCGCATCATCAATCCCGGAGTACTCCAGCATGCTGAATCAGTCGCCACTCTTGCGCATCCTCGCTGCCGGTTTCGCCGTTGTGTTTATGTTGAGTTGCGCGTCGACTTACCTGGCGCAGTCTGGACGTCAGGTGCGAAAGTCAACGCCCCCTCCCGTATCAACTCCTGAACCAACACCGACGCCCGGACCAAAGGCATCTTCGGAAAAGCCGAAGCCCCGGCTCACATTCGTTATCGGCCTGGATCGGTATACCGGTTTCGCAAACGTACCTTCGTACGCTTATGAGGGTGTGCTGCGAAGTTTGGCCGATCGGCTTGCCGAGCCTCAGGGGATCCATGTAGTAGTATCGCAAGATGGAATGCACCGCAGCGACGCAATACGAAAGGCAAAGGCTGAAAAGGAAGGCTATGTCGTCTGGCTTGAGCTGCAGGTCGATACTGTGAGCGGTGGCTCTCAAAACACTGAAAACCGCAACAATATCGTTATTGAGTACTCGGTCTTCGCACCCACGACCGCAAAGCGAACCACGTCTGGACGCACTTACAGCCGGTCGCAGCGAAACAAGAGCATCATTCCTGTCCCCAGAACTTCCAGCATCTATGGTGATCGTTATCTGAACCAGGCGGCCGAGGAAGCGGCTGACAGAATTCTGGCTCACTTCCATATACGCACGGCGCCGATTAGGCTGCCATGATTTGGTAAATGGTGAATGGTAAATGGTGAATGGTAAATGATGAATGGTGAATGGAAGATGGTGATACTGGGAGCGGCCGGCCCTGGTTCTTCCATTTCCTATTTACCATTCACCATTTACCCGCTTTTCGGTGAATGTTCTGCGTCCTCATAAAGCGCGTCGATCACGTTCCGATACTTCTCATCAACCACCCGACGCTTTACTTTCATTGTTGGGGTCAACTCGCCACCCTCAATAGTTAATTCATCGGGGATCAAGGCAATCTTCTTCACCCGCTCGTAATTCGCCAGATCGGGAGTGAGTCCGTCAATCTGTCGTTCGAAAAGATCAATAACGCGCGGATTCTTGCAGAGCTCGGTGCGGTTTCCCTTGAGGCCCTTTAATTGCGCGTAGGATTCAACACTTTCCCAATTAGGAACTATTAAGGCAGCCGGAAACTTGCGGCCGTTGCCGATCAAGACCACCTGGTTTACAAAGCGCGAGCCTTTGATCATTTGCTCGATTGGCTGGGGCGCGATGTACTTGCCTCCCGAAGTCTTAAAGAGCTCTTTCTTCCGATCGGTAATACGTAGAAACCCGTCTTCGTCGATGGTCCCGATGTCGCCGGTCTTGAACCAGCCATCCTCAGTCATAACAGCCTGAGTTTCGGCGGGCTTGTTGTAGTAGCCACGCATAACGTTAGGGCCGCGAGTTTCAATCTCTCCGTCGGCGGCAATTCGTACCTCAACATTTTTGATCGGCTTTCCTACGGTGCCCACGCGATTGTCTTCTACGACTCCCGCGGTGATTACCGGAGAGGTTTCAGTTAATCCGTAGCCTTGCACGATTGGCAATCCTGCGCCGATGTAGATGTACCCAAGCTCTTCGGGCAAAGCGGCTCCGCCGGAAATCAACAAGCGGATTCGGCCGCCAAGCGCTTGGCGGATTTTTGAAAAGATTAGTTTGTCCGCCACCTTGTGCTTAAATGCGAGCAGGGCCGGAATCTTTTGATGGGCTACCGCCAGTTTCGCGTATTCTTTTCCCACCACAACCGACCAATTCAGCACGGCCACATTGAGGCGGCCTTTCTCGGCGGTCTTCTCTTTGACTCGCGCGAGAATCTTCTCGAAGATCCGCGGCACGCCGACAAAGATCGTTGGTTTCACTTCGCGCAGATTAGGGCCAATCATTTCCAGCGACTCGCCAAAATAAACTGCCATGCCGTGGTAGAGGTACATGTACATGGCTACGCGCTCCAGCACATGCGAGAGCGGCAATACAGACAAGGCGCTGTCATCCTTCGCAAAAAGGAAATGTCCCGACGAGTCGATCAGATTCGAGACCAGGTTTGAGTGGGTGAGCATCACGCCCTTGGGCTCGCCCGTAGTGCCGGAGGTGTAAATGATCGTAGCTAATTCATCGGGTCTGATTTGATGCGCCGGACTATTGATGATCTCAGGTTGTTGTTCTTGAAGTGCCTGGCCGAGATTCTCCAGTTCAGCCAGTGAAATGGAACGCGGTATCTGGGTGGAAGGCTGCTCAATGAAGACCAGATGTTCTACCGAGGGGCACTCCGAAAGTATCTCGCGAATCTGAAGAAACTTTTCCTCATTCTGAATCACCAGCACCCGCGCACCGGAGTCTTTCAAGATGTAGCGAACCTGGAGTGGCGTCAACGTAGGATAAATTGGAACGTCGATCGCGCCTGTAAAGATGCAGCCTGCATCGGTCAAGGTCCACTCTGGTCTACTTTCTGAAAGGATGGCGACCCGGTCGCCGCCCCTCACTCCCAGCGAATACAGACCTCCTGCGATATGGCGTACGCGGCGTAGCATCTCATCCGAAGAAATCGAAACCCAGCGCCCGTCGTGCTTGTAGTTAATTGTGTCCGGCCTCTTGTGTACCCGCGTTACATACTCAAAAACTTCGACGAGCGTAGTGGGCTCGTCCGGAGTTAGCGGAACACGTCTGGGTGTTTCCACTTGCGGTTCGATCGAGACGATTCCGGCTTGAGTGATCGTATTCACTTGGCGGATACCCCGTTTAGAAAAATGTCGAGCACGTGATCTGCCATGGGCGCCAACTTGTAGCGGCGTTTTGAAAGAACCCAATTGGTAGCCATCTCGTCCAGGGCGCCGAACAGTATTTTTGCCACAATCTTGGCGTTGAGTTCTGCTCGGAACACGCCTGCCTGCTGGCCTTCTTCCAGAGTGGATCGAATAAGGTTTAGATACTCAGCGAAACCCGCAGCCGAGAACTCTTCCATGAATTTGGTGGACCCGCGCAATTCGACCTGAAAGACGACGGCCAGATCGCGGTCGGCTCCAAGACGCTCAAGGTGCAACAGGGCAATCGAGCGCAACTTCTCTCGGGGGTCGGAGATTCCTTCCAGTTGTTTACGGCCGGCAGCAATCGCTTCCTCCATGTTGCGATCGAAGATGGAATGAAGAATCTCCTCCTTACTCTTAAAGTAGAGATAAACAGTGCCATCGGCCACTCCTGCTTCCCGAGCAATGTCGGCAACTTTGGAATTGAAATAGCCGTTGTGGGCGAAAACGCGAATGGCGGCGCGCAGAATGGCCTCGCGCTTGTCGGTAACTACCGGTCGGTCTGAATTAAGTGAACGAGCTAAACGCATGTTGAGCTATGAGACCACCTTTGTTGTGCCTTACTGAATGAACCGTCACTCAGTCGGGGTTAGCCTACTCTTAAGCCAGCCTCTTACGCAACAAGCTCTAGTTAGCCACTGGCCTCGGCGGTAACCGCATTAGATTCATTACTGCAATCTGGATTACTAACTCAACCACAAAACAGCAAGCTGAGAAAGCAACGCGGCCCGCCCAACATTCGAAGCCGCCTAACACATAAAGGAATAGCTCGAATTGTCTATTCAGGATATTTCTTTGTGGCTGATCACTTCGGCGAGGAGTCCTGCTCATCTAATTTACCGTCCCGCCCCAACCCGTCTCTCAGTTTTTCAACGTCGGCAGTCTTTAATAAAAACTGCTGCGTGGGAACTGGAGTTTCAATTCCGCGCTCGCGAAACAATCTTTCAATGCGGTAATTGATGTCACTTTTGATTTCCGGGTGGCGGCTGGGGTTACTCGTCCAGACGAGCAAGCGGAAGTCGAGCGAGTAATCGCCGAAGCGAAGGAACTGCACCTTCGGGGGTGGATCAGTCAGAACACTTTCGATGCCTTCGGCGGCGAGCAGCAGAGTTTGTGTCACAGGATTTACATCTGAGTTGGTGGCCACGCTAATCGGTATCGAAATCTGTGCCCGCGGATCGCCGTAGGACCAGTTAATAACGCGCTGGCTAACCAACTTCGAGTTAGGAACGATTATAGCGATGCGATCGTTGGTCATTATCAGCGTTGTCCGCAGGTTAATGCTTTGCACGTCGCCTTCATCTGCGCCAATCGTGATGCGGTCACCAACGCGAATTGGTCGTTCAAATAGCAGGATGAATCCCGAAACAATGTCGGCTGCAATATACTGCAGACCAAAACCGATACCCACCGACAGCGCGGTGAAGAGGACGGCGATCGACGTGAGGTCAATACTGAACCGTTTCAGCGCTATAAGGACGCCGATTACTACGAGCAGGTATCTGACGAGTCGGGCAATGGTGTAACGGAGTCCGGGATCAATATGCCCGCGTTTGGCAAGTCGTCGTTCCAGAAGCGAACTGAAGTACTGGGAAAAAAACAGCGTGGCCACGAGCACGACAATCCCGA
This sequence comes from Pyrinomonadaceae bacterium, assembly GCA_051004635.1. Taxonomy (GTDB): domain Bacteria; phylum Acidobacteriota; class Blastocatellia; order Pyrinomonadales; family Pyrinomonadaceae; genus PSRF01. Next base: position 19,832 of record JBPCKD010000034.1, read on the forward strand.
GCACAACACTGCCAACTGAAACGCGGTCACCGAAAAATGGCAACGGATACTTGATGAAGTTCCAGATGCGCTGGAGTATTCCCGAGCGATCCTGCCAAAGCAGGCCGACAGCGAAGAAACGTAAGATGATGAACTGAGAACTCAATTCAATTGACACCAAAAAGATTCAAACTCTTCCGAGCGCGTCAGAACCACCTGCGTTAGCGGGTGGTCGTCGGTTCATCCCGGTCGAGTGGGATGGGCCACCCGCTTACGCAGGTGGTTCCGACAATTATTAGACATCAAAAGTAGACCGGGGACCCTCCGCTCGTACCAAATTGATTGTACTATCGTCGCGACCCAAGTATAGTTTACCCGCTACATAAACGAGTTGAATTCTCACGAGGCTGCTCTCTTGCATTCACGCTAAATCCAGCCGCAAGCGCAGTTCTCAACCTACTAAGCACTCAGAGAACCCGATGATTAAAGCCTCTTTAATCGCTTCATTATTATCGCCACCCTCTTCGAGTGGAAAGGAACTGAGGCCCCTTCCGGAGTCCGTCGATTGGCTCGAGGTACGCGCCGATCTGGTCGGCGATCTCGATCCCGAATGGTTACGCAGTCATTTCAAAGGACGCCTGCTTTATGCGTTGCGAAGCGAGGAAGAAGGCGGTCATTCCGCAGACTCTCCGGAAGAGCGACACCGTCGTTTGGCGGCCGCATCTCGTCATTACGATCGCGTCGAATTAGAAGGTAGCCGGGACTTCTCGCCGGAATTATTAGCTCAAATTGCACCCGAGAAGCGCTGTGTCTCCTGGTACGGTGCGGCCTGCGATCAATTAGAACTCAAGATTCGATTCGAACAGCTTTCCTCAATACCGGCCGCCCTTTATAAAATGGTGACAACTGCCACCAGGATGAAGGACGAGTTTACACCTCTATCCCTGCTAAAGGCATTGGCCCGCTCTGATCTCATCGCCTACTCAAATGGACCACTTGGATTTTGGAGCCGCTTAGTGGCGCTGCAGTTAGGCGCGCCGGCCATCTTTGGTCTGGTTCCGCAGGGCGCTCCCATTCCCACAGAACCTACGGTCATCAAATTAATCGACGATTATGGACTTCCCGAGCTCAGGTCCGTCAGCGAGATATTCGCAATCATCGGGTACCCGATTTTTCACTCGCTCTCGCCGCGTTTGCACAATGCGGCTTACCGCACGATGAATTATCCGGGGTTGTTTCTACCGCTTCAGGTGGAGTCGTTTGACGAGTTTTGGCAGGAGGTAGTGTGCTCGCGAGTGTTTGATTCTCTGGGCGTCCCCTTGAACGGAATGACCGTAGCCTCCCCGCACAAGGAGTCTGTATTGCTAACGGCCAGAATGATAAGTCCGATGTCCCGACAGGCGGAGTCGGCCAACATCCTCGTCAGACATAATGGCTGGTGGAAGGCCGACACCACAGACCCGGAAGTGATCTACATGGCGAGCCGCGAGAGAAGCGTAGATGTCAAGGATAAGCGAGCGGCCGTGATTGGTTGTGGTGGGGCAGGCCGGGCAATTGCCGCTGCGCTGGTCCAATCCGGCGCTGGAGTAACGCTGATCAATCGGGGCTCACAACGTGGACAACACGCCTCTGAACTTCTTGGTTTGCCTTATCTCCCGCTGCCGGGCTTTAACGCCGGTGGTTACGATATCGTGGTGAACGCCACACCTGTCGGCCGCGACAGCGATGAAGTCCCATTCGATCTCGAGACTTTGAATACGGAAGTGGTGGTCATCGATCTGGTCTACGGCGCCAGACCGACACCGCTGGTCGGCAGTACACTCGCGCGAGAACAGGTTGCGATTGACGGCCGTGATGTGTTGCTGACACAGGTACTGCATCAGTTTCGACTCATGACGGGAAAAGAAATGCCGGCAACTGTCGCCGGCGAGAAACTTGGGCGCGATCGGATGGTGTAGTACCTGTTGCTTAGAAAGGGCACTACTGTTGTTTAGAAAGGGCACTTGTGCCCCCGAGTGGGTGGACCAGTCCGCTTTCTAAGCAATGTGTTATTGAAATGTTGCCGGGGGTTGAGCCTGGTGCGAGAGGTCGCGAACTAACAGTTTGCGTTAGATAAAATGGTAACTGCTTACTCGAAAAGAGACACTTACTCGCAGCTCGATCCCGGGAGCGATCAGCAGGAACTTATCAACCGCGTCCGCGAGCTGGCGCGAGAGAACTTCGCACCGCGCGCTTCCGAATTTGATCTCACCGCAGCCTTCCCCAGCGAAGACTTTGAAGATCTTTTTCGCTATGGCTTAAACGCGCCGGCGGTCCCAAAGGAACATGGCGGCCTCGGGCTTGGTCCTTATAGCGGCGATGTCCTGACGTTGTGGATGATGACGAAGGAGATCGCGAAGGCTGACCTTTCCCTGGCCCGCTGCTGGGAGGGTCACGTCAATTCGCTCGTGTTGCTGGACGGCATGGCGCGCGAGGAGCAGAGGACTCGTTGGTTTAAGGGTGTGGTCGAGCAGGGGGATATATGGGTGGCCTGGAGCGGCGAACCACAGGCTCGCAAGCCAGGAGAGTCTGTTCGCTTTGGGACTACGGTAGAGAGAGTGGACGGCGGTTACGTCGTCGAAGGGAACAAGGCTTTTGCGACGAGTGCAGGTGGCGCCAAATGGGCGATTCTGCTCGTCAACACTGCCGGCCCCGGCGGAGTTCGTCATGCTGCCGCTGCCTCGTTGGACACGCAACTAATGATGGCGTGCGATCTGTCCGATCCGACTGTGGAGATAGACACTTCCTGGTGGGATCCGATTGGGATGCGCGCTACCGCAAGTCATTTGGTCCATTTCCATCGTACGTTCATTCCTGACCGCGACCTGATCGGTTACCCCGGCCAGTATCTAAAAGAAGGATGGCAGACATGTTTCATACCGCATTACGCTGCTACGTTTTTAGGCGCTGCCGAGGCTGCATACGACTACGCTTTCGAGTACATCACTACGCAGAATAAGGTCGAGGACCCGTATGTTCAGCACCACATTGGGCAAATGTCGGTAAACGTCGAGACGGCGCATCTTTGGTTAGGGCACGTCGCACGATTATGGGAGACCGGAAATTACCAGGAAGCCCAGGTTGCTGGTAGCCGGGCACGTCATGTCGTCGAGCACCTCGCGGAAGACACGGTCAAGCACAGCATTCGTGCCTGTGGCGCGCGTTGTCTGATTCGTCCCAGTGTTCTGGAGCGCATCTACCGGGATCTGTCTTTTTATGTACGTCACGATAATGATGACCACATCCTCGCGATGATTGGTAAATCACTTCTCGGGCTAACTCACGATCCTTCTTTCTACAAACCATGAGCGCCGTAGTCCGAACATCGGGAAGCACAGCCCTGACGTGAAAGTTTAAGTATGAAAAAGACTTTTCCTCATCGTCGTTTCAAATTAGAAATCTGGTGGCTGGCGCTTGGTTACTTCGTTTTCTATGCGCCTTACTTAGCCTTCATTAAAATCACCACCAATGGGCTATGGCCGGGCCTGAGCGGCCCGGTTTCCGGCTTTCGATTACTGCCCGCGGTAGTCATCTCAACGGCGGTCGTGTTGCCCGTCATCGTCTCGCGCATGGGCTGGTGGAACCATGCCAGCCGCCGACAAGTCCGCGGGCTGAGTATCCCCTTTCCACGCCCACTGGTCTTTCTTTCGGGCTTCGGCACGGCCATCATCATAGGCACGACAACCCTCATTTTCACCTTCCCCGGAGTCTCAATCGTCTTCGCACTGGTATTGATGCGAGGCGGAGTGCTAATCATGGGGCCCATCGTTGATCGCCTCTTCAATCGTCGCGTGCGCTGGTTCTCGTGGGCTGCCTTTGCGGTCACTGTCGTTGCCACATTGATCGCCATAGCCGATGTTAGTAACTACCGGTTGTCCATCGTCACGGTGTGGATCATTGCCGCTTACCTGTCAGGGTACCTCCTGCGGATTCCCTGCGCCACCAAACTAGCGAAGTCACCTGATTCGCCGACTACTTACCGTTACTTCGTCGAAGAACAGATGGTTGCGATGCTATTTTTAGTAGCAATACCTGCCGTCTTCGCCTTGATAGGCAAGGGCGAGATCATGATGGAACTGCGCCAAGGCTTTACGGGGTTCTTTACCAGCAGTATCACTCCCCCGGCCCTTATCATCGGGGCCTTCTACGCTTGTCTCTATTGCTTCGGCACGCTCATTTACCTCGACTGCCGCGAGAACACCTACTGCATTCCCTTGAATCGCGGTTCCAGTCTGCTGGCTGGTTTTTTCGCTTCCTACGTCCTCACTTTGTCCTTCGGTCAGAAGCCGCCGAGCCTGGCCCAACTCGGGAGCGCGGCGCTGCTCGTCATGGCGCTTCTTCTCCTGTCGCCTTTTCACCACTTGATAGAGCATGCTCTCAACAAATTCAGACTTTCGTTCGCCAAAGCCTACAGAACGTTTCTGACGGGTTATGCGCCAGTGACTTCGCCTGGCTCAATTAATTCAGAACAACTCGGTAAAGCGCGACGGATCTTTCTCTTCGTGTGCAGCGGCAATACCTGCCGATCGCCGATGGCTGCCGCGATTGCCAACGCGGAGATTGCGGCGCGTTTGCAGGTACCGTTTGAGGCTCTGGAAACAGTTAATGCCCGAGCGCTCAGCGCCGGAGTCAGCGCTAAGGTTGGAGCACCGCTGACGTCTCAGGCTCAGGAGGTTTTGCACTCGCTGAACGTCCCCGTCCGACCCCACGCGGCGCGGAACCTAACAACTGAATTAGCCGAACAAGCGGAAATGATTTTTTGCATGACCAGCGCTCATCGTAAAGCGGTCATAGAACTGATTCCATCAGTAGGCTGGAAAACCTACTGCCTGGACCATGGAGCGGATATAGATGATCCCATCGGTAAAGGCCTGGAGGCTTATCTCAACTGTGCTCGGCGTATTCACGCCCTGGTGCGGCTACGATTCGATGAGATCGGGCTGCAAGGTTAAGGCATTCAATTCGGTTTCTGCCTCCCGGCGGAACAATTCGGGACAGTAGACAGATAGCAGCACGGCGCAGAGGTACTAATATGGCATTCACTGTTCATCCACTTAAGTTTTCGCAGACGGGTGGTAATTACCCCTCAGATGAACTAGTCCCGATCATACTCAAGAACTTGCTCAACTGTTTGGTGGCCCAAATGAGGTCTCTTATCGAATTTAAACTCGCTATAGTCACCATTCTTTTTGACATAGTGTAGAAACACCTGCACCTGGCGCTCGCCCTCGAAAGCCTCTCTCCAATGGGGTATCTCAATTCCCTTGTAGATAAGAGCGTCACCAGGTTCAAGTTCGACTCCGGTTGTTTTGTTGTCCGCCTCGATATAGAGCGGCCAAATCTCGGGCGAATCGTAACTAAGCGGCAACGTTGCGCTAACCTCACACGAGGGTCGGTCCTGGTGCTTTTCAAGCTCCGCGCCTTTAACATAGATGCGCAAATAAGAATAGGTTGGGTACAACTCGCAATTGATCGCTTTCGAGAGAACTGGAGTCATAACGTCAAGCAGCGTTTCTGTTACGGCAGGCGCCGAGGCGGAGAACGCCTTTTCGACCTGTGTGTCACCGTAGCCAAAATATGAACTCGCTTCCAACACCTTTATATTTTCGGAAATGTAATCGCACATGACTCGAGGGATAAACTGTTTGATTATCACATATCCATTTTCTTCAAAGAGTTGCTCATATTTAAGTGAGGTTGGAACGACACCCTCCGAGACGTTCATACAATTTGCTCCCACAGAAAAATGGATTGAAGCTCAAAGACTCTCAAGGTCTATGCGCCGAATCTTCCAGCCTCCATCGTCGACGGCCGTTACTTTTTGTTCCTGGATAAGGCGTTCGAGGTACTCAAATGATAAACCCGAAAACTCGGCGGCCTCTTCGAGTGTAAGATAGATTCTTTGGGCCGGGTACGGCCGCGGAACACCTAGCGCTCTTACGGCGTCGATCAGCCACCCCATGTCAGGAGGACCATCTTCGGTGTCACCGGAAGTCTCTTCATCGTAAGGCGGATTCGCCTCGTTGCTGGCAGTTGCGTCTCGAATGATCCATCCATTAACAGTGAAACGACTATTCACGAACTTGCCCGTTGGGCATCTTACCGGAAGCACCTCGTGGTCGTATGAACTGGGAAAGAGCACGAGGGTGTTTTGGCTCGGCGTAATTGTCCTGGTACCTCTTTTTTCTGAACTCTGAACTTCGCCATTTTCTGAACTATAGATTCTGAGTTGGCCTCCGCTAAAAGCCTTGGGTTCAGAATTGAAATAGTAGACATATGAAAGTTCCCGCAGAGGAATATCCAGCGGTTCTATGGAACTATTGTCCTGGTGCACTTTAAAAAAATCACCATTGTTGCTGGCAGTGATTTGAGTATCTATGTGCGAGATGGGAAATTCTTCTCGATCGAAAGCTCTTAGCACGCCGGGAAGAAGAGCAAGCAGGTGATCCTGAATTAACGTGCCATATTCTCCGAGCTCGTATAAAACGCGAGACTTTCGATAGGAAGGATCGTTTGCTCCTTCCGGCACCCCGTCTGGAATTACGGTGCTCTCGGTGAAATCAGTTTGGTGGGTCAGCGCATATCTGATTAATCCACGCAACTCCCTCTTCGTAAGGAGGTCTTTCTTGATAAATATCTTCAGGGATTTATTTTGGCCATCCCCGGATTTACGTGATCCGACTTTAGGTGAAGACTGCCGTTTTTTCTTTGTAGACATTCGGGTCATTCCAGCTTAGAAGTGAAGAATATTTGCGTAGTTTTTATCCCTTATCGCTGTCTGAAGTCAATGATTTCCACGACAGGGATGGCGGGTGCCCGGCATGTGTAAGCTGCATGGAAATAACAGGCGAAAGAGATCCAATATTCTGAGGTCAGAGTGCGCGCTATGGAGCTAATTGTATCGCACCTGGAAAGTTTGAGAACATACGTCAGCCGTGAGTTTTACTGCCATCATGAGGGACCTCTTCTCTAGTCATGGGTGGCGGCACATCGAAATTTGGCAACTATAGAACGACGCAGGGACCATAAGGGACAAGCTCATCGATGAGTTCGGGGAAGTACCTGAAAAGTATACTATTCTGCCAAGTACGAGCTTTTACATGACACCCAGGAGATGGGCTTCGAATGGGCAGCGCGGATCAAAGACAGGGAGAGATGAACAAAGTGATTCAGGGATTATGGATCGGTCCTGAACTTTCCGTGATGGAACAGTTGTCGATCGCATCATTTCTGCTGAACGGTCATGAGTACGACCTGTATGTTTACGATGAGGTGCAGAATATACCCGCAGGGACTGTCGTCAAAGATGCTAATGAAATATTGCCGTCTTCCAAAATCTTTCAATACAAGCAGACGCCAAGTTATGCCGGGTTTGCCAATTTCTTTCGCTATAAGCTGTTACTCGAACGGGGAGGGTGGTGGGCCGATACTGATACCATCTGTTTAAAGCCGTTCGATTTTCCTGAGCAGCATGTGTTTGCAACAGAGATGTGTAGAGGGCTTGAGGTAGTAAGCAGCGGCGTCATCAAAGCTCCAGTGGGCAGTGAGGCGATGGGTCATGCCTGGGAAGTCTGCAAGTCCAAAAATCCCGAGCAACTGATATGGGGAGAAACCGGCCCGAGACTAACTGCAGAAGTGGTGAGCAGGTATTCGCTGGAACAGTATGCGAAGTCGTACGACGTTTTTTGTCCGCTCGCTTATACGGAGTGGCACAGAGCGTTAGAACCGGAAACGGAAGTAGCGTTAGCCGAAAGCAGCTACGCCATTCACCTTTGGAACGAAATGTGGAGAGGTGCCAATCAAGACAAAAATGCCCGTTACCCTGACAACTGTCTCTACGAACAACTCAAGCGACGATACCTGAATGATGGCCGGTAGTGTCTACAGACAAAACGAGAATAGAATGTCTGGCGAAGAGATGGCGCGGATGTCACGTCGAAGCAAACAGGATAATCATAACGGGAGTGCCGGTGGCCACTCAACGCTCGCTCGCCTCTTAGCTGAGGCAGGGCGCGATTTCTATCGGCGCGGGTGGGTGCTCGGGACGAGCGGGAACTTTAGCGCGGTTGCCAGTTCAGACCCGCTGCTGCTTGCGATCACTGCCAGCGGGGCTGACAAGGGAGCGCTGTTTCCAGGCGACTTCCTCGAGATCGACGCGCACGGCCAAGTAACCCGCGGCGAAGGCCGGCCTTCGGATGAGGCTCGGCTTCATCTCGCAGTCGTGCGCCTGCGCGGGGCGGGCGCCGTCATGCATACTCACTCAGTCTGGAGCACCTTGCTGTCCGAGGCTTTCGCAAAGGACGGTCAACTACGCATCGAGGGGTTTGAGATGCTGAAAGGCCTGGCGAACGTCCGCACTCATGAGCATTGCGAATCGCTCCCTGTAATCGAAAACTCGCAGGACATGAAGACGCTCGCCCAGGCTCTCGAGCAGGCGTTGGAAAAACACCCTGACTGTCACGGAGTTTTGCTTCGTCGTCACGGTCTCTATACCTGGGGGCGGGACCTACTCGAGGCCCGGCGTCATGTCGAGATATTGGAATTCCTGCTCGAGGTAACCGGCCGGACGCACCAGGCGTACGGCCGGCTCGCCTCTATGGCCACTTAGGCTCTAGTGGTGGCGAGCATATTTGTCGAAGGAGGAGACAATGGCAATCGTAAGCCTACCCGACGAGCATAGAACCATTAATGACCAGACGGTGATTCGCGAACACTTGACGAGCATTGGTATCGGCTGCGAACGGTGGGAGCCGGCGCATGCCTTAGCAAACGACGCGCCCTCCGAGGAAATCCTCGCTGCCTATGCGCTGGAGATCGAAAAGCTCAAATCGCTTGGCGGCTATGTGACGGCTGATGTGATCGATGTCAACTCGCAGACTCCCGGCCTTGAGGCGATGCTCCGGAAGTTTAATCGCGAACACTGGCACGAAGAGGACGAGGTTCGTTTCATCATCCGCGGCCGTGGCATCTTTCACATCCGGCCCGCTGTTGGTCCTTTGACGGGAATAGAAGTGGGACCAGGGGATCTTCTAACCGTTCCGCGCGGCACGCATCACTGGTTCGACCTCTGCGCCGACCGCGACATTCGCGCGATTCGTCTGTTCCAGGATGCCGCCGGCTGGACGCCTTACTACACCGAAAGCGGGGTAGAGCGCGGCTACCAACCTGCGTGCTTCGGCTCATCCTACATTCGTCTCGAAAGCTCGCCATCCAGAGCCGCGTTCTAATGTCGGACGCGAATACAAGCGCAATCCTGTTGGATATCGAAGGGACAACCACTTCCATTGAGTTCGTTTACGAAATCCTCTTTCCTTTCGCCCATCAGCACGTAAAAGAGTTTATTGAGCAGCATCGCGAATCGGCGGACGTGCGCGCAGACATCGCCGCGCTGAGGACTGAATACCTGGCCGACATGGAAGACGGAGGAAAGCCTCCATCCTGGGAGGACGACGCGAATGAGTCCTGGCTGGAGTCAGTTACGGCATACGTCCATTGGCAGATGAAACAGGATCGCAAATCGACGGCGCTGAAATCGCTCCAGGGAAAGATCTGGGAAGCTGGCTATCTGAGTGGTCGCTTGCTCAGCCAGGTTTACCCGGATGTTCCTCCAGCCTTCGAGCGTTGGAGGAAGCTGGAAAAGAAGATCTACATCTATTCGTCGGGGAGCATTCTCGCCCAGAAACTACTCTTCGCTCACACAACTTATGGAGATCTGAGCGGCTACATAAATGGTTACTTCGACACCACGACCGGTGCAAAGAGAGCCGCGCTCAGTTATCAGTCAATCGCCGAGAAGATCGCCTTACCCGCGAGGGAGGTGTTGTTTCTATCGGACGTGACCGCCGAACTTGATGCTGCCCGGAACGCCGGCATGCAAACGACACTCTGCGTAAGACCAGGAAACGCTGAAGTGGAGTCAACTACGCACCCAGCCGTGCGCACCTTCGATGTTGTCTTCCCTTAGCTGAGCGCTGAAAACATAAGAACGGTCCGCTAAATCACACGAAACGGCACGAAAAGAATTCTTATTCGAGCTATTTCGTGTCCTTTAGTGGATCGTATTGGTGTTACCTGAATGACTGACCACGTCTCCCAACAACGCATCCCACTTCTCGAGTGCTGACTCGATCGAAAAGCGTGTGAGGACCTCGGGAGCACGGGCCGCCAGGGCTTGCCGTGCAGCGTCGTTACTCATCAACGACGCGAGGGCGGCCGCCAGCACCTCCGGGCAGTGCGAGTCGACGATCAAACCATCGATGCCGTCACGCACCAGGGAGCGCACCGCCGCTCCGCATTCCATTGCTACCACCGGAACGCCGCACGCCAGCGCTTCCCAGACAGCGTTGCCGAAGCCTTCTACCCACGATGTCGAAACGAACAGATCGGCGGTGCTGAGGACCTCATACGGAGTGTCGGTGAAGCCTCGAAGCTGGATCCTCCCGGGCGCCAACTCGTCGACGAGCTCTGCGAGGAGCTCACGCATCGGTCCAATGCCGTAGACCTCGAGGTCCCACTCCGGAAAGTCGCCGACGATACTCGCGAATGCTTGAACGAGGAGATCGGGGCGCTTCTCCTGCGATAGCCTCATGAGCGTCACGAGCCGCCGGCGCTCGCCGGTTCGTTCCACGCTGATCGGTGGCGGCGCGTGCAACGGATTCGGGATCGCATATGCCCTGGCGCCGCGCCGCTGGAGCCACTCCGCGATCGCCGGGTCAGGGGCGACCACCGCACTCGCACGCCGGTAAAGCGCCTCGCGTGTGTCCTGCCAGGAGCCGATGGAGAACTGGCTCACGTCGGTTTGTTCGCAGGCGATGACCGGTATGCCTGTCTCATGCATAGCGGCGAGGACCTTGACGTTCGTGTAGTCGATAAGCGCCACCACGGCGTTGGGAGTGGTCTCGAGAGTAGCGTAGCGCAGCATGGCCAGCAGCGGCATCTCCCAGATGATCTCGAAACAGGCAACACCTTGGAGACCGCGAAGCATGGGCGCCAGCGAGTTGGCGTTCAGCTCTTTCGGATCCGCCTTTCGCTCCCAGCCGATGTCTCGCCTCCGCACGCGCGAATCGATGTGATAGGCTGGCGCCCGTCTATGTGAGACGGTGAGAATTGTGACGTCCCAACCACGCGCCGCCCAGGCATTGGCTAGATTCACGCAGACGCGCTCGGCCCCGCCGCCAAACAGACCGGCAATAACAATCGTGATACGCATCTCAATAATGAAAGACCAAGCGCGGGCTGCATTTGGTCAATCGACCGGATAGGCGGCTACTACGTCGAGCATGACCAGCGCGCCAGCGGGAAGCGAGGCCGCTGCGAACGCCGTTCGGGCCGGTAACGCGGTGACCCCGAGACCGGGAAGCCAGGCGGCGTAGATCACATCCACGGCTTTGAAATCCTTTATGTCCGCGAGCAGCAACGTTGACTTGACGATATCCGCCGGGGAGCAACCTGCCGCATTCAGAATCGCTTCAACATTCGAAAGCATCCGTCGAGTTTGCGCCTCCAGGCCTTCCTCCAACTTGCCGGTTTCATCGTTTCGACCGGTTTGGGCAGTCACGAATACCAGATCACCAGTACGAATGGCTTGCGAGTAAGTGCCGGTGGCGGGGGCTGCTGCGTTCGTCATGATACGAATCTTGTTGACCATGTGACGTGCTCCTTCACCTGAATGATGTAGGCGAAACTGTGAGTCTATTTATCGATCCGCTCAGCTTTGAGGGGAATTTGGAAGTTGACCTTCACAGGCCCGCCACCCAGCGGCGCCAAATCCAGAAGCTGCGACTGCTCGGGATGGATGATTTGCAGCAAGACCACGTTGGAAGTATCCGCGAACTCAAGGTCAAAATAGTGGAACTGCGTGATGTTTGATGCATATATCCAGAGGTTGTTCTGCTCGCGTATCCACTCGCTGAAGCTCTCGCTCTCCATGGGTTCCATACGGATGTCAAGAGGAACTTCGGACAAGAGCTGTTTGGTCAAGTCGAAATTCTCAAGAGCGTACTGCCAGCTCTGCTCGTAGGGACGCTTGGTGGAACCACGTTCGCGGGGCAGACATCCCTTTTGCTTTAGACGAATGTTCTCTCGCACAAATTGCTCCTGCTCCGTCTCGGCATCGTAGTCCCCGCTGGTAAGCCGGCCGAGAAAATGCTCGACGTCCCGACTTGTCGTAAACACGCGGCGAATGAGCCGAAAGTAGGTGACTGCCGCGGGATTGATATCGAAGATCGTAATCCGCCTGGGCCGCCAGAGCGGAATCAGGTTGAGACCGTACAGACCGCCGCCGACGCTAACCATATGAATATTCTCACGCCTGTGAGGGGCCACACTTTCGTAGTGGGCGCGGAACTCTGCAAACTCACCGAAAGATCCGTCCTGACAGCCGTCATCCGTACCGTAGAAAACCATTTCCGGATGGTCATGATATATCTCGCGATTGAATGCTCTAGGTGCTTCTGAGGTCACGATTTCTCCTGCTTCATGTTTGGTATTTTCTGAGAGCTTGTTCTGGAATTTGAAATGCCTTGTCCCCTCAGTTCAGTTTTCTCTGGAATCCAAACTCATAAGGTCTTCGTTTTTTACAAAATTCTTCGAACCAGATCCCTCGTCCCGTAGGGACGTAATGTTTATAGAAAACGACGTCTAATAGATTCTCCCCACTCCAGCGGAGCGGAACCTAACGCATGCTAGATAGCCATACCGGAACCGTTGCGCTCCGCTGGAGCGCGGGTCGTGGGGTTGAGCGCTTATCTATAAACATTTGGCTCCGCTGGAGCCAGAGCACAGAGCACGCACAGAGACTAGTTCTCGGCCTGCCTCACAAGCGGCAAGACTTCTCGTCCGAAGATAAGCATCTCATCGAGCTTGGGCCAACCCGAGATGATAAACTGCGTCACGCCAATGCGCTTATACTCAAGGAAGCTTTCTGCGAGGTCTTGCGGAGACCCCAATAGCGTAACGGCCGACGAGCCGTAATAAGGCACGAGCCCCGCCCAGAGATTCCGGTTCATCCAACCGATATCGTCCGCAGCGGCCAGGGCTTGCTTCAGCGTCTGCGAATCGCTCTTACTGAGAATGGCGCGTTCCTGCTTGCCGATCTCTTCATCTGGCAACATAGCCCTGGCGGCCTTGACTGCTTCCGCATGGGTCGGCCTGCAAATGATGGCCAGCCTGAGACTAACTTCGATTCCTTGCTCTCGAAAACGGCTCACCAGAGGGCCAAGTTTCTCGGGCGTATCGATCAGTCGTAACCAACTTGAACCACGAGTGAGAGCCAGCCGTTGCGCTTGCTCGGAGTGTCCTGAGACGTAGATTTCGGGCGAATTTCGATCCGGCGCGAGAAACGGAGTGTGGAGCTTTCCACCCTCGACCCGACAATATTTCCCTTCGAAATCCACCTCACCGTCACCGCGCCAGAAGGAACGACAGATTGCCAGGAATTCCTCGGCGCGGGCATACCGTTCGTCGTGTTCCAGAAAATCTCCGTAGCCGTGTTGCTCCGCGGTTGAGCTGCCCGCGACGACGTTCAAGGCGACGCGCCCCCCAATCAAACCAGAAAGGGTGTTGATCTGCTGCACGAACGTAGTCGGCTGCATTAGCCCCATGCGGTAAGCGACGATGAATTTGAGCTTCGTGGTCGCCCGCCCAACCGCACAAGCGATGAGTATGGTGTCAGGCTCGTAACGGCTGAAGGAAAGCAGCACCGACTCGATTCCCGATTCCTCCGCGCTCTTGGCAAACTTAACCCAGCCTTCCATGTCCGGCAGCGCGGCTGGCGACGTGCTCATAGTCGTCGCGACACGGTTCGTTTCCTGAGCCGTCTTCATTGCTACTTCGCCGCCCTTGGGAAGCATCCAGTGGAATCTGAGATTCATAGGTCGTACTCTATCTAACGTTGCGTTAACGAGACCCATTTTCCATATATCATTTTCCATTTCTCATTTGTCATTTCAGCCCAGTAGTTCTTCTTAGCGGATCTAGCATTCACTTTTGGGCGCGCGCCATAAACTAGCCTTTCCGTCGATGACAAATGAGAAATGGAAAATTATGGAAAATGACATATGGAAAATGAAAACATAACACGCGACGGCGGCGACCAGTCTTCGTTACTAATTCATCTCCGCTTGCGCTTCCGCGCGCCTGATCAGCGGCAACACCTCGCGGCCAAAAATATTCACCTCATCAATCTCCGGCCAGCCCGAAATAATAAACTCGCTGACGCCGATTTGCTTGTATGCAAGAAAGGCCTCGACAAGTTCCTGGGGCGATCCCAACAGGATCG
>JBPCKD010000035.1:0-100695 GCA_051004635.1 Pyrinomonadaceae bacterium
CTGCCTTGACACTCATAAAGCCTGACTGCTACATTTCCCGGTCTTTTTGCATCATTCCTGTTTTGCTAATACAAAGGAGCCTACTTGAGTACTAATTCAGGTTTTCTATTCACCTCCGAGTCTGTCACCGAGGGCCACCCCGACAAGATCGCCGACCAAATATCAGACGCAGTTTTGGATGCCGCGTTGACCGAAGACCCTACTTCGCGCGTTGCCTGTGAAACCTTAATTACAACCGGATTGGTTGTGATGGCCGGTGAGATCACGACCAAAGCACATATCGACTACGGCAGAGTGGCCCGGGAGACCATCCGCAATATTGGATACACTCGAGGAAAGTTTGGGTTCGATTGCGACACCTGCAGTGTGTTATCGGCCATTGATCGCCAATCGCCGGATATTGCGATGGGCGTGGATACGGGCGGCGCTGGGGACCAGGGATTAATGTTCGGGTTTGCCTGTAATGAAACTCCCGAATTGATGCCGCTGCCGATTCAGTTAGCCCATTTGCTGGCGCGCCGTTTATCCGAAGTTCGAAAATCGGGAGACCTTCCCTACCTTCGGCCGGACGGCAAATCCCAGGTTACGATTGAGTATCGCGATGGCCGCCCCTTTCGGGCGAGTGCGATCGTGATCTCGTCGCAGCATGATGACAAGGTAAAGAACGAACAACTGCGCGCCGAGATTGAAGAAAAAGTGATCCGAAGCACTGTATCTTCTGAGTTGCTGGATGGCGACACGAAGATTCATATCAATCCGACCGGTAGATTCGTTACCGGTGGTCCACAAGGCGACGCCGGTCTGACAGGTCGCAAGATTATCGTTGACACCTACGGTGGCTACGCTCCTCATGGAGGCGGTGCGTTTTCGGGCAAAGACCCCACGAAGGTTGACCGCTCCGCTGCATACATGGCTCGCTACGTTGCCAAGAACATAGTAGCGGCTGGGCTTGCGGATCGATGTCTGGTCCAGTTGGCTTACGCTATCGGTGTGGCAGAGCCGGTTTCGGTAATGGTAGACACAAAAGGCACTGGCCGCATAAGCGAGCATGCCCTGGCCAACCTGGTGCGGGACAACTTCGACTTAACACCGCGCGGAATCATGGAAGAATTGAACCTTCGCCGTCCTGTATATCAGGCGACGGCTGCATACGGCCATTTTGGTCGAGAGGAAGACGGTTTTACGTGGGAGAAATCCGACAGGGCCGAGTCGCTTCGCAACGCTGCTGGAGTGTAATTCCTCAAGTAGTTTCAAGCTAACATTTTCATAGTTCATAAAAAGGATGATGTCGTATGAGTGCAACACGCTCGCTTGAGTTTGACGTTAAAGACATAGGCTTGGCTAAGCAGGGCAAGCAGCGAATTGAATGGGCCGAACGTGAGATGCCGGTCCTACGGTTGATTCGTGAGCGCTTTGCTGAGGAGAAGCCGCTAAAAGGGCTGAAGCTTGTCGCCTGTGCTCATATCACAACCGAAACAGCGAATCTCGCGCGTGCCCTCCAGGCCGGCGGCGCTGAATCAGTTTTGATAGCCTCCAATCCCCTTTCCACTCAGGACGATGTGGCTGCTTCTCTCGTTTCCGACTGGGGCATCCCGGTGTATGCGATCAAGGGCGAATCAACTGAGACTTACAATCGTCACGTCCGAACGGCTCTCGATTTTCATCCTGAAATAATTATCGATGACGGCTCCGACGTAGTTGCCACTCTACTCAAAGAGCGTGCTGATCAGGTTAAGGAGTTGATCGGGTCGACTGAAGAGACCACCACCGGCATTCAGCGCTTGAAGGCAATGGAAACTGCCGGGGTGCTGAGTTTCCCAACCATCGCGGTAAACGATGCCCAGACGAAACATTTCTTCGATAACCGCTACGGCACGGGCCAATCAACTTTGGACGGAATCATTCGAGCCACGAACATCCTGCTTGCCGGCCGAAACATCGTGGTCGTGGGCTACGGCTGGTGCGGCAAGGGCGTGGCGCTAAGGGCGCGGGGCATGGGCTCGAATGTGATTGTCACCGAGGTGGATGCGATCAAAGCGGTAGAAGCGGTAATGGATGGTTTTCGCGTGATGCCGATTGCGGATGCCGCTTCGATTGGAGACATCTTCATAACGGTCACCGGAAACCGTCACGTGATCGACCGCGAACATTTCGAACGCATGAAGGATGGTGCGATCGTCTGTAACAGTGGTCACTTCGATCTCGAACTCAACCTGGTCGCCCTTCGTGAGTTGTCGGCGGACGTCGTAAGCGTCAGACCTTTCGTTGAAGAGTATGCGCTCAAAGCGAATGGTAATCGGGTTATGGTCCTTGGCGAGGGTCGCCTAATTAATCTGGCCGCGGCTGAGGGCCACCCGGCCAGCGTGATGGACATGAGCTTTGCCAATCAGGCACTTTCAGTCGAATATCTGGTGAAGAAAAAAGGCGAACTCAAACCGGGCGTGCATCTACTCCCGAAAGAGGTCGACACCGAGATCGCCAGTCTCAAACTGCGAGCTCTGGGCTTGGCTATCGACACGCTGACAGCCGAACAGCTCGAGTATATTTCGAGTTGGGAAACTGGAACTTAAGCAAGTAGGCAGGAGGCAGTAAGCAGAGGGCAGGAAGTCGAGAGGCTTCCTGCCTTTTTGCTTTTTGGCTTGGAGTAGGACAGACATTCCTGTCTGTCTTCTTTATTTGATAAACAAGTCTGTTGGGAGAAAACGACAGGCAGGAATGCCTGTCCTACCTAGGTGCGGACTCTCGATAGGAAATAAGTTCCTACGGCCGCGAATAGTACCGGTGGAGACCACGCCGCGACTTCAGGCGGGAGCAATCCATGGTTCCCTAGTTGCTGAAAGCCGCCGCCTAGTCCCCAGTAAGCAATACTCACGCCGACCGCAACGCACATCGCAACGAGGGCGCCTCTTCTGCCGAAGGCCAATGCCAGGGGCATTCCGATAAACGCCATTACCAGAACGCTGAACGGGTTGACGTATTTACGTTGAAGCGCGACGGCCAGGGCGGACACGTCGACGCCCCGCATTTTTGCCGCCTTCAAGTAGCTTCTTAGGGCCGAGACGCTCAATTGCGAAGGCCTGTCATTCGACGGCTTAAACACCTGGGGTGGGTCCATTGCTGCCAACTTTGTCTCAGCTGCCACTCGGCGCTCCACTATCATTCCGCGCAAGTTTATGGTCTCAGCTTGTTTCACCAGCATTTCATTAGGCCCAACCCAACTCGCTGTTTTCCCGGTCGTAACACGAATCAGGTGCACCCCTTCATCATCGAGATCATAAATGGCCGGCTCATTCAAGACACCACGTTGGTCGTCAAATTCATAGGAGTACAAGCGCTTACTTTCAACTGATGCCAACCACTGTCGGCCGGTTCCGGTCATCGCCCTTGGTTGACCACCCCTGATTCTTGCCCGTAAAACTTCCTGCTTCATGTTTGCTGACGGCATTAGATGTTCCTGGACTAACCACATGCCGGCGCCGGCCACAATCGCAAACAAAAGGCCCGGGATCATAAGGCGGTAAACACTCTGCCCTGACGCCCACCATGCGATTGCTTCGCTACGTCGGGCGAGGAGGGCATAGGTGACAAGGACGGTAATCAGCATTGTCGCCGGAAACAGCTCCACCGTGACCACTGGAAGAAGTGATGCCAGATACCTCGCAACAATCGCCGCCGGCACATGGTTGGAGCCAATGAAACGCCACAGCTCAAACAATGTGAAGATATAAACGATGGAAAGCAAAGCAACAAAGCCAAGCACAAAACTTACCGCCAGCGTGCGGAAAAGGCTCGTGTCAAGCAAACTGGGGAACCCGGACCTGCCCGCGCCGACGGTATGTTCAGTCACGACTTTCTTACGCGCGGGACCTACCGCCTTCTCATTTTTCAGCAGCCTTCTAACTAACGTAAGTCCGGGTATGGGCCTGAAGCGCAACAGCATCAGGCTGAACAAGAGCATTACCGCAGTCGCCATCCATTGGCCGACGATGGCGGGCACAGAATTAGTTCTGGAGAGAGATTCACCAAGCAGGGAGATCAGGTAGTAAACAACGACGACCGCGATCGAGAGCAGGATGCCGGCGCCGCGCCCTCCACGCCTTATTCGCATTCCTGATAAGCCGCCAAATAGGGCAAAGACCAATGGAGCCACACTCAGCGCAAGTCGGCGGTGAAGCGTCCTCTCGGCTTCCCTTCTCTCGGAGATCACTTCCGAATGGGATTGCCGCTTTAGGTCTTTCCAGTCCAACTCCTCGGCGCGCAAATCTTTTTGAGTCAAGCGATTCACCAACGCAGCCCGACCCGTGTTTATTGCGATACGAAGCTGGTCGAACCGCTCAACCACCTGGTCGGCGCTTCCAGCGCCAGGCATCCTCATCGCAACCGCGTCACTCAACACGAGTTCTGCTTTTTCACCCGACGAATCTATTCTTCCTGACCGAGCGGTTACTACCTGGGTAGACCCATCGCGGTGCTGGGCGTAAAGAAAAACGCGAGCCCAGGATCCTTGCGCCTTGTCACCATCTCTCACGTAAATTACATACCCTGGAATTTCGGTATTGAACGTACGCGGTTCTACCGGAGATTCCAGCTTTCGAAGGGCGCCCTGCAAGGCTGCCTTTCGCAGGTCGCGCGCAGCTTGGGGAGCCTCCCGCATGTGCAAAAACGCTGCTGCCACCGTCGCGATCAAACCGATAAGTAATGCGGGCCATAAGAGGCCCCAGGTGCCCACACCCGCCGCGCGCATTGCCACTATTTCGCTGTCACTGCCCATGCGAGCAAAACCAATCACGATACCCCCAAGCACAGCTACGGGTAATGTGAGTACCAGGACGCTCGGGAGAAGTGCGGCAGTGATTTGTGCTGCCAACGACAATGGGAGATCGGCGGTCAGTGCTAGTTCGGCAAAGCGACCAGACTGCTGAGTAATGAGTATGGCGGTCAAAAGCAGGAGCGAAAGCAATGCGTAAGGCAGCGCCGCTTTGACAACGTATCTCGCGATGAGCTTCCGGGTTAACATTTAAAGTAATTTCTAAAGCGTTTGTTTTGAGGCACCTGGCATTACTGAAACGTGGATCTTAACCGGGGCTGTTTTTCGAGTACGCGTCCAATGAGTTGATGTGTTAGTTCAGCCATCTCCCGGTGGATACTGGCGGGAACCTCGCGCGACTCCTTCGCGAAAACAAAAGGCGCCAGCTTCTGAGTGGCCTGCAACTGAATTTGAAGCTTTTTTGATAAGGAGCTGCCAGTTCCCTGACTACATACACGGCAACGAAACATAAGGTCGGAACCCATGAAGGCCGACATGTTCTCGTCAAACCCCCGATGACATTCCCCGCAGCGGCGAATATCCGGCAGGAAACCCTCAAGCTTGAGCAGCCATATTTCGAAATACCTCAAGATGATTTGGAGATCCGCTGCTTGCGACTCGGAAATGGCATCCAGGCAAGCGGTAACCATCCTGAAGAGTTTCTCATTTGGTTCATAGGGTGGCGAAAACTCAACCACCAGGTCGCCCATATACGCCAGTCCGGTCAGGATTTCAGCATGGCTCGACAAGTCGAAATATGATTTGACGATCTCCGCCTGGCGCAGCGACACCAGATCTTGATTCTCTTTGTGATAGTACGCGATTTTGACAACGGTGAAAGGTTCGAGGGCGGCGCCAAACCTGCTCTTTAGTTTTCGACAGCCCTTGGCGACCCCTCGAATCAACCCGGCGGTACGGGTCAGACAAACAACAATCTTATCAGCCTCGCCGAAGTTATAAGTTCGTAAAACGAGGGCCTCAGTTTCGAAAGAAGCCATTCAAACCTCGCTGCTGTCAGAACCACCTGCGTTAGCGGGTGGCAGATATTCATCAAACCTCGCTGCTGTCAGAACCACCTGCGTTAGCGGGTGGCAGATATTCATCCCACTCATCGATCGAGGAGCCGATCCGCCCGCTGACGCAGGCGGTTCTCAAGCAAACCACTTTTAAAAAGGGATGAAATACAGAATCCAACCCAATGCCAAGCCAATGACAAGGAATTCAGCGAACACCTTAAGGCCGTAAACCATCCGATCCTTTTTCGAATCTTTCGCTACAATGCCGAAAACTACCGCGGCTAATCCGGCAAAGGCTGTCATAACTAAGAAGTGTCTCATGACTTCCTCCCGGCGGAGATGTCGAAAGCATCCAGCATGGCAAGGTAATTCAGCAGTCCCGCCACTAAAAGAAAAGTGTTTCCATATTCATAAGTGGGGCGCGCCGCGTTTATCAAATCATCCGAAAAACCGACCCCCATAAACCAGCAGAACATGTAGAGTAAACCCGAACCCAGATTGGCAATCATCGGCGGCACTTGCAGCAGAGATGAACCCTGTTCTTCTGCCTTAACGATGAACAGGTGTCCGCCCATCCATAATCCCGAGATGAAGCAGGTCCAAACGGCCCCGCCCAAAAGGAGCGCCCGCACCCATTTCCCCTGGAGCAGATGCCCAAACCCCGGGCACAGCCAACCCACGCCTCCCATCAACCACGCCCTGGCTGGAGCCGATTCTCCAACCTCTGATTGTTCTTTTTCAGACTTGCCCAAAATTAACCTCCGTAAAGTTCAAGCTAAGATGCGCCTCGACCAATTAAAGTTTTACATCAGCTTACTTGAAGCGGCTCCATTTCCTAATTCTGCACATTAACGGTCGGCACCCCGACCTCTAAAGACCAACATTAACTTCCTTGTGTCCGATAAACTTCTTCAGTTTGTCGTCGACTTGGGTGAGTTGCTAACCCATAGAAGCTCGCCTTGTAGTAGTTAGCGTTTAGATCGACCACTTGTGCCCCCAATGCAACGGCGGCCAAGTCCGCTTTCTAAACGAACCCGGTTGTTTAATAGAGTAGGTAACTTTCACGCACTCGCCTAAAGACTTCCAAGTCTTCTTTCCAACTCTCCTCGAGCGCTTCAATCGAACTTCCCGCTTCAATAGCTTCTCTAATACTTGAAGTCCCCGCGATAACGTCGAATGGGTTGCGATCATACACATACTCATAAGGCGGCTCCTTCCAGCGAAATTCGTTTGGGTACAGTTCGAATGCAATCTTCACCATTGTGATTCCGGTGATAACCGGCTCAAACTTTTCACGATCAAGCACGTGGACCTGAACACCGCCGCAGCTTATTCCGGCATGCTTTTGGAAAGTAGGACGAAAGATGCAGCTCCGAAAATAAACGCCGGGGAGCTCCCGTTCGTTCAAATTTCGGGCGTACTTTTCCGGATCGACATAAGGGGCACCGACGAGCTCAAACGGCCGGGTTGTTCCCCTGCCCTCTGATAACTGAGTCCCTTCGAAGTGGACCGTCCCGGGAAACACTGTCGCCGAGTCAAGTGTGGGAATGTTAGGCGAAGGCATTACCCAGGGTGCATCTGTTTGGTCAAGCCAGTGGCTTCTTTCCCAACCGTCCATCTTCACAACATCCAGGTCGCAACCGAGTCCAAAATGCTCATTGAATAGCTTAGCCAGTTCGCCAAGGGTCATCGAATGACGCGTAGGGATCGCAAACTGGCCGACAAAGGATGCGTGTCGAGGTTCCAGGACGTTACCCTCAACGTGCTCGCCGCTGATCGGGTTGGGGCGATCACATACAATCACTTTCTTTCCAAACCTACGTGCGGCGATCATGGAATTCGCCATAGTGTAGGCGAAGGTATAAATACGACAGCCCACGTCTTGCATGTCAAAGACTAAGACATCAAGATCTTCCAACATCCCCTCGGTTGGTTCACGGGTCTCGCTGTAGAGCGAGTGAATCGGTAACCCCGTTTGCGGGTCGACGGCGTGCTCAGTCTCGATCATGTTGTCCTGCACGTCACCGCGAATACCGTGTTGGGGCCCAAACAACGCGCGAAGATCAACGTCGGGATGTTTATGAAGAAGGTCAGCCGCGTGGCGAAAGTCGTGGTCAACCGATGCCTGGTTACAAATCAATCCCACCTTAGCATCACGAACCAGGTGGGATTGTTCTTCAAGTAATTTCTCAAGTCCCAGTTTGATTTGTCTCTGAGTCATTGCTCGTCAATGAAAAATCCCCGCTCCTTAATGTAAGACCTTAGCCCCTTGCTTCGTGCATCACACGAGCCGTCCGCGATTCGAGGGGTGAATTCCCCGCCCTTCCGGCGTATTCTCTCGTAGCGACAATGAATCGATTGAAGAGCGCCCGCGACAAATGGTCTTCCCTCCACCCTAACTCGGGGTGCCACTGCACACCCAAGGCAAACCGGTCGGCACGAGAATCTTCAACGGCCTCAACCAGACTGTCGGCCGCCCAGGCCGTAGCAATCAATTCCCTGCCGACGCTTTCTATCGCCTGATGGTGATGGCTGTTTACCAGAGCAGTCTCGCTTCCGGCCAGTCCTGAGACAAGGCTTGTCTTAGCTATCGTAATTCGGTGCGACGGGCGATCGCGAGGCAAGCCCTGCTCATGTTTGATATAGTTTGCCACCTGAGAAGCTATGTCCTGGATGAGCGTGCCGCCGCGAGAGACATTTAGCACTTGCATGCCGAAACAGATAGCAAACAAGGGCATGGCTCGTTTCTCAATTTCTTCGAGGACCAATAAATCCGTTTCATCTTTTATGGTAACGACCGTGCCCAGGTGCGGATGTGGTTCAGCTCCATATCGCACAGGATCCACGTCGGAATCGCTGCCGGGAAGCAACACTCCGTCGAGCGAATCCATAACGGTAGAGATGTACTCCCGTCGTGGGAGGAGGCTAATGTGCACAGGCGCGCCGCCGGCCGCTTCGACAGCCTCACTATAATGACGCGAAAGGTAGAATCGGTCGCTCTCTAATTCAAGACGCATTGTAATCCCAATGCGCGGTCGATTGCCTGACCCAATTTCTGCATCGTTCGTTCCCATAACGTGGTTCACACTGAAGCTATCATAGCCTAAAACGCACGAGAGTAGCTCCAATCCGGTTCAACAAACGAAT
This sequence comes from Pyrinomonadaceae bacterium, assembly GCA_051004635.1. Classification (GTDB taxonomy): domain Bacteria; phylum Acidobacteriota; class Blastocatellia; order Pyrinomonadales; family Pyrinomonadaceae; genus PSRF01. Next base: position 8,971 of record JBPCKD010000035.1, read on the forward strand.
CCATCATCGGGAGAGTTAGTGCGTCAGTTTGAAATGTTGGACGGATGACCGTTACAGAACCGCGGGGGTAAGCGCTCGGTCAGCCTGAAGGGCTGAGAGATCCGCTCGACTTTTTAACACGCCCTCTGTAGCGCCGGATGCTCGAGTCAACTATGAGGAGTTCTGCAATTTGATGAACACCGAAATTGACTCCAGCATCCGGCGCCACCTCGCGCTCGGTTCTGTATTGAGTGTCTCCCTTATTGCACTCATCTTCGGCGATTCATTGGCTGCTCTTGTTTACCAAACTGACGTCCTGCCTCCGGATACCTCGCCTTGACTTGCATTCCAGCGAATTCCTATAGTGGCCCCAACAAAAATGGATTCACAAACTCCCAGGATTCGCAGCACCACTGTGCTGCTTGTTCGCAAAGACGAACATGTAGCGCTAGCCGGCGATGGCCAGGTCACGCTTGGTGAAACTATCATGAAGGCCAGTGCCAGGAAGGTCCGCCGTCTATATAACGATAGTATACTCGCCGGCTTTGCGGGGGCCACTGCTGACGCTTTTTCTCTACTGACGCGGTTCGAAAGTAAACTTGAGCAGTATCACGGAAATCTCGAGCGCGCAGCCATCGAACTCAGTAAGGAATGGCGTACAGATAAAGTACTTCGGCACCTGGAAGCGCTACTTGTCGTCGCTGATAGCAAGAGCTCATTTCTTTTGTCGGGCAATGGAGACGTGATCGCGCCGGATGATGGAGTGCTGGCAATCGGTTCAGGAGGTTCCTATGCCCTGGCGGCGGCGAGAGCATTGTTCAAGCATACCGATTTATCGGCACGCGACATCGCGGTCGAAGCCCTGCGCATCGCAGGCGAAATTTGTATCTATTCTAATCAGAATATTGTGGTGGAAGAGTTGTAATAGAGGTCGTGAACACACGGCCAGTCAGGAATTTTATCTAATCAAATGGTTATTTATTTAGAAGGCGAAGTTGATGAAGGCGTGCGGCTGGACGACATGACGCCCCGCCAGATCGTTGCTGAGCTTGATAAGCATGTTGTCGGCCAACGCAACGCAAAGCGCGCAGTTGCCATTGCGTTGCGAAACCGCATCCGCCGTCAAAAACTGGATCCCGAGATGGCCTATGACGTCATGCCGAAGAACATGATCATGATCGGCTCGACCGGCGTGGGCAAAACCGAGATCGCCCGCCGGTTAGCGCGCATGTCAAATTCCCCATTTCTTAAAGTAGAGGCATCGAAATTCACCGAAGTCGGCTATGTGGGACGCGATGTCGAAAGCATGATCCGCGACCTTACCGAAATATCTGTGGACATGACTCGGCAGGAAAAGATCGACGAAATCGCCGAAAAGGCGGAGCTAAACGTAGAAGAGAGAATCCTTGATCTGCTGTTGCCCCCGCCGCGCTCGACGTCAAGTTTTTACGATTACGATTCAACGGCAGATGGGGAGACGGGCACGGAGCCGGCTATTGATTCACCCGATAGCTCCAAGCAAAAGGACGAACAGTTTCAGCGCACTCGAGAGAAACTACGCACTCAGCTTCGCAGTGGCAAACTCGATAGTCGCCTGGTCGAAATCGAGATCCGAGAAAAGAATTTTCCAGTGATCGAACTTGCGGGCCCGCAAGGCGTCGAGGAGATGGGGATCAACATGAAAGACATGTTGGGCAATCTCTTTCAAGGACGTACCAAGCAGAGAAAGATGCAGGTGGACGAGGCCATGGAGTATCTCATGCAGGAGGAGGAAGAGCGCCTGATAGACATGGATACGGTGGCCCGAGCCGCAATCGAGCGGGTCGAATCTTCGGGGATTATTTTCCTGGATGAGATCGACAAAATCGCAGGACGTGAGTCGGGACATGGACCGGATGTGTCACGTGAAGGCGTGCAGCGTGACATACTTCCTATCGTTGAAGGAACTACGGTCAACTCCCGCTACGGAATGGTGAGAACAGATCACATTCTGTTTATCGCAGCCGGCGCTTTTCATGTTGCAAAGCCCTCCGACCTCATCCCGGAGCTGCAGGGACGTTTTCCCATTAGGGTAGAACTTGAATCACTGACGGTGGAAGACTTCAAGCGTATCCTCACCGAGCCAAAGAACGCATTGATTAAGCAATATCAGGCGATGATGGCCACCGAGGACGTGGTAATCGAATTTACCGACGACGCGATTGATTCGATTGCAAATTTTGCGGCTCGGGTAAATGACCAGACAGAAAACATCGGCGCTCGCAGACTGCAAACCATAATGGAAAAGCTGCTGGAAGAAATAAGTTTTGAGGGACCAGACCTGGAACCAAAGAACCAGCGAATTGACGCCAGCTATGTCGAGGCGATGCTATTGGAAACTGTCAAAGACCAGGACCTCAGCCGGTATATCCTGTGAAAACCAGTAGGGAGAAGGCAGGTGGCAGGACGCAGTTGAACCCAAACTGCGGGTGCGCGAGTGCCCGGCGTCCGGCGCTGGCTCGCTGGCGCGTAGTCTTTCTTGTTTTCTGCGTGATGCCCGCTGCCTTGTGCCTGGTGAATTGTGGGAAGCGGCGGCCACCTTTGCCGCCGGTTGAGCGCGTGCAACAACGGACGGAGGCACTCTCCGGCGTCCAAAGAGGAAACCAGGTTCTTCTTAGCTGGCCGGCGCCTCAACGAAATGCTTCGGATGGAAGCGTACAGAGTATTCGACGGGTTGATGTCTACCGGCTGGCAGAAAAGCCACGTGCCCCGCTCGGATTGACCGAAGAAGAGTTTGCAACGCGGTCCACTCTAATTGGCTCCGTTGATTACGATCAGATTAAAAATGCGGGCGATGTTCTGACCTACACCGACACGCTCGAACTTGCCGGCGAACCCGCACGTTTACGTTACGCCGTTCGTTACGTAAACAACTCCGGGCAGCGAGCTGCCTTTTCAAACTTTCTCGTGATTGAGCCGGCTGCCCGAATTGCCCAGGCCCCCACGCTGATCAAAACCGACAATGAGGTTTCGGAGAACGCGATTACGATCTCGTGGAAGCCTCCCGTAGCCAATATCGATGGATCCACGCCAGTGAATCTGCTCGGCTACAACGTCTATCGAATGGAGGGGGCGGAAAACGAGATCAGCGAGACGCCAATAAACAGCTCCCCGGTTTCGGGAACCGAGTACAGCGATAAGAACTTCAAGTTTGGTGAAGACTATCGTTACATCGTGCGGGTCGTTTCTTTGGGAACGGAGGGTGCTCAGGTGGAAAGCCTGAATTCCAACTCTATCACCATCACTCCGCACGATAAATTTCCACCATCGGCGCCGGCGTTAATACGGATCGGGCCAGCTCCGGGACGACTTTCCCTGTTTTTCCCGGCAAATCCCGAAGTAGATATTGCAGGATACAACATTTATCGGTCGACTGATCCCGACCTGCCCAGGGACAAGTGGATTAAGTTAAACTCTGAACTGCTTACTAAAACAACATTCCAGGACGATAAAGTCGAGCCCGGGAAGCAGTACTACTATTATTTGACTGCCGTAGACCAGGCGGGAAATGTTAGCGATCCATCCGAAGTGGTCTCCGAGACAGTGCCATAAGTGAATGAAACTTTGCCGAGTAACACACAAGAGCTTTGACGGCGCGCGGTTCGGCCATCTCGATGACGGCCAGGTCTGGCTTCTCGATGAAGCTCAGCAATTCAGCGCCGGCGGCGAAGTGCCCAGGACGCAATCAATTCCACTGGAGGAAGCGGAGTTCCTTGCTCCAGTCATGCCTTCCAAGATTGTTTGTGTTGGGAGAAACTATCGCGAGCATGCTGCGGAGCTGGGCAACAAGATGCCCGAAGAACCACTGCTGTTTCTCAAAGCACCGTCAGCGCTCATCGCGAATGGCGAATGCATTGAGCTGCCCCCGGAGTCGCAGCAGGTTGAGCACGAGGGTGAGTTGGGGGTTGTGATTGGGCGCCGAGCGCGAAATCTTACGAGCAGCGAATATCCGCTGACCTATGTGCTGGGTTACACCTGCGTCAATGATGTAACCGCGAGAGACTTGCAACGCAAGGACGTGCAGTTTACCAGAGCAAAATCTTTCGATACGTTTTGTCCTGTCGGTCCCTTCATCGTTGATGACCTGGATCCGCTGAACGTGAACGTGACGACTCGTGTCAACGGAGTAGTAAAACAACAGGGCTCCACCGCGGACATGGCGTTTTCAGTTCCCTTCCTGATCAGGTACATTTCCAGCATCATGACGCTTTATCCCGGAGATTTAATTGCCACGGGAACGCCTGCTGGAGTTTCGCCGATGAAGGCCGGCGATGTTGTTGAAGTTGAAATAGAAGAAATCGGAATACTGCGAAACCCAGTCTGTGTGCCAAGACCGTAAGATCTTGTTTTTTGAGAAAGGGTTTGATAGAAGCCAACGATCCACTAAATCACACGAACCACACGAATTACCTTTGGTGTCATTTCGTGAAATTTCGCGGATCGTATCCTTTCTTGCTGCTTTAGGTTCGTAACAGGAGGTCCTTATGAAATTTTTTCTCGATACTGCCAACCTCAATGAAATTCGCGAGGCGGCGGCTTACGGCATTGCGGATGGAGTTACGACTAATCCTACACTGATCGCGAAGGAGGGTGACGTTGATTTCAAGCAACACATTGCCGCGATTTGCGAGATCGTTTCGGGGCCCGTGTCGGCTGAATGCACCACCGAGGACGCGGAAGGCATGCTGCGCGAGGGACGCGAGTATGCAGGGATTGCGCCCAACGTAGTCGTAAAGTGTCCCCTGACGCGCGAAGGATTGAAAGCGACACGGCAATTATCCAACGAAGGCATCAAGGTGAACGTGACACTTTGCTTTTCGGCGGCCCAGGCGATCATGGCGGCGAAAGCAGGTGCGTCGTTTATCAGCCCTTTTATCGGCCGGCTGGATGATATTGGCGAGAATGGCCTGGTGCTGCTGAGTGACATCGTGGAGATTTATGCGAACTATTCCTGGCCGACTGAAGTGCTCGCCGCAAGTATTCGTCACCCTATTCACGCCATCGAAGCTGCGCGTATGGGGGCCGACATCGCCACTATGCCTTTCAAGGTGATCGATCAGATGTTCAATCATCCGTTAACTGATAAGGGCCAGGCGCAGTTTCTGGCGGACTGGCGTAGTAGAGGGAAAAAGTAGTTAGGGTTGCCGTTACAGAACCGACCCCGGTCCGCGCTTCTTAGAAACTGACGTGTAAGTCGTTGATTCTATTACAGGCGAAAAGTTTTATTTCGTTATCTGCTTGTCGCAGACGAGCAAAGCTACTCGGTTCTGTAAATAAGTTGGCTGGTTGATTGGAAAACTGAACCAACTCCGGAAGGTCGAGCGTTTTGACAGTTGTTGGCAGGACCATCCTCGTTCGAGCCTGCAAGTATGACGGCAGCGAGCATCGCCGCTGGTCGGCGCAGCTGATAAGGCAGGAAGGTTCCCTCATGGTGCTTGACGCCAGATTTCCTGACGAGGTTGTTCATGACCTGTTAGGAACAATTGCCTGCGGTACACACAGTCTTGAATACTACTGGCTCGATCGCTGGTATAACGTATTTCGTTTCGCGCACCCCAACGGTGAACTAAGAAACTATTACTGCAATGTGAACGTGCCTCCCACTTTCGATGGTGAGATTTTGAGCTATGCAGATCTTGATTTGGACATTCTGGTGAACCCCGATTTTTCGTACCAGCTACTCGACAGTGAGGACTTCGAGGCGAACATCCAGCGTTATGGCTACTCAGCCGATGTGCAAAACAACGCCCGGCGAGCGGTTGATGAGTTGGTGAAAATGATTCAAGTCCGGGAGTTTCCATTTAGCGAGGCTTGACTTAATCGGTCCTATAGGAGGTATAGGACGTATCGCACTGTCATGAAACAACAACCAAAACAGTCCAAATCCAAACTCGAACGCTTGAAAGAACGCTCGCGACTTGCCGAAGAAGGCGGAGGCCTGGATCGCGTCGAGAAGCAGCACGCGGCCAACAAAATGACTGCGCGCGAGCGAATTGAATTTCTGCTGGATGAAGACAGCTTTGAAGAGTTTGACAAGTTGGTCGTGCATCGCTCGCGCGATTTCGGGATGGACCAGCAGCTCTATCCAGGTGATGGGGTAATCACAGGCTACGGACTAATCGATGGACGTCGAGTGTTTGTCTTTGCCCAGGACTTTACGGTCTTTGGCGGCTCACTTTCAGAAACTCACGCTGAGAAAATCTGCAAAGTTCTCGACCTGGCCATGAGGGTTGGAGTGCCCGTTGTCGGGTTAAACGATTCGGGTGGGGCACGGATTCAGGAAGGCGTTGTAAGTCTCGGAGGCTACGCCGATATCTTTCTGCGCAATACGCTTGCTAGCGGGGTCATCCCTCAGATCAGTTGCATCATGGGCCCTTGCGCCGGCGGCGCGGTATATAGCCCGGCGATCACTGACTTCAACGTGATGGTCAAGGACACGTCATACATGTTCATAACGGGTCCCGACGTTATCAAGACCGTGACCCACGCCGACGTTACCAAGGAGGAGTTGGGTGGTGCGCTGACTCACAATCGAACTTCCGGCGTGGCCCACTTCGCAGCAGATTCTGATGAACATGCGTTGCGCACAGTCCGCGAGCTTCTTTCGTTCATTCCCTCCAATAACCTGGAAGACGCGCCGCGCCTCAATCCAACGGATTCTCCTGAGCGCGCGGATCAAAGCCTCAACAGCATTATCCCCGAAGCTTCAAATCAGCCATACGACATTCGCGAAGTAATCAATCGGGTGGTGGATGAAGGCTACTTTTTCGAAGTGCAGCAACATCACGCGCCAAACATTTGCATCGGCTTTGCCCGGCTCGATGGCCGCTCCGTGGGCATCGTGGCCAATCAACCTGCCTTCCTGGCGGGAGTTCTCGATATCGACGCTTCGGTCAAGGCGGCGCGCTTCGTCAGATTCTGCGACTGCTTCAACATTCCGCTCATCACTTTCGAAGACGTGCCCGGCTTCCTGCCGGGAGTTTCTCAGGAACACGGCGGCATCATTCGACACGGAGCAAAGTTGTTATATGCCTTTGCCGAAGCAACCGTGCCGAAGTTAACCGTGATCACTCGGAAGGCTTATGGTGGCGCCTATTGCGTGATGGCTTCGAAGCACATTCGCACCGACATCAATTTTGCATGGCCCACGGCGGAAATTGCAGTGATGGGAGCTGAAGGAGCAGTTGGCGTGTTGTATCGACGCGAGATTAGTAAGGCCAGGGATAAAGAGGCGGCGCGGCACGCCCGCATTCTCGAGCTGGAAGATAAGTTTGCTAATCCTTACGTGGCTGCTGAGCGCGGATTTATCGACGAAGTTATCGAGCCCGCTCAAACAAGACCGAAGCTCATTCGCGCGCTTTCGCTGCTGGAAAACAAGCGAGACACCAACCCGCCAAAGAAACACGGCAACATTCCGCTATAGGCATTTGGCCTACTCGATGACAACTCTCTTTACCAGTGCCGTGTCGTAGGTCGCAAAAGACGAACAGGGAGGATTTCGTGAGGAACTCGTTTCAGCGCTAAGCTCATGAACTCTGACTTCGGAAGTTCGCTTTTGGAGATGATGCTTTTCAGCGTGCCTCGTGCGATTTCCGAGTGGTTGGGCACCGGAACCGTTATACCTCGGTCTGGAAGGATGCGCCGCATGATGATATGGCTTCCTGTTTGCCGGACTGCTTTGAAGCCATGTCGCTCAAGAATTTTGCAAACCTTGCTAGCGGACAAAGACGCGCAACTTAGGCATGCGCCAGTTCCAGCCTCTTTACATCTTCACCCCTTGCGCGCGTAGTAGCCCTGACGATAAAGCAACTTCACTTTGTTCTTCCGCAATTCCGGATTGAGGATTTCGATCTTGATTCGCCGATATGAACCGTCATGGTTCGGGTTTGTTGGTGAATAGCCAATCACGTATTGAGAGCGCAACTCCTGATCGATTTGCGAAAACGCCGACTTAAGTTCCTCTGGCTGCGTTGGAAAGAACGCTCGGCCACCCGTTCGGTCAGAAATTTTCTTCAAAGACCCGGAGTCCAGTTTGCCGAACGGGAAGTCGTGATCGCGAATACCAATCGAATAGATCACAACGTCAGACTTCACAGCCAGATCGATAACGTCCTGTCGCTTAATTTCGCTGCTGGTATCGTCGCCGTCAGACAACAGAATAATTGCTTTTCTCGTACGCTCGGAAGTTTTGGATAACAGATCATCGATCGCCATCCACAGGGAGTCCCAAATGCCTGTGTACCCTGTTGGATCTTGCTCCTTAGGGAGCGGGTCTTCTCCAATGGCTAGCCGACGTGCATTCTCCGGAGACAATTCAACCTTAACCCGCTCGATTCCCTTCCGAAGTTTGACGAGATCGTTTGTAAGTGGTTGCTGAACGGTGGGCACTGCAGTAAACGAAACAACTGCCGCTTGATCCAAGTTGGGCCGAACCACCAAATCGACAAAAGCGCGGGCCGCTTGTTTTTCAGATGTCAATACGCCTCTTTGCGATTCACTGATGTCGATGAGGAGGGCCAATGAGAGTGGACGATCAGTCTCGCGTTCGAAAAGACTTACTGGTTGAGCGACATCGTTCTCGAAGATGCGGATGTCTTCGGCGCGAAGGGTGGTAATGAAGTGACGGTCCTTATCCACTGCGGTGAATAGCGTGTTTACAAGGTTGGTCTCGACGCGGATTACTTCCGTTTCGGATTCAGATTGCTTCTTCGCTGGATCCTGACTCCCCCCAAACGATGCAGAAGCGCTTCCAGGATTCTGTTGGAATAGCCCTGGACCTCTGTGCAATCTCTGTGTGTCTGTGCTGAATCTACCAAGGGAAACACACACCACGGAGACACAGAGGACACTGAGGATGCACAGAGAAAGACGAGTTATGCGTTTTTTCGATGCGTGCATGCGTATTCCTCGAAAGAGCGAACCTGAAAGTTAGTTGGGAAAACAAATGGGCAGCCCCCACGCTGAGGACTGCCCACACCATTGCTGCCAGAGCGCTTAACGCAGTCGAGAGCTTCGCCCTCATGCCATGCACTCCCTCTTCTGTTACTAACTAGTAACGCCGGTTTCGATTGCGGAGCTTGTATGTGTACAGGGCCGATCCGCCACCGCCGGCCAGGGCGCCAATCGCAGCACCTTTCTTTCCGCCAAACAGCCCACCGAGAGCCGCGCCGCCGCCGGCACCCATGGCGACCGTCAGTTTATCGCGGTGCTTCGACCAAAAACTGCGCTTCTTCGGCTGTTGGTGATCGTAATAAACTCGTTGAGAGTTCGAGGAAGTAGAAACTCGTCGAGAGTTCGAGGAAGTCCGCGCGTCACTACGACCTGTATTCCGATAAACTACGCGAGGCTGACTGTAACCAGTCGAGCGGGAAACAGTCGAGCGGGAGCTAAGTTGATTTCCGGAAGCGCCACTCTCACACGCTCTAAATCCATCGGCAAATCCTGACTTATAAGCGGTCTGCTCGGCAGAGGTGTTGAACTCAACCGGAGCAATCTGTTCGCTACCAGAGACGGCAGCCTGATACCGCGCATACTGGACATCCGGATTCCTTGAAGTATCGAGGGTAGAACGCTGAGTTTCGGCGGACGCGTTATTTGAATGCATGACAAACGCACCAACCGAGCCTCCGATTAGGGCAGCCACCAAGGCCACCGGCAGCAATTTATTAGTTAATATCATCGATCTCATTCTCCTTGCTTAAAGCTTGTTTCACTGGCGTGACGCTTATGCTTCAGCAATCAGTGTTCCTATGAAACTGCTTCAGCAATCAGTGTTCCTATGAAACGTGTCAGTCTCGGAATTCAATCGGAACTCGCGCTTCACTACGGAAACGCTCCATTGCAATAACTTCACCATCAAAACTCAACAACGCTTCTCGCAAGATTCGACCACTTATCCAGAACGGGAGTACACGATTACCCGATATGGAGTCAGCGGCTATTCGAAATCCAACGCATCAATCAAGTCGCAGCCAGACTTCACGACAAGCGCAGGTGACAAAGAAAAAAGGCCGGGTAAAATCCCCGGCCTTCGTCTCAGCTTGAACCAGTTAGCTATGCTGCCCGCTGCAATGGTACGGCCTTGTTTTCGCGCAGCAGCTCGATCGCCTTTTTCATTTGCAAATCTTCGACGGGCTTCGGAGCAGCGGGTTCGGGTGCAGTTTCCGGTTTCTCATTTAGCGGCTTCGCTGATTGGTCGTCATCATTTCCGGTGAGGTCGTCCGGATCAATGGCCTCGGCGAGTTCAGGTCGTTTTACTTCGACTGACGGAGTTACCCCCGAATGGCTGCGGTCTTCTCCGAGAAATGATTTGCCACTGGCCGAAGCCCACTTAACCGTGGTTAGCAGCAAGCCGTCGCCACCGCGCAACGTGAAAAGCTGTTGCTCCGCGCCCGCACCAAAGCTCTTCTCGCCGACAACCTGCCCGCGATTACGCTCGAGCAAAGCAGAGCCGACTACCTCTGCCGCTCCTGCGGTTCCGGTGTCTATTAAGGCGACGACCGGACCAGAAAAAATCGCTGCTTTAGGATCAGCCGCGAACGTCTTCAATGTTTTGCCCTCTCGACCAGACGTTTGAGCAAGCATTCCGTCTTTGATGAAGAGGTTAGCTACGGCGACAGCCTCGTCGATCGAGCCACCCGCTGTACCTCGCAGGTCCAGAACTATTTTCTGGGCACCTTGCTTAATCAAATCCTGCAGGCGCGCGCGCGCGTCCGCGGCCTCGCCCGCTGCAAAGCTGTTGACCCGAAGAATACCGATCCTACCTGGTTCCAATCTGGCCTCAGCCGCTGGAGCGCGAAAAGAACTTCGTTTCACCGCCAATGTCAGTGGTCGAGCACTGGCGCGAAGAATACGCAACTTCACTTCTGAACCTGCAGCGCCATTCAAAAGTTGTTTGGCATCGTAGAGCGAGATATCGCGCGTGGCTTTGCCATCAATGTACTCGATGATGTCCCCGGCGCGGATGCCGGCCTGATCGGCTGGCGAGCCTTTCATGGGTGCGATAACGTAGAGAAAAGACGCCACCTGAGATAGCTCGGCCCCGATCCCTACCTGATTGGTTTTTGCGTTCTCGTTAAAATCGCGAACCTGCTCGGGCGTGAGGTAAGTCGAGTAAGGATCCAGTCCGTAGGCCAGACCGCGCAATGCGCCGGCGCGAACCTTTACCATGTCAGGCACATCCACATAATCGTTTTGAATATGCTGGAGCACACTCTCAAAAATGCGCAGTTGATCGTTGGGGTTGTTGGCGGGCTGTTGAGCGCGTGTGGAAATCCAGCCCCCAACCACGGTATAAACAGCCAGCGTGGCGGATAATAGGATTAGTGCAAACTTGGTGCGAAATGACATTAGTTACCTCGTGCTTGTGGCGTTAGATCCAAGCGTCAACATGCGTTTTTGACAAGCCAGTCGTATCATACAGGCGGTTAGTAAAGGGTGCAACCCAACTTTATTCGACGTTTGCTCAAGCTTTTCGCCATCTTTTGCCTTAACCTGGCGGGCGTTTGCTAAGCTCTAATCTATGAAAAGTGTCAAGCAGAAAAACGTTATTCGCGCTCCAATCGTCGCCATCGACCTGGGGGAAAAGCGCGTTGGGATCGCAGTTTCAGATGCGCTATCAATTTCAATTACCCGCCTCGACGCTATTCCTCGGACCAACTGGAAGCGACTGCTTCGAGATGTTGCTAATCTGATACAACGCTTTGACGCTCAAACTGTGGTAATTGGTTTACCGCTTAGACTAAATGGTTCTAGCGGTGATTCAGCTCTTGAGGTTCGTCGAGTGGCTGACAACTTTGCGCGATCACTCCAGGTCCCGGTTTATTTACAGGACGAGCGCCTTAGTTCGGTTGAGGCGGAGCAAAACCTTCGCATGGAAGGTCACATGCCCGATCAGGTTTCCGCGCTCGTCGACAGCGAGGCTGCAGCGGTGATTCTGAGAGACTTCCTGGTGGACGATCAAAAGAAAATCTTAGTGCCGGCTTCTTAAGGAAACTTCTAAAGACTAAATAAACAGAATCCCCACGCGCGGATGATAGCAAGATGATGAAACGTATACTCTTAGTTCTTTTTTTACTCTTCCTGATGATTTCGGCGGGTAGTGCTGCCTGGGTTTACCGCGATCTCCACACGCCAATTCGGCACACAAAGCAGGGGCACTACGTCGAGATACCAAGGGGGTCATCGCCTACTGCGGTGGTTAGCAGGTTGGCGGCTGAAGGCATAATCAAGCATAAGTGGCCGTTCATCCTTTACCTTAAGGTAACCTCAAACGGATCTCAGTTGAAAGCAGGTGATTACGACTTCCCTTCACCAATTTCACCCCTGGGCGTTTTCGCTCGGCTGCGTACCGGCGAGCAGCGCCTTATTCGGCTCACAATCGTTGAAGGGTGGACCCGTTGGGACATTTCCGATGCGATGTCCAGGATTCCAGAACTGCATTTGTCCGACTCGACTGCAGCGCTTCCTTTAATGAATAACGTGAGCTTGATTAGCGACCTGGATCCGACCGCGACAAACCTGGAGGGATATATTTTCCCTGATACTTATGATTTTCCTCCGGATACCAAGCCTGCTGCAGTAATAGCGATGATGGTGAAACGCTTTCGCAAAGAATGGAAACCTGAATGGTCGCAACAAGCGGGCAAGTTAGGCCGGTCGGCGCGTGAAGTTGTTACCATCGCTTCCCTGATAGAAACGGAAGCCAAGCTTAGCGAAGACCGTCCGTTAATCGCCTCCGTCATTTACAACCGCCTCGGTGTAGGGATGGCCCTGGCGGTTGATTCAAGCCTTATTTATGCCTCCAAGCTTGAAGGCAAGTGGCGCAATGATGGCAAGGTTTACAAAAGCGACGTCGAGCGTAGATCTCCTTACAACACCCGTCTGCGGCCGGGTTTGCCCCCGGGACCAATCGCTGCGCCCGGCAAAAGTTCGCTGGAAGCTGCGCTCTATCCGGCCCAAACCGATTATCTTTATTACGTGCGCGAACCATCGCGCAATGATGGCGCCCACAATTTCTATAATAACGAACGGGATTTCGGGCTTGGTGTGAGGGCGTTGCGAAATTGGGAGCAGCAAAGAGATTCGACGACATCGAAGTAGCCCCACCCCGCGAACATTGATTAGTTGCTTTCAGCGAATGGTTGACGCGAGAAGACAAGTCGTCCTTGAAATTGAACAGTGCTTAATCTATTCTCGCTTTGTCGATCTCCCCAATTTGAATCTTTGCTATTAGTCCTTACTTAAAGAAGGTGTTTCTCATGAGGTTTGCAAGTTTATTGCTCGTTGTGATGTTGAGCGCTGTTTCGGCATGGTCTCAAGGCAAAGGTGTTGATAAGACAAGCGAGCGGGTTCGGGATAGCGGCACGGCAGGAAGTAACGGCACAAAAACTACCACTGGCACGGGTACGGGTATCGATTTTGGAGGCGGGCGAACTCCAGAAGTGGTTCCGCTTCCCAATCCATACCGGATTAACGCGCGGCGCGATGTGATTCTGAAGGCCGTTACGGACGTGATGCGTGATCGAAAGTTGATTGTTGATGAGGCCGCCTCAAGACCTTCCGAGGGTATCATTGTTAGCCAGCCCTACACCTTCATCAAGGGAGCAGTCATCACTCAAACTGAGTTGGGCAGATATGCCGGTATCAGGACTTCGAGTGCCCGCGGCTGGACGCGCGGCCGCTATACTTTAACGGTTGAAGTGCAACCGATCGATGGAAACAGCGCAAATGTTTCTGTCACCGCAAAAATAGAAGGTAGAACGGACGGCGCGACGGGGGCCGAGTGGACTACCCTTCCCAGTTCAGGGGTAGTCGAAGACGAATTCCTGTCCGCGCTCATAACTAATATCACCGGCGGGCCTCCGCCGGGGCGAGTTGAATAGATTGTTTGTTAAAGTGTTACCTGAATAACCCTCCACGAGCTCATGACTGATTCTCTTCACGAAGAAGTATTCGTTGAACCAAAGGGTTCCTTTGGCTTAAAGCTTATCGCAGCCATATCCGCTCTCGTATTAACGATTGCGCTACTTGTTGGCTATGCCTATCTGCGTCAGCGCCACGCTGGCGCCCCGGCTTCAATTGCGCAGAGAGAGGCTCCTCAACCCAAGAGGTCACCTAAGGCATTGATCCTGGTAGATGAAGCACTATTGCAGGGAAACAAGACGATTGTTGGCGGCACGGTAAGAAACACTTCTGCCGAGAGGCTGGAACAGGTAACAGTGGAGTTAGAACTAAAGCGTCGCAAAGACGGCGCCGCAGATAAGAGACTCGTCGCATTGACACCGCCACAGCTTGAACCCGGACAGGAAGGGCGCTATTCATTAGAATTGAAAGCTTCGGAATATGGCTCTGCGCGCCTGGTTGGTTTGAGAGCTGGTTCGGATTCCTCGCCAGTCGTTTACACCTCAGCGCCGGGACAAAAACGGCCCCTTGAACGACTTGAGTCGAAAACAATCATAGTTGATAGGCCTTCACCAAAGCGTGGTGAGTTTTTGAACTCTCCCGAGAATCCTGCCCGTGTTCCATGAGTCCACAACACCTAAAGTAAGTTCTAAGCGGTACACGAGGCCATAATGCAAATCTCGCCATTGGTTCAAGTTATCGTTGATGAGTCGGCACGGCGACGAAAATTGATGTGAAGTCTTAGGTAACGCGAACACAGTCTTCCAAGAAGGCCGAATTCCAGTTACCACAAAACAGAAGACTTTGCCGCTTGAATATTTCAACTGCTTGGGAAATCAAAACGCGACCAGTTCCCAAGAATGCAACCCACGTAAGCCCTGGGTCGTCAAAATCAACCACGTCTCCATTGTCCCCTGTTCTTAATTGTGTCAGAATCCGAACCCGTGAGCATGACTGAAAGCCCTATTAAGCTCGTAGCTAATTTTGCCAGAGCCTTGGCAGTAATTGGTCTCCTGCTTTTCTCCCATGCGCTTTCCACAGCGCAGAGCGTTCAAACGACAACTCCGATCCTTCCGGCCGACAAGGACAAGTTCGGGGCAAATACGCCTGGTGCACTTGAAGAGGAGATGCGCGTCAAACGCGCAATTAAGGGTGCTGAGAAGGAATATCAGCAGAATGTGGATCGAGCGCGCGATCTTTCCGTGCTGGGCGAGGCAATGAATACTTCGTTTAAGCAAAAGAGCTCTCTCGGCCGAGATGACATCAAGAAACTAGAGAAAGCTGAAAAACTGGCGAAGGCTATTCGCAACGCTGCCGGAGGTTCTGAAGACGATAATGAAATGGAGCAGCCTCCGAAGGATCTCGCGGGTGCACTTAGTAAGTTTGCGGAAGTAGCCGAGTCACTAAAGAAAAATGTTGAGGCCACGCCCAAACACGTTGTTTCCACCGGGGTTATTGATGAAGCTAATGTGATACTTGAACTAGCTCGCATTGTTCGCGCTCTAATTCCAAACCCGTAACTCGTAATTCAAATGCTCCAACCGAGACGCCGTCGACCTTGCCTGTTTTTCCTTGCGCTCATCCTGTCCATTACGCTGACTCCTACTCTGCTTTGTGCTCAACAGGACGACGACGTCGTCCGTGTTAACACCGACCTCGTGATTCTGAATATCACTGTTACGGATAAATCAGGTCAGTATGTTCCGGGACTTAAGATTTCAGACTTCACGATCTTCGAGGATGGCAAGCAGATCTCAGCTGAACTCATCTCAAGCTTCAGTGTTCATGAATCTCCGTTCGCTTCGGTTGTATTGCTGGACACTTCCGGCAGCATGGAAACCCGCCTTTCTTTAGCACGGTCTGCCGCGATTCGTTTCCTGGACAGGCTGCGAATCGAAGATGTCGCTGCAGTCTACAAGTTTGATTCGAAGGTTGAGCAGGTTCAGGAATTTTCAGGTGGTCGGGACCTTGCCCCAATGGCTTTTGGGATGCGAGCGAAAGGGATGACCAAGCTAAACGATGCAATCGTTGACGCGGCTAAAGCCCTCGCGGAACGCCAGGAAAAGCGGAAAGCAATAATAGTCTTGTCTGATGGCCTTGACACGATAAGCAACGCATCCTCAGACAAAGCATTGGAGAGTGCGCTTGCGGTAGGAGCTAGTATTTACACGGTAGATATGTCTGCTACGCAGGGACAAGGGTTCCGCAATCAGCAAAGCGCGGCGACCCTTAGGAGTCTTGCAGAGAAGAGTGGCGGGCGATTCGTGGCCACGCCGGGTGGCCCGGCGCTGCGGGACGCTTTCGCGAGCATCGCCGAGGAGTTAGGCCATCAGTACACTGTCGCTTACCGTCCGCTGAACCGTGCGCATGATGGGAAGTGGCGCAAGCTGGAGGTAAAGACCTCCCGCGATGACTTGATAGTCCGAACTCGCAAAGCTTACCGAGCCCCGAAACGTTGAAGTCGCTCGCGAGATTAGAACGCACAGATACTCAAGTGAGCGTCGCCTTATTAAGCGACTTCTCACGATGCCTTTCAAACGCGAGTTCAATCAGACGGTCGAGCATCCGCGTGTAGCTCAAGTCGGAAGCTGCCCACATTTTAGGATAGCCAGAAACTTCCGTAAGTCCGGGCATCGTATTCAACTCGTTAATGAGCAGTTCCTTTGTGTCCCGTTTGAGAAAGAAATCTACTCGGGCAAGGCCTGCTCCATCAACTGACCGGAATGCTCGAATAGCCATACGCTGGATTCTCGTAACCAACGACTTCGACACGGGCGCCGGAACTACAAAATCGACATGACCGGTTTTAGCATACTTCTCAGTGTAATCGAGAAATCCTGCTGAGTTGTCATGAACGAGATACTCGCCCGGAAGACTCGCTTGCGGCTCATCGTTTCCGAGAATGGCACACTCAATCTCCCTCGCATCCACGGCCTCTTCAACTATTATCTTTCGATCAAATCCAGCGGCCAATTCCACCGCGTGCTCAAGAGAAGCCTTGTCGACGGCTTTTGAAACACCGACTGATGAACCCAGGTTCGCCGGCTTAACGAAGCATGGAAAGCCGATATCGCGGGCAACCGTCTTGATAACCTTCGAGGAATTGTTTTGCCAGTGCGAGCGCAGAAACCAGACGTACCTGCACATCGGCAGACCCGCCTGTAGAAACAATAACTTCATGGCCACCTTGTCCATCCCACACGCGGAGGCAAGCACGCCACATCCGACGTAGGGAATGCTGGCCATCTCAAGTAATCCTTGAAGTGTTCCATCCTCGCCAAATGGTCCATGAAGCACAGGGAACACGACGTCCAGCCGTTCTGACGAAGGAGAGCCGCCATTCGGGTCGAAGGAGAGCAATCCTGTATACGAAGGATCACCGAGAATTGCAACATCGCTTCTAATCATGCCCTCGGTTTGCGGAGGCAGGCGGGATTGCGCCGCAGGCGTCAAGAGCCTGGCAGCTTCTGGAGGTGATAGCCACTTCCCTTCTCTGGTGATAGCTATCGGAAGGACATCATATTTTTTTCGATCGATTGCCTCGATCACAGAAGCAGCGGATCGTACCGAAACTTCATGTTCGCTTGACCTGCCGCCAAAAACCACTCCCACACGGAGTTTCTTCGCCAAATGAGTACCCCGCTTTACTAAAGAATAGTCTTACCAAATGCCGACAGGATTAACTCAACTCCCAACTCGGCGGTCTTGTTATTAACGTCCAGAGCGGTATTGATTTCAACCACTTCGAGTGAACGCAACCCATCGGCTTCAGCGATTTTTTCCATCGCCAGATGAGCCTCTCGATAGGTGAGCCCGCCTCGCACCAGCGTCCCGGAACCCGGAGCGTCGCCCGGATCGAGCGCATCAACGTCGAAGGTTACGGCATAACCACCGCTTGCCCGCGATGCGATTTCAATCGCTTCGTCCATACACGCGCTCATTCCCCGTTCGTCAATCTCCCGCATCGTAATGAAACGGATGCCAAGCTTCCGAATCAGCTCACGCTCCCCCGAATCCACGTCGCGCGCGCCGACATGGGCACAGAATTTCGGGTTCAGCTTTGGAGTAAAGCCCCCAAGATTCACCAATTCAGCCGCGCCATATCCGAGGACTACCGCCAATGGCATGCCGTGAATATTTCCCGATGGCGTAGTGTCGGGCAGGTTCATATCAGCATGTGCATCAAACCAAATCAATCCCGGAGTTTCGTTTCGTTGACGACAGTGGGCTGCGAAGCCCGTAATAGAACCGATAGCGATTGAGTGATCGCCGCCGAGGACCAGCGGCCGTTCGCCCGCGTTGAGAATCTCTTCAACTTTCTGGGCGAGCTCCTCGCAAGCGGCGGTAATCTCATGAAGATATTTGAGTTTGTCTCCCGGCTCAGGGGCCGACAGCGCGTCTTCAACACGAAGGTCGCCCAGGTCTCGCACCTTGTAACCGAGTTGTGTGATTCTCCGATTTAGCCGCGCAACGCGAAGCGCAGCTGGACCCAACTCAACTCCGGCCATGCTTGCGCCGTAAGCCAAAGGCACCCCAACAACCCCGACTCGTTTTTGAGTTTCGGAATTCTTTACCTTAAGGTTCTGCTCCGCCACTAAAGTGCCGCCCATATCTTGCTTTGTCAGCCACCAAGGTTGAGATTGAATCCGCTGCCGCCACTCCCTTGCGATGGGAAGAAGGGTCTTAAAAGGCCTGCAAGGGCTGCCAGGTTGCGCGTCTGAATCAAGAGTTCCCCGGGTCCGATGAATTCGGCAACGATGCCTTCACCGCTCATCATGCTGCGAAAGAAACCTGCTGCCGCCTTTCGCAATGTGTATTGCGTAGTGCCTTCCCATGCCACCAGGTGACCGGTGTCAACGACGTAACGCTCACCGGGTTGTAGAGTTTTTCTGTGAATCGCGCCGAAGGAGGAGACGAGCAGCAGGCCGCGTCCCTGCACGAGCATAACAAATAGCCCTTCTCCCCCGAAAAACGATTTTGCGCCACCCCATTTTGTATCCACGGTCAAACTGGCGTCACCCGCCAGATACGAACTTGATTGCACGTAGAACGACTGATTGTTCAATTCAATTGCGGCGATATCACCAGGAGCGCCAGGGGCAAATGTTACCTCGCCGGGTCCACCTCGGGCCGTGAATGTCGAAACAAACGCCGACTCCCCGCCCGCGGCTCGTTTTATGGCGCCGAAGAGTCCACCCTTCATCTGCGATTGAAGTTCGATATTAGCCGACATCGATACCATGGCTCCGGCCTCTGCCTGAATTGATTGTTCGGATTGAAGCCGAATTACTGCGAGTGAAAACGCCGGTTGATGTAATACCTCATAACTATAACCACCGCCCTGGCCCGTGGAATCTTCATCAATGTGAATCCCGTGAGATGGAGCGGTGGGCCTTTGCCCTGCTGAAGCCGGCTGAGGGGCGGAGCTTTCGATTTTGTAACCACAGCCGCCGCAGAAGACTGCGCCTTGAAGCAATGATGCACCGCATTTTGGACAATTCATAAACTTACCCCCTGAGATTTTTCGTTGATAATAGATACTGCGTCTTCCGGCGTCTCGGCAAAGTCCAGCGCAGCTATGTCTTTGTCACTGACGGCCAAATGCTTTTGCCATTCGCGAACGATAGGAGGCCAGCATTCGCCCAGCAACACCAAAGGACGCGGACCAATCACGCCCGTTTGGATTTTATTCCAAACCAGCGACAGTTCGGTGACGGTCCCCATCCCGCCGCGGATCGCAATAAAACCAACTGACCGAGTAATCAGCCGCTGAAGCCGTTCATAAAAATGTGGGGTCGCCACTTTGTCGGTGAGATAGCGATTCGGTTCAGCCTTAAACTGATTCATGACGATGCCCAGAACCCGGCCGCCACGCTCGTGCGCGCCCCGACTGGCCGCTTCCATCACCCCGAGATAGCCTCCGGTGCAAATCGTAAAACCGGCATCCGCCAGGAGTCCACCCACGCGCCGGGCTTGCGCATATTCGGGATCGGATTCGTTGCATTTGGCTCCGCCAAAAATCGTGACGATCCGCTCGTGCGCGTCGTTGGTCATTGATGTGAAATCATCCTGACGCCTCGCCGCTCAACATCAGCGATCCCGTCTCTTTGTAGAGGGCGTAATCTTCCCGGGTCTTGAAAGAGCCGCCACTGTAATTCTCCGGCACCGGCGTGGGATCATAGAGACGCTGATCGCGCACGTTGGTAAAGCCGCCCTGCTCAAACAGAGAACGGTATTTCTTAACACTCAAAAAATGAACGGGTACCTTCAGTTGATCGATCCACTGACGGGAAGGATGATTTTCCTCATAGAGATCAACGACGGTAACAAAGAGACCGCCGGGTCCGAGTACTCTTCTTATCTCCTTCAGGGCAACGAGTACATCCGCGTAGTAGTACAGCGACTCCATCGAGAACGCATGGGTAAACTCTTCATCCTGGAAAGGAAGCTTCTCAGCGCTGGCAACATGGAAGTCGACATTGGAAAAAGGCGCTGAAGTCTCGCGAGCGATCGCGATCATTTCGTCGGCGATGTCGATGCCGACCACGCGGCCGCTCTGGGCTTTTTCGGCCATCAACCGCGTGGCCCAGCCAGAGCCGCAACCAACGTCGAGAACGCGCGCGTTGGATGGGATCTTCATTAGTTCAATCGCCTGTGCACCGACAGGACGATGGCCCTTCTCCATGCTCACGCCGCGGCCGGCCCGGGCCCAGTCGTTGAACTCAAGGCGCAGTCGTTCGTCCATCTACTGTCCGACAAACTTCAGTTTGTCGCTCCTCTTTTGGCGTCTTAATGTCACTTTGTTCTTCCTGGCTAGACCGTTGACGAGACACGTCGACAAACTGAAGTGTGTCGGAGCAACTATGGCCGCAGTCGATTGAGCAGTCGCGGGAACGGAATCGTCTCTCTAACGTGTTCGATGCCGCACATCCAGGCGGTGCAACGCTCAATGCCCATGCCGAACCCTGCGTGAGGAACGCTCCCATAACGCCGCAAGTCGAGGTACCACTCAAAAGCCTCCTGCGGCAATTGATGCAACGTTATCTGTTCCTTGAGAAACTCGAGCGATGTGGCTCGCTCGCCACCGCCAATCACTTCGCCGTACCCTTCCGGCGCCAGAACATCAACCCCAAGCGCCAATTCAGCCCTCTCAGGATCTCGCGCCATGTAGAACGCTTTCACTTCCGCCGGATAGTGATGGACCATGAGCGGCTTGTCATAGTTAGCCGAAAGATAGGTCTCATCGGGGGCGCCAAAATCGCCGCCCCACTCAAACCGCGATTCCAGGGCGTCTTTGGCATGTCCTTCGTGTAGCAGCTTAACGGCATCGTCGTAGTGCAAGCGTGGAAAAGGAGGAACAATCGCTTCAAGCCTTGAAGTATCGCGTTCCAGTATCTTTAGTTCTTCCCCGCGACTTTCCAACACCCGGGCGGCGATAAACGAAAGCATCCTTTCCGATAAGTCCATCACGTCGTCGAGGGTTGCGTAAGCCATCTCCGGCTCAACCATCCAAAACTCGGTAAGGTGACGACGGGTCTTTGATTTCTCTGCGCGAAATGTTGGCCCAAAACAATAAGACTTCCCAAAGGCTGCCGCCGTGGCTTCGTTGTAAAGCTGGCCCGACTGCGTGAGGTATGCTTTCTCGCCTTCGAAGTAATCCACCTCAAAAAGTGTTGTCGTCCCTTCACAAGCCGCTGGCGTGAAAATCGGGGCGTCGGCAAGTGTAAAGCCATCGGCGTCCAGAAAATCGCGGACAGCCTTCACCACCGTGTGACGCACTTTTAGGATCGCATGCTGGCGCCGGGACCGTAGCCACAGATGGCGATGGTCCATGAGAAACTCCGTCCCATGTTCCTTGGGCGTAATTGGATAGTCGTGAACTTGATCGAAAACTTCAGCGTGTACCAGATCAATCTCAAACCCTCCCGGCGCACGGCTGTCGGCCCTCACAGTTCCCTTAATCGCCAGGGCCGATTCCTGTCCCAGGCCCTTAAGCGCGTCCCAAACTTCCGGCGATACCGCATTCTTTAGCGCGACGCATTGCACAACGCCTGTTCCATCTCGCAGTTGTGGAAAAAGAATCTTCCCGCTCGAACGCAGGTTGTAAAGCCAACCCTTGATAGTAACTTCCTCGCCCACGTGTTCTGACAGCTGGTTAATGAAGGTCCGCGATGGAGTTGTTGTTTCCAATGATTTTGATTCCGTTGCCATTTATTATTTTCGTGTCCTAATTCCTTAAGCTGGTAAAGCAAACTGTTAATTTGCGATTTGTTCGATATTTGCGATTTGTTCGATACTTGCGACTTACATGAACGGATCACTTGCGCTGACGATGCAAACTAACAGTTTGCTTTACACTCGAATCAATTAGAGTCGATCCGTTCTCTAATCATCCTGCGCAACGCCGGGAACCGGTCCAGCCAGTCTGCGGCCAGCAGCACGATCGAGAATGTGGGTTGAATAAACTGTTCATACACGCTGCCGCGGTTACAAATGGCAGTTTGATACGAAAAAGTGCCGATTGCCTTGAGGCCCCGTTGAATCGTCATCAGCCGAAACTCGCGCGCTAACTCGTCGGGGTCGAGCGCCTCAAGGCCGAGCAGTCTGCGCTCCTCCAGCAGGATTAGTCTGTAAGCGCGCAACTCGGCGAACGAGGGTGCCGCTGAACGCCGGTCCAGCAGGAATGAAACCAGATCGTATGTCACCGGCCCCATTCGCGCATCCTGATGATCCACAACGCGCAGTCGGTTCTGGTCGTCAACCATCAAGTTTGCTGCATGGAAGTCGCGGTGGCAGAGAACACGGGGCCGGGCAGAAAGTTCGGCTGAGATATCGTTGAGCTCGGCCTTTAGTTCAGCGGCTTCGCCGTGACGCAGTGTCTCGTTTATCAAACTTCCAAAATAGTGTTCGACGAAGAAATCCAATTCCCACGATAGCTTCGCTTCATCGAAAGCCAGTCGGCTGGCGATCGATTGCCTCTCATAAGCCTTGTCGGTCGCCTTTTGTATTTGCGCAATTAGATTGACGGCGCGCTCCTTATACTCATCGCATTCCTCCTCCGGCGCTGCCTCGTATACACGAAACAACTGCCTGTCTCCCAGATCCTCCTGGACGATAATTCCAGTTTGTCCGTCGACCGCATAGATATCCGGGACCGGAATTCGGTTCTCAAGGAAGAGCCGCGTGACGTCCAAATAGGGGTGGACCTCCGGATCAAAGGGCTCCGGATAAACAGCCGCGACAGCCTTCCCTTTTTTCCAGGGGATACGAAAGTAATTCCGAGTTGAAGCGTCTGGCGTGAGGGGCACGACAAGCGGGCTTTTGATGCCTTCGCCTTCAAGAAACATCAGCAGCCGCTCCGAGGCGGAGAGTTCGAAAAGGTTCGTAGTCACCGGTTTTGCTGAACTCATTGCGGAAAGAAGGGCGTTGCGAACCGCGTAAAGATGAACGGGACTGCATCCGTCAGTCCCGCCATTTATGCTCTCAATGTGAGTTGGATTGTATCACTCTGTCAAAGGCACAACAAAATTCTCGCCTCGAATCTCCCCTTTGAGGGCTTTTGCCGGAGGACGCTTGCCCTCAACCAGCGAGGCACAGACTACAGCAGCATCCTCAATCACCTCGCCAGCGCGGATTCTGACGTTGTCAGCGAGCACCGCACGTCTAATTAGCGCGCCGCTCTCGACCCTGACGTTGTCCCAGAGTACTGCTTCGCGAACCTCAGCCCCTTCTGAGATTTCGCAGCCGCTGCCCTGTGTGATTCTATGGCCGGCCCGAGCCATTAGAAGCAGACTGATATAGAGGTAGCGTCGAATGGTTGAAAGCTCATACCAGTTTCCGTCACCGACGTGCACGGCGACTCGCTCGCCGTTTGCAATTGCCTGCGGATAAACATCTGTCGTGGAGTGGGAAAACACACCGCGCGGAATATAGTCGAAGATGTTGGGCTCGAGTATCTGGATTCCTGTAAACATGAGCGGAGGACATGCAACAGCAAACTCGCCTTTTGCCGGCATGCCGCCGAAACCCCTTAGCAGGCCTTCGGAAGTTTCGACGATTGAAAAGCGCTCACAGGCAGCATTTGGCAGGAGAACAAGCGTGGCAATCGCCTTTGTGCGGCGGTGAGTAGCAAGCGCTGCGTGCAAATCGAGGTCCGTGATGATCTTCCCATTGATGACCACAAACGTCTCGCCCTCTAGCAGCGCGCGAGCGTTGTCCAATGCTCCACTTGTCCCCAGGATTTCAGGCTCGTTAGCATAATGCAGCTTCACGCCAAATTTACTTCCATCCCCCAGGGCCCGACGAACAGATTCAGGACGATGGTGCAGGTTCACAACTATTTCATCGCAATCGTAGCGAGCGAGATACTCAGCAACGTAACCCACAAGCGGCTTGCCAAGAATGGGAATTGCAGGTTTGGTTCGATCTTCAGTAAGTGGCCACAGGCGAGTACCGTAGCCGGCGGAAAGAATCATTGCACGCATGAAGGCATTCTATTCGCGCGCACATTTAACCGCCAAGACCCAAGCGGCAAAGATACAGAAGATTTTCCATATGTCATTTCTCATTGTTCTTCAGATTGATGAATGCCGGCGATGCCAATTGAGAAATGGAAAATCTCTGGGTTTTCTTCTTTCGGTGGGCGCTAGTCAGGACGCTTTGGAGGCGTCGCGCATCATGAGGTCAAACGTGCCAGGAGCGGTTTTTCTAAAGCGTGTATTCCGGTTGAGGGAAACGGCGATGCTTATGGTGGGGTTCTGACCGGTAAACTTGAAGCCACCTTCAAGCAAACGGTTGTAGATCTCATTGACGTGGAGCGCTCCACCCTCTTCGCGCAGCAACAGAGTGACGGCCTGAGGAATGGTCCTGTCCATGAAGCGATCGCTAAGCGCTTCGGTATTTGGCCGCAGCGTCGGAATCTCCTGGCGCCTTGCTTCTACCCCAAATTGAGGGCGTGATTGCTGAGCGGGGGGGCGCATCGCCGCTTCAAGTTCCGCATCAGACGGAAGACCAAGAGACGGATTGCCCCCAGTCAGGTTGCTGGACGCGAGAATCGAAGTCAGTAGGCGATAAATGGCGGCTTCGCTTTGGCTGGCTAGCGTGTCCATCTCCGCCAGCTCCGCACGCACAGCATCTGCTTCAACCTCTAGTTCCCTCAGGCGTGCGGCAAGATGCATTCGTGCCGACCGCGACTGCCGCAAGCTCTGCTCCAGCCGGGAAAGTAGGTTTTCACTGGGACGGTCTATCATCGGGCAAATCTTAAAGGGATTTGGGCTTTTTCACAATAGCATTCGTTGTGACGCAGGCTAACCAATTGCGGGGTTGTGGGTGTCATTTTCGATGTTGAACTGCTGGCAGGGTCAAGAGTGCACAAGCCTTTGATTAATGCGGACCAATAAGTTCGTAAAGACCTGCGATTCGTTCAATTTTAACTTCTAGTTCACCAAGCTTTTTCGGCGCACGGTAATAATTCACGACTGTCTTTCGTTTGCCATGAAGGCAAATTGAGGTTGTTGTCGATGGTAGGTCTGTCGGGATGTTTCCGTTTTCGTCGGTTTCGTATTTGTCTTGAAACGAAAAATACCTTGCCTGTTCAAACGCTTTTACCAACTCTTTGATTTTAGCTTTGGAAATTTTGTATTGCTTTTCGCCTTTGACCTTAACAAAGTCCATGCCTTTGTAAATGACTTTTCCGTTAGCGTAAATTTGAGCCGAATAAATTGGACACGCACCAAAGCAGGCTCCCCTATTAATCGTAATCAGGATTTCAGAATTGCACTTGTTTTGCTTTTCAGCTCTCGAACTCCATCCAAAGATAGTTAGCGTTGAGAGCGACAATAGCGCGAGAATCAATGGGTTCTTGATGTTAAGTATCACAAACATAAGATTGAAGCGAGAACACCGGCGGCCATTGCCGGGACAACTCAGGCTTTCGTGGATTCACACGAGGTTGTAATCATATCAGCTAGCGATCGCGGTCGAGCACATAGGTGGGTATTGCTCTTAATGAATCGGAATACTCGGAATCCGAAAGGATATCGAGGGCCGCCCGCGCAGCCTCTGCATACTCGTCGGCACGCACCCGAGCGTGCTCGCTTGCGCCTACTCGATCTGCAGCTTCCAACAACTCGCGGCGGGTAAGACTCTCGTAATTTTTTTCGCTTATCACCGTCTGAATCTTCTCACTCATCGAACCATCGCTCGCGAGCAGGTAAATCAGCGGCAGAGTCACTTTTCCTCCCAACAGATCAACCCCAGCTCCTTTCCCCAACGTGTCATCTGTTGAGGTGAAGTCAAGAAGATCGTCGGTCAGCTGAAACGCCATGCCCAGATTCATACCGTAATCGCGTAACGCTCTACATTCCGGCTCCATCGGCCCCCTGTTATGTTCATCGCCAGACAGCCTTAGATTCGACGAAGCCATCTGGTCTCCGCTACCGAGTATGGCTCCAACCTCGCAACATGCACTGAAAAGGTATGCGGTTTTTCTTTCGATAATGTCGAGGTACTGATCCTCTGAAATGTCCGTTCGTCCCAATGTAGTCAACTGAAGTAGTTCACCTTCGGTCATCTTCCGCGTGACGCGCGTAAGGATGTCCAGAATCGGCAACGATCTTTCAGCCAGGCTGGTTTCAAACGCCGACATGTAAAGCCAATCGCCCATCAACACCGCGGTTTCGTTACCGTAGAGCGCATTGACGGTGGGACGATTTCTACGAGTGTCCGCGCTATCGATGATGTCGTCATGGACCAAAGTTGCTGTATGGAGAAACTCCATCACCGTCGCCATGCGAATGGAGTTATAACTCGAGCCATCGCCCCCCACTGCATAGTTTGAAAGGATGGTTAACGCCGGCCGCACGCGTTTGCCGCCAGACTCGCGCAGGTATTCCCCCAGGTAAGCGATGACCTGAACGTTTGATTGCGCCTGGCGTTCAAACTCAGATTCAACTTGCGTCAAGTCCTCGGCGATAAGATTGAAGATGCGCCGGGCGGTGACCTGCGTATCTTCAACTACTGCGCTTTGTTCTGCTGCTTGCATTAGTATCTGCCTATTGCCTAACGGGCCTTCAGTTTGTCCGATAGTTGGAAAACTGCATATCAATGCCGAAATCTTTGGCTTTTAAGCTTGTAATAACTGCCTGAAGCGTGTCGCGATCCTTGCCCGATACCCGAACGACGTCGCCCTGAATTGAAGCTTGAACCTTCGCCTTCGAATCCTTGATGAACTTCACCACTTCCTTAGCTTTGTCCTGGGGAATGCCCTGCTGAATCTGCACCTTTTGTCTGACTGTGCCTCCCAGCGCAGGATCGAGGTTGCCATAACTAAAGGCTTTGA
The DNA here is from genome assembly GCA_051004635.1 of Pyrinomonadaceae bacterium. Lineage (GTDB taxonomy): Bacteria > Acidobacteriota > Blastocatellia > Pyrinomonadales > Pyrinomonadaceae > PSRF01. The sequence goes on from JBPCKD010000035.1 coordinate 36,230, forward strand.
GCGGCACACCTCGACGCACTAGTTTCTGCTGGAGAATATCATTCATATTTCTGAGCTTCGTCTCGTCCTCAGCAGTTAACACCAGCTCGTTCGCTTCCAAGGCCACATTCGCGTGGCTGCCTTTGAAATCGAATCTCTGACGCACTTCTTTGATGGTTTGATTGATCGCGTTTGTGACTTCTGCTCGATCAACCTCGGATACGATGTCAAATGAATTCTGCTGGGCCATTACAGTCTAAAGCGTTCCCGGGAAGTTAAGTTAGGAGTTTCTTTCTCAGGGCGAGCATAACATCAATTTGCAAGCATGTGAAAGTTGTCTCTAGACGCAAAGAACGCCTTGCGAAGGTAATCAAAGACAGCGGGGCCAAGCCCGCCTTCCTTACCCCGAGACCCCCTCTACTCGCTCGGTTCATCCTGCTTAAGAGCCTTTTACCAGGGGACTAGAACTCAACTGTGATCAGCTCAGGGTTGGGAAGGCGGGCTTGCCCCCGCTCTTAGCCAGGTTTTATCTTGAAGAGTTTCGTAAAGTTTTCCGAGGTGATTCGGGCCATCTCCTGAAGGCTCAGCTCTCGAAGTTGCGCCAGACAACGCGCCACCTCCACGACATACGCCGGCTCGTTTCTCTTTCCACGAAACGGCATGGGTGAAAGGAAGGGACAGTCAGTTTCAATCAACAGTCGATCCAGCGGGACCTGGCTCGCCACCGCTCTCAAGTCATCTGCCTTTTTGAAGGTCACGATACCCGAGAACGAAATCGAGAAGCCTAATTCAATCGACTGCACCGCCAGCGCCAGACTCCCGCTGAAGCAATGCATGATGCCGGGCAGATTGGAACCCGCCCAATCGGATTTCAGTACATCGATCGTTTCCTCTTCTGCTTCACGCGTGTGAACAATCACCGGCAGGTTGGCGTCGCGAGCTAAACGAAGTTGTCTGCGAAAAACGTTCCTCTGCGCATCGCGTGGCGAGTTGTCGTAATGAAAGTCGAGGCCAATTTCACCCCATGCTATTACGCGCGGACTTTGTCTTATCAACTCACCGAGTCTTTGTTCCGCTCTATCGTCAAACAGCCGCGCGTCGTGGGGATGTATTCCCAAAGCCGTGTAGACGTTCTCATGTTTTTCACCTAACTCAACCGCGCGCTCCAACGCGCCGCTATGCGGATCACCGGTGCCCACGTTCAAGATCGCGGACACTCCCGCATCGCGCGCGCGCTGTATCACCGCATGGCGATCCGCGTCAAACTCCGGCCCATCAATGTGTGCGTGTGAATCGATGAACATGAGTATCGGCTAGTTAGCCTGCGGCAAAAGCGGCTGGGTGTATTCATCCTCACAGCAGCATTGCACAAAAACTCAGTCTCAGTCCGCGCTTAGCGGACGATTGATAATTGCCCAGCAGTTCACTGCTGGGATGGAAGCGAAGAAAATATCGTCCGTGCAGCGGACTGAAAACGGCTGCTCGATCGACTCCTTCAGTCGTCCGTTTCACGGACTTCATCGCGAAGTTCCGCTCGACCCAGCAATGAATCGCTGGGCTATTGTCAGTCGTCCGCTAAGCGCGGACTGGTCGAATTACTTATTGTGGAAGCCCCATCACCTGTCCTGGTCTGTCAAAAACCGATGATACCTCTGTCGAGCAAAGTCTTTAACATCAGCAGACTGTCAACTTCACGAAACGGGCAGATCGAAAGGATGGATTTAACGTCCCACTCATCGTTTATCCGCGAAAGCAAAAACCCCTCTTGCGGTCCGATATTCTGTTCGCTGAGACTGTCGGCAACATAAAGCAATTTCGGCACAGCGTTAGGTAACAAAGGGCCGGCGTACAGTTGGTGGATCAACTTTTCTTCCGCCACCGGCAACAATCTGCGTGCATCAGAATTGTTAGGTTCCCTCTGAAGAACGCCCTGAATGGTTGAGAGGGCTGATTCAGCGTCCCCTTCTTTCAGGTTCACTCGCGCGGCCGCTAATAGTTCCGGAGCGCCCTCCCTGGGATCCACCAGATCCGTGGCCGGGCGAAAGCTCTCGGGCACTTCGCCGGACACGTGCGCGATGCCCTTGCTCACCAGATCATAAAGCTGTCCATAAACGTGGAAAGGAGAAGCATGCATGTTGTAGGAAATCTCAGCTACCGACATGTGCTGCTCCATAAAATAGAAGATTCGACGCAATTCTTTGCCTACGTCGAGCTCTGCTGTCCACCCCGGACGAAGTTCCAGCACGGCGCGATCTGAGGGAATCAAATCTCTATAACGCTTCCACTCATCGGTGCGATAAGCGCCATCCATGATCACTTTTGTGGGTTCAACTTTTATGCGGATGAAATGGGCCGGGGGTGTTTCGTTATCATGGAGTTCAAATTGCGCTTCCTCCCAGAGGAAGAGATCGTAAATTATATCCAGCGTGCGAATCCGCAGAATTTCAACTACGTCAGCCTCGGGGAGGACTTCTGTGGCGATCAGGATTTCTCCCAACCTGCCGCCAGAGTCTCTTTGGATTTGCAGCGCCGCCCGCAACTGTGATTCGTCCAGCTTGCCGTAATGAATTAGTAGTTGGCCCAGGTATTCTTTCGGGTCGTTAGTATGGGAGCCAATAATCACCCCGTGCTCAAAGTAAATCTGTTTGACGATTTTGCCGCGATCAAATTTGAGCATGCCGGTTTTCCGTCCCGTTGCCATGAACTGCAACAGATCGGAAACATGCATCGTCGAAAGGTTGCCGGAGATCCCCATTTTCAGTTGTTCAGATTACTCCTCTCGATCTTCGTTGGGGCATTTTCCACCGGAACCCACAGCCCGTGTTTCCCGGCAGCGCAGCGCCGCTGGAGTGGCAAACGGTCGGCCCGCATGGAGTGGTCGAGAACGGCAGGACAGTTTCAAGGCGCAGCTGGGTCATTGCTGTTGTTATCGGAAAGTTGTGACGAGTTGAAAGGGGCAAATTCGACCTTATGCTACAGAGTACACGGCAGACGAAGGGAGATTCAAGTATTTATTCTGTGGCCACAGGCGCGAGTGTGCGCCATTGCTATCCACAAAGGTCCGCAAAGGAATTGAGGGGCAGACTACACCAGTGCCCAGCCGGCTAACCAACTTTACATTGTAGATTTCCGGGCCTATTCTCCGCTCAAACACTCATGCAAAAGGAGCGGAGTCATATGGGTAAACTCAGGCGCTGGTTAATCCTCGTGGCGGGCGTAATTGCGGCGCTCATTCTTGGGGTCCTTGTAGCTGGTCTCTTGCTGCCAGAAGAGCGCCACGCCTCTCGTACGCTCCTGACGAAGCAATCGCCGCCGCCGATTTGGGACGCTATCAACGACCACGCCAACGAACCCCAATGGCGTTCCGACGTGGCGAGCGTCGTCTCACTGGGACCACGTAATGGAAAGCCGGTGTGGCAGGAGAACTACAAAGATGGCAATACTCTACAACTCGCAACAACGGAATCGAAGCCTGCGACGCGCATGGTGCGTGAGATCGCCGAAGAAGGCCCGTTTAGCGGCCGATGGGAAATCGATATTGCGCCGACGGCAGAAGGCAGCAAGGTGAAAATCACCGAGATAGGAAAAGTTTCAAATCCATTCTTCCGCTTCGTTTCGAAATACATCATCGGCCACACTACTCAGATGGAACGCTATCTGACCGGACTGGCGGGGAAATTCGGGGAGCAGGCGCAAATCGCTGAATAACAGCACTGACGTATCCACAGATTACACAGATTACGCAGACAAAATATGAGTTGGCCTTCTATTTCAGCCTTGCGCCGTTAGGAACATCTTCGGTGAACGTGGCAATTACCGGCTTACCCTCGTCGCCCACTGACGCGGCTAGCAGCATTCCTTGTGACTCATGGCCGCGCATTTTGCGCGGTTTCAAGTTGGCGACCACGGCTATCTTGCGTCCCAGCAGTTGTTCAGGCTCGTAGTATTGCGCTATGCCGGCCAGAATCTGGCGTGGCTTGTCCTCACCTATGTCCACGCTCAACAGAAGAAGCTTGTCAGCCTTTGGAATGCGCTCAGCAGTTAATACTTCTCCGACGCGCAAATCAACCTTAGTAAAGTCGGTAATGTCGATGAAACTCGTAACGCCGCTATCGGCTTCGCCGCCAGCGACTGCGTCAGCTTCGGTTGCGTGCTGCATTGGTGGTGACGGTTTTGTTGGTTGCGCATTAGGACTGGTGGCAACGGCATCGGCCTCGGTTGCGTGAGTGCCGGTAGCGAGTTCCCGCTTCCCGCTCTCTGAATCAGATGGACTTGGGGCGTTGCTTGAGATCCGGTCACTACCGTTCCCAATTCTGATAGAGCCAGCCTCGTGCTCCTGTCCGTTAATTTCTGCCATAGTTTTCCCCTTGTCGATTCTGGGAAACAGCGGCTTCACTTCGCCAATCGCCATCCCTTCCGAAAGTTCACCCCACTTCAGCTTTGCCGGATCGGTTTTAGCCGGCGAGCCCGAATCCGCGAGGCCCAGTTGTGACCAGATTTCCAGCGTGGCGTCGGGCATAATCGGATAAAGCAGGACGCACAACCATCGTAATGATTCAGCCGCACGATACAGGACAGCACTCAACGTTTGCTTTTGGTTTTCATCCTTGGCGAGTTCCCAGGGCTTCGCATCGCTGATCATCTTGTCAATCCGGGCCACGATAGACCATGCGATTTCCAAAGCGCGGCTGAACGCAAATGTCTCAAACTGCTGTAGGAACTGATCGCGGGCGTGTTCGATGAAGCCCGAAATCGTAGTTTCGTCCGTATCAACTCCAGTGCGTTTTGCGAGCAGCAGTTTGTCTTCGGAAATAACGGACGAAGGCACGATGCCGTTGCAGTAACGCGAGATCATAGTCAGCGTACGGCTCGATAAATTGCCCAGCCCGCTCGCCAGGTCGCTATTGGTCCGGTCAATCAGTGCTTCGTAGCTAAACTTCCCATCCTGGCCGAATACCATGTCGCGAAGGCAGAAGTAACGAATCGCATCAATCGGGAAATGACGATTCAGCACGTCCAGCTCGACCGTGTTACCCAAAGTTTTGGACATCTTCCGGCCGCTGGCATCTACCCACATGCCGTGAGCAACAACTCCGCGAGGCTGTTTCAAACCAGCTGCCATCAGGAAGGCCGGCCAATAGACGGCGTGAAACCGCAAAATATCCTTTCCGACAATGTGGAGCGCCGGCCAGAACTTTTCGAAGCCGGCCGCCCGCTCGCGCTCTTCATTGTCGAACCCGATTGCGGTGATGTAGTTGGTCAATGCGTCAAACCAAACGTACATCGTGTGCGCTGGATCGTCTGGCACAGGCACGCCCCAGCTAACAGCAGTCCTCAACCGGCTCACGGACAAATCCTGTAGCCCACCGCGAACGAAGCTGGTGACTTCATTCTTTCTTGATTCAGGCCGCACAAAATCCGGCTCCGATTCATAGAGCGACAAAAGCGCTTCCGCGTAGTCAGATAGACGGAAGAAGTAGCTCTCTTCTGAAATGCGATCCAGCGGAGTTTCATGGACCAGACAGGTCGGCGGCTCGCCTGCAGCTCTGGGTTTGGCATACTCGTCTTCAGTCTTGTATGCAGCACAGGCGGCGCAGAACCAGCCTTCGTAGTGTCCCTTGTAAATAGCGTCGTTGCCTTTGGGAGTTTTGGCCCGAGCGGCGCGACGCCAGAATTCACTGACACCTTGATAGTGAAAAGGTTCGCTGGTGCGCATGAAGATGTCGTAGCCGCCGTGATCGGCATCGAGGCTAAACTCCGAAGTCATCTTCTTGAAATAGCTGACAACATAATCCGCTTGTTCCCTGGGCGTACGGCCGGCCTTCTTCGCCGCACGTTCAATGTTTATTCCATGCTCGTCGGTCCCAGTTAAAAAGAACGTTTCAATTCCCTGTTGCCGCTGGTGGCGCGCAATCGTGTCTGCGACGATCATTACGTAAAGATGACCAAGGTGCGGCAGGGTGTTGGCGTAGAAGATGGGCGTGGTGACGTAGAAAGTTTTCATGCAAGCTATCCGGGCTATACCGCGAGCGATACCTCTCTGCTTTTGTGTGGCCACGTAGTATCATACACCCTGCGAACAAGGAGCAACTGCATGCTTAGACAGAATGACTTAGTGAGCTCTGAAGAGAATAAGAGGAATGGATCTACAGCGGTTCATTCACAAAGTCGGCAAAATATCTTCCACAGCGCTTGAGGAAATTGTCCTCTCAATCGCGGCAGTGATTGAGTACGTGCCTTCTTAGCTCGTTCGTTTCACTCCCTACCCGTAATCAAAGCCATCGCCTCAGCCCGCGTGCGCGGGTCGTTGCGGAAGCCGCCCAGCACCGCCGAAGTAATGGTCTTTGCGTCAGCTTTCCTGACGCCCCTCAAAGTCATGCACGTGTGCGCAGCCTCGATCACGACCATTACGCCAATCGGTTTAAGCCCTTCGAAGAGTGTATTCGCGATATCTGTGGTCAGACGCTCCTGAAGTTGCAGGCGACGCGAGAATGTCTCAGCCAGGCGGGCTAACTTCGAAATCCCGAGAATACGACCTTCTTTGGGAATGTATGCGATGTGGCATTTCCCGACAAAGGGAGCGAGATGATGTTCACATATTGAAGCGATGCTGATGTCTTTGACGATTACCATCTCATCGTGTTTGTCACCCGGCAGAGGCACAACATGCCGCTTCGGATCTTGCCGCATGCCTGAGGTCAACTCGGCATACATCTCAGCCACGCGTTGCGGTGTGTCGCGCAAGCCGGGACGTTCAGGATTCTCACCGAGACCTTCGAGAATCATGCGAACGCCTTGGGCGATCAACTGCAAGTCAACCGGAGGCAGCTCGTTTTCCAGTGACTTTTCATTTTGCTTCTCTTCAGAACACTTCGTCGCCATAGAAATCCCCAGCGTGATAATTATCCAAGGTACTCTCTGTGCGGTCTCCGTGTTCTATGAGTCTCTGGGGTGATGAAACTTAGAAGACTCACCACAGAGACACAGAGAGCACGGAGAAACACAGAGAGTTTTTCAAGAAGGGTACTACCTTACTTTAGCATCAATTGGTCCAAACATCGGCAAGACCTCACCGGCCTTTCCCGTCAACACTTCGTCGCAGCCTTCTGAAAGCGCGGTAGGTTCCGGGTTAACTTCACATAAATAAGCACCCGCGGCTTTGGCAATCTCCGGAAGACTTGCTGCGGGATAAACGATGCCGGAGGTGCCAACCACGAAGCAAAGTTCACACTCTCTCGCACGCTGAGCAGCTAGCTCAAAAGCACCGCGGGGCAACATCTCGCCAAACAAGACCACGTCGGGGCGAAGCCTGTCGCCGCAGCTAACACATTCGTGCACCCGAGAATCCGGACGAGCATCGCCACGGATGTCGTACCGCGCATCGCAGCTTAAACAACGCGCGCGCCAGATGTTCCCATGTAACTCTATGACATCGTTCGAACCCGCCTTCTGATGCAAGCCATCGATATTCTGGGTTACGAGTGTGAATTGTTGGAATCGCTCCTCCCAGCGCGCAATCTCCTGATGCGCCGGATTCGGGCTTACCGACTCCAACAATTTCCTGCGATAATCAAACCATTCCCAAACCGCAGGCAGATCGCGCTCGACCATTCGCGCCGACGAGATCACATCGAAGGGCATTCCCTTCCACACCAAAGTATTGCCTCCGCCGCGAAACGTCGGCACACCTGACTCCGCCGAGACGCCCGCGCCAGTCAGCACCAGAACGCGCTTTGCACTCTCGAACCGGTGGCGCAACTTTGCGGAAATTGATTGCGTTGAGCCTGCCTGCATTGAAAGCTGGATGGTAACAGAGCGCCGACAGAGAGTGTCAAGGAAGTCCCTTGCCAGTTGTATCGCTTCCAGGTAAAGGAAGAGCGGGGGCAAGCCACACCTACCCAACCCTGAGATTAGCCAAGTTGTTTCGTGTTCTCATGCTCGAAGGCCCTCCAAGGCTGACCCTCAGATCACGTTGCGATCAGCTCAGGGTTGGGAAGGTGGGCTTGCCCCCGCTCTTAGTCGCCCGGAAACTCTACTACCTGTGTTAGCGATGACGTAGAGGCTAAGCTATACTTTGCGCTTTTGCAGAATTGAGTATTAACACAGGCGAGGTCTGAAGAGATAAGTGACTCTAATTGAGATCCAGGATCGATTGAAACAGCAGGTGCGCACTGCGGCGCTCGAGTTGTTTGGCGTCGAGTTAGACCAACTTAGCAGCTCAACGCCGCCGCGTCCGGAGTTAGGAGACCTCGCGTTTCCGGTGTCGTTTGAACTAGCAAGACTCATAAAACAAGGCACTGGCGCGAAGGTCGCTCCGCGGACAATTGCTGAGCAGTTGAAGGCCAGGTTGGAAAACACGCCTGAGGTCGCGCGGGTGGAAGTGGCGGGCGCGGGCTACCTCAATGTGTTCTTTGACCGAGCGGGACTGCTTACGATATTCGCGTCTGAAAAGCTGCCTGAGCCGGCAGACGCGATACCGTTACCGGACCGGCCCAAGAAGATGGTCGAGCACACCAGCATTAATCCAAATAAAGCGGCGCACATTGGCCACGTTCGAAACGCAGTGCTTGGCGATACGTTTGTCCGTGTTCTTCAAGCGGCCGACGAACGAGTGGAAGTTCAAAACTATATTGACAACACAGGTGTGCAGGTCGCTGACGTTGTGGTCGGCTTTATGCACATCGAGAAGATGAATCTCGACGACATCAAGGCGCTCGACGGTTCGCTTCCTCCCGATCGTCCATTTGATTATTACTGCTGGGACCTCTACACGCGTGTAGGACTCTTTTATCGCGATGGAAATGCTGCCGGCGAGTCGAATCCTGAGCGACTAAAACTGCGCACAGCTGTGCTGCATGCGCTGGAGGAAGGAAATAGTTCCACCGCTGAGCTAGCCGATTACGTGGCCACGCGAAATGTGGAGTGCATTCTCGACACGATGGAGCGCCTCGGCATTCGCTACGATCTGCTTGCGCGCGAGTCAGATATTCTGCATTTGCATTTCTGGGATCGGGCCTTCGAGCTGATGAAAAGCGCCGGCGTTCTTCGACTGGAAACTCAGGGCAAACAGGCCGGCTGCTGGGTCATGCCTTTCGAATCACACACCGGCACCGACGAGCATGAGTCGGACAAGATTATTGTGCGCTCAAATGGAACGGTTACTTACACCGGGAAAGATATCGCCTATCAACTATGGAAGCTGGGCCAACTGGGCCTTGATTTTAATTACAAGCCTTTCCGCACGTATGCGGACGGTCATGTCGCCTGGGTAACCACAACTGAGCCCAACACAGAGTTAGCGCCCGAGATTGTACGTCCAAATTTCGGCGGCGGAGTTAAGGTCTATAACGTTATTGATTCTCGCCAGTCATATCCGCAGGAGATCGTGGCGCGCGGAGTTGCCGCGGTTGTGCCTGAAGTTGGCGCGGACGCCAGTGTTCACTTTGGCTACGAGATGGTGGCCCTCTCGCCGGCCGCCTGCGCGGAGCTGGGGATTGAGTTGAGCGAAGAGGATCGCGCGCGCCCGTATATCGAAATGAGCGGACGCAAAGGCCTGGGCGTTAAGGCCGACGACCTGATCGACAGGCTTGAGTCTGATGCGTTCCGCGAGGTCTCTTCCCGGCACCCCGAGCTCTCCCCGGATGAACAAAGGTCCACTGCTCACGATATCGCCGTAGGAGCGTTGAGATATTTTCTTTTGAAGTTTACTCGGAACTCCGTGATTGCCTTCGACTTCAATGAAGCACTTTCGTTTGAAGGCGAGACGGGCCCCTATTGTCAGTATGCGGCGGTTCGGGCCAACTCGATCTTCCGCAAACTACACGATGAAGCCATCCCCGGCGCTGTAGAGTTAATCAGGACGGCAACTGCAGCGCCGGATAGTCGCGGGAAGATTTCTGAAATCCTGGCGGATGAGGCAGGCACAGAGATTTGGTCATTGGTAATGCTTGCCGAGCGGCTTGAAGAAGTGATCGCGCTCTGTGCAGCTTCGGCTGAGCCAGCGAATCTGGCCAAGTACACTTTTACGCTCGCGCGCGCTTTCAACCTCTTCTATCATCGCCATCGGGTAATCGCCGAAGAAGATGCCACGAGGCGGGCAGTATTGATCGCGGCTGCAAACATCACGCGGCGCAGGTTGACTTCGGCGCTGGAAACTCTCGGCATAGCGGTGCCGGCGAGAATGTAGGAAAAGAGACGTATAGGACCTATATGACCTATTAAATGAGGGCGAGCAAGAGAGGAATTTCGTATGGCCTCGAGAGTACTTTCGGGTATTCAACCAACAGCCGAGATGCACATCGGCAATTATTTCGGAGCGGTGAAGAACTGGGTGGCGCTTCAGGATACGCATGAGTGTATCTACGCCATCGTAGACCTGCACGCGATCACGATGCCCTATGATCCGGCGAAACTGCGAGCTAACACCGAGCGCATGGTTTTTGACCTGCTGGCGTGTGGAATTGATCCGGACAAAGCCCTTCTGTTCATCCAGTCGCTGGTCCCTGAACATACCGAGCTATGTTGGATTCTGAGTTGTCTGGCCTCTTTTGGCGAGCTCAGGCGAATGACCCAATTCAAAGACAAGTCTGACCTGCTTGAAGGGCAGGACGCGACCCAGTTTGTTTCAGCAGCGTTATTCACTTATCCGGTCCTGCAGGCTGCCGACATTCTCGCCTACCGTGCTGACTATGTTCCGGTTGGCAAAGATCAGGAACAGCACCTGGAGCTTTCGCGCGAGCTGGCGAGGCGTTTTAATAGTCAGTTTGGTGTGGACTTTTTTCCTGAGCCGGCAGCTTTGTTTACCGAAACGCCGAAGCTGATGTCGCTGGTCGATCCCACCAAAAAGATGAGCAAGAGCGCGGGCGAACGCCACTACATCGGACTCTTTGAGGATGAGCAAAGCATTCGCGCAAAAATCAAATCTGCTGTTACCGACAGCGGCGATTTACCACCTGGCGCGGAAATGAGTCCGGGCGTGGTTAATCTTTTTGAAATTCTCAAAGCGTGTGGAAAAACCGAAGAGGCGGCTGCATTACTTACAGATTACTACGCCGGTAAACGACAATATCGTGAGCTCAAAGAAGTGGTTGCGAACGCCCTCGTCGAGCTGACATCAGGACTTCGAGCACGGCGTGAAGAGATTTTGAAAGACGCTGAGAGTGTAAATGTCAGACTGAGAGAGATGACGGACAAAGCGCGCGGAATCGCAGGTGAAACCTTGAGAGAAGTGCGCGGTATCATTGGGCTGCCTGACAGACCCTACTAAGCAAATGCGTCGCTAATCGCTACAGAACCGTGTGCGGTAGAGGCTGTGGGAAGAAGTCGTGCGGATCTCTCAGCCTGAAAGGCTGTCAGATAGTAGCCGGTGGTCGCAGCGTAGCGCAGACCACCGGAAAGCAGCGAGCAGTTCGTCCGCACCCCGGAGGGTGCCACAACCTTTCTGGCAACCCTCCGGGTTGCTGAATACTCTTCGCTTGTCTACCGGTGGTCTGGGCTACGCTGCGACCGCTGGCTACTATCGGTCAGCCCTTCAGGCTGGATCCCGGCGCTACCGCGCTCGGTTCTGTTCCTCACTCGCAGTTTCACCACCTTTGCTTTTGTCTGCGAGTATTTTGGCCAGGTCCCGGAAGAATATTGATCGAGGGAGGACCTCGTCGTAGCCTGCCTGCACCGCCTGACGCTGCAAGTCCGCCTGCACATGTGAGAAAAAACCCATCAGGGGAATATCCTTTACCTTTTCGTTTGCTTTCAACTCACTTGCGAGCTGAACGGCATCGAGCTTTTGATGGTGTAGGTCCACGAGGATCAATTCAGGCACGTCTTCGGCAATTGAGGCTCGCAGTGCATCCAGGTTGCGAGGAAAGTTAACAATCATTCCCAGGGCTTTCCCAGTTTCTCGAATCTTCGAGATGAAGAACAGGTCATCAACTACGGCGGTTACAGTTCGAATCATTTCAGTTTCTGCTTAAGTTTCTCAAAACTGGTGGCTGAGTCCCAATTTGATGATAAGTAAACGATCCCTTGCACCCCAGCGGGGGTTGCCGGCCGAGCCCGCACTAAATCACACTAAGCAACACTGAGTTTCCTTCGTGAAATTTCGTGTGATTTAGTGGATCGTTTTTGCCCGTTTTGTCTTATCCGCTATTTCGCGTCAAGATAGTGTGCGATGGCGACTGCAATTCCCCCACTTCAAGAATCCGAAAAGATTGAGTTTGGCGGCCTTGGCAATAGCCGACGTGATGGCCCAGGTCCGGATGCTTCAAAAATTCTCGTGGCATCATACAACATTCGTTATGCGGTAGGTCAGTTTCTGATTTCCAGCGGTCTCCTGAGAAAAGCGGGAATTCTGGGTTCTCGGCAACGCGACTCAAAGGTTGCCAGCCACATTCACGCGGCCGCTCGCGCATTTTCTGATGCCTCACTTTTGCCGCGCGTTGACGTGCTGGCTTTGCAGGAAGCCGACAAGCGAACCCAACGTGCGGGCGGGCACCATGTGGCTCGTGAGTTAGCGGAGGAGCTGAAGATGGCTTGGATTCACATGCCGGCTGGAATTCCACGCGGCCAGAAACCAAAGGCGAGGCAGTGGTGGCTCGACTTTGAAGAGCCAATCGCACTCTATGACACGGGCGACACAGGCGTGGCCTTACTCAGCCATTTGCCTTTCAGAGATGTCACGCGAATAGATCTCCCCTGGGAGGACTGTGCCTGGCGTCCGCGTCTGGCAATGGCTGCAACGATCTCGATAGGCCAGCGCCAATTACGAATCGTCAATGCCCACGTGGATCCACATGCCGCCGTGGGTGGCCAGCTCCAGCAGCTTGAACTGTTGATTGGGGAAGCCGAAGCTTTCAACGGACCGACGCTCATTCTGGGAGACTTCAATACCTTGTCAAAGCGGAAGGCTATTGAAACTCGAAACCTGCTGGAGTCGCATGGTTACTCGACGCCGTTTCCTACCGGGACTGCGACGTGGCGTGGCGCCGGTATTCGTTTGCACGCAGACTGGATATTCTACCGTGGTCTGGAAGTCACAAGGTGGGGTGTGGCCCGGCCTCTGAACGTGTCGGATCATTGGCCCATCTGGGCTGAGTTAGATTTATCGGATTAGTGAGTGCCTTAGCATAGGTCCTATAAGTCCGATAGGTCCGATAGGTCCGATAGGACTCTACGATACTACGAGTTGGCTTGACAGGATCGATCATGAGCCGCGAGACCATCACCAGCCGTGACAATTCCCTGCTCCGTCAGGCGCGTGCCGTCCGCGACGGAAAAGTCCAGGAGCTAATCTTCATCGAAGGCTTGCGTCTCGCCGAGGAGGCCCTGAGGTCCAAACTAACGATCGAGGCAGTAATTGTTTCGGAGGAGTTGGCCCAAAAAGAAAAGGCGGAGACTCTAATTAACGAGCTTGGGCAAACATCACCCAGGTTTGCATCCGTCACTGAGAAACTGCTCGAATCCATCTCTTACACCAGGACGCCACAAGGGATCGTTGTCCTCGCCTCTCGACCCGAAACGAGCAAGGAACATTTCGAGGCTAATCAACAAGCGCCCGCCCTGATTGTGATTATGCATCGAATTAATAATCCGGTGAACGTAGGTGCAATTCTGCGGACGGCCGAAGCAGCAGGAGCAACAGGGGCAATCGCCACTCAAAACACAACCGATCCGTTTTCGCCAAAGTCGTTGCGGGGAGCAATGGGCTCTGCGTTTCGCCTGCCTCTCTGGTTCGGACCAACCTACGATGAGGCAATTGCCTGGTGCAGGGAGGACGACATACAAACCATCTGCGCCGACGTTCACGCCTCGACCGGCTATGACGAGGTGGACTGGCGGCGACCGTCTGCCTTGGTTCTTGGGCCGGAATCGAGTGGGCTTTCGCGCGAGGAGATTCATGCGGCGAACGAGGCGGTGCGGATCCCGATGCGTGGGCCCGCTGAAAGTCTCAACGTCGCGGTGGCCACAGGGGTTTTGCTTTACGAAGCGGTGAGACAAAGAACAGTGTAGTGATAGTTCCCTGAGTTTTCTTTGTGCGTCGTCGGTGATCTCTGTGTAGAATAGCCCTGTTTCCGAGCAGTTAGGTTTGTTTTTGCGCAGTCACGTAATGTGCTGCGTTTTTTGCAACCGCAATGCAACCCGTTCTTTTGCGGGTGCGTAAGATTTCATGAGTGAAGAACAAAAGCCACCGGCGAAAAAGAAACGCGAAGAGGCCCTCCCGGAGCGGCTGCTGCGGCGCGTATTCGAGAGCATGGGCGAGGTTGTGGATCGTAAGTTTGGCCGGACGATCGGGCCGAAAAGCGGCCTCACCACATCGCAGCTTATCGAAAGGATGAAAAAGTTAATCGATGAACGGGTGCGGGATGAAGGACGAAAAGGCCGCATAGCCCCGCATTATTTGAAGCTCAAGGTGGAATGGGGCACGCATTCTGAAGCTCCTCCGGAAATCATAAAGGACCTCGAGCACGAGATTCTGGCCGAGGCGATAGATCACATTAATGACCATCGTTATCGCACGCTCGCCCCGGCCAAGGTTGAAACCGAAGTTGATATCTTTACCACCGGCATATCTGTGGATGCGACGTTCGGTGAATTTGAAGAAGAGCTCAAGGCGGCTGATGAAGCAAAGCGTGAAAAGTTAGTAGCTCCCAAGCGGAGCCCGTTTGAGAAGGTCCCCGACGTTAGGTTGATAGCCAGGATCACCATGCGTAACCAGGTTTACGAGGTGCCACTGGTTTTGAAACCCGGAGGCAGGCGTCTGAGCGTTGGGCGCGTCTCTGATAACGAGCTGTCGTTAAATGACTCGAGTGTTTCGAAGATTCATGCCGCGCTCACGATGAATCAGCAAGGCACACTGTTGGTGGCCGACACGGGATCGACAAATGGGACCTTTATAAATGGGCGTCGCATTGCATACGGCGAAGCCCGCCAGATTGAGGATCGGGATGTGGTTGGGTTTGGCGACGTTGAGGTGCGGTTTCGTAAGGATGAATGACTCCGGAGTTGAGAGAGCGGCAGTTTAGAGTCCAAGCTTTAGCTTGCGTGCTCGCGAATCAGCAACCTAAACGCTACCACCCCACGCGGGCTGCGGCGCTCCCCGGGGTTGAACTCTAAACTTCTTGTGTGTTATCGCGAATCAGCAACCTAAAGGTTGAACTCTGAACTTCCTGTCGCTGTGGGCGTCGGACTTAAAAACAGAAACCCTATTCTATAATTTTCATAATGTCATTCCTGCTATTTCTGCAATCACCTACGCCCGCACAGGCAGTGGTCAACGTTCCCGAGCGAATGCCGGCGTTACTCACTCTGATTTACCTCGGCGGATTTCTGGCGATTATCTTATTCTTGTTAGTCTCACTATTCATAAGTCGCCGCCGGGGTTTGTCGGTTGCTGCAGCAGCGTCTGAAGATCTTCCGCTCGAGGTAAAGAAACGACTCGGCTCAACTTCGACCAACCGCGGCCTGCGCGCTTTGCGCTGGCTCTTCGTGCTGCTGTCACTGGCGATCTTTGGTTTTCACATTTATTGGTCTCACTACGCACAGGAGAATAACGAAAAGTTTCAGCAACTAAGCTACAAAGACCTGCGCAATCGTCGTCTCTCAGAATCCACCTTGCGCGGCTGGATACTCGATCGCAGCGGCAAGCTCGAGAACGCACTTGCGCTTTATCGACGCGACTCCAGCGGCAATATCACCCGCGAATATCCGATGGACATGCCAATGGCCCACATCTTTGGCTCCGACCGCGGCGATCCAGGGCTTGAGCGTGCGCTCTTCGGCGTGCAAAGCGGGGCCTTGCCGGAAGCCTTGGAAGTTGTAAGAGGTCAAACCGTGCAGTTCAAAGGCAACACTGATGTGCGATTGACGATTGATCGCGATTTACAACAGGCCGCGGTAGATCAGTTGAAGGGGAAGCATGGCGCGGTCGTTGTTTTGAATCCGCAAACCGGTGAAGTTTTGGCGCTCTATAGCGAACCTTCCTACAGTCTCAAGCAGGTCGAAGATGAAGTGACATGGATCAAGCTCGAAGCCAACCAGCGCGATCGGCCGTTGGTGAGTCGCGCCCTGGGCGCATATTACATTCCGGGTTCCACTTTTAAGACGGTGACGATGACTGCCGCTTTTGTTGCCGGCATTCAAGACACGGAGTTTACCTGTAGTGGTGGCGGGTACTACGCAGCACCTGGGGCAAATGTGATCTTTGACGATGGCGGTCCCGGCGAAGTGCACGGCCGGATCGGGATTGACACGGCGTATGAAGTTTCGTGTAACCAATACTTCGCTCAGATGGGGGTGAAGCTCGGTCCCGAAGGCTTGAAGCGGGCAGCCCAACTGCTTGGCATTGGAGCCTACGATACAACCACTGAGGCTTTGCGTGGCAAAAAGCAACCGGAGATTTGGAATGCCTCGACCGATGCGGTGAAGCGGGCGCTCGCTCCGAGAGAGGCAACAATAGTTACGGGCAAGCAAGTCACTAAATACGATCTGGCACTGATAGGTTATGGCCAGGGATACGCCGGCCAGATGACCCCATTTCAGATGGCCCTGGCTGCAGCAACGATTGCCAACATGGAAGGCAAGTTGATGAAGCCGAAGATGGAATTCGATCGGCCGCCCGAACTATTCAAGCAGGTTGTCACTCCGCAAGTAGCGGCGACGATGCGCGCGATCATGGGTCTGGTAACGGGCGGGCCAAGCGGGACCGCGCGCGGCGTCTTTGCACCGGTTAAAGCAGCCGGCATCAACACCGGCGGGAAAACGGGAACCGCGCAAAAGGTCGTGCCCGTTTACGATCCGAAGACTGGCGAACCCAAAACCCGGCACCGAGTGGAAAAGGACAACCGGGGCAACATTATTCGTGAGTATGAAGAGACGATCATGGATGAGGAAAACCCGCGAATTGACGGTTGGTTTCTGTGCATCGCGCCGTTGGAGCGCCCGCAGCTGGCTATGGCCGTCATTGTGGAAGGCGGAGGTTACGGTTCCAAGTCAGCGGCGCCGATCGCGGCAGCGTTGGTGTTGAAGGCGCGGGATCTTGGATATTTCAAGGGGGCCGTTAGTCAGCCTCCAACTCAAAGAGGTGGACGAGCAACGCCTCGCCGGGCGCGCGCGGTAGCAACGCCGCAACGCTGAAATGAGGGATAAGCAAGTTGTCACAGAGGGGCTCCCGGGGAGCCGAATGTTTATAGCCTTGGTTGTGTTCGGATTCGCCGCGCTCCGGTAGGAGCGCAATGTGTCCCCCCTACGGGGCTGGATTCAACTATTTTGCACAGGGCTATAAACATTTCGGCCCTACGGGACGAGGAATAACAAGCAACCGAACTACTAACGACGTTCTACAGATCGAACCACTGACAACCAACTACTGACCACTAACAATGAACTGATGAAAAATCGCGCGTCGTCACATCTGTTAATCATTCTGCTGGTGCTGATTCTGGAGATAATCGGCTATTGGGGCATACATCGCGGAGGTTTACTGCGTGGTTATGAAACCTCGATCATCGGCGCAGTGCGCGATTTGTTCATGTTTTTGCCGCTCTGTATCCTGGTGATCTGGCTGTCGCGCGTCATGAGATTCAGTGGAAACTGGATTCTGTTTACCGCTTCAGTCTTACTCTTCGCCGTCGGCATGCTGATTCAGTATCGCCTTTACAGCGACCCGGAATACAACGCTCGAAACAAGTCAGCGGCCCGCCAGGAGAAGATGGAAGCGCTACGCACGCGCTATATCATCGAGAATTACGATCCGGTTAAGAAACAGATGATGGGCCTCCCGCCCACTCCGGCTCAGGCCATCGATATCGAACAACTACCAAAGCGGCCCGCAAACTACTCCATCGGCGATGCGTTGACCTCCAGCTATACCTGGATTCCCATTTTCTCTTTCGTTGTTTTTGGAGTCGCTTTTTCACTTTGCCTCCGCGACGGCTTCCTGCTCTGGATTCAAAGAAACAGCTTCATCATCGTTTTGTTAACCCTGGTACCGCTCGCCGTGGCCGTGGTGACGTCGAGCGCCGGTAAAGCGCTGGGTAACATGACGCCCTGGGAACCCTCGAAGATTCCCTTCCTCTTAGGCTTCGCCGGAATCCTGACTGCGCGTTACAAAGACCTGGCTGAGACTTACTGGGGTATCCCGCGCGCGCGCGATGTTGTCCCACTTCTGGTGATGGGGATGTTGCCTTTCGTGCCGTTTTTCGCACTGAAGGACTTTGGCCAGATGCTGATCTTTAGTGGCGCATATACCACGCTTTATCTGGTCGCAGTGCGTCGTTGGCCGCAATTGCTTTTGTTTGTGGGTTCACTCCTGCTCGGGATCAGTATCCTGGTTATTGGCGCCTTGCCGAGGGACGTTCAGGAGAAGGTGCCGCTTTTGCCGACAATCGCCCGGCCGATTCAGGCGATGTTGCCTGCGCGCATTCAGCAGCGTTTTCATTTGTGGCTTGATGGCTTCGATCCCCCGTCGCCTGAGGTTTCATGGTGGAAGAAAGACTTTGACGAGGCTATCAGTAAGGATCCGCAACTAAAAGAGCTTGCCGAGCAAAGTCCGGCCATGCAGAAGATCGTCAATGTCGACGTCTGGTTCGACAAGCTGGCTTTTCAACCGGCCCAGGCCATTTTCGGGATCGCTTCGGGAAAGACTACGGGACGAGGCCTGGGTCTCGGGTACCCGGAAGTGATTCCTATCGCCGATTCCGATTACGTTTATGCCGCACTCGGCGAGGAGGAAGGCCTGGTGGGTGGAGCTATTATCGTTCTCGCCGTTATCATTTTTGTCATCGCTGGTGTTCGTACTTCTCTGGACGCGCGTGATATGTTTACCAAGCTTTGCGCGGCCGGCTTGACAGCTTTTATGGGCTTTCAGGCTCTGGTGAATATCGGAGGCATTTTGCGAGCTTTGCCGATGACCGGAATCACTTTGCCGTTTGTAAGCCACGGGGGGTTTAGCTTGATTACCAGCTTTGCCATGTTAGGTATGCTGATGGCGTTTTCACATCGCAATGCGCGCGACCGGGTGGTGACCAAGAGGGCACCCGCCGAAAGTCGCTCGTCGTTGAAACTGGAGGCGGTCCAATGAACCAGCCAGTAAGTGAGCCCAGGAATATTCCGCTCAAATCGTCAGCCGTAACGGATCGCGGTCTGAGCTCGAAACGTCCTCTCAACGAAGATTCGTTTCTCGCCGATAGCGAGCGTGGGATCTTTGCCGTTGCTGACGGCGTAGGCGGCGCCGAAGCCGGCGAAGTCGCCTCGCAAACCGCGATTGAGGTGCTCGATGAAGCGTTTCGTCACCAGGTAGCGGGGGCCGACAAGGAAGACTTGATGGAACTGGCGATTCAGAGAGCGAATGCGTCGATCCATCAGATGGCCCAGGATCACGCGAAGTTTTCAATGATGGCTACAACGATTGTCGGACTCCATCTGGATGGCAATGTTGCGACCATCGGCCACGTCGGGGACTCGCGTTTGTATCGCCTGACGCCGGCCGGGCAACTTTTGCGGGAGACCGAAGATCATTCGGTTGTAGAGGAAGAGGTACGCGCCGGCCGAATGACCGCGGAACAGGCCGCCAATCACCCCAGCAAGAACGTTATCAGCCGCGCACTCGGGGCTGAGAACGCCGTCGATGTTGACATGAAGGTCATTGAAGTCGATGAGGGAACCGAGTTTCTGCTCTGCACTGACGGCATTACCCGTCACATTCCCGATCACGAATTGCGCCAGTTGTTGCTTGCCAACGATGATCTGGCGACAGCTTGCGCTGAGATGAAACAACGCTGTTTCGAGCGCGGCGCGGAAGATAACCTGACCGCCGTCATAGTCTGCGTAGGTACTCCGATTTCCGCGCAGCAACGGGCGGAAGACCTGGACAAGACAATTCAACCGGAAACCGAGCCGGTCCATGCAGTCGCGGCAGAGGTAATGGACGATCAACAGCCGCCCCTGGAACAAACCATGATGGGGACGCAGCTCAGTCCACCTGAGCCTTTCGTGGCCCCCTCTCGCAAGGCGTTTCCTGGGACCGCCCCACAGGATCCGCCAGGGACCAGGACGCTGGAAACGAAACTGGACATAGCTAAGCCCTCGCCTACAAAAAGTGGGGTTGAACGAACCATGACGCGTTTCTTTGTGTTTGTGCTTGTGCTTGCCGCAGTGGCAGGCGCCTTCTACGCCGGCAGGAAATACAAAGGAGTTATACCCTACCTGGACCAGAGTCAGCCGATCGCGGAATCATCACCCACGCCTTTGGCAAGGCCGGTGGCAAGTGATGCTCAGTTTTTGAAGTTTGAGAAAGCCCGGCGTGACATCGACACCGACCCCAATGCGTGGCTGACTAGTCAGTTGCCCGGTGAACTATTGCGGCAGGGTATAGCGGGTCCTTTGGATTCGCCGGATCCCGAGTTTCTTTACCTCTATGGCCGAGCTTCCTTGCTGGCCGGCAAAACAGAAGAAGCGGTAAAAGCCTTTGAAGCAGCGATTGCCAAGGCGGAATTACGTGCCTCTTCGGCAAACGCTACCGTAGGAAGGGAAGCGGCATTTGGGCTGGCTGCCGCGGCCTTGAAGTCGGAAACAGCCAGGCCCGCCGCGCTCAGACATTTTGACGAAGCGATGCGACCACCGGTTCAACCTTCGCCTTCCAGTTCCCCGCTGAGTTCACCGTCGGCTTCACCTTAGGTCGCTGCCTCATTTTTATGCATCTAAGGGCGGGAAAACCTTTAGGCGTGAACTGATGCCAGAGCTCAAGCTACAACAAACCAGGCTCGACGGTCGTTACGACATTATTGAATGTTTGGGCCGTGGCAGCTACGCGGAAATTTACGTTGCGCGTGACAATGGCGCTCCAGAAGGCGCGCCTGCCACGGTTGTCATAAAAGCTCTGAATATGTTTTTAGACGACGCGCCTGACGCCGAGCTGGAACAGACGCTGATCGCAAACTTCCAAAACGAAGCCGTGGCCCTCGATCGAGTGCGCCATCCAAACATCATCAGCCGCCTCGGCCACGGCACCGCAATCGACCTCGTCCAAACTACGTTTCATTACATTGTGCTGGAGTATCTCTCGGGGGGCGATATGGCGGCCCTCTCGCGGCGGTCTCCCCTGCCGTTGGATCAGACCCTTTTCTATCTAGAGCAGGTGTGTTCCGGGCTGGCTCGCGCCCATGAATGTGGGGTCATTCATCGCGACATCAAACCCCAGAACCTTTTGCTTACCAGCGACCGGCAGGTCGTTAAGATCGCAGACTTCGGTGTGGCCCGGTTTGCAGCCAATGAAGGCGCCATCACACGCGTCGGCACAAATATCTATTCAGCGCCGGAACATAATCCACTCGTACAGACAGGTTCGTTGGACCTCGGAATGATTGCCGCTTCCGGTGGTTCTCATCACGAACATCTCACGCCTGCAGCCGACATCTACTCGCTCGCCAAGACAACCTACACTTTGCTGGCCGGGGAGGCTCCACGCAAATTCGCTCAACATGCGATACAGGAATTGCCCGCTGCCGTAAGCGGACAATACTGGGCCGGCCCGGTGTTGCGGGTTTTGGAAAAGGCCACGCAGATTCGCCCGGACAAGCGTTACCAGACGGTGCAGGAATTCTGGGATGAACTGGCGGATGCCGCGCTTCCGCCCACAAAACCGCTACAAGGAGCTGAGATCGAGCCGCGCCGCAAACCGAGCGCCGATCTGGCTATCCAGCCGGAAGATGTTCCCCTTGCGCCACCGAAACCTCGCTTCGAACCCGTGCCAACGCCGCCCGCTCTAAACGAAGTGACCGAGGTCCGGGACTTAGGTTCCGCGCGTGGGCCCGGATATGAGAATGCCGCGGACATTGGGGCAAAGGGCCAACCCCTACATCGCACCCCGCACTACGGAGAGGCGCCGCCATCGCCTCGTCCAAAGATCGTCGTACCGGTTAGTGCGTTGCCGACATCGAGGAGCAGAAGCGATACAGTTCAACAAGTCCGCTCAGCACAAGATCGGATAGCCGCTCTTCCCGATGAATCGAGAAACGGAAGACCTCCGGGCCTGCGGAGGCGCCCGGTTGCGCCGCGTCGCGCCAGGCCCTTTGTGGTTGCCGCGCTTCTAATTCTTGGGTTCTCCGGAATGTTGCTGGCGACGCACAAGTACGTCACCTCGCGTTGGAATCCTTTTGTCGGCATTTCACAGCTCGGGGAGGTTTTTATAATCGGGCGCGAAGGTGTTACAACAACGGATGTGAATCTCCGTCCTGACGCGAGTGCGGCCAATCCGGCGGTCGGTGTCGCAGAGAATGGCTCGCGGGTTAAGATTTTGGCCGCTGACGATGACTGGTATGAGATTCAGGTGCTTGAGCATGGACGACCAAAGACCAATCCGTTTACAGCGGACCGCGGCTGGATAAAAAAGAAGTTTGTTAAGTTTGATTAGGAAGATGGTCTTGAGGCTTTGGTCTTAGGTCTTTGGTCTTAGTAACAACTAAGGGACGTTGAGAGGCGCGGTAAAGCCCAAAGCCCAAAGACCAACAACCCAATGAACCAACACCGAACCCAAATTTAACTATTTACTATTCACCATTTACCAACATTTACCATTCACCAACTATGGGCCTGATTGAAACAATAAGAAAATGGATCGACGGCGAGACCGGAGAAGACCTTCTTGAGTCTGCTGATGAGCACGCCAAACCGCGCCGCATCTGGGAGGAATTTCTGGTGAAGATCGCGCGCGAGGTTGAGGCGGTGATGCAGCGCGAAATGTTTACGCCTCCCGGTGGTCCAACTTACATACCTCGCGAGTATGTCGTCTACCTGAGCGCCGAGGACGACAAAGATTGGCAAGGGGACAAGCGCCGCGGCCTCGAGCAGGGCCTGTTCCATGTTCTTTCCGAACGAGCCAGGGAGCTGAGTGGCTCGACCCCTCTAGCGGCCAAATCCTTTGCCGTGGAACTGCGCGTAGACGGCACGTTGGAGAAAGGTCAGTTTCGCGTCCAGGGTGTTTGGGATGAAACCGAAAGCGGCCACACCGAGGTGAACCCGAGGCCTGGTTCTGTTCAAACAGGTCCGGGAATGACCTCGCCCGCACCAGCGGCGCCAGTAAACTTCAACGATACCATTCGCGAGCGGGCAGACGGCAGCACCGGCGATACCGAGGGGAGCGAGTCAAGCGAGCAAACCGTCGTGCGCCCACGCATCAAGGAGCTTTATTCAATCGAAGTGTGGAAAGACGGAGTGCGTGAGGCAGTGGTACCGGTTACCAAACCCGAAATCACGATTGGGCGGGGCTCGCGATCGATTACAGTGGACCTGGCGCTAAAAGGCGACCCTGAAGTGAGCCGAGTTCATGCGATGCTTACCCGCGAGAATGATGGTCGCTATTGGATCGCGTCGAAGGGCCGTAACCCGCTGCTACTCAACGGACGTGAGATTCCGAAAGAGGAACGCACGGAGGTCTTACCGGATCAAAAAATCGCCATCTGCAACTTCGTCCTCCGCATCCAGCCGAAGTAGCTTTTGGTTCACAAGCAGGCTGCGGATCTTACAGCGCTGAAGGTGCGACATGTAACAGTCTGGGGCAACGCCCCGGGGAAGCGGTCCGAATGATCTCCTAAGCGCTGAAGGCGCGAAATAAAAGAATGGGGAGGGCTACCACCGGGTCATTTAGTCACCGGGTTATTAGTTCCCATCTTTTATCCTTTCAATCCGTACTAACTACCATTTCTCTTCCTTGGCTCGACAGGTACGATGCAAAAGCCTTGGTATCTACCTAAACGCGCTACCCTTGTACATCACCTGGCAACAAGCGAGTGGAATGTAATAGGCTCAGCCTGAAAGGCGATCCGACCATCCCAGCCTGAAAGCCGTCAAGTCTCAGCCTGAAGGGCTGTCAGATAGTAGCCGGTGGTCGAAGCGTAGCGCTGACCACCGGAAGACAAGAGAAAAGAATTCAGCACCCTGGAAGGGTGCCAGAAATTACAAACGACCATGGGCTCAACCTTTTTCAGTCTTCATTACCACATGGGAAAAGGCGGGAATCGCGTATGACGAAAAGGACCTCTTGTGAAGCGGAGCTGGCACCCCTCCGGGGTGGGAAATCATTTCCCTTTTCTTCCGGTGGTCTACGCTACGCTGCGACCACCGGCTACTTTCGTTCTAACCCTTCGGGTTGATGAGATTTATTGTGGCGATTGTTGGGAGGTTCTTCGCTTCGCTCGGCTACTTTTGTTCTAACCCTTCGGATTAATCCCCACTGCCGGCGGCGGCTGCCTGGGTATTCGGATCGAGTTCGTTGAGTAGTTCCCTCAGGAGTGGGGCGTCCTTTTCGGCGTCGAGGTAGTTCTTGCCAAGCATCTTCAGGAAGCGATGTTCCTTGGTCTGACCGTTCAACTCTTTCAGCAGCGCGCGGCAGAAAGCAGCCACGACCTGAACGTCGAATTGTTTTCCGGTGTTGCGGCGAAGGTCGTGAACGACTTCGTCAAAGGAGCGACGGGTCCTATAAGGACGGTCCGTCGTCATGGCGTCGAAGGAGTCTGCGAGGCTGACAATCTTTGCGCCGATTGGAATCTGCGTGTCCGTGAGTCCGTCTGGATAACCGCGGCCGTCAAGACGCTCGTGGTGATACTTGGCCATCAAAGGAATGTCGGCATACGGATGGTGAATCGGTGACAGGATATCGAAACCGGCACCGGGATGCTTGTTGAGTTCGACAGACTCCTTCGCATCGATCTTGTAAGGCGCGTTGATGATTTTGCGCTCCACGGCCAGCTTGCCAATGTCGTGAAGATAGCCGGCGATGGCAATTCCTTCCACTTCGTTCTCGCCCCAACCCAACTCGCGCGCGATGATCTCGCTGTACTTTCCAACGCGTTCCGAATGGCCCTGCGTGTAGGTGTCTTTGACGTCGATGGCGGCAGCGAAGGCCCGCACCGTGTCGCGGTAGATGGCCCGCAAATCCTGATAGAGCCGCTCGTTTTCTTCCGCTCGTTGCTTCACTTCGGCGAGCAAACGATGCGTGTAAATGCCAACGCCAATGTGCCGCACCATGGCGCTAATCACTTCAATGTCCTCAGGCGTAAAAGACTCGGCGCTCGCTTTGCCACCGAGCACGACAAGTCCCGTCACCCATCCACGCACGATTACGGGAACGACAAGCTCGATTTGCTGTGCGCGCAGTTCTTCGCCATGGCGAGCAAGAAAAGGCGCCAGGGCAGGTAAGCTTGATTCAACTCCGGAATCGATCGACATTGCGCCTTGGGCTAAATTAAGAAACGCTTCCCTGTCGGATTCTTCAACGATAAAGCGCGGCTGGTAATCCTCACCTAAACCCCAGACGGCGAGGCAGTTCGTTGCTTCCAGATGCAGCGGACACTCGATAACTGCGCCACGTCTGATTCCGAGCGTGCCCAGGAGCAAATGCAAAGACGTCCGGACCATCTCGATGAAGTCGCCTGTGTCGGCGATCTCTTGTCCCAGATCGGCAAGCGCGCCAAAGGAGTGGATTAGCTTTTGTGTGTTTGGCTCCATGAAGGGAATGCGTAAATGAACAGAACCTTGTCTTGCGAAATTAGTGACCCACTATCAATGGCCTACTATTAGTGACCAATCGCCTGGCTCTGCGGAGGCGGAGTGGAGAGACTCCGGAGCGCTTCCTGCTCATCCCTGGCTAGGACCACATGACGTGTCAACCCAAGCATTTCAAATAGTTGAACTGTCTCGTTGTTTACGTCGGAGAAAACAACCAGAGCGCCGCTCTTTTCCGCAATGTCGATGATGCCAAGGAGGATGGAAATACCGATACTGTTAACCAGCTCAGTATCGCTGAAGTCTATGACCAGCGCGCGGCAGCCTGAATCAAGCTGCTTCTTACATTCGCGCTCGATTCTTTCGCCGGTCAGCTTGTTGAGATAGTCGCTCGCGTAAACTACGGCTGTTGTACCGACCGTATGCGACCGTACCTTTGATTCAGGTAATTCTCCCACTCGATTACTACCTCTCCTTAAGATCGAAGGTACTTCGTCATCCGCAAGCTGGTGCCTTCGTCAACGCGCTCAAACTCCACTTCGTCCATCAGCGTTTTGATGAGCTTCAGTCCCCAGCCCCTTCGCTGTTCGGCCGCATCGCCACTCTCATCCTGGCGAATCTCTTCTACATCTTCACTGCCCCGGAGATTCATTGGCACGATGCCGCGACTCGCAATAGTGATAACCAATTTATCATCTTCGACCCGAAAGCGTTGATAAATCTTTCTATCCGGACTCAGACTGTGCTCGGAGGCGTTGATACACGCCTCAACGATTGCGGTCTTAATCTGGTTAATCGCTTCAGGACGAAAGTTGAGCCGGCGCGCCAGTTGTTCGGCAGTCAGAGCCGCAAGCAACTCGTTATTGCCGCCCATCGGTATGATCATCACGATCTCGTTGTCGTTATCCGTTTGCTGAATCGAGCCTTCCATCTCACTCAGCCGCGCGCTCAGCATCTCAAACTGCTGTTGGCTGGATCCATAAGCGCCG
Organism: Pyrinomonadaceae bacterium; assembly: GCA_051004635.1. Classification (GTDB taxonomy): domain Bacteria; phylum Acidobacteriota; class Blastocatellia; order Pyrinomonadales; family Pyrinomonadaceae; genus PSRF01. The sequence continues at coordinate 62,689 of JBPCKD010000035.1, forward strand.
TGTTCGCTGATCAGATCAATCGCTTCGGAGGAGAAGCCTTCGTTCGCAATCAACCAAAGCTGTGTGCGGACAAAGGCAGACTTGCGCGCCAAAGACTGCAGCAAGCTAAACCAGGTCTCAGTCTCTTCTCGATTTACTGCCAGCTTGCTATCAATCTTCGCTACCAGCCAGACAATCTCATTTGCATCCGTGTATATCCCGCCCTCAAACGCGTGGGCAACCACTGAAGATTCTTCGCCAAACTCCCGCAACTCCGGACCAAACGAAACGCCACTCGACGTATGAAAAACCTGGGGTAGCCGCAGGAGATCCGTTTCAGCGTCCAGCCCCGCGCCTACCTCTTCGGGCGTCAGTCCCCGGTAGACGTCGGCAAACCGGTCAAACTTGAACAGAACCGCGGGCACGCGCTGAGAATTAAACTTTCCAATTAACTCGCGCAGACGAAGGCTGGCAGCGCGCCTGTAATGAAGAGCAACGGTTTGCGGCGCGCGTTTGAGAGCGTGGGCCATCATGTCCGCCACCACGAGGGCGCGCGGCTCACGCAGAGCATCCAGACGAAAGCGGCTTCTTAGATAGTCTTTCCACGGCGTTGGAGCGCCGTCAGTGTCGACAGTCTCGCCGTCCCAGTTAACAAGTTCCTGAATATGCAAACGCCTCAGCAATCGTTCAACTTCACCACTCTCGAGATTCAAGCGCTTGCGCCAGACCTCGAAAGACGTTGTGCCCTTAGCTCTATGCGACCTAACGGACTCGCAAAGGAGACGAACGAGAGCGCGTCGCGTTTCCGAAGCAGGCGCAACTCGCTCAAGAAACGATGTGAAATAGCGATTGAGTCGCCCGCCCAGCACTTCATCAACATACAGCCGCTCGCAACTGAGGTAAGTCTCCAGCGAAAGATGCCTCTCTCGGGCCGCCTGGAGCATGGAAGTGATGAAGAAGGGGCTGCCCTCAAGTTGCTGGACCAACAGATCTCGGGTTTCGTCGTTGATAGCCACCTGCTGCCGGCGAGCCGCGCTGGTAACCAGGTCGCCGGCGTCTATCCCTTCCAGTTTTTCCAGACGCATTATGTCTAGAAAGTCGGTGTTGCCTCCGGCACGCTCCAGGGCATCCAGAATTTCACGACGCAGGCCGGCTAGGGCAAATGCAGCGTCGCCAGAACTGAGCGCCCTGACTAATTCGGTAGCAAGGAACACATTCGAATCGGCGTAACTGGCCAACTGCACTGCGTCAAACAGAACACACGGGCGCGCATCATCTCCGCGAACCCGGTGGGGGACTGTTAGACAGAGCCGAACCAATTCCCTATCGTCGTCACCGAAGCGTTGCCGGTTGTAAGCGTCGACTAGTTCTTCAATCCAGGGTAGGTCAGCAGCGGGGGCAAGTTGCAAGAGGTCCTCTAATGTGAGGGAAGCGTGGCAGAGCGAAGGGTCGCCGCGGCGGTATGCAATGTATTGCAGTAAGAATGTATTGAGAAATTCTATGGCCGCGCTGACCGCCGTGGTTTCAGTCTGCGGCAGCGCGTAATAAATGGGAACCACGTTGCCCTGGCGGCGAAACAACTCATCATAGGTCTGCCGGAGCAATTCAGAGACACCCGCCAAAGGCGCGAGCAGGATCAGCAGTCCGCGAGCGCTATCTGAACGCGTTGCGTGCGACACGAGTTGTTCGAGCTCAGCGGTCCGGCCGACAAACTCTTCGCGCGTTACGCGGCCCAGGATCTGCCGTATTTCCTCTTGCCTTGGCTTCATCTCGTGGCGGTGCCGGTCATGCCTGGCAGGTTGTCAACGTAAAACTCAATGCGGTTCTTGCCCAAATGCTTGGCGTTGTAAAGCGCGCGGTCGGCCGCTGCAATTACGCTGTCGGCGGTATCAATGTGTTTTCCAAAGGTGGAGATTCCGATGCTAATACTCACCGTGCCCCGCGGCTGTGCCTTGCCATATGGATAGTCGGTTTCCGTCACCTTCTGCCGCATGCGTTCCGCAATCACACCCGCTTCGCTAAGTGAAGTTTGCGGCAAGAGAATGCAAAACTCTTCACCCCCATAACGGCAGGCGATGTCGGCAGAGCGGAGCGCGGCTTTCAGACTATGTGCCGTAATCTTCAACGCAACGTCGCCCGCCTGATGGCCGTTGCGATCGTTGTAGCTTTTGAAGTCGTCGATGTCGATCATCAGGCAGCTCATGGGATAGCTGTAACGTTTGGAGCGGTTCAGTTCCTCAGTCAAACGTTCCTCCAGATAGCGGCGATTCAGCAGGCCCGTCAATGGATCGGTGATCGACATCAACTGGAATTGTGTGGCGCGCTCTTGCCATTCTGCCCGTTCCAGAGCGACTGCCATTTGCGGACCAATAACCTCGAGCAGACTCAGGTCAACCTCGTCAAAGGAGCGTCCGCCGGACTTGTCGGTAACGTTTAGTACTCCAATCTTTCGGCCGCCCATAGTGATGGGATAACTAATGAAGGATTCTGTTTTGTACTTTCGCTCCGCGGGCGCAGGAGTCAGGCCGGCGATCATTAGATTCTCAACAATGAGCGCTTTTCCCGATTCAAGTACGCCTCCTGAAATCCCTTCTCCTATCCGCAGGCGGCCAACTTCCGTTTGGGCAGCGGTAAAGCCCGCAGCGGCCCTCAAAATGAGTTCGTTTGAGCCTTCATCGAATACCCACAGGGAAGCCCGCTCCGCCTGCAGCAATTCTTTTGAATGCGTCAAAATCAATTTGTAGGTTTTATCCGGGTCATTTGAGCTTATGCGTTCAAGAAAACTTTGCAGCGATTTTGCCAGGTGAGTGCGGTATTCGAGCTCAACGCGAAGCCGATCGATTTCGCCCTGGAGATCTGCTGGGGGAGTTGATTGAACGGTCGCCTCATCAATGTCTTTGAACTGTTCGGTAACGCTGGGAATGAATACCGGACTTTGGTCTTTGGACTTTGGACTTTGTACCTCGCCTGCTTCAAGTTCGCTGACGCTCCCGGTGCTGACCAGGTCTGAACCACCTGCATCAGCAGTGGGACTTTCGACATCGGACGTTGGGCCCTGGACTTTGGACTTGGGACGTTCCAGAGATTCATCAAACTTTCGAGCGGCTTTATCCAGGCGTTGAGAGAGTTGTTCGAGTCGTTGCGACCCCGCAAAGATCACATTCTCAAACGGCTGGCGGGTGAGCAGATCGTTTAGCTCGCCAGCACGAAAACGGTCGACGAGCGAGCGATAGTCGGCGACGCTGACAAAGGCTCGACCACCGATCGCCGCGAGGTCTTTCTTCCTGCCAATTTGCACCGGCATGGTGAAGCACTGTAGGCCAGCATGGCATTTGTAATGGACCATCGAGCCGGCGCTGATTGCGCGCTTGTGAGCGTCGCCGCAATAGGGATCGCAGAGACCCACATACTCAGGCGAAGACTGGAATGCTTCGCAGATGGAGTTGTTGTTAGAAAGCACGAGGGCTGGAGGCTGGCGTCCATCCACGAGCAACACAGACAGGTTCAACGATTCGGCCAGCATCTCCTGCACGTCGACCCAGCCCGCGGGAGCATCCTCAGGATGTTCCTGGGGGATTTCGGGAGGAACTCCACTACGCCCAGCGGGCTGACGGCTTAGGGACCCTGTGTCAGGTTCCACTTCGGGCACAATCTCTTCTGGTATTGACGTGGAGGACTTTTTCGTCATTAAGACTAGCTCTCGTTCGACTGTCTCTTGCGGCTCGGCTCTGGACGGCTTGTTGACGACACTACTGATGGAAACTACGCGGATGGGTGCTCTTCTTTCAGTGTAGATTCCAGCAATAACGCCAACAAGTGACTCTTTAAACAACCGTTGAACGCCCAGGGCTGTGGAATAACCCTTGAATAGAAAACAACTTACCCTCCTCTTATACGACCAATGCTAGTCCGTTTTCATGTGGCGAAGGCCCTGGCGTGCGGGTTTTCCGTGGATTCTAACGAATCCGTGGATTCTAACGATTACTGGATGAGGGGCAGCTCCATCGACATTCGAGCAGCGGCAAGGCCGGGCGCGTCGCCTGGAGCCACGGCTTCAATGTCGGGTTGCTCGGGACTAATTCGAATGCAGGCGGCAAAGTGATTCGGCTTGACCTCCATTAAAGGCGGCACAACCTCCTTGCAAGCCTCAATCATGTAAGGGCAGCGTGTGTGGAATCGACATCCCTGGGGAGGACTTATCGGCGATGGCACATCGCCTTCAAGCACGATCCGGTGTCGCGTGGCTTCAACTTCCGGATCCGGCACCGGCACCGCCGAAATCAGCGCCTTGGTGTAGGGCATGAGCGGATCAGCATAAATGGTCTTCGCATCTGCTATCTCGACCAGCTTGCCCAGGTACATTACGGCGACGCGATCGGAAACCTGGCGAATAACCCTCAGGTCATGAGAAATGAAGAGAAAAGTCAGATTCTTTTTGCGTCGCAGCCGGTCGAGGAGATTCATGATCTGAGCTTGAATAGAAACATCGAGCGCGGAGATTGGTTCATCGGCTACGATGAACTCAGGATCAACTGCCAGCGCGCGGGCGATACCGATTCGTTGCCGTTGTCCACCCGAGAATTCATGCGGATAGCGTTTGATGAAGCGCTTGTTTAGGCCGACGGTCTCCAATAGCTCTTGCACGCGCAGTTCTGCTGCCCTTCCCTTTGCAATGCGAAAAGTATCTAAGGGCTCGCCGACAATCTGACCGACATTCATTCTGGGGTTAAGCGAAGCATACGGATCCTGAAAAATTATTTGCAGATGACGGCGATGCTTGCGCATTTCTCGTTTTGAAAGGCGCGCAAGATCGCGATTGCGATAGAGCACTTGCCCTGAAGAAGGCTCGGTGAGACGAAGGATTGCGCGCCCCAAACTAGACTTGCCGCAGCCCGATTCCCCAACCAGGCCAACCGTCTCGCCGGGGTAGATGTCCAGCGTTACACCATCGACGGCTTTGACGACGCCTTTCTGACGGCGGGCCTGGTCGAAATGAACTTTGAGGTCACGGATCGCAAGCAGCGGCTCGCCGCGCCCGCTAACGCCTGAGGGAGGCGATGGTTGAAGATTGGTCAGGTCGGTGCTTTGAGTGCTCATTTTGTATTGGCTGCTGGCCTTAAACTTCGGGCAAACGTCGAGAGCCCGGACGTAAAGCGAACTGTTAGTTTGCGTGGGCGCAAACTAACAGTTTTCTTTACAACGGCGCGCTTGGGTAGTGGGTCAGTTTGACTTGGCTAGCGCGGTCGTTACTTGACAGAACCGAGCGCGGGAGCGCCGGATGCTAAGGTCAACTTCAAAGAATCAGCGAGTTCGCTCGTCATAATCATTCGGACTTGACTCCAGGATCCGGCGCTAGCGCGCTCGGTTCTGTAATGGCCTCGTTCATAAAACTGACCCAGCACCCGCGCTAGACCGCGTTTCATCTTCGTAGACTTCGCCGGCAAAGTGGCACAGCGAATAATGCTCGGCCGTTAACCGGACAAACGGCGGATACTCATGCCGGCAAATTTCTTCGGCACGATCACAGCGGGGCGCAAAGGGGCAACCTGCCGGCAGGCGCGCTAAATCCGGCGGCAGACCGGGAATCTGATAAAGCTCCCCTCGTTCATCCGTTGGATCCGGAACCGAGCGCAGCAGCCCACGGGTATAGGGGTTACCCGGCCGCGCAAACAACTCTTTTGTGGGCGCCTGCTCAAACACCTTCCCCGCGTACATCACAATCAGGTGGTCTGTCATTCCCGCGACAACTCCCAGATCGTGCGTGATCAAAATGACGCTGGTGCCGGTTGCCTGTTTGAGTGTCTTTATCAATTCAAGAATCTGCGCCTGGATGGTTACGTCGAGCGCGGTTGTCGGTTCATCGGCAATCAGCAATTCCGGTTCGCATGAGAGTGCCATAGCGATCATCACTCTTTGCCGCATGCCTCCCGAGAATTCATGCGGGTAGCTGTCAGCCCGGAGCCGAGCTTCAGGAATGCCGACCGTCTCGAGCATCTTTATGGCGTGATCGTAAGCTTGCCGCTTCGTATGGCCCAGATGGAGTTGGGTGATCTCCATCAACTGCCGGGAAATCTTCATGAACGGATTCAAGGACGTCATTGGGTCCTGAAAGATCATCGCGATGCGCCGCCCTCTAATTTTGCGCACCTCAGCTTCCTTCAGCAGCAGAATATCAGTGCCGTTAAAGATGACCTGGCCCGAGACGATTCTGCCCGGGGGCTCAGGAATTAAGCGGATGATCGAGAGGTTCGTTACTGATTTGCCTGAGCCCGACTCGCCCACGATCCCCAGCGTCTCACCACGTTTCAATTGAAACGTGACGCCGTCGACAGCTTTTACTTCGCCATCTTCGGTTTGGAAATAAGTACGCAGGTCCCTTACTTCAAGAAGATTTCCATTAGTGCTGCTCATGATCGGTTTCAGCTTTCCTGCCGACTGCCTTCTACTTACCGCCTGGCGGTTTGCGGGTCGAGCGCATCACGCAATCCATCGCCGAGAAAGTTTAATGAAACGAGCGTTAGGGCCATGGTCACACCGGGACAAATAAGCTGCCAGGGAAAGACCCCAATATTCTGAATGCCTTCGCTGGCCAGGCTTCCCCATGAAGCGAGCGGCGGTTGCACTCCAAATCCGAGAAACGAAAGAAACGCTTCGGTGAGCATCACCGAGGGTATAGTTAAAGTTGCGTAAACAATCACCGGCCCCAGCGTGTTAGGCACGATGTGCCGGAATATTATCCGCGGAGTTGAAACGCCCGTCGCTCTCGCCGCCATCACAAACTCCTGGTTCTTCAGCGACAGCACTTGCCCGCGTACGATGCGAGCCATAGTCAGCCACGACACGGCACCGAGTGCGACAAACAGCAGCATTACCTGGCCGCGAGCAGTTTGGCTCCTAAACATCGACAACAGCACAATCACAAGAATCAGGTAAGGGACTGCATAGAGCACGTCGACGACGCGCATCATTACGTTATCGAGCCGTCCACCGAGGTATCCGGCAATCGCTCCATAGCTCACTCCGATGATCAGCGACACCAGCGTGGAGATAACGCCCACCATCAACGATATCTGGCCACCCTGTAGCACCAGGGCCAAAAGGTCCCGACCCTGCTTGTCCGTGCCCATAGGATGTGTCCAGGAAAATGACCCGTCAGGCGCGGTGAATGGCGGAAACGATTTCAACAGTGCGGCGTCGCTGGGTATGTAATCGGGAGCATGGCCGGTAATTAACCGAATGATGAATGGACCAGTTACCGAAGCGACTGTGATTAACGCGACCACCACCAAACCAAATACGGCAAGCTTATTCCTGAGCAACCGCCGCCAGGCGTCTCTCCAGAGCGAGGTCCCCTCAACCACGTCACCTCGCTCGGGAGCAAGAACGTCGGCATCAGCCACCGCATATTCGGGTGCGGTGTGTATGACATCCCCTTCGCGATAGTCCGACGCCGGATCTGGCGTTAACCCTGGCTCAGGCTTGTCATGGTTGCCCGGAATGATGGGTTGCTCTTCGTTCATTTTGTTGGACAGGCACTCCTGCCGGTCTCGCTTTAGCAAACTTTGACTAATAGGTCCAATAAGTCCTATAGGTCCTATTATGTTTCGTTAAACTCAATGACAGACAGGAATGTCTGTCCTACTAATACCGAATTCGCGGATCCAGGTAAGCGTAAGTGATGTCCACCAGCAAATTCATCAGCAACAGGGTCATGGCAATAAACGCAACGATGCCGAGAATCAAAGGCTCATCACGATTCAGTGAAGCCTGAATGAAATAATTGCCGAGACCCGGCAAGACAAAAATCTTTTCCACTACGACGGTGCCGGTTAAGAGAAACGCGAGCGCCGGGCCGGTGAAAGAAACCACCGGCAGCAGACCGCCGCGAAACGCATGCCGAATGACCACCTGACTCTCGCTGAGCCCTTTTGCGCGCGCCGTGCGAATGTAATCCGACCTCAACACTTCCAGCATGCCCGCGCGTGTGAGTCTTGCGATGTAGGCCATGTAAATCGCTGATAGTGTGATAACAGGAAGAATCAAGCTCTTGCTGGGAAAGCCCTCCCAACGGGAAGGTGGAAGCCAATAGAGCGTTAGCGAAAAGAGGAGAACAAGGATTGGTCCCAGCACGAAATTCGGAATGGATATGCCCAGCATGGCCAGAGTCATTGAAGCGTGATCCCATTTGGAATTTGGCTTGAGCGCCGCAATTGAGCCGGCTGTTATTCCCACGACGAGGGCCAGGAGGTAGGCGAGCAGTCCAACGGTTGCGGATACGGGAAGGGACCGGGAGATTATCGCGTTAACCGACTGTCCCGGGTAACTCAAAGACGTGCCAAAGTCGAGCTTGAGTATCCGGCCCATTGTTCGTCGATACTGTTGATACCATGGTTTGTCGAGCCCGTATTTCTCGCGAATGTTGCTCACGATTGCATCAGGTATCGGTTTCTCACCGGTATAAAAATTTCCCGGCGCGAGCCGAATCAATCCCCAGGTGATGGTGATCACAACGAGGATCGTCGGAATCGTAATAATCAGACGTCGAATGATGAAGCGAAACATTTGAAGGTAGGACAGACATTCCTGTCTGTCATCGCCGGCATCAACAAGTGGACAGGCAGGAATGCCTGTCCTACCTAGTCACTCAAACTAGGAGTGGCGTAATCCCACTTTGAAGGATCGCGTTCGATATACACAAATTTCCACGCAAAAAGCGACGACGCGTTCGGGTATAAGCCTTTGACGTAGGGCTTCTTTACCCACTTAGCAGAAGGGGTCTCGATCGGGATCATAGGCTGGGCGTCCAACAGGTATTTCTCCGCTTTGGCCATCAGCTCGTAACGCTTCTGTCTGTCTGCGATGTGGTTCGCATCCTTGAGCATGTCTGCATATTTCTGATCCCACCAGCCACTCCCATTGTCACTGCCTGGCGTTAGAAAAATGTTGAGAAATGTGGATGGATCCATGTAGTCAGCGCCCCAGGCACCGAGAGCAAAGCCCTTATATGCCAGCTTGGAGCGGGCGCTCATATAGGTTTTGCCTTCCATGTTGTCCAACATTACGGTGACCCCAAGATTTTGTTTCCACTGCGCCTGCATAAACTCGGCGAGGGCCGTATTTGCAGAGTGCGTAGCAAACATGAACCGGACGTCCTGAGCTGGAAATTTTTCGCACTCATAACTGCCGTCGGACTTCCGGGTCACCGGATAGCCCGCTTCGCCTAATAATTTTCTCGCCTGCTCCGGATCGAATTCATCGCCTTTTGGCTGATGATAACCCGCAAAAATGCCTGCGGGAGTAAACGCGGTGAGTGGCTTTGTCGTTCGCTTAGACTTCGAATAAGTAACCTTGTCGATGGCCATGTTAAAGGCCCTGCGAACCCGAAGGTCATTCATTGGCGGTTGGGTTACATTGATCAGAATATAGGTAATAGTCGCCTCCGCGGCATCCATGTAATCCTTCTTGGTGCTGACTATGTCCATCCAGGCATTGGGCACGGAGTGATTCACGACGGCGTCCGCGGAACCGACTTTATAAAGATTCATCGTTGTGGGATGATCAGTTGACCAATAAAAGCGGATCTCATCAAGGTGCACGTTGGCCGCGTCCCAGTACATCGGATCTCGTTCGACAACGACTTCGCTGTATGGCAACCACGATTTCAACTTGAATGGACCACAAGTAACGATGTGCCTGGGATCTGTCCACTGCTCTGCATATTTCTCTATCGCCTGGCGCGGGACCAGACGAAATATTTGATGGGCCAGAACTCCACTGAAGTAGGTCACAGGCTGAGAAAGCGAGATGCGGACCGTGTAATCATCTACCGCTTCAACGCCAACGTCCTCGGCCGTAAGGTTGACGAATTCTTTACCCGCAACCGCGGTCTGCAATTTTGGATTGCCGGCCAGGATTTTGGCGCGCTTTTTCTCGTCGGCCGGTATCGTCAGCCGTGCAGGAGAATGCATTGATTGATGAAAAGCCGTATCGGGCGCGATCGGCCGAGACTCGTCCGGATCTGGAGCTCCTTCAAATGTCGCCTGCGAATATTCTGAAAGCAGCGATGTTAGCGGTTTCTGGCCCCAAGCTTCTTCTGCCGGCTCGGCGCTGTCCACGAAATCCTTTTCCAGTAGAAACTGCCGACTCTGGGGGTCACGTACAAACACAGCTTTCTGGTTGAAAGCCTGAGCATATTTTATTTGGTAGGCAACCGGCGCCGTGCGCGAGCCGACTGCGGGAGAGATATTTCGCCGAATACTATAAATGAAATCGTTAGCGTTGATCGGGTCGCCATTGGACCAACGAGCATTCTTACGCAAGTGGAACACAAATTCCGAGGAATCGTTATTTGCCTCCCATCTTTCCGCTATCGCGGGTATCGCATTCAGCGACTTTGGATGATACTCAACCAGTCCCTCATACAGCGCCATAAAAATCCGCTGCTCTGGTTGCCCCGAACTAAGGGCTGGATCGAGCGACTCGGGCTCAGCACCGTTTACATAACGAAGAATGTTGCGCTCTGGAGGGGTGGTCTTCCCAAAGAACTCTTCATTTGTAGCCAGGACACGACACGAAATTGCGCCAAAGACGAGTGAGGCCAGAGATAAGACCGCGATTGCCTGTTTCAAATAGACTTTAGCCATCGTTATTGTTTTGAGGCGAACACCCTGCGACAAAACACACGGAACTTAACACGCGAAAACTCGATTATCAAGAGACTTTGTAAGAGAACTATAGGACCTATACGACCCATACGACCTATTTTGAACTAAGCGACAGTCCCGCCGGCTACGTCTACCTGGTCCAACTCGAGCCCGCAGTTTCCGGTTGTTTCCAACCATTGTCAATGCGCACGGTCTTTAACGACGGGGTGTCCAGCACGTTTGAATCAAAACCCTTCACGTAGGGCTTTACCAGAGCGTACGAAGCCGCGAAATAGATCGGCATCGCGCTCAAATCATTTAACGCCTGGCTTTCTGTTTCGATAGGCGGAAGGGTTCCCAATCTCCCATGTTTGATGAACGAAGGCTTGGCGTTTGCAACCTCGGGAGAGTCGGAGCCTGAGTCTTCCCCAGGAATGGCCGGTTGGTTGGAGGATGGGAACCCATCCCCGAAAAGCGCGCGGATATTTGTCAGTTCGTCGGTAGTCTGCATTACCATCCCGCGCCGCACTACATCGTAGTCGCCAGCACGCGCGGCTGCCTCATAGTCTTCCCAGTTTTTCACGACTATCTCAGTTTCGATGTTTAGAACACTTCGCCACATCGCTGCGATGGACTGGGCGACGATGCGCTGTTGCTCGTTTCGGTTAATCAGCAGACGGATTCTCGGGAACCCCTTCCCATTCGGATACCCAGCCTCGGCGAGCAACTTCCGGGCGCGTTCGTAGTCTTTTTCCAGTAGTTCGGATTTTTCAACCACCGGCTTTTGTGAGTCGCTCACCGCTTCAGGCAGGAAACGCTTGGCCGGCTCTGTTGCGCCACCCAAGTCGTCCTCGCTGACACGTTCACGATCAAAACCCAGGGCAAGGGCTTCGCGCACGCGCACGTCGTCAAACGGAGCACGCGAAGTGTTGAAGGTGTAGTAGGTCAAAGCGCCGTACGTGGCTCGGCGGAAATCCTCGTAGGGCGTCAGAAGTTTTATTGCCAACGGTTCGAAGGCGGCATTCGTCACCGCATCAACTTCGCCTGCTCGATATGCAGCCAATGCCGATTCGGCGTTGCTGGCGCCGACGAACTCAACGCGATCGAGAGTTACCTGCTGCTTGTCCCAATAATGACTTGCGCGCTCCAACAGGACGCGCTCGCTGCCGGTCTTTGCGAGGGAAAAGGGCCCATTCGAAACGAGATCATCTGGTATTAACTTAGCGGTGGCATATTCCCCTTTGAGTTTGACTGGCCGGAATACGGGATGCGCCACGAGTCCGGGGAAGTTCATATCGGGTCGGCGCAACCGAACGCGCAGGACAACATCAGACAAAGCCTCCGCTCCAAAACCACGGTCGAGATCATTAGCTGTTGAGCTAGCTGGAGAGCTGCTATTCGGGGTGCTTGGCTTATTGGGTTCTGTCGAGGTCACCGGGGCGCGCGGGTGCTCCTTTTTCAGCGGACCCTCGATGTTAGCCAACAGATCGGTGTGTGGGGCCAGAGCGCCGATCTTCACAATACGACGCCATGACCGCACAAAGTCCCCGGCGGTAACCGCTTCGCCGTTGGACCAGCGAGCGTCAGGCCTCAGATAAAAAGTCCATACTCGCCCACCATTGGATGGCTCCCAGCGCGCCGCAACGGCAGGAACAGGCGCAAGCGTGCGAGGATCGTAATCCGTAAGGCCTTCGAAGATGGCCCGAACTAAATCGGTGTCAGGAGGCGCCGCGGCAAAGGCTGGATCGAAGGTTTGAGGTAATCCCCCATCGCTCCAGTGAAATTCCTGGGACCGAGGGACTACGATCCGACCCGCGTAAGGGTCGACGGTCTCGTCGAGGAAACAACCGGCGTGGCTAAGCATTAGCGCCAGCAGAAGCGCAATTGCCACCCATGCGCGGGGGCGACCGTGATTCCGGAAAATGTTTCTCGTTACTTCCATCGATTAAGATCGAAAAGAAATTAAGCTTAACCTGCAAATTAGCGTACACCCGCTCTGGTTTTGACACAGTCTCGGTGCGACGGGGCTCAAGCCAAGAAAGAACTCTACTCGCTCCTCCTCAGTTCTTTCATCAGCTCCCCATACACTTCCTCCGTTCGCTTGCGTGCAGCCTCAAATCCATCCGAGGTGTCTATCAGATAATCGGCAAACTTCTTCTTCTCTTCCTGCGACATTTGCGCACCAATTCTTTTTACCGCCTCATCTCGGGTTAGATTGTTTCGCGCCATCAAGCGCCCAAGCTGCACCTCCGGACGACAATGAACAACTATTACTTTATCAAAACGTTTATAGCCGCCCGATTCAATCATCAAGGCAGCGTCGACAACGGCGATCCCATTTGGATGTGCGGTCCCCCATTCGCGCAAATTTTGGTCCTGTTGAGCAATGATTGAGGGATGCAATATCGAGTTCAGGACTGCACGTTTTTCCGCATTTTCAAAGACCAACGCACCCAGTTTTGAACGGTCGAGTGTACCGTCGTCTTGAAGAATCTGGGGACCAAATTCAGCCACTACATCTCTTAATCCTGGTGAACCAGGCGCAACCACTTCTCGGGCGGTGTCGTCGGCGTCGAGCACGTGACAACCAAGCTCAGCGAGCACGCCGGCAACGAACGACTTTCCGACCCCAATCGAACCTGTTAGACCAATGCGCATGGTAAGAAATAGAACCTATGGACCTATATTAACCCTCGCCGCAGCTCCGTAGCCTTGACCGTATTCCGCATTAGCATTGCCACGGTCAGCAGTCCAACGCCACCGGGAACGGGAGTCCGCCAGCCCGCAACCGCGTCAGCTTCTGCAGGATTCACATCACCCACGAGGGTGTAGCCACGCCTGGAAATTGTCTCCAATCTCTTTTCAGCGTCCTCTCCGAACAATCTTCGCACAGTAGCCGCGTCGGTTACTCTGTTCATGCCCACGTCGATGACGGTTGCTCCCGGTTTGATGTGTTCCTCGCCAATAAAACCCGGACGCCCAATGGCTACAATCAGAAGATCGGCTACGCTCGTAACCGACTCGAGGTTGCGCGTACGCGAATGGCAGATCGTAACTGTGGCGTCTCTCTGCAAAAGCAGTTGTGCCATCGGCCTGCCCACAATCTGACTGCGGCCTACAACACACGCATTTGTACCGCTAATGGTAATCTTAGACCGCTCAAGCAGCTCGATTATTCCCGCGGGCGTGCAAGGTGCAAACGTGGGCCTACCCATTGATAGCCTGCCAATATTAACCGGATGAAATCCGTCGACGTCCTTTGCCGGATCTATCGCCTCGATGATCCCAGCGTCGTCAATATCACTGGGCAGTGGCAACTGGACCAGTATTCCATCAACGGCAGCGCGCGTATTCAAGGACTCGATCAAATCCGCTAGTTCAATGGCAGTTGTTGTCCCCGCCAACGCATGGTGTTCGGAGCGTATCCCCACCTCCTCGCAGGCCAGCATCTTGTTTCTTACATAGACAGCGGACGCCGGATCGTCGCCCACCCGAACTGCTGCGAGGCAAGGTTTCACCTGGTGCTTGGCCCACAGTTGCTCGATTTCCTGTGCCACCTCCCGCTTGATTTGCTCGGCAATAACTGCGCCGTCAAGGAGTTGCGCTCGGCGGTTCATTTCGGTCCTGCTGTCTTTTGCTGACTGCATCGAAGCTCGCTATCAGAAATCTACCTTCAGTTGTTAAGCTGTGAACTTTCGGTGCTAGGTTACACCGAGACAGCACGAATTTGTTAGTGAGGTAGGACAGGCATTCCTGCCTGTCCCAATCCTTGCGAAAGCAGACAGGCAGGAATGCCTGTCCTACCTCCGTTAGGAATATTCGCTTTCGTGGCTGATAATTTCTCCCAGTGAGAAGCGCCACCATACCCAGGTGAAAGCCATCATTCGCAACCACGATTCATGAAAAATAAGAAAACGTTCCCATTGATCTTAATAGCAGTTTTTCTTTTTGCCGGCGCCACATTTTGGGGCTGCCGCCGGCAAGCTTCGCGATTGCCAACCGAGAAACGTTACGACTTCAAAGGTAAGGTCGTAACGGTAGAAAAAGACAAGCATTCGGTCACCATCGCCCATGAAGATATTCAAGACTACATGCCGGCCATGACGATGGCATTCACGGTAAAAGACGATTGGGCCTTTGATGTTCTGGTCCCCGGCGATCACGTTTCCGCCCTGTATGTTGTGGACGGCACGCAGTCGTGGCTCGAAGGACTCGTGATAACTAAAGGAAGCGCCGAGACTGCCAGCCCGGTTCCCGGCCAGGCCGTCGAAGCGAAGGCGGGCGATGAAGTACCAAACTACAGGCTCCTGAATCAGGATGGCAAGGCCATTAGGATCCACGACTACAAAGGCAAGACGCTTCTTTTGACATTCATCTTTACACGTTGTCAGGACCCGGACCAATGCACGTTAATGAGTGATAACTTTGCGACTGTAGATCAGAAGCTGCTGGAGCAACCTGATATTTACAGGAAGACGCATTTGCTGAGTATCAGCTTTGATCCGGAATACGATACTCCAAAAGTTTTGCGCAGTTACGGCGCCTCTTATACAGGCAGATACACGGAGGAGACCTTTGCCCACTGGGAATTCGCTTCGGGGAGTGCAGACGAAGTGAAGGGTATCGCGGAGTTCTTCGGGTTGCACTATTACAAAGACACGGAGTCGGGAAAAGAACAGGTTATTCATTCGCTGCGTACAGCGGTGATTGGACCAGACAGCAAAATTGTTAAGGTTTACCGAGGGAATGAATGGAAACCGGATGAAGTGGTGAAGGATCTGCAAGCTGCCGCTACAAACTCAAAGCCAGCCACAGATTAACGCGGAGAGCGCGGATTGGATTTAGATCTGTAGTGAGTTTTAGCTGAGCCTTTCTAACGACGATCCACGAAACGACACGAAGCAACACGAAATATCGTTAGTGTAATTTCGTGTGATTTAGTGCATCGTCTCTTTTCGGCCGCGCTTGGGGAGTAGCGATTAAACTCTGCAGTTAATTGTCCTAAGCGACGCCCTTAATCTTTTTGATTTCTTCAGTGAGTACCGGCACAGCTTCGAACAGATCACCTACGATCCCATAGTCTGCGATGTCGAAGATTGGCGCTTCGGGATCCTTGTTGATGGCCACTATTGTTCCGGAGTTTTTCATGCCAACCAGGTGCTGGATGGCGCCGGAAATCCCCAGGGCGATGTAGAGCTTCGGCGCCACGGTTTGTCCCGATGATCCAATTTGGCGATCGATGGGTAACCATTCAGCATCGCAAATCGGACGCGAGGCTGCCAGATCGCCGCCAAGCGCTTCGGCAAGTTTCTCTGCCAATGTCAGATTATCCTTGCTCTTGATGCCGCGACCGACGGCCACGATGATGTCGGCCTTGCTCAGGTCTACCGCTTGTTTCACTTCCTGAAACGGCGGTTCCGGCGTCATGCGAATTTCACCAACCTCAACGGGCATTTCTTCTACCGCCGCGCCGCTTCCCTTTGCTGCTTGATCCGGTCTGTATGATCCCGATTGAAACGTGGCAAAGACCGGAGCCGCCCCATCAGAAACAACATCCGCGTCGAGCTTGCCAAGAAAAATCCGGCGGGTGAACGTTATCGCTTCACCGGACACCTGTGCGCGAATGCAATCGCTGATGAGAGACTTGCCAAAACGCGCCGCCAGCTTGGGTGCGAAGTCGCGCACCAGATAAGTGTGCGGCATGACGACGAGTTGCGGGTCGAGTTGGCGGACGACGCGCTCCATTGCGTCGCTGTATCCGTCGGGCGTGTACTCGGCAAGCTTGGCGTTGGTGGCCTTGGTTACTTTTGCCAGATCGCAGACGGCAATCTCCTGCCCCAGGGCGTCAACATCTGAACCGAGAATCACCGCGTTGACCGTTTGTTGAAGCGAAGACGCAAGACTCTGCGCAGCGGCAATTGCCTCGAGCGAAGTCTTGTTGAGAACGCCGTTGCGATGTTCTATGAAAACTAAGACGCCATTACTCATTCTGATCCAGTCCTAATCAGTCGAACCACGTTTTGATCACGATGTGCCTACGCAAAACTTAAGAAGTACACGATCCACGAAATCACACAAAATGACACTAAACCATATTTCGTGTTGATTCGTGTGATTTCGTGGATCGTCTCTTTGGGTCATCGCTGCTCCCAAACCAAAAACAGAAACCCCCAACTTACTTACCAAGAAGAACTAGGGACACACAGAGAAAGCCATTAAATCACACGCGCTTCCGTATGAAGCTTATGCGCCAGTTCAACGGCCCCTGCCTTGGCGTCCCCGTTGCCAAGAAGCTGCGTCTGTTTGGTCTTTTCGGGCAAATAAACACGCGCAATGCGCTGATGCGAGGGGCGCTCAACCATCTCCGCGGACGGCGTCACTTCCCTTATCTCCTTCTTCTTCGCCGCCATGATGCCTTTCAAAGTCGCATATCGAATCTGGCTAATGCCGGATTGAATGGTGAGCAAGGCAGGCGTCGGCATCGAGTACCATTGATACCAACCGCTTTCCAGCTCGCGCTTGACGCGCAGCTTCTCGGTGGATGCATCCACTTCGATGACGATGGTCGCATGCGGCAGCCCCAGGAGTTCGGCAAGGATTACGCCCGTTTGGGCGTAGCCGTAATCGTCTGACTGCAAACCTGTCAAAATCAAATCGGGCTTCTCATCGCGAATGGCCTCAGCCAGCGCGCTGGCCGCCGCGTAGGGAGAAACGGAACCAAGATTATCGCCTACCACATGAATCGCTCGATCGGCCCCGCGCGCCAGCGCGTCTTTGATGACGCTCTTCACGCGCTGCGGACCCATCGAACAAACTATTACTTCACCTTGCAGCTTCTCTCTGACGCGCAGAGCTTCCTCAAGCGCGTAGCCGTCTGACTCGCTTACTTCAAACGAGAGGTCCCCTTCTTCTATCCAGGTCCCCTCTTTATTAATTCGCAGAATCGCATCCTTGCTTGCGACCTGCTTCATCATGACAATAATTTTCATATGTAATATTTAGTAAACAGCAGACAGCAAACGGCAAACAGCAAGAATCTGTGAACTATTCTGACACGCACATCCGGTATTCGCTGTCCGCTCCGTTCTGGCCGTTTGCTGTCTGCTGTTTGCTATTCGTCATACCTTTTAAACAACAGCGCAGCGTTTGTTCCTCCGAACCCAAAACTATTCGACAGCGCGTATTCCACTTCCGCCTCGCGGGGCGAGTTAGGGATATAGTCGAGATCACAATCAGGATCCGGATTGACGTAATTAATCGTCGGCGGCAGCACCTTGCGATAAAGACTGAGGACAGAGAACACTCCTTCAATTCCGCCCGCCGCGCCAAGCAGGTGACCTGTTATCGACTTGGTTGAACTTACGGCGAGCTTGTATGCGTGCTCCCCAAAAGTCTTCTTGATCGCCAGCGTCTCAAACTTGTCGTTGTATGGAGTTGAAGTTCCGTGGGCATTGATGTAGCCCACCTGCTCCGGTTGGATTCCTGCATCACGAAGCGTCTTCCGCATAACACGAATCGCGCCGGAGCCCGTCTCATCCGGCATAGTCAGATGAAACGCATCCGCAGTCATTCCGTAGCCCACCAGCTCGGCGTAAATGCGAGCCCCTCGCCTTTTTGCGAATTCAAGCTCTTCCAGGATCACGATGCCGGCGCCCTCACCGATGACAAAGCCGTCACGATCGCGCTCAAAAGGCCGCGATGCGTGCCCGGGATCATCGTTGCGAGTGGAGAGCGCACGCATCGAGGCGAATCCCGCAACGCTCATCGGCGTGATCGCCGACTCGGCGCCACCGCAAATCATTACATCTGCGTCGCCTCGCTGAATTATCTTAAAACTGTCTCCAATTGCGTGGGCGCCAGCCGAACAGGCGGTAGCGGTCGCCGAATTAGGGCCTTTGGCTCCGTAGCGAATTGAGACCTGGCCCGCGGCTAAATTGACGATGGCCGAAACGATAAAGAAAGGCGAAACCCGGTCAGGACCTTCATTCAGAAGTTTCGAATGTTCGCGCTCGATGGCCCAGAAATCGCCAATGCCGCTACTGATATAGGTGCCGGCGTTCTCCGAAATATCATCGGGAAATTTCCCTTTGTCAGTCAGGGCGAATCCGCTATCCGCCATTGCCTCGGTGGCGGCGGCAATCGCGTAATGAATAAAGGCGCCCATCTTGCGCGCCTCTTTCTTTGCGATGTATTTAAGCGGATCGAAGTCTTTAACTTCGGCGGCAATCTTCACGGAGAACTTCTCCGTGTCAAACTTCTTGATGTAACCCACGCCGCTCTGACCATTCATCAGCGCGGACCACGTTGCTTCAACTGAATTGCCAACCGGTGTTATCAGACCCAGGCCTGTGACAACTACACGTCGTGCCAAATCAACCCTCCCTGGAAACCCGTAATCAGTAGTAGCGATAAGTGATGAGCCTAAGCCAGTCTGCTACTCATCACTCATCACGCATTACTCATCACTATTTCTTGTGCTGGTCGATGTAGTTGTAAGCATCGCGCACGCTTTGGATCTTTTCGGCGTCTTCGTCAGGAATCTCGATGCCGAATTCCTCTTCGAAACGCATTACCAGTTCAACGGTATCCAAAGAGTCAGCGCCTAAGTCATCTATGAAACGGGCGTTTGGCGTGACTTCATTCTCATCTACGCCTAATTCGTCGACAATAATCTGTTTGACCTTATTCTCGATCTCTTGATCGGGCATTTCGTTTTGCTCCTCTGTGATGAAGTATCTAGAACCACCTAAGAAAGACCAAGGCTCACGCTAGCACTCTTCAAGCTAGCCGCGTCCTCGACATTAAAGCACCTTACTTCCCTGCTAATCTGCCGCATCAGGCCAGTCAACACTTTACCCGGGCCCACTTCCACGAAGGTATCAACACCTTGTTTAATCAACAACTCAACCGACTCCAGCCACCTCACCGGAGATGAAACCTGTCTGATCAGCGCAGCTCGTGCTTCCCCGCCCTTTCCTACTACGGCCGCATCCACATTCGTAACCAGCGGTACCTGCAAATCATCAAAGCCAATTGCTTCGAGATCAATGGCCAGCCGTTCCTGAGCTGGACCCATTAGGGCGGAATGAAAGGGAGCGCTTACGTTCAACTTCAAAACCCGCTTGGCTCCGCGACTCTTGAGCAACTCGCTTGCCCTGTCTACCGCTTCGGTGTCTCCAGCGATTACAACTTGCGTTGCCGAATTGATGTTCGCCGGCGAGCAAACCTGACCTTGGCTTGCCTCGTTGCACGCAGCCTCAATCTCCGCTAACGGCACGCCAATGACCGCCGCCATCGCTCCGGTGCCTACCGGAACTGCTTCCTGCATATAACGACCTCGCGCCCGAGCAGTTCGAATCGAATCGCTCAACGATAACGATTGCGCGGCTAACAACCCCGAATACTCGCCTAAACTATGCCCCGCGACGAAATCAGGCTGGGGAAAACCTTCCGACTCCATCGTGCCCAGCACGGCTGCAGATACGGCGAGAATGGCCGGCTGCGTGTTTTCAGTCAGTTGAAGATCCTCAGCTGGCCCCTGAAAACAGAGTTCCGAAATAGAAAAGTGAAGCGCCTCGTCTGCTTCTTCAAAGATCCGCTGAGCGGTGGGAAAGTTCTCTACGAGACTTTTTCCCATTCCCGGATACTGAGATCCTTGTCCGGGAAAGATGTAGGCCAACGTCATAATCGGTAAATGGTAAATCGTAAATGGTAAATAGTTAAATCCTGCTTCAGCAACGTCCCGCGGACTATGGTCAATGCGACCAACTCACCACTACTATTTACTATTTACCATTCACTATTTACCCGCAATTCACCAGCGCATCAGTACAGCGCCCCAGGTTACGCCGCCGCCGAACGAGGCCATCAGTACCAGGTCGCCCTCGCTAATTCGTCCCTCTTCCACGGATTCGTCTAATCCAATCGGGATAGAAGCAGACGAGGTATTGCCGTGCTGGGCGATGCCTGAGTAAACGCGTTCGCTGTCAACGTTCAGCTTACTCGCAACGGCGTCCGTGATTCTTTGATTTGCCTGGTGCGGGATGAAGAGCTTGACGTCCGTGGCACTGAGCCCGGCTTCTTCCAGAACCTCACGGGAGATTTCGGTCATGGAACGAACCGCGACTTTGAACAGTTCGTTGCCCTTCATCTTAAAATAATGGTCACCAGCTGCAAGGGTCGCGGCGGTCGCAGGCCTTCGTGTCCCACCACCCGGCGAATGGAGTTGTTCCAAATACCTTCCGTCCGATTTGATGCGCGACGCCAAAATCCCTCGCTCCCCGTTTGTCGCTCCCAAAACCGCGGCGCCGGCGCCATCGCCAAACAGGACGCAAGTTTGCCGGTCGGTGTAATCAACATACTGCGTCAAAATCTCGGCGCCAATAACCAGGGCATGCTTTGACTGTCCGGTGCGAACCATGGTATCTGCGATTGTCAGCCCATACAGAAAACCTGAGCAGGCGGCAACGATATCCATGGCGGCCGCATTGTTCGCACCCAGTTCCGCCTGAATAATACAGCCCGTAGATGGAAGTATTTGATCAGGAGAAACGGTGGCGCAAAGTATTAGATCGATATCTTCCGGCTCGAGACCAGCGCGTTCGATGGCCTGGCGACCGGCACGGACGGCAAATTGCGAAGTGTACTCGCCGGGAGCTGCCTTTCGTCGCTGCTTGATTCCGGTGCGCGTGGTGATCCACTCGTCAGACGTCTCCACCATAGTGGCCAGATCGGCGTTCGTAAGAATGCCTTCCGGATATGAGTGTCCCGTGCCCAGAATTCTGGCGCGCGTATTTGCCATCTATTCCTCGATTGTTGATTTGCGGATGGTAATACTATCCACTAGCCACCAGAAAAGCCAAGCAATGCAACGGGTCGGTAGTTCAGAGTTCGGGCTTTAGCTTGCTGCATTTCGAAAGAAGCAAACTAAAAGTTTGAACTCCGAACCGCTTGCCCTCACGCCAGGGCGTGCAGCGCATTGGTCTCGGCAATTCCCTTTTCGATCCGCTCGCCTGCCCGGTTTTCCGAAAATTCCTTAACGCTGCGAATCGCATTCCGTATCGCTCGAGCATTCGAACTGCCATGCCCAATGACCACTATCTTTCGCACTCCCAGAAGGGGCGCACCCCCATGTTCTGAATAATCGAGCCGCTTCTTGATGTTTCGGAACGCAGGTTTCGCCAGTACGGCTCCCGCCTTCGTTACTGCGGAGGCTGTCAGCTCGCGCTTGATCATCGATAACATAGCATCAGTCAGGCCTTCGGAAAGTTTGAGCATCACATTTCCCGTGAAGCCATCTGTAACTATCACATCAACGACACCGGAAAAGACGTCACGCCCTTCGACGTTGCCCATAAAATTAAGGCTCTTCATTTCCCGCAACAGGGGAAACGCTTCCTTAGTCAAGTCGTTACCTTTGGCCTCTTCTTCTCCGATGCTCATGAGGCCCACGACGGGAGTTATCGTTCCCAGAACAGCCCGCGAATAAGCGTCACCCATGATGGCAAACTGGACCAGATGCTGAGCTTTGCATTCTGAATTCGCTCCCACATCCAGCAGTAGCGTGGGCTTGTCAGACTTGGTAGGAATTAGCGCGGCCAAAGCTGGCCGATCGACACCGGGCAGCATGCCGATGACCATTTTGGCGGTCGCCATTGCGGCGCCAGTGTTTCCAGCAGAAACAAATCCGTCAGCGATTCCTTCGTTCACCAGCTTAGAACCAATTCTCAAAGAACTCTTCTTCTTACGGCGCACGGCGTTCATAATCGGTTCGCCCATACCGATTACCTCGGCAGCTTCGACTAACCAGATTCCTCGGTCGCCATCGCCGCGCCACCCGCAGCGTTTCAACTCCGGCTCAACCTTTTCAGGTTGGCCCACGAGGATTACCTTGATTCCCAGGTCCCGCGCAGCGGCCAGCGCTCCGTCAATCTCAGCGTGCGGCGCGTGGTCGCTACCCATCGCGTCGAGAACGACTTTTCCCGTGAGACGGGTTTCATCCTTCGACTGATTACGCACAGGCGGTCGCTTTAATCGAGGGTTAGGTCTGTTCTACCTGCACAACTTGCCGGTCTTTGTAATACCCACACTTCGGGCAGACGCGATGTTGCAGGCGGGGTTCCTGGCAATTGGGGCAGAGGGTTGTCTGCGGAACGCGCAGGGCGTCGTGTGCGCGGCGTTTGCCGCGGCGTGCTTTTGAATGTCGTCGTTTAGGATTTGGCATAATTGCTCCGATTCGTAAATGGTTAATGGTAATTGGTCAATGGTAAAAACTTGAAAGCGGCGGGATCGCGCGTCCATTTACCATTCACTATTTACCTCCATTAACTATTTACCATTTACTAGCTCTTTCAATCCCGCCCATCGGGGATCGATTTCCGGGGTTTCGCAGCCGCAATCCACCGAGTTTCGATCTGCGCCGCAACCAGGACAAATACCTTTGCAGTCGTCCCTACAAAGTATGTGATCGGGAACGGCCAGCAGTACCTCTTCAGTTACAAGCGCATCGATGTCGATGACCTCTCCGTCAAAGACCGTGAGATCCAAGTCGTCTTCGGTCAGCTCGGCAATCTGCTGTGCCTGGTAATCCTCCTGTGTGACGTACTCGAGCTTAAACCTGGAGTCAACCGGCACCTCGATTAACGTCAGACAACGGCCGCATTCGACTTGAACTCGAGCATCAAGGCGACCCTTCACATGCACGCGGCGATCTTCCCGGCGTATTTGTCCGGATATCGTGGGAGGCAGCATCAGGCGCAAGCGGTCCTCTCCCAGAACAAGTTCGCCCTCTGCATAACTATGAGCAAACTCGCCCCTGGCGCCTTCCAGAGTTGCAAGCTCGATTCGCACTGACGATACCCTACAACACCCTATTGCGAATAGCGCATTTCAGCAGCCAACGCGCAAAAAGCCATTATAACTACAAGCAGCGGAGTGTCAACGAGAGGTCTTGGTGGGGTACTGGGTCGGGTTAGCCTTCGTGAAGTCGGTTGCATTACGGAACCGAGCGCGGTAGCGCCGGATCCTGTGCTCAAGTTCGGATAATAATAATGCGCCGGATTTTAAGGAGTATTTTTAGAGTTGAGTTTAGCATCCGGCGCTACCGCGCTCGGTTCTGTAAGACCGCTACCAAATTGGAAGTGCCCCTCTAGTGTGCTGTTGTAGTGTGTGTCTTATGGTTGGTGATATTAGGACTTTGTGTCGACCGGAAGGGCTTAGGGCTCATTTCTAAACTGTTCGCTTCTGCCATCAACAGCGTCGAAATGGTACGCTGCTTTCGCGCTTGTGTTCGCACCCGATCTGCCTCTACCTGATTCCCCTGAGTCAAAAGATCCAACGCTACCTGAAGCATTTTCGTTGATTTCTCTAGTGCCTCAAGCGCCTGTTCCCGGAGCGTTAGCCCGTCTCGGCTCCCCATGTTAAGTACCCCTTCGGTTTGATTCCGAACAGTCGAGTTCGGTTTATGTGGCAGAGAGCAATATACATTCCATTTGTACGCAACGTACTTAGCGTCTCTGGTGTCTCTTAACCGTTCACACTTTATTTACGTTGCTGAGCACGCATCCGCCCCGGATTATTTTTTGGTTCGCGTTAGATTGAGTTCGAGGCGGGGCTATGTGGGCTTAGCGGACTTCAATATCTGCCGGGTTGTATGAACTCAAGGCATCTTCCCTAAGGGCTTCAGCTAGCCGGCGATCGCCTCCCGTAATAAGTTTGCGGGATCTTGCGGACGAGATCCGAAACAGAGGAGCTATCACCTGCTGGCCGGTGGGCTGCAGCTTGCTTTTTGCAGACAAGGTCGTGCGAATGAACTTTCCCGCGCCGGCTTTTTCAAAATACTTGGTTGCAAGCTCTTTGTGGCCCGCGCGTTCGGAAATCAAGCCTAATACGTAGAACGCCTCTCCGTATGTATCATCCATCTCCAGGGCCTTGCGCAGATGACGCGAGGCCATAGGATCACGGCCCAGCTGATAGTAAAGACAACCGAGCGCGTAATGCGCTTCCGGCGAAACTTTACTCGCGAGTGCCAACTTAAATTCGTGAAGCGCCTTCCGCCAATTCTCTTCTGCGACAAAAAGACGGCCGAGGCCATAGTGGGCGGCAAAGGAGGAACCTCCTCGCCGCATCGCGCTGCTGAGCAACTCCTTGGCGCGTTCTGAGTCGCCTTCATCGGCGCAGGCCAAACCAAGCAATAACGAAATGCGGCTGTCTCCCGGCGCGATCTCGTACGCCCGGGCAAGATATCCCCGGGCGCGATCAGTTTTGCCAGTCCTGAAGAAATGCTCGCCCACAAAGGAAAGCAAAGGCGCATTGTCGCGCGCCATTTCTGCAGCTCGCCGCAGCGAACGGATACCCCGACTGAGCTGCCCATCATCGATGAACAAAAAACCTTCATTAATGCGCTGCTCAAAAACGCTGCGCTGCGCGCCGTGGTAATTCGCCAGGATTCTCAAGCGTAATTCTTCTCGGCGCTCGCTTTCGTGCTGTTCCTCGGCATCTTTCTGGCATCTGTTGATCCACAGCCGCTCGAGTCTGGCGCCTTTAACTACTCCGTCCTCGGTTAGCAGATCCACAAGTGACTTCACCAGAGCTCTATCGAAATGGGCGTTCTGAGCCTGGCGCAGAAGCAAGTCGAGTCCGCGCTCAACTTTCTCTGTTAGTCGCGCCAGGCTGTTTTCGAGCGCGGAGATTCTCTCCAGCAGGTGCTCCTCGGTTGAGACGGCAGATTCCGCACTCTCGTACCGAGCGGCTGGCGGCTCAACGATGATCATCAGCCTCGTGCCACAGCGGGCGCAAAACTCCTGGCCCAGCGGATTCGCAGCCAGGCACTTCTGACAATAATGAGCTATCTGAGACATTTTGAAATCTATAGGACCAATAGGACTTATACGTCCTACATTACGGCTCAATACTCATAGAACCCTCGCCCGGTTTTTCTTCCCAACCAGCCGGCATCAACGTAGCGTTGCAGCAAAGGACACGCACGATATTTAGGATCGCCGAAGCCATCGTACAACACTTTAAGTATTGCCAAACAGACGTCCAGACCAATGAAGTCTGCCAATGCCAGCGGTCCCATTGGGTGATTCATTCCCAGCTTCATGATGCCATCGATACTTTCGCGGGTGGCGACGCCTTCATACAGCGTGAAAACCGCTTCGTTAATCATAGGCATCAAGACCCGATTTGAAACAAAACCCGGCGAATCGTTGCAGTCCAGCGCCGTCTTTCCGAGTTTGTCCGTGAGCCCCCGTACTTTGTCGTAGGTTTCGTTGGAAGTGGCAATGCCGCGGATCACTTCGACCAGCTTCATTACGGGAACAGGATTCATGAAATGCATCCCTATGACTTTGTCGGGCCTGCTCGTGGCTGCGCCCAACCGAGTGATCGAGATCGAAGAAGTGTTGGAGGCCAAAACCGTTTCCGGCCGTGTAATTCGATCGAGTGCCTGGAAAACTTCAGTCTTTACAGCCAGGTCTTCGGTCACAGCTTCGATCACGAAAGATGCCTCACGCAATGCCTCGAGCTCTGTGGTGGTTTTTATACGACCGATAATCGATTGTTTCTCCACCGAGCTCAACCGCTCTTTGTCCACATCGCGCTGAAGGCCCTTATTGATCGCGCTAATTCCCCTTTCGAGGAACTCGTTGCTCACATCGCGCATCACCACGGCGTAACCTGCTCGGGCTGCTACTTGCGCGATACCGTTGCCCATTGTTCCTGATCCGATTACGCCGATGATTTCGCTCATTGATGTCAGAACCACCTGCGCAAGCGGGTGGCCTCTTGTTCATTAAAGTAGCCTTCATGGAGCCGCCCGCTTACGCAGGCGGTTCTGACAAAACGCCGATGACAGGCAGGAATGCCTGTCCTATCTCTCGACCGCCATCGCCACCGCGTTGCCGCCGCCAAGACAAAGCGAGATAACGCCTCGATGCGCGTTCCGACGCCTCAGCTCGTAAAGCATCGTGGCCAAGAGACGCGAACCCGATTGGCCAATCGCATGGCCCAGCGCCACAGCGCCGCCGTTAACATTCACTTTCGCCGGATCCAAACCAAGTTCTTTTATGATCGCGACTGCCTGCACTGCGAAGGCTTCATTCAATTCAATCAAATCGACGTCGCCCAGCGACCAACCAGCCTTTCGCAGTACCTTACGAATGGCTTCAACCGGCGCCATCATTACCAATGCCGGCTCCACACCCGAAGTTGCCTGGGCCACGATGCGGGCCATCGGTTCAACTCCCAACTGGCCCGCCCGTTCAGCCGACGTCACAACCACTGCGGAGGCGCCGTCATTAACGCCCGGCGCATTCCCCGCTGTCACCGTGCCGCCATCTTTCTGGAACGCCGGTTTGAGTTTGCTCAGAACTTCCAGTGAGGTATCTTCGCGCACTGTTTCGTCAGTATCGAAGATTACCGGGGCTCCTTTCTTCTGCGGAATTTCGACTGGCACGATCTCTTCCTTGAAGTTTCCCGCCTTAATTGCAGCTGCCGCTTTGCGATGCGAATTCAGCGCGTATTCATCCTGTTCCGCGCGACTGACATCGAATCTTTCCGAGACCACTTCGCCGGTGCATCCCATGTGGTAATCGTTGAAGGCGTCCCAAAGACCATCGTGAATCATCGCGTCGACCAATACCCCATTTCCCAGCCGGTAGCCTTCGCGAGCTTTGGGAATCAGGTAAGGAGCGTTTGACATCGACTCCATTCCACCTGCCACCACGATATCAGTGTCGCCGAGTTGAATTCCCTGCGCGGCCATCATCACGGCTTTCAAACCAGAGCCACAGACTTTGTTGACCGTCACAGCCGAGACTGCAGGCAGCAAGCCGCCATGCAAAGCGGCTTGTCGCGCGGGATTCTGGCCCAGACCCGCCTGAATTACGCACCCCATGATCACTTCGTCGACTTCTTCCGGAGCAACGCCCGCGCGCCCGACACTCGCGCGCACAACAATCGCTCCCAACTCTGTAGCTTTGAAATTCTTGAGCGTGCCGAGAAACTTTCCCACCGGTGTTCTGACTGCGCTTATGATCACCGCTTCTTTGATTGCTGACATTAAAACTTACCTGTCCTCTTCAACGTTTATCGAATGATTTAGCATTACTGCTAAGCGCTGAACGTGTCAAGTAAGACTAGTGCGCTTCTCTTTGGAGTGCGCTGACCTGTCAGCGCTTTGGTCGTCTGCGACCTGTCGCAGCCGTCTTTGACATTATGAGCCGGCAGAAACGCGGAGCGCGGTGTACCACAGGACGGCGGCGACAGGTCGCCGAATACCAAAGCGGTAACGGGTTACCGCACTCCAAACAATGCAGGTCCTGCCTCTCAATTGAAACTTTTCGTGCGCGAGTGGTAGACTCTGCGCTTGCAATTCCACCTCTTAAACATTCTGACTAACCACAACACTTAATCATGCAAGCATTGATTCTGGCTGGGGGAAAAGGCACACGGCTGCGTCCTCTCACTGTTTACACTCCAAAGCCGATTGTGCCGATTTGCAATCGTCCCTTCCTGCTTTATCAGATCGACACGTTGCGCCGCGCGGGAATTACAGACATCACTCTTTCTCTTTCGTATCAACCAAACAAGATCGAACAACTTCTCGGCGATGGCTCCGACTACGGCGTGAAACTCAAGTACACAGTCGAGCCGCAGCCAATGGGAACGGCGGGCGCCTACAAATTTGCCGAAGACCTGATTCGTGAACCCACTGTGGTATTTAACGGTGACGTATTGACCGACCTCGATCTTAAGGCCGTCATACGCGAGCACAGTGAACATCAGGCCACCGCTACGATTGTATTAGCTCCGGTTGATAATCCGTCGGCCTTTGGTCTGGTGGAAACTGAAAAAGATGGACGCATCAGGCGCTTTCTGGAAAAGCCGAAGGCCGATGAGATTACGTGCAACACCATTAACGCCGGAACCTACATCCTGGAGCCGAAGGTCCTGGATCTGATTCCTTCGGGGGAAAACCACTCGTTTGAATATGGCTTGTTTCCCGAGCTTTTGAAACGAAGCGAAGCTTTTTTTGCCCATATCCCCGCCCGCACCTACTGGATCGACATCGGCACTCCGGAGCGCTATTTACAAGTGCATATGGATCTACTGGGAAATCGCGTTGGGCGGATTCATCTCAAGGAGCGCCGCGGCGATTTTGATTCAGCCACCGCTGCTGAGGTTGATGAGTTATCAATAATTGGAGACGACTGCCAGATTAAGCCGGGTGCGCAGATTGTCAATTCAGTGTTGGGCCAGGGTTGTTTTGTCGAGGAGCGCGCGCGAGTTGAGAATTCCGTTATCTGGCCTCACACCCGCATCGGAACTGCCGCGGTTGTGTCGGGGGCGGTCGTCGGTCGTGGTTGTCACATCGGACGTTCTGCCATGGTTGGCGAGGGTTCGGTTCTCGGCGACAAGACTTCGCTGACTGACTACACCATCACGGGAGGGTTGCAATCGTGAACACAGGAGGCAGACGGCTCTTGTCAGAACCACCTGCGTAAGCGAGTGGATCAGTAAGGCCTGCTTGAGGAGAACAAGAGCCAACCGCTTACGCAGGTGGTTCTGACACGAGGCCGTCCGCCTGGGGCTTTTGATGCTATGAATAATCTCGCTCAAATCAAATTTGGAACAGACGGTTGGCGAGCGGTGATCGCAGGCGAATATACCTTTGCAAACGTTGAGCGCGTGGCCCAGGCCTATGCTGACTATCTCAAATCCACCAAAGAAAAATCCCTGCTTGAACAACTCGTTGACGGCCAACTAAGCAAGAATGAAGCGGAAGATCCGCAGTTCCGTAATGTAGTAAAAAAGGCAGTCGCTTCTGCCTTTCAGTTGGAGATCATCGGATTTGACCGGCGCTTTTTGTCAGAGGCTTTTGCACGGCGTGCGGCCGAGGTATTAGCCGGAAATGGTCTTAGAATCGCACTTTTTTCTGAAGCTGCGCCGACACCTCTGATCTCCTGGGCAGTGAAGTATCTCGGCGCCAGCGGCGGTGTCGTTATAACGGCTTCGCACAATCCCCCTGAGTTCAATGGCTTCAAGATAAAAGCGTGGTGGGGCGGCAGCGCCGATTGGGAAATAACTTCTGCTGTCGAAGAGTTGGTAGACAAGAATACTCCTATGCGAGGCGCTGTCTCGAACGACACGCATCAACTGCTCGAGCCAGCCATCTCAAGTTACCGCGCACAAATTTCTTCTTATGTAGATCTGGACCGTGTACGCGGATCAGAGGCGACGGTTGTGGTTGACTCGATGCATGGAACCGGAGGCAACTGGGTCGAGAGTTTTCTTAGCGGCGGTAAATTGAAGGTTGAAACAATTCGCGGCCATCGCGATCCACTTTTCGGTGGAGTCAATCCCGAACCGATTGACAGCAATCTCGCGGCGCTCAAGCAGCGCGTGATTGAGAGCAAGGCCCTCGTGGGTCTGGCGACCGACGGCGATGCTGACCGGGTCGGAGCTGTTAATGAGTTGGGCGAGACGATGACGATGCATGACGTGGTGCCTCTAATGCTGCTTCACCTTGTTCGTCAAAGGAAGATGACTGGCGGCGTCGTGCGCACGTTTTCGCAATCGGTGCTCTTAAAACGAATTGCTCAGGCTCATAATCTCAAACTCCATGAAACACCGATCGGCTTCAAATATATCGCCGAGCTGATGCTCAAAGATGACATCCTCATTGGGGCCGAAGAGTCTGGCGGCATGGGCGTCAAGGGACACATTCCTGAACGCGATGGCATACTCAATTCCCTCCTCTTCCTCGAAGCGATAATCACGGCGGGCAAACCGCCATCAGAGATGTTACATGAACTTCATCGGGAGTTTGGCGAGTTTCACTTTGGCCGAAAAGATCTGCACGTGGAATCGTCGGCCGGCCTGCAATTCCTCGAGATGCTTCGCAAAGCAACGCCCAAAGCTGTTGCCGGTTATGTAGTGGTGGGCGTGGAGACGATGGACGGAACTAAATTACTCTTTGATGACGAGTCGTGGTTGTTGTTTAGACAATCCGGAACTGAGCCATTGCTTCGAATCTATTCCGAAGCGACTTCCGTCTCGAAGATGAATGCTCTGTTGTCAGCTGGTGAAGACCTGGCACGCAGAAAGTGAGGGACCCAGAGTCGCTAAGCTGTAATGAATGTGCTGATACAGTTGTTCAGCTGAATTGCGATTGATGCAGTCCCATGAGGTCAGTACCACCTCGCGGTAGCGGGTGGGTCCGTTGCATTCATGCTCAATCGGGCTCAGTCGCATTCCAGAACCCACCCGCTACCCGCGAGGTGGTACTGACCTCATGGGACCGCTCGTTGCACTATGGCAAGTGCTCAATGTACCAACGGCAAGTGCTCAAACTGAATCAACTACCCGTGACGAAGAATTTGTGTGACGAAGAATTTGTTGACGGGCTGTGCAAAAGTAGTTACCTTTCCCCTCCCTGACATTCAAGAATTTCCCCCGCTCTATGAACGATCTCTGATGGAGGTGGACCACGATGAGTTTGGGATTAATCCTTGTGATTATCTTGATTATTTTGCTTCTCGGAGCTGTGCCTAGATGGCCTCATAGCAGAAACTGGGGCTATGGACCGAGCGGCGGGCTCGGCCTAGTTCTGGTGATCATCCTGATTCTGCTCTTGCTGGGGAGAATTTAGATAAGACCGCTACGGCCCGGAGACATAGCACCTGACGGTGGCGGTAGAAGTTTAGAGTACAAGCTTTAGCTTGCGTGTTGCGCGAGAGCAACCTGAAGGCTACCACCCCACGTGGGCTGCCCCCGTGGGGACCCCGGGCCGGACTCTGAACTTCCGGCCCTTAGCGGGAGAATCCCGTGCGCGAATGCCAGAGTTACCCGAGGTTGAACATGTCGTCCGTGCGTTGCGCCGCGCCGTCCTTGGTCGACAAATTATCGCGACCGAGATACGCCTCGCCAAGCTAGTTTCTCCCACCTCAACTTCAGTCTTCCAACGCAAGCTCAAAAACGCGCGGATCGAAAGCATCGGTCGCCGCGGCAAATACATCTTGATAGAGCTTGAGAAAAGAGACGTCCTCCCTAACCGTCCCACCCCAGCGCGGCTGCCGCGCCGGGGACCCCGGACTCGGGCTACTACCCCTCAAGTGTTGGCTGTCCATCTGCGAATGACAGGAAAGTTTGTGGTTCTGACGCCGGATGATCCGATTCCGCCGCATGCGCATGCGATCTTCTATCTCGATGACGAACGCCGACTGGTATTCCGGGACCAGCGGCAGTTTGGCGTAATGAAGCTGGTGGCGAGATCGCAGCTAAGCAAAACGAAAGGAATCAAGGAACTTGCGCCTGAACCTTTCTCCGACGAATTCAGTTTGGCCTACCTGAAAGAAACCTTCGCTCGATCACGCCGTACACTAAAGACTCTGCTGTTAGATCAGACGAGAGTGCTTGGGCTGGGGAATATCTACGCCGCCGAAGCCCTATTTCGCGCCGGCATAAATCCCTTTAAGGTGGCGTCCGAACTTTCAGCGCGAAGAGTGGAGCGTTTGCACCAGGCAATTCGCGATGTCCTGCGCGCCGCTGTGTCTGGCAATTCCACACGTCGGCTCAATCTTGAGAATCCGAACGGCGTCTCGTACGGCGAGGCATTTGGAAAGGTTTGGCAGGTTTATGAACGCGAAGGGCAAGCGTGCTTCAAATGTGGCACCCGCATCCGTCGTTTGACGCATGGTGGCAGATCAACTTATTGGTGCCCGAAGTGCCAAAGAGGTTGAGCTACTGCAAATAAGGTAGTAGGTTGGCTACGCGAACTCCGATTGATCCTCGCCTCCTGTCGCGGGTTGGACTTATAATCACGCCATGAAAATCAAAGTCGTAGTTCACGAAGCAGAAGAAGGTGGTTTCTGGGCCGAAGTTCCTGCCATTCCCGGATGCGCCACGCAGGGCGAGACCTTTGAAGAGTTGCTTCACAATCTTTATGAAGCCGTAGAGGGTTGTTTGTCAGTTGACGTTTCGACGACGCAGCTCAGTGGAGATGATCGCGTTTTGGAAATTGCCGTATGAAATCATTCGCAGTAAATAGGAACTCTGTACGGGAATCTACAACGAAGCGATTTGGATTTGGATACGAAAAGAAGTCTGACAATAACCCTTCAACTGAGACCGCCCGAGCTGAATTCCTCTCACTCGTTCTTGAAATCAAACCGCACGTGGTGTTCAGTCTCTTCAGTACCGCATAAAGAGAACAAGTGCGGGGAAATACAAATTAATAATTCCTATTCCCCCGCATTACTAAATCTTCCGGAGCACCGATAATTGGTTTATGAAGTCAGTGTCAGGCAAGGATTTTGCGAAGATTCTCGAGCGGCATGGATGGAACTTATTGCGCGTGCAAGGAGCCATCACATTTACGGTAAAGCTGGTAGTGAGATTCGCATTTCCGTTCCTATTCACCGCAATCAAAACCTCAAGACAGGTTTGCTACGTCACTTCATGAAGGTGGCCGGTCTTACCGAAGATGATCTTTAGTTGCCGTCCTAAAGATTCGCCACGATAAACTCCGTCATCATCGTCCGCATATGTTTCACCAGCAGCGGATCTGTCACGCCGTGGCGAGACTTCGGATAGACCATTAACTCAAACTGTTTCCCGGCCTTCTGCAACTCGTAGACAAACTGAATCGTGTTTTGCATGTGAACGTTGTCATCGATAGTGCCGTGAATCAGCATCAGCTTGCCATGAAGATCTTTTGCGGCATGTACCGGTGAACTCTTCTTGTAACCTTCGGGATTGTTTTGCGGTGTTCCCATGTAGCGTTCCGTGTAAATCGTGTCGTAGTCGCGCCAGTCGGAAACCGTGCCACCTGCTATTCCCAAACGGAAACTCTTGCTGTGCGTCAACGCGTAACTCGTCATGAATCCGCCGTAGCTCCAGCCCCAGATCCCAATACGATTGCCGTCAACGTAAGGCTGGTTCTTGAGCCAAGCGACTCCGTCCTCGATGTCGCGCAGTTCCAGTTCGCCAAAATTTCTATACACCGGAGCGGTCGCCTCAAAGCCTTTACCGCTGGCCGTGCGATTGTCGCAAACCCAGATAATATAGCCCTTTTGCGCCAGTGACTGGTGCCAAAGGTAGGTGGTGCCGCCCCATGCATTTCTGACCTGCGGTGCGTGGGGTCCCGCGTAAGTAAAAGACATCACCGGGTATTTCTTGTTTGGATCAAAGTCAGGAGGCTTAATCATCATCGCTTCCATGACAAAGCCATCGCGCGTCTTGACCTGCAACAACTCAGGCGTTCCCACCTTGTATTGCTTTAGCACCTCAACCTTATTCTCTTCGATAATCCGTACGAGCTTGCCATCAGTGTCGTAAAGGCGCGTTTGAGTCGGCGTATTCACGTTGCTCCAGAAGTCGATGAAATAGTTGTTAGCCGGACTGAGGACGATTCGATGAGCGCCGTCGACGGTTGCCAGTCTGGTGAGGCCTGTACCATCGAGCTTTATCCTGTACGGTCCGGGCGCGATGTGGCTTTTCTCGGTAGTGGTTATGTAGACAAAGCCCTTGCTTTCATCAAGGCCATCGAGCGCACGCACTTCCCATTTTCCATCGGTGACCTGGCGCAGAAGTTTGCCGTCGGCCCCGTAGTGATAGAGATGACGCCAACCGTTGCGCTCGCTTTCCCAGAGAAACGAACCGTCTTTCAGCCAGTGTGGATTGTCGATTACCTCAACCCAGGCTTTCGACGTTTCGCGCACCACCGTGTTTGATTTCCCGTCTTTAGGGTCGGCAAAGTTCAATTCCAGAAATGTCTGCTCGCGGTTCTGCGCCTGATAGACCACCTTCTTGCCGTCCGGCGTCCAGGACACCCGCACGATCAAAAAGTCGCTTGGCTGGTATTTGTAAGTATCAATCCAGCGTGTCGATCCACCCGATGCATTAATCACCCCAAGTTGAACCACCGGATTAGGATCTCCGGCCTTGGGATAAGGTGTGATTTCAACATTCTGCCGGTAAGGAATATGGTCGACGACAACAAACTCCCGGACCGGGTTCTCGTCAAGCCTGAGATAGGCCAGCATCGTCGAGTCTGGACTCCACCAGTAGGCTTCAAAGTTGCCACGGCCGTATAGCTCTTCCTGATAAACCCAGTCGAGTCGTCCATTAAGAATCTTTGGTCCACCATCAGTCGTCAGGCGCCGTTCTCGCTGAGTGGTCAGATCAAAGACGTACATGTCGTTGCTTCGCACAAAGCCGACCATGCGACCATCGGGGCTGAAGGTTTCCCCAACCTCTTCCTCCGGGCCATTGGTGATGCGCACAGCCTTATCGCTACCCAACTCGTAGTAGAAAAGATCGTTGGCGAAATTGATCAGCACAGCGCTCTCGGTGGGGTTGAAATCGTACGAGCCGCGGCTAGCCAGTTGCTTCGCGTCTACAGCCGAAAGACCGGCGAGCGCCGCGAAGGCTGCTTCCATCTTTGCTGCGTTGAGAAAGGGTGTAGCCTCGCCGCTCAACGCATTCACCTTTTGCAGTCGCGGCACATTTTTCTTTGAAGCCTCGTTCGCAAGCAGGTAATTCTTCCCATCCTTGAGCCAACGAATGTTTGGGAGCGTGCCGCTGAAATTGACCTTCTTAACCGGATCGAAAATGTCATCAATCGTGAGCTGCTTCTCCTGGGCGAGTACTGGACAGCAAAATGCAATCACAAGAAGGGCGAGTGCTAATAAGGATTGTCGTTGTTTCACTTGTTGAGAGACTCCTGGTTTGATAAATCGTTAGTTTAGAGGCGGGCACCGCCCGCCGACTCAAGACCAATGAAACCATTCAAGGCTCATTGGTCCCCATTCGTTCACGAGGAAGCTGGATTATGCAAACCTTTCTTAGTTGAAGGATCCCAGCCACACGGCACCGGCCGGCGGTGCCCGCCTCTAAACGAAGCTGCGCAATCAATAGAAGAAAGAGGGTGGCAGGCCACAACGTGCGACTCTGCCACCCTCGCAAACATTCAGTGCCCTTCTCGGCGTCACACGCCGGGCATTGCCCTCTTCAGGGGCTTCAGCAGCAAAACGAGCACAACCGCCATGACCAGGGCACAGGCACCGAGAATGGCGAAGAAGCTCGACTGCCACCACTTGTCCCAGTAGACGCCGATCATGGTCAGCTTGTTGCCGATAGCAGTGGCGACGAACCAACCGCCCATCAGAAGCCCGCGCATTCTGATCGGCGCTACCTTCGAGACCAGCGACAGGCCCATCGGCGAAAGCATCAACTCACCGAGCGTCACGACCCCATAGGCGAGGATTAGCCACATCCAGGAGACGCGGAACAGGTACGACTGCCGCATGATCGCAGGCGCGTTCTGCGCGGCTTGCTGCTCACCTAGATGTTGCCTGAGCCCCGCCATCAGCCTATCCTGGCCCGTCTGCCTCTTTCCCTCCTGCTCCAGCTTCCGCAGAACATCGGTGGAGACTCCTTCCGCTCTCGACTCAGCGGTGACTTTACTCAATGCCTCCTCGAACTTCGGCTGCCTGATCGAGAGCCAGTGCAAGATCGTGTTTAGCACGGAAGGATTGTCGCCCTTGTAATCCTTCAAGTTCTCCAACCTTTGCAAGACATTCTGGGGCGCTCCTCCTGCTTTCAGGTTCTTCTCTGCCCTTTCACGCGCCTGAGAAAAGTTTTCAATGTCATACTTGTCATCCACTACCTCCGTCCGCATCTTGGCGAGCACGCCTTCAGGGACGCCTTCCGTCTGGAGTCTCGTGATGACATCTTCAGGAACAGCTTTCGCCCCTAGTTTTGCGACCACATCACTGGGGACCCCTTGCGCCCGCAGATTATTCAACGAGCGCTCCGTGATCCTAAAAGCGCCTGAAGCGTACATGGCTTCGTTTGGGGTGGTGTTCTCGCCTATACGCGCGGCGGCGAACAGAATGAAGAAAGAGAGCCCCGTTAACGTCATACCGATCGCCATCTTCGTGGGCGTTGCAGGCTCCTTTCCCCTTCCGTCGAGAAACTTCCAAAACCACACCAGCGGGAAGGTAAGCGTTACGACCCAGAGCGGGTTGATCGCATTCGAGATTGTGCCGGAAAAGGTCCACTCCGTGTTGTCGTTGGCCCAGTATGTCAAAGTCGAGCCGTTCTGGTGGAAGACCATCCAAAAAACTATGACGATGGCGAAGATCACGAGCAGCGCAAAGACGCGCTTGGATTCAGGCACGGCATCCATCACGCTCGCGCGAGCCGCGGAGGCACGCGCAAACATCCCGCCCGGCGTAGTTGCGGTTCGCTCTTCTTCAGCTACGCCCTGCCGGCTAACGCCTTCAGGGGGCGCGTCAGTAGTGACCGGGGCGACGTCGCCCACCGGTTCCTCAAGAATGGCGCCACGCTTCGGCTCTTCAACGTACTTCTTGAACTTCCATAGGATGAAGACGGAGATGACCATTCCGAAGGCAGCAACAGCGAACGCTGGGTGGTTCCCGACACTTCGCTTGACGATCTCCATTACGATCGGCGCCAGAGCGGCCCCGACGTTGATGCCCATGTAAAAGATATTGTAAGCGCGGTCCTTCAGGTGACTGCCTTCCGGGTAAAGGTTACCGACCATCGTCGAGACGTTCGGCTTGAAAAGCCCGTTTCCAATCACGAGGCAGGTCAGCGCGGCATAGACGGCGGGCATCGAGCGAATGGAAAGCAATGCGTGGCCGGCCATGAAGAAGAAGCCGCCAATCATAACGGCTCTGCGATAGCCGAGTTTCCTATCTGCCAGCCAACCGCCGATGAGCGGGCTCGCGTAAACGAACATCAGGTAGTTCGCGTAGAGTCCCGTGGCCTCCGCGGCGGACCACCCGAAGCCCTCATCCGGATTCTGTAAATAAAGGGTGAACAACGCGAGCATCGAGTAGAAGCTGAAGCGCTCCCACATCTCGGTGGCGAAGAGCACATAGAGACCCTTCGGATGCTTATCAAGGTGTGGTGCGGCGGGACTGCTCATGGTATTGGCCGTGGCCATAGTTCCAGCTCCTCCAGAATTTTGGACTCAACGACAATTACAGGGGACTTGCACGGGGATTATGCCACGCATTCAGCCAAAGATTGCGGCCCATGTCAAGGAAGTTTTCAGAACGCTCCTCCGTAAAGTCTCCATGAGATATGCTGCTTTCGCACGTCAGTGGATAAGAACGATCCACGAAGCTACACGAAATCTCACCAAGAGATTTGGTGTTCCTTAGTGTAATTTAGTGGATCGTTTACTTACCTTCTGAATTACTAGACTGTCCCTAAAGCATGCCTTCCTGTTATTAGCAAATTAAAATGTCCGGTCTTATTAGCAAGTGAAGTGTCCGGTTTCGCCATTTCTTTAACCAGCAGTAGTAGCTGTGGGAATGTGGGAAAGTCAGGCTGCTTTTTGGCCTGACTT
>JBPCKD010000036.1:0-5453 GCA_051004635.1 Pyrinomonadaceae bacterium
CAGCGTATGTCGTACGCATTCCTAAACGCTGTAACGCAACGATTGCGGATGCAGTTTGCCCGCCCGCTCCTTGTTTGTGTTCAATTAGCCGCGCCTTCGTATCGGAGTGAGGAAACTCGGGTACCACCAGGAGATGGTCCACCGCATTGACGCCAAACCCAGCGGCATCAAACTGTTTTCCAGATGGAAGTGTGAAGGGAAATCGCACTAATGCCTGCTCCGCAGTCTGAAAAGAATTGAAGACACTTTATGAGGTTTTGCAAGAGAGGTACAGTGCGCTTGCAGCTTGGCAGGCTGATGAAATAGTGAACGGTGCGCAAAGAGCAAGTTCTCTTTGCCCACCGTTCGGTTTTTGAGTAATCAGAAATTGAATTTCAAGGCGAACTGCATCACCCGCGGATCGCCTGCCAGAGTTGTGATGCGACCCGCCGCGCTGCTGCTGATGTTCCGTTCAGGAAGACCGAACTGCGGCGTATTGAACATATTGAACATCTCCCAGCGAAACTCTAAGCCGCGACCTTCGCCGAAATAGTCGAACACGCGGGCCAGCGCGAAGTCAAAATTAGTGATGCCCGGGCCGCGCACGGTATTGCGACCGCAAGTGCCGAGACGAGCCGGATTGGGTCTGGCAAAGGCAGTGGTGTCATACCAGCGATCTATGGTGCGCTCATTGCCAGAGAGAGTGCCATCGCGGAGACAGTCGGCAAAGGCGCTCACTAGGCCGCCGCCACGCGCGCCGCCGAGGGGCGTGTCATTTGAACCTGCGCGGATGGTAAAGGGTCTGCCCGTCCGAATACTACTCGTGCCACTGATGCGCCATCCGCCCAAGACGTGAGAGAGCGGGCCTTCATTGAGATAGCTGCGGCCACGGCCAAAGGGCAACTCATAAATATAGCTGGCGCTAAAGTGATGTCGAATATCGAAGTCGCTGGGGCCACGCCGCTCTCTCAGATTGCGCGCGTTCTGAGTAAAGCTGCCTGTGCCGCCAGCGGCGAGGTGCTCCTGCGATTCGTCAATGGATTTCGAGTAGGTGTAAGCGGTACGGAAGGAGAGTCCCCTGCTGAACCGTTTCTGAACCGACAGCTCTCCGCCATGATAATTCGAGTTGCCGTTATTCTCGCGGTACTCAATGGGGCCTAAAGCCGGAAAGGGGATCACCGACGTCGGAAAGCCGTTGGCATCCAGTAGCACCTGATTCAGATTGCGCAGCGTGGAGAGGTGTGTGCCTTTGGTTCCAACGTAGTCAACGGTGAGGACCATATTACCCGGGAGCAGACGCTGCACGCCGAGGTTCCATTGATCTATCGTCGGGTCCACTGATTCTGGATT
The DNA here is from genome assembly GCA_051004635.1 of Pyrinomonadaceae bacterium. Lineage (GTDB taxonomy): Bacteria > Acidobacteriota > Blastocatellia > Pyrinomonadales > Pyrinomonadaceae > PSRF01. Next base: position 1,330 of record JBPCKD010000036.1, read on the forward strand.
GACCGCGCGCAGACGAACTGTGCTGGGATTAACCAAGGTCGGGTCGAGCGAGAGGTTGAAGCCGGTCTGGAGACGTATGTTGTTGGCCGTCTGGGTGCTGCTGGCAGCAGTCACCACGTTATTGACCAGCCAGGGGAGATTGAGACCCAACTGGTCTTCGCTGCCCGCGCGCTCAAACATCATGTAGAAGCGGCCATAGCCTGCACGCACGACCGTTTTGGGAGTGAGCTGATAGGCCAGACCGAGGCGTGGAGCAAAGTTGTTCTTGTCAGGCTTGATTAAGCTCCTACCGACGGGCGAATTGGCGGGCGTGAATTTTTGTCCCGTGACCGGGTCGAAATTAGTCAGGCGATTTCTGCCTTCCATGAGCCAACTTGCATAGTCGTAGCGAAGGCCGAGATTCAGAGTGAGCTTCGGGGTGAATTTCCAATCATCCTGGAAAAACCCTGAGTACATCCTGAAGCGCGCGTCCACTACCGTCAGATTTGTCAGTTGTGCTGTTGAAGGATAGCCGAGCAGGAAATCTGCCAGGCCAATGCCTGTGGCGCTGTCAATGCTGGTGCGACCTCCGTCAAAGTTAAAGCTGCCTCTGAGGCCCGGCACATCCAAGTAGATGTTCCGCATAGGCCCGCGTATGTCAACTCCAAACTTCATTTGATGAGCGTCATAGGAGAAGCTCACCGTATCGGCCCACTGGAACTGATTCGTGACCTGAAACTTGGGCAGAAAGTCCGGCGAGCCTAAGCGATCAAATCCAGATTGGCCGCCGGGCGTCAAGGTTCCCCCGCGCGCTGAAATGCTGATCCCCGGAATTCCGCCGCTGTAAACGGGAGAATCCTGCACCCCTTTGAATCCAAAGTCCGCGAGCGTGTTAAGGCCGAACGGGTCTTGGACGGCGCTGGAGTTATTGCGTCCCCAACCGATGCGAAACTCGTTGACCACGCGCGCGCTGATATTGCGGTTCCAGCCAACGGCGGCGGACTGCCCTCCCATGTTGAGACGGCCATTGGCAGAGGAGCCGGTTCCGTCAATGATGCCGCCGAAGATTCCAGGCAGGTAACGGAAGCGCTTGGAAAAAGTGTAGCGGGTGAAGAAGCTATTGCTTGGATTCATCTGCCAGTCTACACGGGTGGTGTAGCTGTTGGTATCATCCACGATCCCAGGAGAGCGAGCGAAGTTGCTGATGTTCAGCGCGCCTGAGCCAGGGACGATATTGGCCGCTGGCAACATACCAAGAATTTTTTTCGCCAGCGGATCAATACAGGCCGCAGGAATCTGGTTATTAATAAATGAGCCGTCCGCGTTGAAGGCACCAGGCACTTTCGCGCGGCAGTCGCCCACGCGGTCGTAGATTTTGGCGTAGGTGGTGCGGTTGGCCGTCGCCGCCGCGGGGGAAAAGTCGCCGAGGACCTCATTCGGCATTGGCACATTCCCGAGCCGCAGGACGCCCCTGCGGATGCGCGTGCCCTCGTAGTTGAAAAAGAAGAAAGCTTTGTTCTTGCCACTGATAGTTGACGCCCCACCTTCGCCAAAGCGGGGTAGAGTGATGGGGCCACTGATGTTGCCCCCAAACTGGTTTTGCCTGTAAGGAGGTTTCTGGCGTCCGGCCCGGTTAGTGAAAAAGTCGTTGGCGTCAAAGACGTCATTGCGCAGGAACTCGTAAGCCGTCCCGTGGAAATCGTTGCCGCCGCCTTTGGTCGTAACGCTGATGAGCGCGCCGGGGCTCCGGCCGTTCTCCGCCGAGTAAGGATTGGTACTGACCCGGAACTCCTGTATGGAATCGACAGAGGGCCGGGCCACCTGTGTCGTCAGTTCCTGCACGTTCGCAGAGATAGAGTTATTGTCCACCCCATCGAGCACAAAGTTATTCTGCAAAGAGCGCACGCCGTGCACATTAGCACCACCGGTGCGTCCGTTGGCCGTGCCGCCGCCCTGCTCCGTGTAACGGTCTGATTTGACACCTGGAATCCCGCCGATGAGATCATCCCAGTTGCGTCCGCTCAAGGGGAGATCAGTGATGGCGCGATTTTCGAGGACGCCACCGGGCGAAGCGTCCTGCGTGCTCAGTAAGGGAGGGGTGGTAGATACCACGACCGATTCTGTCACCGCGCCGACGTCAAGCGCGAAGTCAATGCGCGCCTTCTGACCTATTTCCAAATCTATGCTCTCGCGAATGGCTTTTTTGAATCCCGTCATTTCCACCGCCAAGATATAGGTCCCAACAGGTAAGCTGGCAAAGGTGTAATACCCCGAAGAATCAGTCGTGGCCGACGTCTCCAAACTGGTAGCCTTGTTCTTCGCCGTCACCAATGCATTGGAAACGACCGACCCTGTCGGGTCTGTGACTAAACCCGTTAGGCTCGCGTTATTGATCTGTGCCGACACTTGCACGGCCATACTGATACAAAGAAGCGTCAACCAGAAAATCATTCGTGGGGTCTTCATCGTTAGGTCTCCTTGTGGCGTGATAGGGTGAGTTCCGGCCTGACAAGCTATCGCTCGGCAAGCACCGGCCTCAGTAAATACTCTGCGCAGGCTAATGAGCCTACAGGCGCGTCGCACCCTTACTTAATCTGTTTGGAACTGACTAGCTGAAAGGTCGTTCTCATTTGCTCGGCTTACGCCGCGGTTGAGATACTCAGATGACGCAAAACTTCGCGACTCTATACACTGGGCAATTCAAAGATTTCTTAAGAACTTGGACTTGGAAGAAAGTATTGCTGGAAAACTCTGGGACCTCTCCTGGATTTGACGCGGATGATAACACAGATGCTCTGGGGCGGAAAAAGATTTTATGTAGTTTGGATTTCCTAGCGCCCAACTCGCTGGTCACCGAGAGTACCCCTATCCAACACGCCCGGTTCGACCGGCTGAAACTTCTCTTGAAATGATTATTCAATTGCCGTAGGTTGAGCGCCAGGTCTTATACCTGCAAACACTAATTGGAACAACTTTCACTCACCTTCTTATTGATGACCACCACCTAATTCATATGAAAAACAAGCTAAACTGTTTCGGCATTTCTCTGCTTTTGCTGATTCCGATTTGTGCCTCGATTGCCAATCCCAGAGCGGAAACGCAAGCAAAACCCCAGCTTCCGAAACCGCTTGCGACTGAAACATTCGATCTCACGGACGATATGGAAGTGGGTCTCGAGATCCAAGCTCGCGCTCCAGGCGCGTCGTGGGCACGAGAAGGCGCGGAAGCACCTGCGCTTTTGGTTTCTGTTGACGGTGTGTACAACCAGGATTTGTTGCTGTGGGCGGGTGACGAATTATTTCCGTATCGCGTCATGCTCGGAAAGCTCAGCAAAGGTAAACATAAGGTTTCTGTGGCGCTGAACCCGGCACGTTCGTCTGCCGGAGCGCAACTCGCTGAAGTGAAATTGCTTCGGGCGCTTCCCCTTGCTGCGCATCGCCCGGCCGCAACGACCGAAGACCAATTGGCTCTGGCGCATTCACCAGTGCTTTACGCGCGTGCTAATACTATCGATCATTTCACAGACATCCCCCTCGTTATGTACTACGAAATCCTGCGGGACGGGCACCAGGAAGGCGCGGCCCGGCGAGATCTGATCGTTCGCTACACGGCAATTTTCACGAATGAAGATGGTGGCACGCAGACGATTGCGCTGATGGCGCGTTGGGGACGCGCTACCGACATCGAATGGGTTTACGAGGTCCGTTTACGCGACGGCAAAATAATTGAGGAGACGTATCAGGGAGTCAATCACGAGACTAAAAGCTTTACGGGTTCGCGGACCGGAGGACAGCATCCTCTGCTCGCCATCGCCTCAGACAACAACAATTTTTCTGACCTGGCTTGCTCGGCCGTCCGTTTTGCGCCTTTGCCGGTCCGTGCTGATCTTCAAAGCGCTACGCGCGAGAGTGTGATGGATAAGTATCCGCAAACGTATCGTGCAATGACTGAAGAGTTGCAGCGCGAACATCGCATCAGTCTCACACCTATTGGTATCAACATCATTGCCGATCCGCGTGATTATTTTTATATCGAAGCATCGTCGGACCAAACGGGTGCGGCCCTGGGCTTCGACGTCAAACTAGCCGGACAAACTGAGCTGTTCGCGTCGGATATTGGTGACGCTCGTTTGCGCATAGACAGGA
>JBPCKD010000037.1:0-28909 GCA_051004635.1 Pyrinomonadaceae bacterium
GACCGTAGCGATGCGCACGTCTGGGGACCCCGGAAGTTTGGCCCCTGCCGTGAGAAAAGAAGTGCTCGCCCTCGACAAGGATCAACCAGTCACGAATGTAATGACGATGGACGAGGTCATGTCAAGATCGGTATGGCAGCAGCGCTTCTACACTATGTTGTTCGGTATTTTTGCAGTTCTGGCATTAGTGCTGGCGGCGATCGGTATCTACGGCGTGGTGTCCTACGCCGTCACTCAACGTACTCAGGAAATCGGTATTCGCATGGCGCTCGGGGCGCGGGCGATCGATGTGCTGAAACTGATTATTAGAAATGGCATGACGCTGATCACGATTGGGGTAGTCATCGGTCTCATCGGGGCGGTGGCCCTGACGCGCTTGCTGGCGACACTTCTCTTCGGAGTTACACCCACCGATACCCTGACATTTGTAACGGTTTCCGCGGTTCTAATCTTCGTGGCGCTCGTGGCTTGTTATCTCCCTGCCCGGCGAGCAACGAAAGTCGATCCACTGGTGGCGCTGCGATACGAATAGTCAGAACCACCCGCGTTAGCGGGTGGCCGCTGTTTCATCCCGGTTGAGTAGGCTGAGCCACCCGCTTACGCAGGTGGTTCTGACAGGAGCGCTGCGAGTAGTTTGGAGATAGGACCCATAAAACATATTGGACCTATACCCAAGGCGGTTCTGACAAGGAACAGTCCCAATTGAAGATGGGAGTTGAGTCATGGAGACATTGCTGAGAGACATTCGCTATGGAGTTAGAAGCCTTCTAAAGCGACCGGCTTTCGCGCTGATCGCTGCACTGACGCTCGCGCTTGGCATCGGAGCCAACACAGCGATCTTCACTTTGATTAACTCTGTAATCCTCAAGCCATTGCCGGTTACGCGGCCCGACGAGTTGGTTCTGTTCAACGACAAACCCAGCGAGGGAACGCGGAACTCGGATGGCGACCTCGCCGCGGGCCGTTGGGACCTGTTCTCCTACGCATCTTACAAATACTTTCGCGAACACGATCCATCCTTTGTCGACTTGAGCGCCTTCCGCAGCGGCGAAAGTCGCGTGAGCGTCAGACGAACGGATGGGCAGTCTGGAGAGTCGGAGCGAGCCTCAGGCCACCTCGTTTCCGGAAACTATTTCAATGTCCTGGGAGTCAGCGCGATGCAGGGTCGCACCCTGACAAACGAGGACGATTCCGCGGCGGCGAGCCCGGTGATAGTGCTGAGCCATAACTACTGGAAGCAGAAGCTAAATGGCGACGCCCAGATAGTCGGCCAGAACCTTCTGATAAACAGCATGGCCTTCACCGTAGTTGGTGTGATGCCGACCGAGTTCTTCGGTACGCGCGTGCGCCGCTCGCCTGACTTCTGGGTACCCCTGGCGTTTCAACCTCAGATCGAATTGCGAAGGTCATCACTCGAAGACAAGAACATTTTTTGGCTGAATATGATTGGCCGCTTGAAACCCGGAGTGGGAATCGAGCAGGCCCAGGCTGTTGTTAATGCTGAGTTGCAGCAGTTTCTTACCGCCCAGGCCGGAAGCCAGCTAACGGATGACACCCGCCTGGCAATTCAGAACAGCTTCGTCACCCTTGGCCCGGGAGGTCGAGGACTCTCGGGACTGCGGACTTTTTATTCACAAGCTCTGAAGATGTTGATGGTGATAGTGGGCCTGGTGCTATTGATCGCCTGCGCGAATGTGGGAAATCTTTTGTTGTCTCGCGCCGCCGCGCGCCAGGCGGAAATTTCTTTGCGCCAGGCATTAGGCGCGAGTCGTTGGCGGCTGGTGCGCCAACTGCTCACCGAGAGTTTGTTGCTGGCGGTGATCGGCGGAGTTGCCGGTGTGTTAATTGCTCAGTGGGGTGTCAGCCTCTTGGTTGCTCGGCTCGCCGCAACGTCACCTCTGGATGTTAGACCCGATTCATACATTTTGTTGTTCACCCTGGGCATATCAATTCTTTCCGGAGTGCTCTTCGGGCTGGTCCCTGCTATCCAGGCTACTAAGACTGATCTTTCTTCGGCATTGAAAGAGAAGTCGGCCCAGGGCCGAAAGCGACGGTTCAACTTAGGCTCGGCCCTGGTGGTGGCGCAGGTGGCGGTCTCTCTCGTGTTACTGGTGGGGGCCGGTCTCTTTGCACGTAGTCTCATCAATCTTCAACAGGAAGATCTTGGGTTCAATCGCGACAACGTCCTGCTGGCGAGCGTCGATACACGCCTCGCTGGTTATAAGCCGGATGACTTGAGTTCGGTCTACCGCCAACTCTACGACCGCCTGAACGCGCTGCCCAATGTTCGTTCAGTCACCATGGCCAGTTACAGCCCAATGGCCGGCACCAGCTCCAACAGCACCGTTACTGTTCGCGGCTACACGCCGGTCAAGGGCGAGAACATGAATGTCGAAGACATCCTGGTGGGACCAAAGTTTGGTGAAACGCTTGGAGTTCCGCTGCTGATGGGCCGCGAGATCGGCTTACAAGACAGCGTAACTTCGGCCAAGGTCGCGGTCGTCAATCAATCTTTCGTCAAAGCGTTTTTTCCAAATCAAAATCCGCTCGGTCGCCGTCTTACGTTTGAGGAGAATTCCGATAAGGACGATTTTGAAATCGTCGGCGTTTTGGGCGACGCGAAATACGATAGCGCCAAAGAGAGTCCTGAAAGAAGCATCTATCGGCCCATCCTTCAGGTGCAGGACCGTTTAGCGTTCGCAAACGTGTTTGAAATCCGCACCGTGGGCGACCCCTTGAGTTTGTCCGGTGAAGTGCGAGCAGCGATCAAGGAAGTTAATGACAAGCTTCCCATCCTTAACTTTACAACTCTGCGTGTGCAAACCGACGACTCGCTCAAGCAGGAAAGGCTGGTCGCTCAAATGGTCAGCTTTTTCGGCGGCCTGGCGTTATTGCTCTCGTGCATCGGCCTATACGGAATCATGGCCCACGCGGTGGTGCGTCGAACAAATGAAATCGGTATTCGCATGGCTTTGGGAGCGGAGCGGACGCACATTCTGTGGATGGTTTTGCGCGAGAGCCTGCTGTTGGTCGCCGTAGGAGTAGCTATCGGCGTGCCCGCAGCGTGGGCTGCAGCCCGATTAATTTCAAGTCAGCTATTCGGTCTCTCTGCCAGCGACCCGGTGGCACTGTTGACCGCAATTGTTCTTATGACCCTGGTGGCTGCGCTGGCGGGTTACTTACCCGCCCGGCGAGCAGCCCGCGTGGATCCATTGGTAGCACTTAGGTACGAGTAATAAAAGGACGCATGAGATCGGTTTACGCATGGCGTTGGGTGCGCAGTCGGGTGACGTCCTGCGATTGATTGTTGGTCATGGATTAGGTCTATCGCTGATCGGTATCGCAATTGGCCTGATTGCCTCGTTTCTGTTGACCCGATTGATGAAGGGTCTCTTGTTCGGTATCAGCGCGACGGACCCGCTAACGTTCGTTGCGATCTCACTGTTGTTGACATTGATTGGGTTGTTGGCCTCGTGGATTCCAGCACGACGCGCCACGAAGGTCGATCCGCTGGTCGCCCTACGTTACGAGTAAGAGGTGAGGTTTGAAATTACGGGAGGAGAGAAAATGAGACAGAAATTTATAGGAGTGTTGCTCAGCACTTTTGCAACTATTGCCTGCGCTTCCCAGGGGCGGCTTTTTACCGCTCACGACACAGAGACGGCACCCCTGGTCGTGATTGTGGACCAAGAGCTTGCCGCACGCAGTTTTCCTAACCAGCCGGCGCGTGAAGTGATTGGCAAGCGATTGCGTTTCGGCGGCGATAAGGAAGACTGGCGCGAAATCATCGGTGTCGTTCGGCATGTCAAACAAAACGGTCTTGACGAGCACAGCCGTGCGCACGCCTACCGGCCCATTACCCAGATGACATCGCAGTCGAGCGCAGACTTCGCCCGAGCGACAGATATGATCGTTAAGACTTCAGTCGAGCCATACGCTCTTGTCGCGGCGATCAAAAGAGAGATTCAAGCCATCGACAAAGACCAACCAATTGCCCAGGTGCAAACCCTCGACGACAAGCTGAGTGAGTCCATAGCTCCGCAGCGATTCACTCTGCTTCTACTCGGAATCTTTGCCTTGATTGCCCTGTCGCTTGCCTCAGCCGGCATCTACGGCGTGATGTCTTACGCAGTCACGCAACGCACACATGAAATTGGCGTACGGATGGCCCTGGGTGCGCGACGGATCGACGTTCTGAAGTTGATGGTCAGGCAGGGAATGACTGCGGTTGTGATTGGTGTGGTGTTGGGGCTCGCAGGCGCATTTGCAACGACGCGCCTGATGAGTTCCTTGCTCTTCGATGTGACGGCAAAAGATCCGTTTACATTTGTGGTGGTGACAGCCGTACTGACGATCGTGGCATTCGTGGCTTGCTACCTTCCGGCGCGCCGGGCAACGAAGGTCGATCCTTTGGTGGCGCTGCGTTACGAATAGTCAGAACCACCTGCGTAAGCGGGTGGCCCTGCCTAGTCAACCGTGATGGAAAATCTGCCACCCGCTGACGCAGGTGGTTCTGACAGCCGCTGCGGTATGAATGAATCAAGGGCCTATAGGACTTATCGGACCTATTAGTGAGGTCGGCAATTGGAAATTGGAAATGAGGTTATGGACACACTACTAAAAGATATTCGCTACGGAGTTCGCAGCTTGCTGAAACATCCGGGATTTACCGCGCTCGTGATCGTGACGCTGGCGCTTGGCATTGGCGCCAGCACGGCGATATTCAGCGTCGTCAATACTGTGCTGTTGCGGCGTTTGCCTTACGCCCGGGCGGAACGGATTGTCGCCATTCAGGAAGTGAACCAACATGGAAAGCAGGGGCAGGTAACTCCCGCCAACTTTCTTGACTGGCGTGCGCAGAACACTGTGTTTGAGCATCTGGCCGCCATCCTCACGCGTCCGGCTAATCTTGCTTTCGGCGATCAAGCCGAACGCATTGAGCTGGCAATGACTTCGGCAAACTTCTTTGCCGTCTTCGGCACGGAACCGCTGCGCGGGCGCTTCTTCATTCCTACTGATGAACAAGCTGGTCACGCGCCCGTCGTGGTTGTCAGTCACGCGCTTTGGCAAAGGCGCTTCGCCGGCGATCCCGAACTGGTCGGCAAACCAATCACGGTCGACGGACAAATTTACACCGTCGTAGGTATTGCGCCCGCAGGCTTTCAGTATCCCGACAAGACGGAGGTTTGGGTGCCCCCGTATAGACTTGCGCCCACGTTGAATGAACGCATGGATCCCACTCAGGTTCGCGGCTTTGGAATGTTGAGCGCCGTGGGAGCTGCGCGAGGAAGCGTCTCCCGAATTCTACCTCTCGGCTCTGCAGGATACATGGACCGGAATGTCAGTTGTTGTGCGTACGGCGGTCGAGCCGGCTAGCCTGGCTCCGCAGGTTCGACGCATTGTGGCCGAGGTATAAATCGGCGCCCGTGTCGGAAGTCAAGACCATGGAAAACATCGTGAGCGAGGCAGTCACTCAGCCACGCTTCAATTTGTTTTTACTCGGTCTCTTCGGCGGCATAGCCTTGCTGTTGTCCGCCGCCGGAATTTATGGCGTCACTGCTTACGCGGTCACTCAACGCACGCATGAGTTTGGAATTCGTATGGCGCTTGGCGCCCAGGTCGGCGACGTTCTGAAAATGATTTTGGGGCAGGGCATGCGGTTGATTGGTGTCGGCATCGTGATTGGTCTGATGGCTGCATTCGCCCTGACGCGGTTGCTGAAGAATCTGCTTTTCGGTGTCAGCGTTACCGATCCGCTAACTTTCGTCGCCATCACGCTGGTGCTGATGTTTGTTGCTTTGCTGGCTTGCTACATCCCAGCGCGACGGGCCACGAAAGTCGATCCGTTGGTTGCGCTGCGTTACGAGTGATCGGGCCTATAGGACCTATAGGACTTATTGGACCTATAGCCAGGGAGAGAACGATGAATACTTTAATTCAAGACATCCGTTACGGCCTGCGCGGTCTTTGGCGCCAGCCAGGCTTTACCTTGATTGCTGTGCTATCGCTCGCATTGGGCATCGGCGCAAACACAGCGATGTTCAGCCTGGTAAATGCTGTCCTCCTTAAACCACTGCAATTCGCCGACCCTGATCGCCTGGTAGTGCTCTGGGAAGAAGATCCAGGCATAGGCGCAGTGCACGATGATGTGGCGGTCGCAAATTTTGTGGACTGGAAGACCCAGAACAAGGTCTTCGACGACATGGCGGCGATCAGTTTCCGTAGTTTCAATATCACCGGCGATGGCGAGCCTGAGAAAGTTATGGCGTACGGTGCGACCGCGAACTTCTTTCCGCTACTGGGCGCGACACCAGCTCTCGGTCGAAACTTCCTGCCCGAAGAAGACCAGCCCGGTGGGGCCAAAGTGGCGATCCTCAGCCACGACTTGTGGCAGCGCCGTTACGGCGCTGATCGCGGCCTCCTTGGCAGGAATATTCTGCTTAATGGCCAGAAGCATACCGTGATTGGCGTGATGCCGGCAGATTTTCGCTATCTGTATCCGTTCACCGCCATGTGGGTTCCGGCAGCGTTCACTGCCGAAGAACTCACCAAGCGCGATACCCAAAATCTCAATGTGGTCGGGCGCCTTAAGCCTGGCCTGACGGTTGAGCAGGCACAAGCCGACATCGGCACTATAACCGCGCGGATCGTACATGACCATCCGGACGACGTGTCGGCGAGCTTGCAAGCCGGCGTCGTCCCATTGCGTGAACAAGTGACAGGCACATCGCGCCGCCCGTTGATTATGCTGCTGGTTGCAGTCGGCTTTGTACTGATGATCGCTTGCGCCAACATCGCTAATCTCTTGATGTCTCGCGCCACGGGTCGACGTCAGGAGATAGCGGTCCGGGCAGCTGTCGGCGCCAGCCGCGGCCGGATCGTGCGGCAGTTGCTAACCGAGAGCGTAATGCTTGCGGGCCTCGGCGGTGGACTGGGATTAGTCGTGGCTGCGTTCAGCTTTGAATTTCTCAAAAAGCTGATACCTGCTGGATTGTTTGCGTCCAATCTGAGGATTGATCTACGCGTACTCGGTTTCGCGCTAGTCGTCTCGTTAGCTACCGGAATCATTTTTGGTTTGCTTCCGGCCTTACAGGCGTCGCGTGTCGATCTCAATAAAGCGTTAAAGCAGGGCGGCGGACGCGAAGGGCTCGGCATTTCTGGGGGCAGGTTGCGCGGCGCGCTCGTGATCACTGAGATTGCATTGGCGCTGGTACTACTCGTCGGTGCGGGTCTCTTGATCCAAACGCTTTCGCACCTCCGCGGCCAGTTTTCAATTTTTCAGCCGGAAAAGTTATTGACAGTGAGGACTGTGCTGCAAGGCAAGTATCAGGAGCCTGCGAAGCGATGGGCCTTCTATGACGAGGTGCTGGCGCGAACCCGGGCCCTGCCCGGCGTGGTTTCTGCGGCCTATACCACTTCGGTGCCTTTGCAATGGAAAGGCGGCGCCAACGGTTTCCTGCTCGAAGGACTGCAACCACCGCCCAACGTCGCGACCAACGCTATCCACCGGCAAGTCAGCGCGGATTATCTGCAGACGGTGGGAATTGCACTTCGGGAGGGCCGTTACATTGAGAACCGCGACGATCAGAACTCGCAACCCGTCGTGATCGTCAACGAAACAATGGCTCGCAAATATTGGCCGGGTCAAAGCGCAGTAGGTAAGCGAATCAAGTTTGGGGAGGACGATGCCCCGTGGATCACGATTGTCGGAGTTGTCGCTGACGTGCGTGAGATGGGACTCGATGTTCCGGTAAAGGCGGAGATGTATCTACCTTTCCGCCAGGTCACCGGTTTCAACTATTTCAAGCCGCGCGATCTGGTGATTCGCACCATTGGCGATCCGCTCGATCTTGTGGCTGCGGTACGACGTGAAGTGCACGCCGTGGATGCCGATCAACCCGTCTCTAACGCCGCGACGATGGACCAGATGCTGGATTCAGAAACACAATCTCGCAGCGTAGGAATGATGTTGCTGGTGGCGTTTGCGGCCCTCGCATTCCTTTTGGCGATGATGGGGATCTATGCAGTCCTGGCCTATTTTGTCACTCAACGGAGGGCGGAGATTGGAGTGCGGCTGGCCCTCGGGGCAACGCCCCGCTCCATTCTCGGATTAGTCTTAAAGAAGGGAATGACTTTGGCATTGATCGGCGTTGCTATTGGTCTGGTCGCAGCGTTTGTCTTAACACGCCTGATGGCTAGCTTGCTGTTCGGAGTCAGCGCGGCCGATCCGGCCACCTTCGCGATGATCGCACTCCTTATAACTAGTGTTGCGTTGCTCGCTTGCTACATTCCCGCTCGGCGTGCGACGAAAGTCGATCCGTTAGTCGCGTTGCGGTATGAATAATTTGTCAGAACCACCTGCGTAAGCGGGCGACAGATTGTTCATCACGGCTGAGCAGGCAGTGCCACCCGCTTACGCAGGTGGTTCTGACAAGAGTTGCGGTGTGAATAAATTGGTCCTATAGGAATAATTGGGACCTATAGCCCCTTGAAGGAGAAATGATATGCAGACCATCTGGCAAGACGTGCGCTACGGTGCGCGCATGCTATTAAAGAACCCCGGTATTACCTTCGTGGTGATTCTCGCACTGGCACTCGGGATCGGCGCTAACACCGCAATCTTCAGCGTCGTTAATGCTGTGCTCCTTCGGCCGTTGCCTTATGAAGAGTCTGACCGGTTGGTGGCCTTGAATGAAAAGAGCCCAGTTCTCGATGTGATGTCGATTTCATATCCGAACTTCACAGACTGGCGTTCTCAGAATCATGTGTTCGAAAAGATTGGGGCCTACAACCGGAATAGTTACAATCTCACCGGCGTTGGCGAAGCTGAACGCATTCCCACTGCTCAGGTTTCCGCCGATCTCTTTTCTGTCTTGCGTGTGAACGCGGCGGTCGGACGCGTCTTCACTAATGAGGAAGATAAGCCCGGCGCCACGCCGGTCGTCGTTCTGGGCCATGGTCTATGGCAACGCAGATTTGGTGGACAACCCAACATCATAAATCAGGTGCTGACCTTCAACGGGAAGGGCTACACAGTCATTGGCGTAATGCCGCAAGGGTTTCAATATCCAAGCCGCGCTGACATGCCAGTCGGTCAACTCAGCGGCGATCCAAATTGGCAGCAGCGCGGCAATCATCCAGGTCTATTCGCTGTTGCGCGCTTGAAGCCAGGTGCAACCCTGGCGCAGGCGGAGGCCGATATGGACAACATTGCCGCCAATCTCGAGCGGCAATATCCCGACACGAACGCGGGGAATCGAGTGGGGATGAAGCCGCTGCTGGAAATCTATGTAGGCGACGCACGCGGAACACTTTGGGTCCTCTTTGGGGCCGTGGCTTTTGTGCTGCTGATTGCCTGCGCCAATATCGCGAACCTGCTGCTGGCCCGGGCCAAAGCGCGACAGAAAGAGATGGCGATTCGCACGGCGATGGGGGCTGGCCGCTGGCGCATCGCTCGACAGCTGCTGACCGAAAGCGTTCTGCTCGCCTTAGTCGGTGGCGCGCTTGGACTGCTCGTGGCGCGCTGGGGTATTCAACTCATTTTGTATATCAGTCCCGACGCCATTCCGCGCTGGCGTGAAATCAATCTCGATTGGAAAGTTTTGGCGTTCACTATTAGCGTGTCGCTTCTGACAGGAATTCTGTTTGGTCTGGTGCCCGCGCTACAAGCCGGCGAAGTGGATGTGAATGAGACGCTGAAAGAGACCGGACGAGGTACGTCGGGAAAACATTGGCTGCGCAGCTCGCTGGTAGTCGTGGAGGTTGCAACCACGCTGGTGTTGCTGATCGGCGCGGGGTTAATGATTCGGAGCTTCTACCGGCTACAAAACGTGAATCCGGGATTCTCCTATGCGCGCCTGGCAAGCTTCACCGTCAGTTTGCCGCAGAAAAAATATGTAACCGAGGAACAGCGCACGGAATTTTTTAGACGGCTACTGGAAAACATTCGTACTTTGCCCGGTGTCGAGGCGTCGGCCGCCGCTTCCGGACTGCCGCTGGGCAACAACGGTTGGCAAACATCGTTCGTGGTCGATGGACAGCCCATTCCGCCCCGCGATCAGACGCCGCTGATGGAAGCATGCTCGGTAACACCCGATTACTTTCGCGCCATGAATATCCCTCTGTTGCGCGGGCGTTATTTTACCGATCAGGACAATCGATCCTTTCTGGCAGGGCGTGATCTAACAAAACTCGAGGAGGGCGAAAGACTCGTAGCCGGAGTGAACGCGATCATCATCGACGAAGAGTTTGCGCGTCGGCATTGGCCCAACGAGGACGCAGTCGGTAAGAGAATCAAACTCGGCGGAGACGAGAACTCGGTGTTGCTTACCGTGGTGGGAGTCGTGGGCCGCGTAAAAATGGAAGGTCTCAGCCAGGATTCAAAACGAGTTCAGGGCTACTTCCCATATTGGCAACTTCCTCCTAACGGCATGGCGTTGGCCGTCATCGTGAAGGCTACCGGGGATCCAAATCAGTTGATAGCTTCCGCGCGCGAGCAGGTAAAGCAAGTCGATCCAGACCAACCCATCTACAACATTAAAACAATGGACGAGATTCGCGCTGAGTCGGTCGCGCCGGAACGGTTGAATCTAACTTTGCTGAGCATCTTTGCCGGGATCGCTTTAGTGTTGGCTATGGTCGGCATTTACGGCGTGATGTCTTACACGGTCACGCAGCGCACACATGAAATCGGGATCCGGATGGCCATCGGCGCCCAACCTCGTGACGTGTTCAAGATGGTCATCGGGCAGGGGATGGCGCTGGCTCTGATTGGCGTCGCTTTGGGTTTGGTTGGGGCGTTTGGCTTGACCCGGTTGATGGCCAGCATGCTTTTCGGAATCGAACCAACCGATCCGGCCACGTTTGCCAGCATCGCGGTGCTGCTCACCCTTGTGGCACTGGTCGCTTGTTACATACCCGGCCGCAGAGCAACGAAAGTGGATCCGGTGGTGTCACTTCGTTATGAATGACCTATAGGACCTATAGGACTTATAGGACGTTCGGGTCAGCACCGAAGCGGCGTTGCCATAGCCCGTGAGAAGCAAAGAAATTGCCGTACGGCTGGCAATTCGGACCGAACCGATGGCGCATCGTGCGGCAGCTCTTGACCGAAAGTGTGTTGCTGGCCGCAATGGGCGGAACCCTTGGTCTACTGCCCGCATGGTGGACGGCCGGCGCGTTGAAAGCCGCACCGCCACCGCCCGGAGCTTTGCCGATCGCGCCAGACTTCGTCATCGACATACGCGTGTTGTTGTTCACTTTCGGGTTGTCGATGCTGGCAGCGATCGTTTTTGGATTGGCTCCGGCACTGCGTACGTCTCGCCCGGAGTTAGTATCAGCCCTTAAAGGTGAGACCCTGGCGCCGGAGGAACGGGCGCGGCGTTTCAAGCTGGTTAACCTCAGAAGTATGCTGGTCGTTACCCAGGTCGCTTTGTCGCTCGTTTTGCTTATCGCCGCGGGCTTGTTCCTGCGTAGCCTGCATAGGGCTCAGGATCGACCCGGGCTTTGACGCCGAGAGAGTCTTGACTGTGCCACTTAACATCAATTTGTTGCGCTACACGACGACACAGGGCCGGGAGTTTTACCGGCAAGTCATCGAACGCGTCGAGAGCTTGCCGGGCGTTGAATCTGCAAGTATCGCCCGACCCTGAGGTTGATTTGCTCATCGCTGCGAGACATGATCCAGATAAGCGGGTGCGAACCGGAGTCCGCCGGGCACTCGATATGATAAAACAAAGAATGAACGGTACTACTACTAACCTGCGCCTGCGAAAGATCCCGAACTGATGGTTCGTTGGTAGCACCTGCGATACTTATAGGACTTTATAGGACCTATCTCCCGGGCCAGAATTATAGACAACTCTGACCATGTCAAGAATTCTCATTGCAGACGACCAGGCTGACGTGCTTGCGGCGTTGCGGCTGTTATTAAAAGGCGAGGGTTTCGAAATCGAAACAGCGTCCTCGCCGGCCGGCGTTTTGAAAGCACTGGAGTCACAGGAAGTAGAGGTCATGCTCATCGATCTCAACTATGCGCGGGACACCACCTCCGGCAGCGAAGGCCTTGATCTGCTCACTCGAATTCAGTCTGCGGATCCGACGTTGCCAGTAGTTGTGATGACTGCCTGGGGCAGCGTCGATCTTGCGGTCGAGGCGATGCGACGCGGCGCGCGTGATTTCATTCAAAAACCCTGGGACAACGCGCGTCTGCTTGCCGTGGTGCGCACTCAGGTTGAGTTGGCCGCAGCCTTGCGACGCGGACAGCGACTCGAAGCAGAGAACCTGGCGTTGCGCGACAGCGCCGCCGGCGCCTCCTCAAAGCCGCAAATCATCGCCGAGTCCGGGGCAATGAAAGGAGTACTCAAGCTCGTAGACCGAATTGGGCCCGCGGACGCTAACATCCTGATCACTGGGGAGAATGGCGCCGGGAAAGAGGTCATCGCGCGTGCGGTCCACAGGCATTCCGCGCGCTCTGAAAAACCGCTCGTGTCTCTCAATGCAGGCGCGCTGGCTGAAGGCGTCTTCGAAAGTGAATTGTTTGGTCACGTGCGGGGCGCCTTTACTGACGCCAAGACAGATCGTGTGGGCAGATTCGAGTTGGCTGATGGCGGCACGTTGTTTCTCGACGAGATCGCAAACGTTCCGCTCAATCTGCAACCAAAGCTTTTGCGGGTTCTGGAAACCGGTGAGTTTGAACGGGTCGGCTCATCGAAAACGCGAAAAGTGAACGTGAGAGTGCTTTCAGCGACGAATGCCGATCTGAACGTGGAGGTGGCCCAGGGCCGGTTTCGGCAGGATCTGCTGTTCCGCTTGAACACTGTTGAGATTCATCTACCACCACTCCGGGAACGTCGCGAAGACATCCGGCCACTCGCCGAACACTTCCTCGGGAAGCATACGGAGCGCTACCGTCGCGGAACCATGGAATTCACTCCGCAGGCGCTTGAAGCGCTTTTTGAACACGGCTGGCCAGGCAACGTGCGAGAGTTGGACCACGTGATTGAACGGGCCGTTTTGATGAGTTCGAGCAATTCGGTGACGGCCTTCGACCTGGCGCTGCAATCCACACCCGATGGCCGTCTTTCGGCCCGCCTGGAAGAAATGAGCCTGGAAGAGGCTGAGCGGTTGTTGATTAAAAAAGCCCTGGCTCGGGCCGAAGGAAATGCTAATCGTGCCGCGGAAGCGCTCGGTGTTAGCCGTAGCGCACTTTATCGCCGCCTGCAAAAGTATGGACTGTCGTCCTAACTGAGTACTGAAGTACTCAGTACGTACTCTGTTTTTATGAGCGCGCCACTCAAACCAAAGAATAGCCACACTTTCTCGAGCCTCGATCCTGCGTTTAAGCGTGGCGGCCGGTTGCCATTCGAAAAACGTGTCACGGTGCTTGCGGTAGCCGCCGGTCTTCCGGCAGTTGCATTGTGCGCATTCCTGCTGTGGTATGACGGCTACTCCGGCCGCTTGCAATGGACCGTGGACCTTTTCCTCGTGCTCACCTGGCTGGGCATTGCCTACAACCTCAAGCAACGGATTGTTCGCCCGCTGCAGACTCTTTCCAATATCCTCGCGGCTATTCGCGAAGGCGATTATTCCATTCGCGGACGAAGGGCACTGACCGGCGACGCGCTGGGGGAAGTAATGCTCGAAGTGAATGACCTTGGCCAGACATTGCGCGAACAAAGGCTGGGTGCGCTCGAGGCGACGACCTTGCTGCGGACCGTAATGGCGGAGATCGACGTTGCAGTTTTCGCATTCGATGGCGATCAACGACTGCGATTAGTGAACCGGGCCGGCGAAAGGTTGTTGGCCCAACCGAGCACCAGGCTGCTGCGCCGCACGAGCGAGGAGCTGGGCCTTGCCGCGTGTCTTAATCCTGAACCGGGAAATGGCCAACACGCGGCGCACACTATGCAGTTGGTTTTTCCTGGCGGTGTCGGTCGTTGGGACGTTCGGCGCAGCACCTTTCGCGAACATGGCGCGCAACATCAGCTATTGGTTCTGACCGATCTCAGCCAGACACTTCGCGAAGAAGAACGCACGGCATGGCAGCGCTTATTGCGTGTCCTTGGACATGAACTGA
Organism: Pyrinomonadaceae bacterium; assembly: GCA_051004635.1. Lineage (GTDB taxonomy): Bacteria > Acidobacteriota > Blastocatellia > Pyrinomonadales > Pyrinomonadaceae > PSRF01. The sequence continues at coordinate 14,078 of JBPCKD010000037.1, forward strand.
ATAACTCTCTGGCGCCGATCAAGTCGGTTGCCGGAAGCCTGGCGGATCTTATGGGGCGGGAACCACGGCCTGCTGATTGGGGCGAGGACATGCACAGAGGCCTGGAGGTGATTTCGTCGCGCGCCGATTCCCTGGCGCGTTTCGTTGAGTCGTATTCCAAGCTGGCGCGTTTGCCTCAGCCGCGTTTTGAACCACTGAATATTGGCGCGTTGGTGCGGCGCGTTGCCAGCCTCGAGACGCGGTTGCCGGTCAATGTACATCCCGGACCTGATGTCGTGCTCCGCGGTGACGATGTGCAGTTGGAACAGTTGCTGATAAACCTAGTGCGCAATGCGGTTGATGCGTCAATGGAAACCGGCGGCGCAGTCGAAGTTGGCTGGGCTCAACAAAACGGTAATAAGGTAGAAGTTTGGATCAAAGACGAAGGCCCAGGCCTGGCAAACACCGCGAATCTCTTCGTGCCTTTCTTTACCACCAAAGTCAAAGGCTCGGGCATCGGGCTGGTCCTCTCGAGACAGATCGCTGAGGCCCACGGGGGTACATTAAGACTGGAGAATCGTTCCGGGCTGCGTGGCTGTGAAGCATTGATGAGTTTGCCGCTTTAGTAACCGCCAAGACGCCAAGGTCCCCAAAAAGAGAATGAGCGATCAATTAGAGTGGTAGTGAGATCTTTTCAGTATTTACGTGCCCCTCGCGGAGATTCGGCAAAACGATCCACGAAATCACACGAAGTAACACGAAAATGATTTAGTGCCCCTTCCTGTGATTTCGTGGATCGTTTTCTTTGAAACTCGATAAATGCCACTACCATACTGTAGGAATTGCCCCGTTTGATTTGTTGGTTCCGACTATCTTCTCCTGGTTGGCGAGCATGGCGTCTTGGCGGTTATTGCCGGCAGTCGGATGGACAAACTGAACAACAAAGCGTTGCGCGTTTTCGAGGAAGATGGCAAACTTCGCGCACGTCACAAATGCTGGCAGCTTCAAACTGAACTTGTAGCTTCAACTGAACTGGTATCTCCATCTAATCGAGACGATAGTAATCACAATTAGATCATGAAACGGACGTTGCTCGTTATCGCAGTGGTTGTTCTCTACGTGTTGCACCAGGATTTCTGGTTCTGGCGCACGGCCCACCCGATCGTCTTTGGTTTCGTTCCCATAGGACTCTTCTATCAAGCCTGCTTTTCCGGGGCGGCAGCGCTGCTGATGTGGCTGCTCGTGAAGTTTGCCTGGCCATCTCACCTCGAACGTGAAATCGAAAAACAAAAACCCGAGGAGGATGCAACCTCTTGATTCCTGCCGTTGTCGTTTTCATTTATCTCGCCGTTGTTCTCTATATCGGCATCTTCGCCTTTAGAAAGAAGGCCGGCGGGAAGAAAGCTGAAGACTACTTTCTCGCCAGCCGTTCGCTTGGACCGTTCGTTTTTCTCTTCTCGCTCTTCGGCACAAACATGACGGCCTTCGCTATTTTGGGTTCGTCAGGCCATGCCTTCAATAACGGCATCGTTACGTTTGGATTGATGGCCTCGTCGTCTGGGTTGGTTATTCCGCTAACGCTCTTCCTGGTCGGCACGCGCGTGTGGGCGCTCGGAAAAAAATACGGCTTCATGACCCCGGTGCAGATGTTTCGAGACAGGTGGGAGTGTGGCCACATCGGCACGGTGATCTTTGTGGTGCAGGCCGTCCTCCTCGTTCCCTACATCATCATTGGCATTATGGGCGGCGGCACGACGTTGAATGTTATCAGCGGCGGCGTGGTCCCTTACTGGTTTGGCGGCGCCATTGTTGCCCTGGTGGTGATGAGTTATGTCTTCTTCGGTGGGATGCGCGGCACGGCCTGGGTCAATACCTTTCAGACCATTCTCTTTCTGCTCTTTGGGGCCATCGCCATTATCGTTATCGGCTCCGGAATGGGAGGGTTTCGCAACGCGGTGCAGGCGATGCAAGCTTCACCCGTTCTGGCGCCACTGCTGACGCGCGAACGCATCTCGCCGCTTTACTTCTTCAGTTACACATTCATCCCGCTATCGGCTATTGCCTTTCCGCATATTCTTATCTTCTGCCTCACAGCCGAGAAGATGAACCATTTTAAGAAGACGGTGATCTTCTACCCGCTCTGCATTCTGGCAATCTGGCTGCCTTGTGTGTTTCTCGGCGTGATGGCTAATCGCGTAACCGATTTGCCGGAGATACGCGCAAAACAGGAAGCGCGACGCGTGCTCGGCACTCAGGGAAAAACGATGGCGCCTGAAGCGCGTGATGAATTGCGGGAGAAAGCGGCTGGCGACGATGTGATCATGCTGCTGCTCAAGCGTTACGCTCCTTTCTGGCTCGCCGGCCTTCTTGGCGCCGGCATCATGGCCGCGGTGATGGCCAGCGATTCGCAGATTCTCGCCCTATCGACAATGTTTACGGAGGACGTCTTCGCCCACTATGGGGGCAAGCGGCGGTTCGGCGAATCGGTGCAGGTACAGACGGGGCGCATCTTCGTTATCCTCATCACGCTTTTTGCTTACGCGGTGGCGTTGCGGGCGCCGGAGACCATTTTTGAGTTGGCGATCCAGTATGCTTTTTCCGGATTCGCCGCTCTCTCGCCGTTACTTATTGCCGCTCTTTTCTGGAAGGGAAGTACGAAGTGGGGTGCGCTGGCCACGACGGTCTGGACGGCCTCCGCGGTGGTTGCCGTGGCTATTTTCCAACACTCTGTTGCCGCGCCTGCTCCTGGACCACCCACGCTTATTTGGGCAGTCTCGGGTTTTGAGGTGCTTACACGGACTCCGGGTGGCACCGCCGTCTTCGGCTTCATGCCGGTGGTCCCAATGGTCATCATCTCAGCGCTGCTGATGATTGTGGTGTCATTGATGACGCGGAAACCGACGCAGGCGACAGTGGCAAAGTACTTTTTTGATTCCGCAAAATGAGTTGTAGAAGTCGCGACCGGAACAGATTAGTGCTTATCCGTAGGATTCCCATCGCTACGTTCACTTAAATAGCGGTCCACGACGGCGATCAAGTTCCTGAGATTTTCATCTGTCTTCTTTACGTTCTCTTCCGTGCGCATCTGTGAATTAACGAGCGCTGAAATCCTCTCGTCGATATTATCAACTCGCCTATCCGTGGCTTCAACACGGTCAAGCGTTCCCTTTGCCAAACGAACAACAATATCCTCCGCCTGGCCCAAAATATCCTCTAGCTGCCCGATTTTGGACGCAAATCGCGTTTGTTGGTCCAACATGAAGGCCATCAGCTTTTCTATATTCTCATTACCCATTTCTATCTAAACCTCTGACAGTAATATTCAAGCGCAGTCAAGCGAGATTACAGTAGTAGCCAAGCGTGAGCAATCGTTTCGGTCTGGCAGGCTCTGAAAAACTAAACACGATCAACGCGGGGTCCTCACGCGGGCAGCCCGCGTGAGGTGCCAGGAAGTCACCCGAAGCGGCACGAAAAGCCAGTTTCGCGCAAAAGCTCCGCTAGTACTTCGGCTCTGCCGCCTGAGTTGGCTTCGCAGGCGGTGGCTATGCCCCGCCGTAGAAGGTCCTTTTGCATTTTCGGGCTATGCCCTTGGTGCGGCCTTTGGCCCAATAAATCCGAAGGGCTAAGCCCGGACCAGGGGCATAGCCCCGGAATAATCTGGCTGCTGTGGGCGGGGCATAGCCACCGCCGCACATCCGGCGGCAAAGCCGTACCTGACATGGCTCATAACTTTGAGGCAGAACTCGAAAACTCCTTAGTTCGAGTCATTTCGTGTGCTTCTTGGATCGTCTTCTTCTCCCTGAGAAGTAGGCCACCACTTTTTCAGCAGTCTGCTAAGGCACAGTCGGATTAGCTGGTCCCTTCAACGACTCGTCACGCTTGGCCTTAAACTCAGTGCCGGCCTTCCATTCCGGGTACTTCGCACCCTGGGCCACACGATAGCCAATTAACGTCAGCAGCTGTGCATCGTCCACTGCGCCGGCCAGGTCCCAGTCAGGTTTAATCTCGTCTGAAACTTTGTGGTAATCCTTGTTCGTGTACTCGTCGCGCTTCTGCTTGCTGTAATTCGCGTCCTTGCCGACGTAGTCAGTACCAGAGTCGGTGTAGAGAGCCGGGACGCCCTGTTTGGCAAACTCGAAATGATCTGAGCGATAGTAGAAGCCCTTCTCAGGCTCCGCATCAGGATTGACGATGCGACTCTGAGTGGCCGCAGCCTCGCGCAGTAAGTCGATCAGCGTGCTGTTGTCGTCGCCCACCATAGTGATGTCTTTAGTGCGACCCCACTGGTTAACGCCGTCCATGTTGATGTTGGCGAGCGTTTTGTTTAGCGGGTAAAGCGGATTCGTCGCGTAATACTTTGCCCCAAGCAAGCCTTTCTCCTCGGCGGTGACGGAGAGAAAGAGAATCGATCGTTTGGGAGGCGTCGGGAGTTTGGTAAACGCTTCGGCAATTTCCAACATCGCGGCGGTGCCGGAAGCGTTGTCCAGCGCCCCATTGAAAATCTGGTCGCCCTGGAGTTTTGGATCTCGGCCGAGATGGTCCCAGTGGGCCGAATAGACTACATACTCGTTTTTGAGCGCGGGATCCGAGCCCTCAACCTTGCCGACGACATTGCTGGAGTTGATCTCGCGCAAAGTGTTTTTGATCTCGATGTTTGCCTTGGCGTTGAGCGTCACAGGTTTGAAGTCTTTGGTTACGGCGGCTTTCTTCAAGGCATCGAAGTCCTGGCCCCCGGCGGTGAAGAGTTCTTTCGCACGGTCGGTGGTGATCCACGATTCAACCGCGACCCGGCCCATGTTCTTATCAGGCCTCTGAATATCGAAGTTCTCGCGCGACCAACTGCCGGAAACCACTTCATATGGATATCCGGCGGGCCCGGTCTCATGAATGATGATGGCTGCTGCCGCGCCTTTTTCCGAGGCGATCTCATATTTGTAAGTCCAACGACCGTAGTAAGTCATCGCCTTGCCCTTGAACATCTTCTCGTCGAGCTTGGAGGGATCGCTAGCATCAGGCACCGCCGGGTCGTTGATGAGCATGACAATGGTCTTGCCGCGCACGTCCAGGCCCTTGTAATCATCCCAGCCGTATTCCGGCGCAACTACACCGTAGCCGACGAAAACGAGATCGGAGTTTTCCACTTTTGATTCGGGGACGAAGCGACGCGAGACAGCGACATAGTCTGTGGGGAAGTTTAGATCAATCTTTTTTGCGCCGGCCGTAAACGAGGCTTTCGGAGCGCCGGTGAAACCTACGAGGGGCACTTTCTGCACGTAAGTGCCGTCAGGGTTGCCGGGCTTAAGGCCGAGGCGCTGATACTGCTCAGTCAAATACTTGACCGAGAGTTCCTCGCCCTTTGTACCTGGTCCACGCCCTTCAAACTCGTCAGCCGAAAGCACCCTGGTGTGCTGCATGATGTCGTTGGCGCTGATCGCGTCAAGGGCGGGTTTGAGTTCCGTCGGAATCGCGGCGGACGCTGTGGTCTGGGGCGTAGTGTTTGCGTTTTGGTTGGTTGACGGCGTTTGTGTGCACGCGACTGCGAAGGTAATTAGAGCGGCGGCAAACAAGACCGAAGACAGAATGCGATTCTTCATAGTTAACGTGCCTCACTACGGTCTGAATTGGAAGTTGGAACGGAATCTTTCTATGCCGAAACGAGCGGCAAGTCAAACGGAGTCGGGTAAGAACCGATGTGGATTTGAACCATTCAACGAGCCCGCGGTAGCGGGCGGCAGCATAAAGCCCAGGGTGGAGCGAAGCGAAACCCTGGGTATGGTGTTGAAAAATCTTTGAGCCCGTGAAACGGGCGACAGCGGTTTGAGCGGAACACTCTGCGGCCCGCTTCGCGGGCTTGTGATCACTAACGACGTAACCCAGGGTTCCGCTGCGCTCCACCCTGGGCTTTATGCTGCCGCCCGCTACCGCAGGCTCATTGGAGGCTTTCGCTCAGATTGCACGCAGTCCCGCTGTCGTAAAGCCTTGCCAGAAAGACAAGAGGTCCCCAGGACACCCATCAGCCAAAGCAATAGAGCCGGCCGTCCTGGGCGCCAATTACGATGCGGCCGCGGGCGATTGCAGGTGAAGCGGAAAGAGGAGCGCCGGCATTAAACTCCCAGAGCTTGCCGCCATCGCTGAGACTCAGTACGTAGAACCGTCCGTCATTAGAGCCAACGAAGACTCGCCCGCTTGCGATGGCCGGCGACGACTCCACGCGCGCGCGCGTATCGAAAGTCCACACAGCTTTTCCCGCAGGGCTGAGGCCATGGACCATCTTGTCTCGCCCGCCAAGGACAATGCGATTCGCCGTCACGGCGGCTGATGAGTAAAACGGAAACTTACGTTGCGGGTGCTGATAGCGCCAGCCGATTCGGCGTTCGCTGAGGTTCACCGCCAAAACTTCATTGTCGAAGGTTCCGTAATACGCGGATGTGCCAAGGAGAGCAGGCGACGCACCGGTGTACGCGTCGGAGGAAACCGTAAACTCTTCTTTGCCGTCGGAGATTCGAATGGCGCGAAAAAACTCATCGCAGCCCGCGATGAAGGCCAGATTGCCGGCGACGCTGGGCGTAGAATGAACCGGCCCGTTAGTCTTGAATTTCCATAGTAACGTTCCGTTGCGCGTCGAAACGCAGTAGAGATGCTGATCGTAAGAGCCAATTAAGACACGGTCGCCGACGACAACCGGAGACGACTTGATTTCATTGCCTGCCTTGAACGCCCAAAGTTTCTTCCCGGTAGACGCATTGACGGCGTGCAGCCAACCGCCCAGGTCGCCAATATAGACTACGCCACCACTGTAAGCCGGAGACGATTCGCCGATCGGCGAGTCAATACTATATTTCCAAAAAACCGCGCCGTTATCGAGATTAAGCGCCGCAAGCTCACCCTTCTGAGAGCCAACGAAAACAGTGCCGCCGACAATTGCCGCGGACGACTCAATCGCTTCTCCCGCCTCGTAAGTCCAAAGATGTTTTAAAGCTTGCGGGACATCGGATTGCGAAACGCCAGTCAAGTTATGGTTTCCACGAAACTGAGACCAGTTGTCGGCGGGAGTGTCTTGCGCCGCCACGCGCGACGGGAGAAGGCAGAAGGCAGAAAGCAGTAGGCAGAAAGCAGCAGTCAATGACCTTCCGAAGGTATCGTTATTGTTCCACACTGTGCTCGTCATCTTTCTGACACTAGACTTTCCAGGAGGCTGCTGAAAAACCAGGAGCGATCCACTAAACCACACGAAGCGGCACGAAAAAAGCCCTTGGTTCGAGTCAGTTCGTGTCCTTTCGTGGATCGTCTTATTCTTCCTAACCATAGGCCAGCACTTTTCAACCATCGTAGATTCATTTTTCGCTACCGTTTGCGTGTTGCATTCTGCAGTTTAGCTAAGACGCCCACTCGTAAACCTCCAACGCACCCTTCGAATCAAAGGGCCGGGGATTAAAGCTACCGGTCCACTGCTTCGCGGCCTCCGCGGCGAGCATTGGCAGATCAGTCGCAGGGATCCCAGCTTTGCTTAGGCCCCCACGCAATCCGCCGGCTGCTGCTAGTTGTTCCAATCTTTGCGCCAGCATTTCTGCTGCCTCTTGACCGCTGAAGTTTAGATTTGCGCTCGACAGTTTCAGAAGTTCTGCATAGCGTTCGGCTGCGACTGGTCCATTCCAGCGAACAACTGAAGGAAGCAGCATCGCAATGGCTGCGCCGTGAGCGGTGCCGTAACGCGCAGTCAGCGGATTCGCGCAGGCGTGTGTGGCGCCGAGCATCGAGTTTTCAATGGCGGCTCCGGCATAGTACGCACCAAGCTGCATCGCGCCACGCGCTTCGAGATCGTCTGGTTTCGCAAGCACGCGTTCGTAATTGCCTTCCAGCAACCTCCATGCTTCGCGAGAGAAGACTTCCGATAACGCATTGCGTTGGGTAGCGACGTAAGTTTCAACCGCATGAGCGATAGCGTCAAAGCCGGAGGTTGCAGTAATGCTTCGCGGCTGCGAAACGGTTAGATCTGGATCCAGCAGCGCCACCTTAAAAGCAGCCTTGGGATCGCCGCAGGCCATTTTGTTGTGAGATTGAGCGTCGGAAATCAAGGCATACGACTGTGCTTCGCTCCCGGTGCCTGACGTTGTAGGAATGCCGATCATCGGCAGCATGGGCTGCGATGCCTTGCCATAACCAAGGTAGTCTCGCATCTGTCCGCCGTTGGTGAGGAGAAAGTTGATCCCTTTTGCGCAGTCCAGGGAACTGCCGCCACCGAGACCGATTATGGAATCGATGTTAAGAGGAACGGCAAACTCACGGCCCGCCTCGATCATTCGGGTGTCAGGGTTTACTTCAAAATCGTGAAACCGAACCACCTCGATTCCTGCCAGCCGCAGCGGCGCCAGAGCTTCGTCGACATGTCCAGAGGTAACCAGACCCTGATCGGCAACGAGCAGCGTGCGACGAAACCCGAGTTCTCGCGCCAACTCTCCGAGGCGTGCAATTGAGCCCGCTCCGAAGATGAGCCTGGTCTGGAGTTTGAATTCGAAACTCTGCATTTATAGACGCGAAGCGCCGTAGACCAACCCGGAACGGGTTGAGACCTTCAGCCCAACGTTGCCGTTTCGGCTACGTTGGGGGGACCGGAAACAGAAAGGATCCAACCGCAACGCGGTTGCGCCAATTCTTTCGTTACACGCAGCAGACACAACCGCGTTGCGGTTGCGTTGACGCCTGCCGGTCCCAGGGTAGCCGCGACGGCAACCCTGGGCTTCGAGACGAAACCGCTTTGCGGTTGAACTAAAAAAATCGCTGGCCTTACTTTGTGGCAGTGCCGGGTTTGGTCTCAGCCAGCGCATACAGCTGGTTACGATTTGTGATGTACATGACGCCGTTTGCCGGCACGACGGTGGAGTAGACTGAACTGCCCAGGTTCAGTTCGGCGATAATCTTCTTCGTCTTGCCCTCCTGCATGATCACTACATCGCCATCCTCGTCACCCAGGTACAGCTTGCCATCGATGAGCATCGGGGAACCCCAAACAGCAGCGAAGAGATCGTGGGTCCAGTAAACCTGACCGGTCTTTGCGTCAAGCGCGTGGAGAAAGCCGCTGAAGTCCGGCTGGTAAACGATGCCGTCCTTGATTGCCGGCGTGGAGATTGAGCGGCGAATCTTGTCGTAGTGCCAAACCATTCCGGTCTTCGTGATGTCGCCGCGTTTGGTGGCGTCGATGCAGTACATATGGCCCACGCCTTCGCCGTGTTCCGGATCCTGACCGTTAGCAATGTAGACCTTCTCTTGGTACACCACAGGCGTCGAGATAACTTCATTACGCGTCTTCGGCCAGACTGAATCCTTTGGATTGAGATCAAACTCCCAAAGCTTTTTTCCAGTCAGCGCCTCGTAACCACGAATCCAGCCATCCCCCTGGCCATGAATGACCTGCACCACGCCACCAATGGTGGCGACAGTCGGGGAGCACCATTGACCGTGGAGTATGCGTTCGTTGACCGAGTTATCTTCCCAAACCAGCTTTCCGGTTTTCTTGCTGACGGCAATGATGGCCGGCGATTTCGGCGAAGGAACATTTACATGACTTTCGTCCTGGCCGTTGGAAGTGCTGACAAAGATCAGATCGCCATACGACACCGGGGAAGAATTCGCAAGATTGTGTGGCAGCGCGCCGACCTCTTCGATCATGTCAAACTTCCAGACCACGTCGCCGTCTGCTTCACCCTTGAGTTTTTCGTCCGCCACACCATCGTTCTCTTTGTCGCGAAAACCCTGTGTATCCAGACAAACGAGCTCCGCACGGTTTGAGACGTAGTAAACGCGGTCGCCCTCAACAAGTGGAGAAGACGCGACGCCTTGATACGGCCAATCGTTTACGCGGCCGGCAGCCAGCTTATCGTGGACCATCTGCCACATAAACTGCCCGTCTGATTCGCGAAAGGCCATCAAAACGCCCTTGTCACCGGTGACCTTTGGATCTCGCAGTCCTTCGTTGTTGGTGCCGACGAAGACCAGGCCACCCGCTACGACGGCGTTGCCGTATGTCTGAGAGCCCAACTGGGCTACCCACTTCACATTCTTCTTAGTCTTCACGTCCCAACTGGTTGGAAGGCCTTTCATGTTGGAGACCATGTTGCGATCAGGTGTGCCGCCCCACATGGGCCAGTCGCCGCCGCCTGGATCGGAAGCCAAAACAGTAGGCAGTAGGCAGACGGCAGTAGGCAGGAGGACGGTTACTAACAAAGCTAATACTATCGTTAAAGATCTCCGGTCAAAGAACTTCTTTTTATTGGTTCCGTTGTTCGTCATTTTTTTATTCATTCACTCTCCGTGCTTACTAGTATTCTTCTGCCGTCTGCTTACGGCTTACTGCGCCACCTCCGACTTGGTCGGGTACACCTTCAGGTTATCGAAATAAATCTCCGCGAGCGCATTGCCGAATATCCCCGGCGCGCCCTTGCGGTTTGGATAGGGGTCGAATCGCTGTACCATCCAGGCTTCCGGCTCTTTTTCACTAGCTAACCAAACCTTTCCGCGTGCGCGGGTCGTGCCGGTGCCAAGATTCCTGACCTCGAGCTTAAGTCGATACCAGGTGTCAGGCTTCCAGGCAAAGGGAATTGTGACGGTTCGCACTGTTTCAGGTTGCCACGGCTCAAGGTGAAGCATTTGGCTGTTTCCGTAAAGCGCCAAAACATACCGCTGTGCTATTACGCCTGCGTCTCCTTGTTGTCGGCGCTTCACGGTTGCGAAGACATCGCCCTCGACCGTGTAGTCAGAAAAATCAGATGGTCCGAAATAAGCGCGGGCGCGACTCGCCAGCGACGAACCTTCAGTGGTTTTCACAAGTACCTTGTTGCCACCCTCCAACTCTCGCACTGTGAACTTCGGAGTGCTATTGACCCAGGGCGGCGGAATCGTATTGACAGCGAACGTGTCGAACCCTTCGCTCCACGGCAGTGGCGGAAAGACGCGAACGCTCGCTGACCCAGTCGTTTCACCCACTTTGGCCTTAACTAAACCTGCCTGCGCGATCGAATCTGAGGCAGCGGTAAACTGTCCATTCTCCAGAGTACCCTTCAACTGATCCAACGACCAGGTAGCGGATGGTTCTTCACGAATAAAACGACCCTGCTCGTCAAATAGTCGAACCCGAAACTTCATGATGTCGCCCGGCTTAAGAATGAGTTCGGTTGGAACTACCTGAACATGTGTGGCCGGTCGGTTCGGATTCGGTAAACCCTCGACCGGAGGGCCGCCAGGGGTTGGAGTGTTCGCTTTCTTTCCGATGCAATAAATATTGGAATCACTGATTACGTAGAGGCGGCCGTTGGCAACTGCGATGGAGGCAATGATCGCCTCGGGCTGCGCGTCTGTGCCGAGTTGATCCTCGTCGAGGATTTCAGCTCCGTTGGCGCCGGGCTGCAGTATGAAGAACTTACCATTCTCGGTGCCAACATAAAGCTTGCCGTCAGCCAGAACCGGTGAAGCCTTCTGAATCGTGCCGAGATTTTTCAACCACAGTTGCTTGCCCGTAGTAACGTCGAAAGCGGCAAGATTAGCGCCGTTATCGAGTTGATAGATCCGATTGCCATCAAGGACCGGGGAAGAAAAACCACCTTGCCAACCATAGGTTTGCCACTTGACCTGTTCCTTCTTGATCTCACCTTTTGCGGTGGCGTCAACTGCCACAATCATCCCCATCTCGCTGGAATTCAGGTTCTCTTCACTGTGCGTCAGAATTGCAGTAGTCCCATGCACCACCACGCCGGTATTGATGCCGCGTTTGCTAATTTCATATTTCCAAACGGGTTCACCTGTGCCAGCCTTGATAGCATAGACCACGCCGTCACTCGCGCCCTGAATCAACAGCCGCGTGCCGTTAACATCCACGATAATCGGCGCCGCATATGTCGTATCGTAAGGGCGTCCACCGGGAGCGCTCACCCAGAGCGTTGTGCCGGTCCTCTTGTCGAATGCCATGAAGCGGTGCGCGCCACGAGCGTGCTGGCCCCAACCGAAGGTAACCCCGCTGACGATGACCATATCGCCGTCAATCAGGGGAGAGACTGTTCGGCCGCCGTGCGTTGTGAGGAGTCCAAAATCTTCCCCCAGCGAGCGCTCCCAGAGCACCGTGCCTTCTCTGTCTAATCCGATGAAACTTCCCCCACTTCCAAACGCGTAGACGTTGCCAGTAGCCGGATCACCAACAGGTGACGCCCAGCCTACGCGATGGGTCGGAACGTCGCTGAGATAAACGTTGAAGCGGTGCTCCCAAACAAATCTGCCGGTGTCGGCGTTTAGCGCGACGACGCGCTCTTGCAGGCTCGCTCCTTTTCCCACCGAGTTTTGCAAGTAGACGCGGTCACCCATCACAATCGGCGCCGACCGCCCGCCGTATGGGGCTTTCCACGAAAGATTTTCGCCCGCCGGCGACCAGCGCACGGGCAGATTCTTCTCCAGCGACACGCCGTCGCGTGCCGGCCCGCGCCACTCCGCCCAGTCTCCGGTGGCAGCAGCAGTGAGCACGAATATGGACAACGATAGATTCAAAAAAATGGATGCAAGGTTAGTCATTTTGGATTTCCGTTACTCTCTTGCGCGAAATGATCGAAAGTCGAAGATGTAAACTGCTTGAGCCCTCCGTCAAAAACCTGCGCCGTTGCAACCTTAAGGATGTAGAATACGTACACTTGCGTTGCAGTGGTTCAGTTTTTCTCTGCGAGTCCGACTTGAATTTACCATCTACCGCTTAACTCCCAAAACGTGGAGGGGTTTCATGACCTTAAGACGGCTATTTCTTCTCTTGTTTACAATGCTCAGTCCGCTTGTTGCAGTTGGGCAAAACCCTAAACAGGAACTCAACGATCAAATGTGGGAGGCGGCGCGCAAAGGCGATACTGCCGCGGTTACTGCGGCTCTCGACAAAGGCGCTGAAGTAAACGCGAAGTTCCGCTACGGCACGACAGCCCTCTTCAAAGCCGCGGAGCGCGGTAATACTGAAGTGGTTAAGCTGCTGCTTGCGCGCGGCGCCGACGTCACCGTCAAAGATACCTTCTACAACACCACCGCCATGAGGTGGGCGCTCGACGGCAAGCACGTTGAGGTGGTTCGCGCGCTTCTGGAAAAAGACACAACGGGCGTTAATGACGTGTTGACGACCGGGACCCGGGAAGGAAATGTTGAGTTGGTGCGCGCGGCGATTGAAAAGGGCGGGCTGAAACCGGAAACGCTTACCGCCGCGCTAGTCCTGGCAACTGGCGACGAAAAGAAGGCCGAAATCGCTGAGATGTTGAAAAAGGCAGGTGCGGTCCCGCCGCCTGAGATTGACGCTGCAACCCTGCAATCTTACGTGGGCAAGTACAAAGCGGAGCCAGGGCCCGAGATATCAATCACACTGAAAGACGGCAAACTCTTTGCGGGACCGGTTGGGCAACCACCTATCGCCCTGATGGCGGTCGACAAGACGAACTTCAAGCCCGCCGCCTTCGACGGCTTAATCACGTTCGCTATAGAGGGCGGCAAGGCCGTAGGATTCGCACTCAAGCAAGGAGCGAATACGATGCAGCTTAAGCGTGTTGAAGAAAAGTAGCAGTAGGCAGTGGGCAGACGGCAGGAGGCAGGCGCAGGAGGCAGGCGCAGGAGGCAGGCGCAGGAGGCAGGCGCAGGAGGCAGGCGCAGGAAGCAGGAGGCAGGCCGAAGCTGGACGCTATAGCAACTATGGACTATTTACAACCGGAAAGGATTACGCTCCTGCCGACTGCCGACTGCCGACTGCCGCCTGCCGCCTGCCGCCTGCCGACTGCCGCCTGCCGACTGCCGTCTGCCCACTGACCAAGAACTGAGGTTCCCATAATGAAACAACTCCTATCAAATTCCTTCTGTCTGCTTCTCACCTTCTTAGCCTTCACGGTGGTGCGTGCGCAGAATTGGCCTCAGTTCCGGGGCCCGGGTGCGGCAGGCGTAGTCGAAGGACGCACAGCCGCAGTCACCTGGGACGCAGCGAAATCGGTCAACACGCGTTGGAAAACGGCGATACCCGGCCTCGCGCATTCGAGTCCAGTTGTTTGGGGTAACAAGATTTTCGTCAGCACCGCAGTTAGCAGCGCCGCAAAAGACGAAACGCGTTTTGGCCTTTACGGTGATGTTGCTCCGGTGAAGGACGATCCGAAACATACCTGGAAAATTTACGCGCTGGACAAGCTGACCGGCAAAATTCTTTGGGAGCGAACATCCTCTGAAGGAATGCCCAAGGTTAAGCGACACCCCAAATCAACCCATGCCGACTCGACTCCCGTAACCGACGGCAAGTATCTGGTTGTGCTTTTCGGTTCTGAAGGTCTTTACGCCTACGATCTGAAGGGAAAACTTCGTTGGAAGCAGGATCTCGGTGTTCTCGATTCGGGTTGGTTCTACGATGCGGACTATCAGTGGGAACACGGCAGCTCGCCGATCATCTACCGTGACTTAGTGATAGTTCAAGCCGACGTGCAAAAAGATTCCTTCATCGCGGCGTACAGCTTGAAGACGGGCAAGTTGGTCTGGAAGACCCGACGCGAGGAGATTTCATCATGGGGCACGCCGACTATCTACGAGGGCAAGACACGCGCTGAGTTGATAACAAACGGATCGAAGGCCATCCGCGGTTACGATCCGGCCACCGGTAAAGAGCTTTGGCGTCTTACTCCTAACTCCGAAGTTACGACGCCCACGCCTTTCGTCGCACATGATCTGATCTTTGTTACCAGCGGCTACGCGCCGATCCAGCCCATCTACGCCATTCGACCGGGCGCTAATGGCGACATCTCGTTGAAAGACGACAAGGAGTCAAACGCCTCCATAGCCTGGAGCAAGAAGCGCGGTGGTCCCTACATGCCG
>JBPCKD010000038.1:0-16941 GCA_051004635.1 Pyrinomonadaceae bacterium
ACGTAGTCGTGCGGCGCAACGATGAAATCTCTTTGACGCAGGTTGAAGCAGATCTGCCCCGGAGCATTCTGATCTCGCCGGGCCCGGGTTGCCCGACGGATGCGGGTATTTCCCTCCGGCTGATAGAGCGTTTTGGCGGCCGAATTCCGATCCTCGGAGTTTGCCTGGGCCATCAGGCCATCGGACAGGTTTTCGGCGGGCGAGTTGTGCGAGCGGGGAAGGTTGTGCATGGTAAAGGCTCAGAAGTTTTTCACGACGGCAAATCCATCTTTAAGGGGGTCGAGTCTCCCTTTCGCGCCGGTCGTTATCATTCGCTTGTTGTCCAACGTGAGAGCCTGCCATCCTGCCTGGAGATTTCCGCCGAGACTGGCGATGGTGTCATCATGGGACTTCGTCACCGCGAGAAGAAGATCGAAGGCGTGCAGTTTCATCCCGAATCTATACTGACTCAGGAAGGACGGAAATTATTAGCCAACTTCCTCGCCTTATGAGGAAAGCAGCGCATGACTAAAACACCCTCATGAATAAAGCTAACGCTACCAATTCCAAGCCGCCCGCCGCTAGCCTAAGCGTTTTCTTATCGCGCTTGATGCGCGGAGAAAATCTGTCGCGTCACGATGCCTCGGAGTTTTTGGAGAGTCTGCTCGATGGCGTGGCTACTGACGGACAAATAGCGGCGGCCTTAGTAGCGCTGGCGGTGAAGGGCGAAACGGTTGAGGAGCTGACCGGCATTGCTGCGGCGATGCGTTCGCGGGCCGTGCGCATAAAGGCGCGGCACGAACGCTTTTTGGATACTGCCGGGACAGGCTCCAGCTGCGCGAAGACTTTCAACGTATCTACCGCCGCGGCGTTCGTTATTGCGGGCGCAGGCTTGTCCGTTGCAAAACATGGTAACCGGGCTGTCACCAGTCGGTCGGGAAGTTCGGACGTGCTCACTGCTCTTGGGGTCGGTGTAAGCGCGTCTCCCGAAGTCTCCGAAAAGTGTCTTAACGACCTCGGCGTTTGTTTCATGTTCGCCCCGCTCTATCACGGAACTACCGCACGCGTGGCTGCAATCAGACGTGAGCTGGGCGTGCGTACTGTCTTCAACTTGCTGGGTCCTTTAACAAATCCGGCTGGCGCGCCTTATCAACTGGTCGGAGTTTGTCAGCGCGAACTTGTCGAGCCAATTGCACAAACACTGGCGGCATTAGGAACTAAACGCGCGTGGGTGGTCCATGGATGGGATGGATTGGATGAAGTGACTCTGTCGGGAAAGACCGTAGTTGGGGAGGCTAAAGACGGACAGGTGAAGATATTTGAACTCGGGCCCGAGGATTTCGGGTTGCGATCTGCATCGCTCGAAAACCTTGCCGCCGGGGACGCTGAAGCCAGCGCACGAATTATCCGCGAAGTGTTCTCGGGACGTCGAGATGACGCGGCGCGCGACCTTGTGGTTGCAAACGCCGCCGCCGGGCTCTTTATTGGCGGGGCAGCCACGACTCTGCGCGAAGCTGCGAACCTGGCGGCGGCAAGCATTGACACCGGCGCGGCGGCTGCGAAGCTCTCCGAATTAATGAAAGCCACGACAACTGGGATGGATGCATGAAAACTGGGCTCGATTTCATGGCGGCGGTGGTTGAAAAAAAACGAGCGCGTTTGAGAGACGCTCAGGCCAATGTCTCGTTTTATAACTTGCGCGCCAGCGCATATGAGGTTAGATCGAGCGCTTCTCGACACGCTTTGCGCAAGGCCCTCAGTAATGACACGCGGATTAATGTGATTGCTGAGATCAAACGAGCATCGCCTTCAAAAGGCGATCTCGGCCTGCACGCCACTGTCGAGGAAACCGCGCGAGCGTACAGCCGTGGCGGCGCAGTCGCAGTCTCAGTCTTAACTGAGGAAAACTATTTCCGAGGATCGCTGGCGGATCTCCGCTCGGTGCGTCGTGCAGTCTCGCTTCCTGTTTTGCGCAAGGATTTCATTGTTGATGACTATCAGGTCTATGAAGCGGCCGCGGCGGGGGCAGACGCTTTGCTTTTGATCGTTGCGCTCCTGGACGACGAGACACTACTGCGTTTGCGCGTCGTAGCTGAAACTGAATTGGGCATGGATGCGTTGGTTGAAGTGCATACCAGCGAGGAGATGGCGCGAGCATCCTCATCGGGAGCGTCTTTAATTGGCGTCAACAACCGCAATCTCCATACTTTTGAAGTTTCAACAGATATCTCGTTGAAACTTCGACAGGAAGCTCCGGCGAAGGCGCTGTTGATTAGTGAAAGCGGGTTGAGGACCGGGTATGAACTGAAACAGTTGAGGGAAGCTGGGTATAACGGCTTCCTGATTGGCGAAGCGTTAGTAGTGTCAGAAAATCCTGAATCGTCTTTGCGCGCGTTGATTGAAGAGGCTGAAAAATAAAACGATGGTTCGCGTGAAGATCTGTGGAATTACAAACGTCGAGGATGCGCGCGGGAGCGTTGATGCCGGCGCATACGCGCTGGGCTTTAACTTTTATCCGCCAAGCCCACGCTATATCGAGCCGGATGCGGCCCGGCGCATCGTAGAACAATTACCCGCTTCAATCCTGTGCGTCGGTGTGTTTGTAAACTTAGCCGATGCGGAACAGGTCAAGCGCCAGGCGTGCGAGGCAGGTGTGCAGGCGGTACAACTCCACGGCGATGAGTCACCTGCATATTGTCAAAAACTGAAAGACCTTTTTGTCATCAAAGCTCTGCGGGTGAATAGTGATTTCGAGCCAGAGCTTGCGGCGCAATATGAAACTGAGGCCGTTTTGCTCGACGGGTTTAGTGCTTCAGCATATGGCGGCGTGGGTCAGGGCTTCGATTGGTCTGTTGCCCTGCGCTGCCGCGAACTGGTTGCGAAGCTCTTTCTGGCGGGGGGATTGAACGCCAATAATGTCACGGCGGCGATAGAGTCTGTGCAGCCGTACGCGGTAGATGCGTGTAGCGGGCTGGAAAGTGTTCCTGGCCGAAAGGACATGGCGAAGGTCCGCGCGTTTATCGCGGCAGCGTTGGGGGCAGGGCCCCAAGGGCGATAGGACCGATAACTCCTATTAGGACCGATACGAGGATGTGATCTAATGAGTGCTGTGCAACCAGATTCGCGAGGGTATTGGGGACCATACGGCGGCCGTTTCGTTCCTGAGACCCTGATGGCGCCGCTCGAAGAGCTTCTGAAAGCTTACGCGGCCGCCCGCTTGGACCACGACTTTCAGCGAGAGTTCGAGTCGCTGTTGGGCTCTTATTCCGGACGCCCGACTCCATTGTTTCTGGCGGCGCGGTTGACTGCGTTTGCCGGAGGCGCGCGCATATATCTCAAACGGGAAGACCTTTCCCATACCGGTTCTCACAAAATAAACAACGCTCTTGGCCAGGCCCTGCTGGCGCGCCGCATGGGCAAGCAACGCATCGTGGCGGAAACCGGCGCGGGTCAACATGGCGTGGCCACGGCAACCGTCTGCGCATTGTTTGGTCTGGAATGCGTCGTCTACATGGGGGCGGAAGATGCGAGCCGGCAGGAGTTAAATCTCTTTCGCATGCGGCTGCTGGGCGCGGAGGTGCGGATTGTTGATGCAGGCTCGCGCACTTTGAAAGACGCTATAAACGAAGCATTGCGTGATTGGGCCACGACGCCTGCAACCACTCACTACCTTCTTGGCAGCGCTCTTGGCCCACACCCTTACCCGCTAATGGTTCGCGATTTTCAGAGCGTGATTGGAAAAGAAGCTCGCATGCAGATCATGGAGATTGAAGGGCGACTCCCGGATGCGCTGGTCGCTTGCGTTGGTGGCGGTTCAAATTCAATCGGACTGTTTCATCCTTTTCTTGACCAGGCGAACGTACGAATGATTGGCGTCGAGGCGGGAGGGACCAGCAGCACCCTCGGAGAACACGCCGCGCGTTTCGATACAAAGGGAGGCGGTAGGCCCGGGGTCCTGCACGGCACGATGAGTTATGTGTTGCAGAATGAGGACGGCCAAATTGCTTCGACTCATTCGATTTCCGCCGGCCTTGACTACCCTTCAATTGGGCCGGAGCACGCGTTTCTTCACGATAGCGGACGGGTCGAGTATGTCTCCGCGACGGATACGGAAGCGTTGGAAGCTTTCCAAACTCTTTCAAGTCTTGAAGGAATAATTCCTGCACTGGAATCGGCACACGCTATTTCGCATGCGTTGAAACTAGCTCGCGAGATGACCGGCGATCAACTCATCATCGTGAATCTCTCCGGCCGCGGGGACAAGGACGTCAACCTGATTTCGGAAAAACTCCGGGGTCCCCAAGCCCCGGGTCCCCGGCGGCGCAGCGCCGATGGGGTGGAAGAGGGCAGCCCGCTTGGGGTGGTAGTGAAGGCGGCCGCCGGCAAATTGAATGGAGCACGGGATTGAGTCGGATCAACGAAACTTTCGCGCGGTTGAAGAGGGAAGGGAGTGGCGGTTTGATTCCCTTCATCACGGCAGGCGATCCGAATCTCGAAACAACGCGCGAGCTGTTGGTTGCATTGGCACGTGCAGGGGCAGACGTGATTGAGCTGGGCGTACCCTTCAGCGATCCAATCGCGGATGGGCCAGTGATACAGCGCGCATCACAACGTGCCCTGGTTAAGGGAACAAGCGTCGCTCATATACTGAAGATGGTCGAGGACGTCCGCAGCGAGTTGGCGGTGCCCGTAGTGATTTTCAGTTATCTGAATCCGTTGCTTCAGTTTGGTCTCAGCCGTTTCGCCTCCGAGGCTGCCCGTGCCGGCGTGGATGGAGTTCTCCTAACCGATTTGCCTGGGGGAGAGGCCAGCGAGTTGGCGGACGAGCTGTCAGCACACTCGCTGGATCTTATTCGTTTGGTAGCGCCCACCTCGACGGACGAGCGACTAAGAATAATCGCCGAGCGGGCGAGCGGTTTTATTTATGCTGTCTCGCGAACCGGCGTGACCGGAGCACCAACTAAATCGAATGCAGAGTCTGAAAAGCTGGTTGCGCGCGTGCGGCGGGTAAGCAATTTGCCCGTTGCGGTTGGGTTTGGCATTTCCAACGCCACTCAGGTTGGAGACGTTTGGCGTTACGCTGAAGCAGCGGTTGTGGGCTCGGCAATCGTAGCTGAAATAGAACGAGCGGGGAGTAAAGATGTGGTCCAACGTGTGGAAGAATTTGTGCGGGCGCTGATGCCGGCATTTAAGAGATAGTCTTTCGGTCATCAGTTGGGAAAAACGATCCACGAAGTACACGAAACGCAGAAGAAGGATTAGTGTTGCTTAGGTTGATTAGGGGATCATTTGATTAGAAAACGTCATCAGAACCGGGAGCGGTAGCGATCGGGTAAACTGGGCGGAAAGCTTTGCTGAAAAAACACGACCCGGTCGCTACCGCTCCCGGTTCTGATATGAGGAGTTTTGAATCATGCTGATTGTAATGAAAACTGATGCCACAGAGGCTCAGATTGAGCACGTGGTGAACGTGATAACCGAGCTGGGTTATCGCGGCCATCCGCTGCCGGGGGCCCAACGCACGGCCATCGGCGTTACGGGTAACCAGGGCGCGGTGGGGGCCAGTCGGTTTGAGAACATGCCCGGTGTGGCGGAGGTGATACGAGTTACTAAACCCTACAAGTTGATCACGCTCGATCTGCGGCCCGAGAAAACGATCGTTAAAGTCGGGGACGCATCAATTGGCGGCGACGAGCTGGCAATCATTGCTGGACCCTGTGCTGTTGAGAGCCGCGAGCAGGCTTTTGCGGTGGCTGAAGCCGTAAGCCGGAGCGGGGCAAAATTCTTTCGCGGCGGAGCGTTCAAGCCGCGCAGCTCGCCTTATTCATTCCAGGGTTTGGGCGAGGAAGGTCTCAGGATCCTGGCTGAAGTCCGTGAAGCTTACGGCTTGAAGATCGTAACCGAAGCTCTCGACGAGACGGGAGTGGATCTGGTTGAGCGTTACGGCGACATGATCCAGATCGGCGCCCGCAATATGCAAAACTTTTCTCTGTTGCGCCGGGCCGGTCGATCGTCGTTGCCGGTCCTTCTTAAACGAGGTCTCTCCGCAACTCTTGAGGAATGGCTGCTGGCCGCGGAGTACATTATGGCCGAGGGTAACTACAACGTCGTGCTGTGTGAACGGGGAGTTCGCACTTTTGTCCAGCACACTCGCAACACACTCGATCTGGCTGCCGTCCCCGCGGTGCGCAGAATATCGCACCTGCCGGTGGTCGTGGACCCCTCGCACGGCACCGGCAAAAATTATCTGGTTGGTCCGTTGGCTCGGGCCGCGGTCGCAGTCGGCACAGATGGCTTGATTATCGAAGTCCATAACCAACCGGAGCTGGCTCTTTCCGATGCCGCCCAATCGCTAACGCTGGAACAATATCAACAACTCATAGAGGAAGTCCGCATGATCCACGACGTGATCGCTCCGATACCAACGCGCTGATTGTGTTTGCCAGCGCCAAAGGCGCGAAATGTAAGAGCCTGGGGCAACGCCCCAGGACAAGGCCCACGAGTCTTGAAGCGCTGAAGGCGCGAAATAACGACGGTTAATCGAAAGGCGGTAGCATTGGGCAGGCTCCAGTTTCATTTCGCGCCTTTGGCGCTGGGAGCCTGGGTTTTGACACAAGCTCTCAGCATTTCCGCACTGTGCTGCGGCAGAGCCGCGGTCTGAGCTTTTTTTAGAAGCCTTCAAGTCGTGTATTATCAAACAAAGCGGAAACCAACCAATCTACTAATTTGGTAACGAGGCCGGACAGGCTGGAAAGCCGGTCCTACTGGCAAACGAGAAACGGAAGAGTTTGATGGCAATCAACAATCAGGTCATGGAAGAGTTCCCGAAAGAGGGCGCATCGGCCCACGTTACCCCTGCCGCTGAGGGTGCAGTTGCGGCTGATGTGGATGCGAAAGAGGAGCGGTTAGCTAAATTGCTTCAGGAGATGAAGTCTGTCGTTGTGGCGTTTTCTGGCGGAGTTGACAGCACCTACGTGGCCTATATTGCCACACGTGAATTGGGTGAGCGCGCGCTTAATGTTACCGGAGAATCTGCAAGCCTGGCGCAGGATCAGCGAGCAGAAATCGCACAGCTGGTTGAGCGCTTCGGCTTCCGCCACGAGACGCTGCTGACGGAGGAAATGGCTGACCCTCGCTACCTGGCGAACGCATCCAACCGTTGCTACTTCTGCAAGTCAGAGCTGTATGGAAAACTGGCGCCTCGCGCTCGTGAGCAGGGATACAATTTCGTGGTTGACGGGTCGACGCTCGACGATCTAGGAGATTTCCGGCCGGGTCGCACGGCGGCGAATGAATACGGAGTGCGCAGCCCTTTGACTGAGGCCGGTATGACTAAAAGCAATGTGCGCGAACTAAGCCGTCGCGCGGGTCTCCCAACGTGGGACAAGCCGGCCAGCCCATGTCTTTCTTCACGCATTGCGTATGGCCTGCCGGTAACGATTGAGCGCCTGAGCACGATTGACCGTGGCGAAACGATAATGCGCGAACTGGGTTTTCGGGAATTCCGTGTCCGGCATCACGACGATCTTGTAAGGCTGGAGATTGCGCCGGCGGAGATGCAGAGGGCCTTGGGCCCTGACATGGTCCATGAATTTGCCAAACGCTTTCGCGAGCTGGGATTCCGGTATGTGACTCTCGACCTGCATGGCTATCGCACGGGCGCGATGAACGAGGTCTTGAGAAATAAATCCAGTAAGCGTACGAATTCCCAAATTTGACTAAGCTCCACTTGAAGCGAACCATTCAATACATCAGAACCGAGGAGCGGTAGCGACCGGGTTGTATGCACAACATTCAAGGTGCGTTTTTTTGGGTGAATGGTTACCTTGCCGTTTTTGCAATTGAGTGCCTGGGGGGCGACCCGGTCGCTACCGCTCCTCGGTTCTGATGTATTGGGTCGTCAACTGTAATCAGGTACGCTCAACCGATTCAAACTCCAGCATTCTTAACCACCAATGGAATTTCCAGACATAGAAGCCGTGTTGCAAGGCTGCAAGGATGGAGAACTGGACGTCGCGGCAGCAGCGCGGGCGATTAAAGATCTTCTCTACGAAGACATCGGATACGCGCGCGTCGATCACATGCGCGCCAGCCGCCAGGGTTTTCCGGAGGTCGTGTTGGGAGAAGGGAAGACGCGCGCGCAAGTTGCCGGCATCGTCGAACGTCTAGTCCAGCGCGCGCCGAATGTTCTGGTGACTCGCACCGATGCGGGCACGTTTGGCGAAGTGCGCAACGTTGCGACTGAAGCCGAGTGGCATGAGTCAGCTCGTATGATTCGTATCTGGCGCGACCGGACCGAGCGCGGGTCGGGAGAGATATGTCTGGTCACCGCGGGTACGAGCGACATCCCAATCGCGGAAGAGGCTGCGCTTACCTGCGAGGCTATGGGTAATCGAGTCAGAAGGATTTGGGACGTCGGCGTTGCCGGCATTCACCGTGTTTTCGCAGAACGCGCGACACTACAAAAAGCGAGGGTGTGCATTGTGGTTGCCGGCATGGAAGGCGCGCTTCCCTCAGTCGTGGGTGGCATTGTCGGCGTGCCTGTGATTGCCGTGCCGACGAGTGTCGGCTACGGGGCATCTTTTGGTGGCGTCACGGCGCTGCTGGGAATGCTTAACTCGTGCTCGTCAAACGTTACCGTAGTTAATATTGACAATGGCTTTGGCGCGGGCTTCGTCGCGAGCTTAATCAACAGAACACATGTCCCGCATGTCGAATGAAGGAGCGTTACTTGAGACCAAACAATTTTCTAACGTTTAGAGGCGGGCACCGCCCGCCGGTGCCGGGTTCGTTTAGAGGCGGGCACCGCCCGCCGTCTCAATCCCCATTAAAGCCATTCAAGCTGCCTAACTCCCGATTCGCTTAGAGGTACCGACGTTATTATTCGAAAGTGAATGACTTTATCCACACGGCACCGGTGGGCGATGCCCACCTCTAAACGAGCCTTAGAAGGAATCACCGAACTTAAGACTTAGCAGATTTGAAAGGTAAATGAGTAATTGAAGACCCTGTATTTCGACTGTGCTGCCGGCGCGAGCGGTGACATGATTTTGGGCGCGCTGGTCGGCGCCGGCGCTGATCCGGATCAGTTGATCGACCAGTTGAAACTGTTAGGCGTAGAAAATTATCAGGTGAGCTTCAGCCAGGTTGATCGCTGCAACCTTTCGGCGACGCGGGCCACGGTTGAGACCGGCCAGGAACACAGTCATCGCCATCTTAATGACCTGCTCAAGATCATTGACGATTCGCATTTGAATACGGCCGTGAAGGATCGCGCGAGTCACATTTTTTCTCTACTCGCAGAGGCCGAAGCCGAGGTGCACAATGTGCCGGTCGAACGAATCCACTTTCACGAAGTAGGAGCGTTGGATGCAATCATCGACGTTGTTGGTGCATGTATCGGATTCGAGCTGCTGGGGATAAAGCGGTTTGTCTGTTCACCGCTTCACGTGGGCAGCGGCACTGTTGAGATTGCGCATGGGCGGTTCCCGGTTCCACCGCCTGCTGTCGTATCGCTGCTTCGGGGTGCGCCAATCTACAGCACCGAGGTGAAAGGCGAGCTGGTGACGCCGACCGGCGCAGCGATCATCAAGGCGGTGACTCAGGAGTTTGGGCCACTTCCGCCGATGGTTGTCAGTAGCATCGGTTACGGAGCCGGCTCGCGGGAATACAAGGATTTTCCAAACGCGCTCCGAGTCATCGTTGGCGAAACGGCGGACAAAGTGGCTGAAGCAGTTGAAGATGTCGAGCGTCTGGTGATGCTTGAGACTAATATTGACGATATGTCGCCTCAGGTTTTCGGGTATTTGATGGAGAGAGCCTTCGAGTTGGGCGCGCTTGATTGTTATTTCACGCCGGTGCAGATGAAGAAAAACCGTCCGGGGACGCTCGTCTCAATATTGAGCAAACCCGCCCAGCAAAAAATGCTTTGCGAGATGTTGTTAGTGGAGACTACCACGCTCGGTGTGCGGACTTACGAAGTGGAACGGCTCGCACTTCAACGCGCCATCGTGACTGTTGAAACGCCTTTTGGCGCAATCGACATTAAAGAGGCGAGGATAGATGGACGAGTGTTGCGAGTAATGCCGGAATATGAGCAGTGTCGCAAGGCTGCGCGCGAGGCGGGCGTGAGCTTGCGTGAAGTGGAACAGTCGGCGATTGAGGCGCACGCGCAACTGTAGAGAGACGTAAATGATTCTACCAATCAAGCCACCCTATCCTCCGATGGAAGCCCTGCTGGTGGGTGAAATTCCCGCGGGCGAAAATTGGGAGTACGAACCGAAGTGGGATGGATTTCGCTGCCTGGCTTTCCGAGACGGCGAGAAGGTTGAACTCCAATCGAAGTCAGGCCAGTCGCTTGAGCGCTATTTTCCGGAGGTGGTCGATGCGCTTTTGAAACTAAAAGCGATTAAGTTTGTTCTGGATGGCGAGCTGGTAATACCCGCTGGGAGCGCAGGCATCGCGGGGTCCCCGGCGGGGCAGCCCCGCCGGGGTGCCATGTTGCCTGCAGAGCGCCGTGAGGCGCTCGGATTCTCATTTGACGCTCTCCTTCAGCGAATTCATCCCGCAGCGTCGCGGGTTGCGAAGTTAGCAAAGGAAACACCCGCACACTTCATCGTCTTCGATCTACTAGTCGATGAGACGGGTAAACCGCTCTACGACCTTCCGCTCACGAAACGTCGTCCGAAGCTCGAGAGTTTCGCGAAGAAGTACCTGACGAAGAATCCTGACATTGAGCTCTCACCCAAGACGAACAACATTGCGGTCGCCCGCGAATGGCTTTCAACGACGGGCGTAAAACTCGACGGCGTAATTGCGAAGCGTCTGGATCTTCCTTATCGATCGGGTGAGCGCGATGGCATGCAAAAGGTGAAGAGGATGCGCACCGCCGATTGTGTGGTGGGCGGATTCAGATATGCCTCAAAGGGGAGAGTGGTTGGATCGTTGCTGCTTGGTTTGTATGACGAGGCGGGCGCGCTTCATCACGTGGGATATACGTCGAGCTTCACTGAGGCGGAGAAGAAAGAACTTACCAAAAAACTGGAGCCACTAATACAAGCGCCAGGATTCACCGGGAATAAACCCGGCGGACCCAGCCGTTGGAGCACGAAGAAAACAAGTGAATGGGAGCCGCTGGCAACTAAGTTGGTGGCCGAAGTTCAGTTTGATCATTTCACCGGCGGGCGCTTTCGTCACGGCACAAAATTCCTGCGCTGGCGACTAGATAAGAAGCCAAGCCGATGCGGTTTTGATCAGCTTGCCTCTTAACGCTTCATTCTCTGGTATGGTGGTTGACTGTATTTAGCGAGGCAGAGCCTAAAAGACTGAGGGCTAACTAGAAAGCTTCGCATTCGTTCCAAGCCAGGCTTACATCCGGTCCTGTTATTCCCAGTCTTTTCGGCTCGAGCGGCACTGCCGGTTTCGTATCGGACATACACACGCATGTCTCGATTCGATGCGAGAAGGCGACAGTGGTAGAAGTTTGCGGCGCCGCATGAAAACAAGATTTGGGCGTATGGTGACTGGATGACACAGCCGATTCAACCGACGAAAGGAAAAAATGGCCGTTCAGCTCATGCCAGGCTCTTCGGTACGGGCGATTTAACGCGGACGATGCGCTGTGCCGTGATCGTCGCACACCCGGCGGATGAGGTGGTTGGAGCAGGCTGTCTTATCTCCAAGCTTGTCGACGTTACCGTGCTTCATGTTACTGATGGCGCGCCGACTGATATGCAGGATGCTGAGGCAGCAGGGTTCAAAGAACGGGCAGCGTATGCTGCAGCCCGAAAACGAGAATGCATCTCGGCTTTAGCAATCGCCAATATTCCCAAGGATCGAGTGGTAGAGTTTGAAGTCCCCGATCACTGTGCTTCAAACTATTTGGCCGACCTGACAAAAAAGATAACCACCTTTCTTCAGCAGTCGAGCGCAGACATCGTTGTGACCCACCCCTATGAAGGCGGCCACCCAGACCATGACGCAACGGCTTTTGCCACTCACGCGGCCCTGCGTCTGATGAAGGAAAATGGTTTCAAGCCGCCGGCCTTATTCGAGATGGCCTTACACCCAAGTGAGGATTTTAAAGCGAAGGTACCCGAGTTTTTGCCGGGACCCGAGCGAGAGACTACAACCTTATTGTTGGACGAGCGGGCCACGAAACTGAAACGACGGATGTTTGCCTGTTTCGAAACTCAACGAGAAAGTTTGGCTGTCTCTCCGTTTGGTCCAGAGAAGTTTCGCCAACCCTCGCCTTACGATTTCACCCTACCTCCCCACGGTGGCAAGTTGCATTATGAAAAGTTTGACTGGGCGCCCAGCAGTGGCGAGTGGCAAATGCTGGCGAGCAAAGCTCTGGCGGATCTTTTTCCCAGCGGCAATCAACATTGACACAGGGGGCCAAAAGCTCCTTCGAACAAAAAAAAGCAGCGAGGCCGAGGGGTCGCGCCGCTTTCTCTCTTACGATAAGTAGTTAGCCGGGTAGTGTCAAAATTTAGAAGACAAGTAAACGATCCACTAATTCACACTAAGCGACGCTAAGCTTTTCTTCGTGAACTTTCGTGTGGCTTCGTGGATCGTTTTTATCAGCTGACAAGCGACAGCGCTACACCAGAAATCAGGACCTTACCGTTAGGGGCTGTAGCGAGCAAACCAAACTCATCCGACACTACAGCATGCTACCGCGCGCATGTTTAGCTCGCGCAGCTCCAATTGCAGTCTCGACTTCTTTAACTTCCTCTGGTGGAGGAAGGACAGCAGGCATGCCGAGTGATTCAATCCAAAGCTCCCTGGTCCAACCGGTCGTGTGGTAAAGATGCTCGTCTTCTTCTCCCTCGACCTCTTCATGAGCTTCCTTGAGCGCCTTGGCTTCATTGCCTTTGAGTTTCTCAGCCACTTCGCCAATCAATCCCCAGTTTAGATGGTCTTTCGTTTCCGCTAGAGTGACACATTCAGCAGCCACTAGTTGCGCGGCCGCCGGTTCGCCGGCCTGCAATGCCATTTCCATCGCCTTCACCAGGGATTGACCAATGTGGCGCACCACCTGGCGTCCCGGAGTTTCTGCTCCGATATCGAGTCCAAACGTCTCCATGGTCCTCTGCACGACCTCGACGTGATTCTCCGTCTGTTCCAAATACTTCTCCCACTCCTCTTTTAATTCCTCGTTAACCGCGCACCGAAGTGCGGTTGTATAAATCTCGACGCCGCCCAGCTCAGTCTCCAGCGCCTGATAAAGAAGTTCATTTACTTGTTCCGGTTTCATGCTCTCCTCCTTTGATTCATTTGTTCCCTGGCCACTCGGGCCGGGGTCCCCGGCGGGGCAGCTCCCGCTGCAGGGGTCGTTTGAAAATGACAGATAGGAATGCCGGTCCTACTCAAATTAGATTTAACGCCCAGATGACGCAGCCCGACCTTCCTCCAGGTCACTTGCGGGCGTCATGGTGGTGGACGCCGAATCACTGGAAGACACGTTGTCCGTTGAAGCCTTCACCGCGTGCCGCCCAGAAGGCTGGTTTTTAACACCAGCGATCTCTCCAATCTCAAATAATTGCTTCAACCTGCGCAGATCTCCTTCGATCATCTGCCCAGGTTCCTGCCCAAATAGCTTTGCTACAAGGGCGCTGACCTTTCCTCCCGGAGCGTTATAGTTGAGGACTACCTTGACCTGCGTTCCTGGTTCGCCGGGCGCGGGTTCAAAGCGAACTGAGCCTGCATTAGTGACGGTTCCGTCCAACGAGCGCCAGGCAATCAGCTCATTTGGCTTTTCATTGTAGATTTCAGCATCCCATTCCGCTCTCGTACCAACTGGTCCTTTGACCACCCAATGCCAACGGTTAAAGCCCACACTATTCACGGATTCGAGATGGTCCATAAACCGCGGCAAATTTTCGAAGTCTCGCCAAAAGTTATATAGCTCCTCCGGCGACTTATCTATGACGATTGATTTCTCCACATGAACGTCGCGAGCTATGCCGGCCTCATGCTCGGTGGGGCTACGGTCGCTGGCCTTTTGACCGCTGGAGTCGGCGGTGGAAATTCCCAGAGCCTGATAGGTATTGCAGTGTCCAGTGCCGCCGCGATGAAGCAATGCAGCTCCCGCTAAAGTGAGTACCAATCCCGTTGCGGAGCGACGGCGGAGACCATATGCTGCCAGTGCCCCACCCGTTATTGCGCAGGCCACTCGCTCAATGCCGCCAACGTTAACGCTACTGCTCGTGTTATTCGATAAAAGTTCCGAATTAAGACTCATCTAGGCTTTCCTCCTTGTTCACTCAATCATGTAACTTTCCGGTACAGACGCGCCAAATGTGTCTGTTTACAAATCGCATTACAAATCGTAAGTCTTTTGAAGGCTTTGTTATTTGCCGGTTGTCAGGAGGTGACTAGCAAGCAGGGTGCCGCCAGGCACGGCACCAAAGCAGTTTGCACATTCGTCAAGGTTGTGCGAAGCGGGCGTTCAGACCTTTTAGAGAGGGGACTTGTCCCCCGAGTTAGGGGCACAAGTGCCCTTTCTAAACCATCGCACAGTACCTCAACTGGTCATGCAAGAATTCTGGTAAACACCGAGTCTCAGCTAGTCAAAGAAAACACCATGCCTGCACTTTACGCTGTAGTATACTGCGCTCCGGTTGCCAGAAATTCACAGTTTGAACTTTTGATTGGTGGAGATCCACTCGCAACCTAAGGCTGAATCTCTAAAGGTTAGTCTTCATTTCTTTCCATGCGCATCTTAGGAATCGATCCCGGCAGTGAGACGACCGGTTGGGGCATCATCGAAGGTGATGGCCGGCGTTATAGTTTGGTGGAATGTGGGGCTATCCGGGCGACCGCGGGACAAAGGTTTCCGTCGCGACTACTGAAAATTGCGAATGCACTTGACGAGATTATTCAGCGTCACCAGCCGGAGGCTTGTGCAATTGAAGATGGATTCCTGGCCACCAATGTTAAAGTCACTTTAAAACTGGGACAGGTGCGCGGCGTCGCAATGCTGGTTGCCGAGCGCGCGGCCCTTGATATTCACGAATACTCCCCCCGGCTCGTGAAGCAAACAGTGGTGGGGCATGGAAACGCGGAGAAGTTTCAGGTTCAGCAGATGGTTAAGACGTTGCTCTCGCTCACGAGCGTTCCCGAACCACACGATGCTGCCGACGCGCTGGCGGTGGCAATCTGTCATTTTCATCACGCATGTTTTGCCAATCGCATCCTCGCTTCCCAGACCGATACAAAGATGCCAGGCGCAAAAATGACAGGTCGTAAACTCTTGATTTCAGATCTAACTCGTCGGCGCGTCTCCCGCTGAATTCCGGCGCGTCCTCGATTCTTTCCACCCAACGCGGGCTGCTCCGCTGAGGCTCCATGTTCACCCTTGATCTACCCCACCTTACGAGGAGGCCAAGCCGTGAATATTCACCTGCGAAAGTTTCTGACCCTATTGCTCGTTAGCATCTTCCTCGTTTCGCTCGACATGACTGCATTAGGGAAGAGGCGTGCGCCGCCGGGCGGCCGTGTCGCGATAGTTGTAGATGAGCGACTGTCAGCTCTGAGGACTACTCCTGAGTTTTCCGGGCGGTTGTTGCGGAGAATTGGTCGCGGCGGGTTAGTTGCGATTCGGGGCGAGAAGCGAAACCGAGATGGGGTTGTTTTCTACAGAGTAAACGTCACCAGCCGAACCAACGGATGGGTCCAGCGCGACGCGGTTGTTTGCGTCTGGCGTTTGGGCGACGATGCCAGGTTGCTGCGGCTCATCAAAGGTTCAGAGGATTTCGATCGCATTACCAGAGCGCGAATCTTTCTCGATAACTTTAAGCTCTCGGCGCTTCGTCCGGAAGTATTGATGATATACGCCGAGGCCGCCGAAGATGCTGCCAGCCACCTCTCTCACGACGCCTCACGCAGACTGAATGACAAGGAAATGAATGCCGGGGGTGCGCCTGTATTCAGCTACTTCTTGAATTTCAACGGCCTTGATCGCTACAACCGGCAGGGGATCACTTTTATCTTTGACCCCCGGGAAAAAAGGTTTCGTTACGACGGCGAAAGCTGGCAGGAGATAGTTCACCGCTACCCGCGCAGCACAGAGGCTGTTGAGGCGCGCAAACGACTTGCTTCGCTTAGCGCACCGGCACAGCGGTAAATTGGTCAGAACCGCCTGCGTGAGCGGGCGGCCCGAGTTTTGTCAGAACCGCCTGCGTGAGCGGGCGGCCCGAGTTTTGTCAGAACCGCCTGCGTGAGCGGGCGGCCCGAGGAAGAGGACTATGTGGAACGACACCGAAATTCCAGTGGCACACTTAATTACGTTCCGTTCTTATGGCACTTGGCTTCACGGCGATAAGCGAGGCTCGGTGGACCGTTTCCATAATCAATATCAAGCGCCTTATCTTCCACCAAACGCAAAACTACTTGAACATAAGATGAGTCTACTCTCGCGCGAAATCACAACTCTAAATGCCAAACAGCGAGACTCAATCGAAAATGCCATTCGCGAAACGTGCGACTTCCGTAAATGGAACTTGCGAGCCATCAACATCCGAACAAACCACGTTCATACGGTTGTTTCAATCGGAACAGCAAAACCCGAACGTGCTCTTAACGCCTTCAAAGCCTATGCGACAAGAAAAATGCGTGAAAACGGTTGTTGGCCCTCAGAACATAGCCCTTGGGCAGACAAAGGAAGCAAGCGAAACTTGTGGAATGAACGAAGTGTGGAGAAGGCGATAGAATATGTTCTGTACGGGCAGGGTGATGACTTGCCTGACTTCGATTGATTGCACCATACACCCACTCGCTTTGATCTGAGACGCGACGAGCCACCCGCTTGCGCAGGTGGTTCTGACCGGCGGGCCACCCGCTTGCGCAGGTGGTTCTGAGAGGAGGGCCACCCGCTTACGCAGGTGGTTCTGAAAGGCGGGCCACCCGATTGCGCGGGTGGTTCTGAAGGGCGGGCCATTCGCTTACGCAGGTGGTTCT